>NZ_JBJKFJ010000005.1:0-356576 GCF_050473265.1 Pseudomonas pichavaramensis | reverse complement strand
AGTCCAGGTCGCGGAGCCAAATTCAAAAACCCAGCCTAACCGCTGGGTTTTTTTATTGCCTGTAGGACTCTCACCAGGGACTGCGTCCCAGGTTATTCGCTTCGCTCACCCCTTCGGGGCCGCGCTGAAGCGCGTTCAGCTGCGCTGTCGAGTCCAGGTCGCGGAGCCAAATTCGAAAGCCTCGGTTGATCCGAGGCTTTTTTGTGCCTGCAGGACTCTCACCAGGGACTCCGCCTCAAGCTCTCCACTCCTGAGGGAGCCCCTGCACCTGTAGGAGCGGCGCCCCGCCGCGAATCGTTCGCCCAAACACGGCAAAAGCAAAAGCTTCGCCCCGAGTCGGGGCTCCTACAAAAGGCGCAAATTGCATTGCCCAATCTTCAACCGGCAAAAACGAAAAAGGCCGGTCAACGACCGGCCTAGACAGAAACGCCGACAAGCGTCAGTTAACACTCAACTTGTCGCGATTCTTCTCCAGCGTGGCCTCCCCAATTCCCTTCACTTCCAGCAACTCATCAACAGAAGCGAAATCACCGTGCTCTTCACGGTACGCCACAATAGCCTGAGCCTTGGTCGCTCCAATACCCGCCAACTCACGCTGCAGTGTTTCCGCGTCAGCAGTATTCAGATTAACCGCAGCGACCGCCGCCATCTCAACGGCAACCGGCTTGGCACTTTCAGTTTTCGGAGTTTCAGCTGCGAAAGCAGCCAGAGAGAGGGAGGTGAGAACAGCAAACAGCAGGGAAGAAAGACGGGCTTTCAGCATGATATGCATCCTTTCACAAGTTGATCCGTATGGGGCTTCACAGCCCACATAAATCAACCTAGACACTATCTCCCATCTGTCAAATCTTCGAGTCAACGCTCCCGATTTCGCAGGTGGATCCAGTCAACGATCTCACCCTCCGGCACATACCCATGCACCGTCTCGCGCAGTAACACCCGCACATGCGCGTAGTCATCCTCATCGACAGCTGCCAGCAGCGCCTGCAGGCGCACCTTGAGCTCGTCCCAGGGCAGCATGTCCTCTTCGGCGCGCATGATCATCGGATGCTCGGTCGGTTTCACATCCTCGCCTATCAGCAGCTCCTCATAGAGCTTCTCACCGGGGCGCAAACCCGTGAACTCGATGGCAATATCACCATGAGGATTGCTCTCATCACGAACGGAAAGTCCGGACAGGCGAATCATCTTCTCGGCCAGATCGGCAATCTTCACCGGCGAGCCCATGTCCAGCACGAATACGTCGCCGCCCTGCCCCATCGACCCCGCCTGAATCACCAACTGCGCCGCTTCGGGAATGGTCATGAAATAGCGGGTGATATTCGGGTGAGTCACCGTCACCGGCCCACCCTGCTTGATCTGCTCCCTGAACAGCGGAATGACCGAACCGGAAGACCCCAGTACGTTACCGAAGCGAACCATGGTGAAGCGCGTCTTGTTGACCTGGTGGACGCCCTGCTCCTGCCCGAACAGCAACGGCGCCGACTCACGACTCAGCGCCTGCAGTACCATCTCGGCCAGGCGCTTGGTGCTGCCCATGACATTGGTGGGACGCACGGCCTTGTCCGTGGAAATCAGCACGAAGTTGGCGACACCCGCCTTGATCGAGGCTTGCGCAGCATTGGTGGTCCCCACCAGATTATTCAGCACCCCCTCGGCAACATTGTGCTCGACCATCGGGACATGCTTGTAAGCTGCGGCGTGATAAACGGTGTTCACCCGCCAAGTCTGCAGAATGTCGAACAAGCGCTCGAAGTTACGAATAGACCCCAGAATCGGCACCAGCCGGATAGACAGCGACTCCCGCTCGGTCCGCTGCTGCAGCTCGCTGTGAATGCTGTAGAGATTGAACTCGCTGTGCTCGAAAAGCAGCAGGGTGCGCGCACCACTGGCCAGTATCTGCCGGCACAACTCGGAACCGATGGACCCACCGGCCCCCGTTACCAGCACGACCTGATCCTTGATGCAACGCTCAAATAGATCCTGGCGAGGCGGTACCGCATCGCGACCCAGAAGGTCAGCGATGTCGACCTCCTGAATGTCCTCGACCTTCACCCGCCCGCTTGCCAGATCGGTGAAGCCAGGAACACTGCGCACATGCAGCGCATAAGGCTCCAACGCGTCGAGAATCTCCCGCCTGCGCGCGCGTGAAATGGAAGGCATCGCCAAGAGAATCTCGTCAGCCCCCGTCTCGTCGATCATCTGCTGAATGTGCTTAGGTGCATATACACGCAAACCTGCAATGACGCGATTGGCAACTCCTGCGTCATCATCTATGAATGCCACCGCCCTCATCGCTCGACCTAAACGCAAGGCAGCAGCCAGCTGATTGCCAGCTGTCCCAGCACCGTAAATGGCGACCCGCGATACGCCCGCGCCGGCGTCACGCTGCCTTACAACAGGCTCAAGCCAAGCCCCGATGAAGAATTGGCGCATTCCCAGACGCAGACCACCTAGCAACAGCAGGCTGAGCCACCAATAGTTGAAAACCATAGAACGCGGCACAAGCGCTGTCGGGCCGCGATACCAGTAAACAGCAAGCGCCAACACCAGGGCCGAAAGAGACACGGCTTTAGCAATTGTGATCAGGGCATCGCTACCCACATAACGCATTACCGCCCGATACATACCCAGGCGAATAAAGATAGGCAGAGCTATCAGCGGAGAGATGATGAAAAGCCAGCCGTGGCCAGAAAACGGCTTGGCTGCGTCGATGTCTCCCAGACGAAGCGCAAAGGACAGCCAAAGAGCGACCCAGACAAGGATCGTGTCGACCAGCAACTGCAACATGCGCTTTTGTCGCCTGGGCAAACTCACCAGAAACTGGCGCACACCATTCATCCTCATCCTTCAGATTGCCTCACCACGACTTTAAAGAAGCACACGCTCGAACACCGCGAGCCAGAGCGGCGCACCACCTTAAGCTCAATGTACAACCCTATCACCGCCACCCTTACCCAGCGCAGTCTGCAAGATCAAGCTGAAGTAGAGTGAAATTGACATCGACCGGATCATCTTCTCATCGGTCTCAGCAAGTAGAGCCGGTGTCGACATATCTATGCCCTGCACTTGGGCCAACCCTGTGATACCTGGGCGAACACCATACACCCCGCGCGCATCCCGCTCAGCGATCAGCTCGCCCTGATTGAACAGATTAGGCCGAGGCCCAACCAAGCTCATCTCTCCTTTCAGAACGTTCCAGAGCTGCGGCAACTCGTCGAGCTTGGTCTTGCGCAGAAAGCCTCCCAAGCGCGTGATCGAAGCACTGGAGGCCAGATGGCTCGCGACAGAAGCGGTATCCACAGCCATAGTCCGAAACTTGACCAAAGTAAACGGCCGCTTTCCACGGCCTACACGCTCCTGACGAAACATCGGAGATCCCGTGTCCAGCAAGCCCAGCACATAGATCAAAATCAACACCGGGAAGCCAAAGACCAAACCCAGCAAGGACAAAACAACATCAAAAACACGTATCACAGGCTCAACCTCTAAAAGCCAGTCAATCTGATGGCAAGAAACAACGCCTTAGCCCCTCTTCAATACTGAAAGGCGGCTGCCAATCAAGTGTCTCGCATGTCTGCGAGATATCTACCTGCAAAGACCCTAGCAAGCGCTGCGCCATAGCCTTCCGCCCCAACAATGCCGCGCTGAGCTTCAGAACGCCAGCAGGCACAGGAATCAACCGTGCAGGCCGCCCCATTACATCTCCCACTAAACGCAACAGCTCCGTAGTCGATAGATCGCGACCATCACCCGCCAGAAAGACTTGGTTGGCAGCAGCAGGATGATCGATGCAGCGAACGATCAAATCGACAAGATTGTCGATGCCAACCAGCGAACGGCGATTGTGGATAGCGCCGAGGGGTAGTGGAATCCCTTTACCGATCCAGCGAACCAGACTCCCAAAGTTACCCGGAGCCCCGGGGCCATATACCAAAGGAGGACGAATGATCACCAGCTCCATCCCTGTCTCCTGGTGGATGCGCCAAAGCCCCTGCTCAGCCTCCCATTTGGACTGGGCATAGGGCTCCACGGGGTGCGGGACATCAAGGGCAGTAAACGGGCGAACATTGATATTCCCGTTAACGCCGATAGAGCTGATGAAAACGAAACGTTTCACCCCCGCTGCAGCGGCTTGCCGGGCAAGCTCCAGCGTACCGTCAACATTAACGCGGCGATATTCGGTAAGCGGATCGCCTACTCCAACATTGGTAACATGGGCCCGAGCAGCTGCATGAATAACTATTTGCTGACCAGTAACAGCCTTTCTCCAGTCGGTAGTACCAGATAGATCACCAACGACATAAGAAGGCACCTCAATTGGCGCATTCTGCGAGCGTGTGGTTACGGTCAAGTGCCCTCGCTTTTGAAGGACCAAGCGCTTGGCCAGACTTCGCCCGAGAAAACCGGATGCTCCCGTCAGCAAAAAATTCAAAAGAAAACCTGTCTGAAAAATTTAATAGGTAGCCGCAGCAAAAGCATAGGCGTACACGAGAAGATTCCGTTTTCACGGAGAGAACGCAACATCTCGCGAGTAGATATCAGATTACTCTGCCAACCAGCAGTACTCGCCCCTCCCGTACGCATCCTTACCCAATACTTATTAATGATCCGATACTTAGCGCCGTCAATAAGCAGCAAACGCACCAGGAAATCAAAGTCTGCCGCGATTTTATAACCTAGCTTGTAAAAGCCTACACGTTCGTAGGCTGAACGCCTTATAAAAACGGCGGGGTGTGGAGGCATTAAACCAAAGCGCAGCATCCAAGGCCTGAAGCCTCCAGCACGATACTGTCTAACAGGCTTACCCAAGTCGCAGTCAGAGACAAAATCAACATCGCCCAATACAACATCCAACGCTGGATCAGCAGAAAATATAGCCTCTACCTCGCTGAGGACATTTGGGTGCAGATAGAAATCGTCCGAATTAAGGATACCCACGATCTCACCTGTTGCCCGCAGCAGTCCCTTATTCATGGCATCATAGATACCTTCATCCGACTCCGAGATAGCCTCACTCACTAACTCAGGAAAACTAGCGACATGGCTCATGGTGGCATCGGTAGAACCACCATCTACGATAATATATTCAAGCTCTGAAAACCGCTGAGCAGCAACGGAATCGAGAGTTGCCCGGATAGTTCGGCCACTATTAAAAGAAACCGTAATGAGAGTAACCTTCAAAGCAGAGCCTCTATCAAACCCATTTCTAAACAGTCAAATACCTTTACGTTCCTAAAGCACCCCATACTTCCTTATAAAAACCTGTAGTTTCTTTAAAGCATTTATCCCAGGAAAATTTACTAGCTTGAACGTATCCCTTTTGCCGAAGAGCCTCATATAATTCGGGACTCATAAGCGCATTGAGTTGATCAACAAAAGCATCTACTGACACAGAATCCACCAAAAGCGCAGCCTCACCGGCCACTTCAGGTATCGATGAGCATCGCGTCGAGATGACCGGGCATCCGGCCTTCATTGCCTCAAGAACAGGAATACCAAACCCCTCATAAGAGGATGGATAAATCAAGCAAAAAGCAGAGCCGTACAGAATATTGAGACTTTCTGAGGATAACCCTCGAAAATGTTTAACTCGCGAAGAAATAGAGGAGAGCTTATTTTTTTCCTCCGTGCTGAAGGCTTGCCCACCAACCACAACCAGATCAAACTCTAGAAAAATCTTACCTAACTGTAGAAAAATGTCAAAATTCTTATATGAACTTCGATCTCCAACAAACAACAGAAAAGGCCTTTTTGAAAAACAACCCAATTCAGACGCCAGTAACGCCTTCGCATCGTTTAGAGGAAAGAAATCACGCCCCACTCCATTATAAATAACACGTACTCGTCTCTCATCCACCCAAGGGTAAAAATTCAACAAATCAGCCTTAGTATTCTCAGAAACACAAATAACTCCAGCAGACTGCTTAACCGCAAGCCGCTTCTGCAAACCATGAACGAAGCCTTTCAATCCGTGAATATAGCGCTCATAAGTAAAATCATGAACCGTACTAACATTTAACGCTGCCGAGTCGCTAGAAAACCTCAAATAGCTGCTATGAAAGATATGCGTTTTACCCACCCCTCCCTTCATCCAAAACGGAAGGTAACGCCTAGGCAAAAATGATGGATATGATTCTTCCACAAACTCAAAATTAGGGGAAAAAATATTATCATTAGGCTTACCACAAAATATTGATGACAAAGGGTCTGCCCTGGATATTAACTCAGACCAATAGAGCGATATCCCTCCAGCACGCTGCAACTCGTAAATAATACTATCAAAGACAACTCGCATGAATACCTCGATTCAGCAGTAAAAATCACAAGAAAGAGGAAAGCGCACCAGAAAAATTTTTAATCATAGACGCCTCACTATGCAATGACACGACATCAACTCCTTTACCCTTAGAATCAAAAAGACCAGCCTTTAGGCTATCCGCCAAAGCCTCAACAGATCCAACCGAAAAAAGTGAACGCTTATCAAGATACATATCAGCACCAGCTAACGCACTCATTAAAACTGGTTTATTCATATACAACGCCTCCAGCAGGACCATCGGCGTCCCCTCTCCCGCCTCAAAACGAGAGGGAATAACAACAACATCGGCTCGACGATAAAACATAGCGATATTGTCCACATGCTCATAGAAAAATATATTACTCTTAAACTCTGTGAGCCGTTTGAATAGATCAGAATCCTTACCACTACCACAAAAAACGAAATCCGCCTCCCTAAAAGCGTCCGGATATCGTGACAGACACTCCAGGATCAAATCCTGCCCTTTATTATAAATCTCCATCCTGCCAACGATTAAATACACGCGTCGCCCATTGCGACCAAATGGAACCTCTAGCTCAAGACAAGAACTCTCATCTAATCGCTTGAAATCTATCCCGTTATTTACCACTACAACTCTAGCCGTGGCCGAGCGACGCCGAATCAGATCCCTGTTATATCCATTGATTGTTATATAATTTCCACAAAGCCTATAATTTAAAATATTTATAAAATCTTTAACCCGCCCCCAGAATCGACTCTTTGAAACATCCACAAGAAAGTGAGCAGACGGAATATATGAAATGCATTTAACTTTTGCCAGACGAGCTGCTATAACAGCAACCCCTCCCTTCTCCACATTCCCTTGAGCAACTAACAAAGCCTCTGGACGCCACACTTTCAGAAATAAAAAAACACGCAACACCTTCAAAAACCGGAAAAATCTCAAAAAAAATTCAAATCGACCCACCGAGCAGGAGCAAGGGCTCACCGAAACTTCTAGTTCGCGCGCCCTAGATATAAACGCCTTATTCTCCTTGTTGACCAAGAGCACTATCTCATACTGATTCTTTATCCCCTTGAGAGCACTCAGCAACTGAATTTCATGACCACCCAAATGCTCGGCATCACTGTACACAGCTAAACGCCTCAACCTCGCCTCCTAATTTTTTTAATCAGTACGACCAAGAGATATAGGGCATAAGGCAAAACCTCTTTCCTCACGGATCGCTCCTCTTGCTTAGTCAGTTGTTCATGCTTAATACTCAGACCGCCATCCCTCATTACAGCAAGACAAGCAGACACATTACAAAACCGAACCTTCAAAACAAAAGCCGTTAGGAAAAACTTATAATCAGCAGCAATCCTCAACGAAGAATCGTAGGAGGCCACACTCCTATAAACAGCAGATCTAACAAAACTAGCAGGATGATTAACATACATACCAAAAGGGAGCTTCAAATAATTAGCGGATCGACGAGCAATAAACGCCCCCTCCTGCCGACTCACAATATCCAGATCGCCGCACACAATATCAACAGCACCACTCTTCGCGACACCCGTAACTATCTCTATCGCATCTTTCGTATAGCGGTCATCCGAATTAATGAGCCCGATCCAACTGCCGCTCGCTAGACTTATACCTTTATTCATAGCAGCATAAACGCCACCATCTGGCTCACTTACCCAGTAATCGATAGCGTGTTCGTATTTTCTTATGATCGACAATGTTTCATCGGTTGAACCGCCATCAATAACAATGTATTCCACATTCGAGTATTTTTGCCCAAGCACACTATTTATTGTGCCCTCAAGAAACTCAGCCCCGTTATATACTGCCGTAATAACACTTACTAAAGGCTGACCTTCTGCATCAGCTTTGTACTTACCCTGAAGACGAATACCGCCCTCAGCTATTTTCCCAACACTGTTAGGCGTTTTCATACAAACCGCAAGACCGCCCTCTTGCCTTCCAAAGCAGTCAGGCATTTCAGGCACGATTCGACGAAGGGTAGAGTGATTTACACAAGACATTTAACTACTCGAAATACGCCAAAGTATAATGATGGACGTTAAGCGCGCGCATGTCCTGCGGCTTTACCCATAGCATATTTTTATGCTGACGAAAATCCAGAGCAATGGTGTATTGCTCTGCCAGCTTTACTCGATAAGCCAAAACTATATAGTGTGTTGAAATGTGCCCACCAGCTATAGAGTTCTCATAAAAGTGCTCATATACACCCCTGAAATCTTCTTTATGACGTTCATACTCTCGCCCCAATTCTATGTACGTAAGTCTCCTAAACGCCTCATCCAGAGCTTCTCCTTTGAGTACTCGCCCACCGGGAACAAACCACCAATCTTGGGCTGGAGCATTTTTTCGCAGCCCTAGAAGATACTCACCACAATCGTTTTCCACCAAAAGGTCTATTGCTATCAAGGGTGCTGCAGCAAGCACCGTGGCAAAATTACGCGCGTCAAGCCAACCAGGTACTGACTTATCCACGCAGCAAACCATAATTTTGAAGAAACCACTGATATGTCCGCTGTAAACCGTTATCAAGCGAGATTGTTGCCTTCCAGCCTAAAGATTCAAGACGAGAAACGTCCATCAGTTTGCGAGGTGCACCGTCGGGTTTGTTAGCGTCAAAAACCAACTCCCCCTCAAAGCCAACAACGCGCTTCATGGTTTCTGCCAACTCACGAATGGTGCAATCCACTCCGGTACCCACGTTTACATGAGAAAGCATTGGTTGAGTGTTTTCCCTGTAGACCATGTCTTCCAGTTCCATCACGTGCACACTGGCAGCAGCCATGTCATCGACATGGAGAAATTCGCGCATCGGTTTACCACTACCCCAAACGACAACCTCGGAGAGATTCGCAAGCTTGGCCTCATGAAAACGCCGCATCATCGCAGGGATAACATGACTGTTTTCTGGATGAAAATTATCATTCTGCCCATAGAGATTGGTAGGCATCACGCTCCGATAATCTCGGCCATGTTGTCGATTATAACTTTCGCACAGCTTGATACCTGCAATCTTGGCGATAGCATAAGGCTCATTGGTCGGCTCCAATGACCCAGTCAATAGCGCCTCCTCCTTCATCGGCTGTTCGGCATGCTTGGGATATATACAGGAAGACCCCAAGAACAATAGCTTCTGCACACCGGCGGCATGCGACGCCTGAATGATATTCGCCTCAACCATCAGGTTTTCGTAAATGAAATCAGCCGGATAAGTGTTATTGGCATGTATGCCACCGACCCGGGCAGCCGCCAGATACACCTGATCGATACGATTGGTTAAAAAATAGCGCCGTACGGCGTTCTGATCGAGAAAATCCAACTCTTCGCGAGAAGCAGTCAGAAGATTCTGATGTCCCAAGGCCTTAAGGCAACGGACAATAGCAGAACCGACCATACCTCGATGGCCGGCAACGAAAATCGCCTGGCTCAGATCCTGTGTCACACTCAATTCTCCACAGAAACAGGCACATCATGACCATGCTGTTTAAGCAAAGCATGCCGCTGAGCAACCTTCAAATCTTCACGAACCATCTCGGCACACATATCCTGGACCGTAATTTCAGGTACCCAGCCCAGCTTTTGCTTGGCTTTTGCAGGATCACCTAACAAAGTTTCCACTTCGGCCGGACGGAAATAGCGAGGATCAACACGCACCACGACATCACCTATGCCGAGAGCCGGTGCCTTATCGCCTTCTATAGACTCGATAATTGCTACCTCATCCACGCCTTGCCCCTCAAAGCGCAATGTAATACCGAGTTCAGCCGCAGACCACTGAATGAACTGACGCACGGAATACTGCACGCCTGTGGCAATAACAAAATCCTCCGGCTGCTCCTGCTGCAGCATCATCCACTGCATACGGACGTAGTCCTTCGCATGCCCCCAGTCACGCAACGCATCCATGTTGCCCATGTACAGGCACTTCTCTAGCCCTTGAGCGATATTCGCCAAACCTCGGGTAATCTTGCGTGTCACAAAGGTCTCACCACGACGTGGCGATTCGTGGTTGAACAGAATTCCGTTACAGGCATACATGCCGTATGCCTCACGATAGTTCACGGTAATCCAGTAAGCATAAAGCTTGGCCACGGCATAGGGTGAACGCGGGTAGAAAGGCGTCGTTTCCTTTTGAGGAATCTCTTGCACCAGGCCATACAACTCAGAGGTCGAAGCCTGATAGAAACGTGTCTTTTTCTCCAGCCCCAATAAACGAATAGCCTCGAGAATACGCAAGGTACCCATAGCATCTACATCGGCAGTGTACTCAGGCGACTCGAAGCTGACGGCTACGTGAGACTGCGCGCCTAAGTTGTAGACTTCATCTGGTTGAACTTCTTGCAGTATTCGGGTGAGGTTAGATGAATCGGTTAAATCACCGTAGTGCAAAACGAAATTCTGATGTTCAACGTGTGGATCTTGATAGATATGATCTACTCGCTGAGTATTGAATGATGAAGCACGGCGCTTGATACCATGAACTTGATAACCTTTCTCTAGCAAAAGCTCGGCTAGGTAGGAACCATCTTGACCAGTCACACCGGTAATAAGTGCTTTTTTCATATCCTTTCCTAATCTTTAATTAAAGATTTTATCGTAGCGCAAAAAGCGTAAAAGTACTCTTCAGTCCTACGCTTATTCTTCAACACAATGGAATCACTGCAAACGTCAGGATCCACCATTGAAATTGACTCAATTGCTTCAGCCAATTCCATGGAACTATGCGGATTAAAAAATACGGCTTCAGGGAATTGTTCTCTATGCACCGGAATATCAGACAATATCATTCTTTTCCCGGCAGATTTACACTCCTCTACAGTCGAACTCCACCCCTCGAAAAGCGAAGGATTTACGACCGCAATCGAGAACCGGAGTAAAGCCATAACATCGACATACGGGATACTGCCCAAAAATATCACATTATCTGACAATCCGTTACTTAAGACATACTCTTCCAAGGATTCATATAAGCCAGGATCTCTGTAATCATACTTATGACCGGTAAAAACAAAAGAAAAGCCCATTCCCTTATCCAAAAGAACTTTGGCCGCCTCTAAAACAGCCATATGATTCTTATGCTTCCAGATTTGGTTCGGTATGTATATAAACCTTTCCCTTATACCGTATCTACCCAAAAGAACAGCCAAGACATCATTATCAAACTCAAAGTAGCGATGATCTACTTGCGATACAAACCTAAGAACCCTTGCCTTATGGTGAAGCTCGGAGGGAAAGAATTTTTTATAATGCCCTACAGCATCATTACTACTCAAAAAGACAAAATCAGATTTGACTGCGACACTGCAAAATTCTTTATTCCTACTTTCTATTTCATCAGAACTAAAAAATTCAGGTAAATATACATGCTGAAAATCGGGAATCCAGCCAACTTTAGAAAAAGACTTTGGTAGCGCCGGAGTTGCATGAGACACAACCTGCACACGATACTTAAGCATTAAAGCATGCAACAGAGGATCATAGCCGAATACTCTTATAAAAACCCTGGAGCAGAACCATAGAAAGCTCCAACGATCAAACAAGCTTGACCTTACGACCTTGGAATTAAGGTAGGACTCCTCAATCAACTCACGAGGCGTATTTTTACCAACAAAACTAATTGCACAGATATCCTCTTTAAATCCGTGCACTGATATCGCAAAAAAAAGATTCTTATAATAGTTAACCCCCCCCATCCAAGCGCGATTCATAGGGGGAAAGAAAGCAACATTAATCATAAATATCTCTAAACCATTTTACGTAACCAGACAATCCATCATGAATGGATACTTTAGGCGACCATCCTAAATCCCTTAAAACTCGTTGCCCGGCACAGTAATATTTGGGGTCCCCTGCTTTAACTTCACCATTAAAACTCGCGCTTGGAGAAACACTTAAAAACTCCTCAAGCAATTCAACGACACACCGAACAGTCATAGACGTTCCGCACCCTCCATTAACGACTAGCGGGGGCTCGCTCATAGCAGACAGAAAATGAATAAGACTGACCGCGTCATCAATATGTATCCAGTCGCGCGTCTCATCGCCATCCCCCCAAAAAACCGCAGAAGGGCTGGAAACTAATTTTTTGCAGGCATCCCAAAGCAACTGCTTCTTCAGACCTACGCCGTAAATTGAGTAGAATCGAACAATTGATATATTCAAGCCGAACAACTTGTGTCCGCAAATCAAAAGATTCTCAGCCATCTCTTTGTGATAGCCATAAACCGACACAGGCTTAATTTCGGCGTCCTCATCAATAGGCGCATCGGGTTGCTGCCCATGGACGGCGGGACTAGACGGATATATAACATGCGCCTCAGGATTATTCTTTTTGACAAATTCCAAAAGCTCCGCGACACCTGCCACCGTTTTATAAAAATCCTCTAAAGGATTTTCCTGCGCATAACCAACCGATGAGCCACCGCCGCAGTGCACGACAAGATCAAACCTGACATCAAACTCAAAAAGCGCTTTACAGGTAACAGACGATTCGATCCACCTATCATAACACTCCAAATCGGAGCCATCTCTTGAACGACCAATGCCAAAAACACTAGCGCCCTGTGCCTTGAAAAATCTAGCCGTATTGATTGCAAGAAAACCCGCACCACCTGTGACCAATACGTTAATCGTCATGTTTAAGCCTTTTAACAAATTGCGCGGGATTTCCAGCAACTATAGTCCATGGTTCAACATCATGACGAACAACGCTTCCAGCGCCCACAATCGCCCCCTCCCCAATTCTAACACCCTTTAAAACAATAGAATTCATGCCTATCCAAGCATAATCTTCAATTGTTATCTCTTCAGAGCCTACATTATTCCAATTCTTATTTTCTATAAGGTCGCGCCCTGCTCTATAATCAGCCAGCTGAGCATTCAAATCACCAATACGATCACGATAATCTAGCGAGTGGGAGTTATGGTCATACAACGTACAACCCCAGGCTATAGTCACGTAACTGCCAATTTTTATTCCATCGCGGCAAATGAGAGAGGTTCCACTGTTTATAAAGGTGCTCTCTCCGATAACAATATGCCCGGCATTGGACTCAAAAATAAAACCACATGCGAGCATGGCATTCTTTGCAATATCCACTCGATTATTGTTTGACGCCATTCTGAAATGAGCGCCTGGCATCAATATCGATTGTGCATCCAAGATAATCCCTGGATGACGCTTCGCATGGCGGACGGGATTATAAGCCATCTTTTTCAGAAGATTAAGAAGCACAGCCGGTCACCTTCAAACCTTTACGGACATAAAAATACGCGGAAAGATTACAATAAAGCATAGCAATAGCAGTCAGCAACGATGCTGCTATAGGCACAGAAGCAATGCCATAATCCATACTTAGAAAGACAAAGAATATAGGTATCATAGCCATTGACGAAAGGATAGATATGAGCAACTGCCCCGTCACCTTTTCAACAGCGTTAAGGACAACAGCACCGCAATAGGCCAACGCCTGAACAGAAACAAGAACAGCAAAAAAGTATGGAGTTTTATTGTCGACAGTAATCTTTCCAGCCGTCCAATAATAAATAATATCAACTGAAAAGTAGGCCACAAAAAAAGCACCCAATACGAACATCAAGCCCAATCCCAACATTGTGAAGTAAATCCGCCTCACGCGTTCAAACTGCATTCTTTCAGCGTTAAATGTTATTTCCGGCCAAAAAACAGCGACTATCATGTTGAATAGTGATAGCCCAAAAAAATATAGTTTATTAACCGTATCATAGACGGCTGCCTCCTTTGCCCCAAGATAACTATAGATCAAGTAGCTACCTGCACTGTATAAAATAATAGATGAAGCTTGCAGTATAAAAAACCTCAACCCCACCGCCAGCCTTTGAGTTCTTATTTTCGAGCTCACGATGCCCAGGAAAAATTTTTTTCCCCCGCACTTAATATAAGCACACCCCACAAGCCAGTAGGCGCCCCATGTTAAAACAAGCAACACGGCGTAAATCGGCGCGTACATTTGCAAACTAATACTCTCCCCACAGACTACAAAATACAATAGAATAAAAAATGTAACTATGGGCGCTAATAACCCTATTAAACTTTGAACGTGACTCCTGCGAACGCCTTGCAAAATCATTCCGCCCATTGACATGGGAAATGCAAAAAGAACGGGAAGATATAACATCATGATTAGACTTTTATTGCGCTTTATAAAATCAACATGATATGTAGCAACACACAAACAAATCACAACGGCTAACGCTATAAAAAAGGTTAGTTTAAACACTTGCTGCGCTTCGGCCTGGGCTAGCATATAAGACTCATTAGCCACC
Organism: Pseudomonas pichavaramensis; assembly: GCF_050473265.1. Taxonomy (NCBI): domain Bacteria; kingdom Pseudomonadati; phylum Pseudomonadota; class Gammaproteobacteria; order Pseudomonadales; family Pseudomonadaceae; genus Pseudomonas; species Pseudomonas pichavaramensis. The sequence goes on along the minus strand of NZ_JBJKFJ010000005.1, from coordinate 341,961 downwards.
GCTCTTGCTACTGTGTTCTTTAGAGCATGCCCAACGCCAAAGTCCAATAGGACTAGCCAGCCTATGATTGATGTCAGGGTCACCCACAAACCATATTCTTCAACACCTAACACCCTGATCAGTAACGGCACCGAAAACAGGCCAATAAGAGCAGACAGCAGCCTAACCACTGCATTTACAGCGAATGTTTTAGCCAACATACGATAGAGTCTTTGCTTTTAGCAGCAGACGGATAATTCTTAACTTTGTTCTGAGCAAAGCATGCTTAGGCCAGCGCGCTTTGCTTTTGAATTTCAAAAGCTTTTCATACTCCTCACGTCCATATAAATTAACTAGCCCTTCATAAAGATTTCTAGCATATATTTCATCAGCATATTTTTCAGAAAAAGCTCTTGTGAACATGTCAGAACTACCTTGACCAATCGTAACTATCTTGCTAGTCCATTTTTCAATTTCATCCAACCACTCTTCACTGGCAATTTTCTTATTCGTCAGGCCGCCATTCCAAACCCGGTAACAAGAGATAACCTCAGGAACAAAAGCAACACGCCCCAACAGTAACGCCCTTTGAATCAGCTCGCTATCCGCTGCTGTAAGTTTGAAGGTCTTAGCATCATACCCACCAATCTTTCTGAGAAATTCTGATCTAAAAATGACCGAAGGCATTCTAGCACTTACATCATACTTATACTTCTCAAAGCCAAGAGGAGCCTCTAGGACCACCAACTCATTTTCAGAATACTCCCCAACAATATTTTCGTGCTCATCAATTACTCTGTTGCCAAATATAAAAAAATCAGCATCAACTTTATTAATATAACTAAGTACTCTATCACTCCAGCCAGACAAATATAAATCATCATCAGAGGGCATTACCAGATAATCACATTCATTCAAAACCATATTTAATGCAAAATTCCAATTATCGAAAACGTCCAAAACCATATCATGGCTTTCTATTTTTATATTTCTCCCATTACAGTCTAGCCCCCCCCTCAGATATCCACCGTTATCGCTAATAGCAATAAAAATGTCGTTTGGGATAGTTGAAAGCAAACGTTCGACAAGAATTTTCCTATTATAAGAAGGAATCGCCACAGCCAATTTACTTCCCATAGGAACACCACTCAAGCATCTTTTTAATACCCTCTTCCCTACCAACCAAAGGCTCCCAAGCAAGAAGACCTCTAACCTTCCTGAGATCAGCAACAAAAAAGCGCTGATCACTCTCACGAGCAGGAAGTTTCTTATACGCCATCTCGATGCCCAGTTGCCCTTCTAAAAAACTGAATAACTCAAGGATTGAAGAAGAGTTCTCAATTCCTCCACCAATATTGAAGGCCTGCCCTTTAATTACATCAATTTTCTCTGCCGCTTTTAAATATAGGGAGACGCAGTCAGAGGCGTAGAGTAGATCGCGTACCTGCTTACCATTACCTGAAATGGTAAAAGCCTCTTTGGCCGTCTCTCTCTTAATCTCTATTGCCTTTTGGATAAACCAACCTAACCACCCTTGATCATAGGTTGCAAATTGCCGACCACCAAACATGGAGGAATGGCGAAAAACAGCCGTCTTAAGCCCATAAATGCGCGCAAAGTCAAGCATATACTGATCAGCACTGCCTTTGGATGTGCCATAAGGCGAATGAAAGTCCAGATTCACACTCTCGTCGAAGCCATTGGGCTTGTCGATACAGTCGTATCGGGTAGCGACCTCTTTGTAACTGAACTGCTCAAGATCTCCATAAACTTTATTTGTAGAAGAGTAGATCACCGCAGCCTCAGGTGAATATAAACGAATCGCATTTAATAGATTGAAGCTACCACCTGCATTAACTTCAAAGTCCATCCGAGGATCTGCAATGGAGGTTGTCATTGCCACTTGCCCCGCCAAATGGTAAACCACATCTGGCTTATGACTCTTTATGGTACCTTCAACATCATTGGTATTTCGGATATCACCGTGTATGTATTCGAAATCCCCTTGGGTTTTCAGCCATTCCAAGTTCTGATAGCTTCCAAGTCGGTACAGGCTATCGAAGATGACTAAATCATGTCCCTGCCTTAACAGTTCGCTAGCGATGTTAGAACCAAGGAACCCACAGCCACCGGTGATTAAGTATTTCATTTTTCTTCCTTCATAACATGTTTCAACCCCTGCTCTTGTGTAAAACGGGCCCTCCACCCCAGTTGCATGAGAGGCTGAACATCTAGTTCGATTGAGAGCATCTCACCATCGCGCATGGGAATATCGCCAAAGCCCAACTGCGTATGGCTCTCAGGGTCTTGGTGCTTGTATATGCCATATATAGACTCTACAAAATCTCTAACACATGTCAGCGTTCCGGTTCCCACATCGAACTCTGAATACCCAGGCAATGTCTCCGCCACACTCAACGTTAACAGATATGCACTAACGACATCATCAATATAGATGAAATCCCTAAGCTGATTACCTGTCGTCAGTGGAATTCGCGCCACATTCTTTCTCAGTTGGCCAATCAACCATGGAACGAACTTTTTTCCGTCATCCTTGGGCCCATACATATGCTCAAGCCGAAGGTTAATAACTTTAATCTCATTGCTGCGTTGTTGAAGCCACTCACTGAAATGTTTTTTAGATAATGAATAAGTATTCAGGTGTCTAGGCAGCAGACTATCCGTATTCAAAAAGACATTAGCGTTGAAGTGCACAGCAGCATCAAGCACGCGCAACCCGAGCATCAAGTTTGCTTCTACAATTTCATATACTGACTGCCCATCGCGGCCATAACTGCAAGCTGTATGGATCACGGAGTCAATTTTTTCAGTTTTAAATGCATCCTCAATGGATACTTGATCCACATTAAAAGCACTGACCTGCCCCAGAAGATGATCAATACGCCAGGTGTTCGAGGTTGACCGTTTCAGAATGCTCACCGCATAGCCCTGCTTCAGCAGGGCTTCTAACAGGTGGCTTCCCAAAAAGCCAGTCGCACCAGTCAACAATACCCGCGGCATCAGAAGTTCAGTCCGAAGAACTCTTCCAGTTTTCCAGCCACAAAATCAAAGTGCTCTTGACCCAATGAAGGTTGAATGCCTAACCAGAATGTCTGGTTCATGGTACGGTCGGTATTGGTTAGCTCACCCACTACCCGGTAATCGATGTTCTGAAAATAAGGTTGACGTGTCAGGTTGCCAGCAAACAACAAGCGGGTACCAATTTTATGCTGGTCAAGGTATTTCAATAGGTCCACTCGTTGCACACCGCTACTTTCCTTCAGTGTTACCGGGAAGCCAAACCACGACGGGTCGCTGTTGGGTGTTGCTTTAGCGACTTCCAGAAACTCTGCCAGGCTGGCTAAGCGATCTTTCAGCAACTGGTAATTGCGCTTGCGGGTGGCAATGAACTCTGATGCACGCTCGAGCTGTGCCAACCCACAGGCAGCCTGCATATCGGTAATTTTCAGGTTATAGCCGAGATGGGCATATACGTATTTGTGGTCGTACCCTTGCGGCAAAGTACCGAATTTTTGCCCGAAACGGTTGCCGCAGGTATCGTCACACCCGGGGGCGCAGTAACAGTCGCGCCCCCAGTCGCGGAATGATTCGGCAATTACTTTCAGACTCGGGTTATTGGTAAACACCGCGCCACCCTCGCCCATGGTGATGTGGTGTGCCGGATAAAAGCTGAGGGTGGCGATATCGCCCCAGGTACCTACCATTTTGCCATCATAAGTGGCCCCCAATGCATCGCAGCAATCCTCTACCAGCCACAGGTTATACTTCTCACACAGAGCCTTCACTTTGGCCAAGTTGAACGGGTTGCCCAGTGTGTGTGCCAGCATAATGGCCTTGGTTTTTGGCGTAATAGCCGCTTCAATCAGATCAGCGTTGATGTTGTGGGTTTGCATATCTACATCCACGAACACCGGTACAGCGCCAAATTGAACAATGGGATTCACGGTGGTCGGGAAGCCCGCCGCAACGCCAATGACTTCATCACCTTTTTTGATAGCACGCTCACCCAACTTTGGGGATGTAAGTGTGCTGAAAGCCACCAGATTAGCGGATGAGCCGGAGTTAACGGTGATCAGGTGCTTTACACCAACGAAATCAGCAAGCTTCTTCTCGAATTCGGCGTTAAAACGACCAGTGGTCAGCCAACCATCCAACGAGGCTTCGACCATCAGTTGCAGTTCACGTGCACCAATTACTTTCCCAGAGGGAGGTATCACGGTTTCACCTGGCACAAAGCTCTTGGCTGCGAGTGCGGTATCAGCATATTGCTGTACCAGTTTACTGATTTCCTGACGGAGTACTTCGGAATTCATATTGGCTTCTCTATTTTCAATCTTGTTTCGGGGCACGCTTACACTGCGATCAGTAGGACTGATAGTGATATATTTGCTCCAACGTTTTCTGACGCATATCCTCACCTTGGAGCCAGGCATGCTGCCAATCGACAATGGTATCCAGCGTGTGGGCAAGTGACCAACGAGGCCGCCATTTGAGCCTTGCGGCTGCCTTACTGATATCGAGTTTTAACAATTGCGCTTCATGGGGCTGGGGGTTGGTGTCTAACTGCCAACTGGCACCCTCTCCCCAGTGCTCGGTCATGTGATTGAGTATCCACTCTACCGGCTGTACATCCTCATCTCTCGGACCAAAGTTCCAGGCCTCGGCATAAGACTTTCCTTCTGTGTAAAGCTTCTCTGCCAGTATCAGGTAACCGCTCAGAGGCTCTAACACATGTTGCCATGGCCGGGTTGCCATTGGATTACGAACAATCACCGGCTGTTGCTTTTCGAATGCCCGTAAAATATCAGGTATCAGACGGTCTTCAGCCCAATCACCACCACCAATAACGTTACCAGCACGACCGGTTGCCAAAAACGCGCTGCCTGTTGTATTGAAAAAGGAACTACGGTAGGCAGCAGTTACGAGCTCAGAGCAACCTTTGCTGTTGCTGTAAGGATCATGGCCTCCCATTGGTTCGTCTTCACGATAGCCCCATACCCACTCACGATTTTCGTAACACTTGTCAGTCGTGACGTTGACTATGGCTTTTAGATGGTCGCATTGACGAGCAGCTTCCAGAACGTGCACAGTTCCCATGACATTTGTTGCATAAGTTTCTACCGGCTCGCGGTATGACAAGCGCACCAGGGGCTGAGCAGCCATGTGAATAAGAATATCGGGATTGAACGTTGTCATTGCACTGGTGATAGCCTCCAGATTACGGATATCACCAATAACGGATTCCATGCCTTGCGCCACACGCGCTTGCTCGAATAATGCGGGCTGAGTGGGAGGTTGCAACGCAAAACCTTTTACCGTTGCGCCCATGCTTTGCAGCCACAGGGACAACCAGCTTCCTTTAAAGCCAGTATGCCCTGTCAGAAATACTCTTTTACTCTGCCAAAACTTTGGATCAACTGAGATTGCCATAGACATCAATCCCAGGTTTTCCACGGGGCTGTGCCACTGTCCCACAATTCTTCCAACAGGTGCTTGTCGCGCAATGTATCCATGGGCTGCCAGAAGCCGTGATGCTCATACGCCATCAGTTGGCCATCTTGTGCCAGGCCCATCAGAGGCTCCTGCTCCCAGACAGTAGCGTCATCACTAAGATACTTTAGTACATCCGGGGTAAGAACAAAAAAACCGCCATTGATCATTGCCCCGTCGCCTTTGGGTTTCTCCTTGAAATTCATCACTTTTTTGTTTTGAATATCCAGCGCACCAAAACGACCTGGCGGATAAGTTGCCGTAAGTGTTGCAGCCTTACCATGCTCTTTGTGAAAACGTACGGTAGCAGCGATGTCGATATCACCAACACCATCGCCATATGTAAAACAGAATGCGTCTTCGTTTCTCACGTACTCAGCAACACGGCGCAAACGACCACCAGTCATGGAAAGTTCTCCCGTATCTACAAGGGTTACATTCCAAGGCTCCGCCCGTTTGTTATGTACTTCCATCTTGTTTTCACGCATATCGAAAGTAACATCCGACATATGTAAGAAATAGTTGGCGAAATATTCCTTTATCACATATCCCTTGTAGCCGCAGCAGATAACAAAATCGTTGATCCCATGCGAAGCGTACATTTTCATGATATGCCAAAGAATAGGCTTACCGCCGATCTCAACCATCGGCTTAGGTCGCACGCTGGTTTCCTCACTAAGCCGGGTACCCAAGCCACCAGCAAGAATTACAGCCTTCATCTTCACTCCCTAAACCTGTAATTAATTAGAACTGACAAATGAATCAGAATGAAAATTTTTAGGCTTAAGCCCTGTAGTAATCAGCGTCTCACGCGCGGACTCGATCATTTTCTCGGAGCCGCACGCGTAAACAACCGCAGTTTCTAGAGCTATACCAGAGTCGATGACAGCATCCTGGACATACCCCCTCCTAGCGGTGCTGCTTACCGAGCGAGACAGCACTTGCACATAATTCAAATTCAGCCCGGGAAAGTCTGGCACCCAATACATGTCGCTTTCACACCTCCCCCCCCAGTAAAGGTGTATGTTTTCATACAAACCAATACTTTCACTCGAGGCGAGCTGCTGCAGGATTGCGTTGATAGGTGCGATTCCTGTTCCAGTTGCTAGGAAGATCAGGTGCCGGACACTTTCCTGTCTCAAGAAAAAAGTCCCGAGAGCTCCTTCCAGCCTTAGAAGATCGTTCTCCTTGGCCTCTTCAAACCAATAACGGCTCATTTCACCGTTTGCGACCCTTCGGATCTGCATGGTGATTTTCCCATCACCCCGAGGAGCATTTGCAATCGAGTAACTGCGCCGGACGCTTCCCTTGATGACGTCGACATATTGACCTGGTAAGTACTGAAACTGAGCGTTCGGCGGCAATCTCAGCGTTACCTCAACAACATCTTCAGATAACATTTGCAAACCATCAATACGACAGGGCAATGTCTTTACCGTGAATCCAGCGAGCTCACTCAAATCCTCTATATCAAGCTCAAGGTCAGTCAAAGCCGCTCGACAACAGGTGAGGATGATTTCTCTATCTCTCTCGCCTTGACTGAGCGAGCACTCATCTAGAAGCACAGAAGTAGTACCTGTAACCACTTTTGCCTTGCATATGCCGCAACGCCCTGTACGACAACCATGCTCTAGCAATATACCTTGCGTACGCGCAGCCTCCAGCAGTGTTTGCTCGGAGCCACAGGAAAACACCTTGGAATTTGCTAATTTCACTATTGACATGGTCTCTGTCGCATCACTTTCTATACACCAAGCATCATTCAGATATTTAAATACAGCGCAGCCATCTTGAGTAACAGGAATGCACACCCCTTGTACTCACCACTATAAAAGTGCTTCTAGTGACTTCTCCCATACTGGTCGTCAAAGCGAATGATGTCGTCTTCACCTAAATAGCTCCCAGACTGCACTTCAATGATCTCCAACGGGATGCTGCCAGGATTCGCCAGACGGTGAACCTCACCAAGGGGGATATAGGTACTCTGGTTCTCGCTGAGCAATAGTGTTTCACTACCTCTCGTAATTTCTGCTGTCCCCTGCACCACTATCCAGTGCTCAGCTCGATGGTGGTGTTTCTGAAGGCTCAGGCTCGCTTTGGGGTTGACCTGTATACGCTTGACCTTGAAGCGTCCACCCTCATCGATACTGTCATACCAGCCCCACGGACGGTGCACCTTGCGGTGAAGGGCGTGCTCCTCGCGTGATTGTTGGTTAAGCAGACCTACAATCTGCTTAACGTCCTGGCAGCGGCTTCTGTCTGCAACAAGCACAGCATCTGCTGTTTCAATCACCACAAGGTTCTCAACGCCGGCCAGTGCTACAAGGCGGTTGCTTGCGTGTACAAGCGAATTACTGCTTTCGGTTATCAGCACATCGCCGTGAAGGGCATTACCTTTGTCATCCTTGGGCGACACACTCCATACGGCATCCCAGGCGCCCAGGTCACTCCAGCCAGCATCCAGCGGTAGCATCTTGATGGGTAAGTCACTTCCTGGGCACTTCTCCATGACCGCGTAATCGATCGATTCGCTAGGAATCGCCGTAAAAGCCTCTTTATCGGGTCGAATAAAAACACCATCAATTCGCTTGCCCACCCAGCTCTTAACGCTAGCCTGAAGAATATCGGGTCTAAAACTCTCCAGAGCCGCTAGCCATACTGAGGCTTTGAGTACGAATAAGCCCGCATTCCAGTAGTAGCCACCCTCATCCAGATAGGCTTGAGCCGTGTCCCGATCAGGCTTTTCTACAAAACGCTCAACGGTAGCAACTGCCTCTTTGTCAGAAGCCACCTTGATATAGCCGTAGCCTGTTTCAGGCCTGTCAGGCGTAATGCCAAGGATGACAATGCTGCCTTCAACCGCAGACTCAACCGCCCGATGCATCGCTACGCGGAAAGCCTCGTCGTCAGTGATGGCCTGATCTGCCGGGGTAACCACCAGTACTGGATCTGTTCCTGCATCGCGCGCTGCCAAGGCAGCCAGAGTCAGCGCCGGCGCAGTATTACGCCCTACCGGTTCTAGCAGGAATGTTGCATTGTCGACCCCAAGCTCCCTGAGTTGTTCTTGGGCCAAAAAGCGGTGTTCTTCATTGCATACGATGTAGGGCGAAGAAGGCGCATCGTTTGACTCACTACCGCCCCAAAGACGCTTGATGGACTGCTGGAACAAACTGTCGTTGCCTACCAAGCAAAGGAACTGCTTTGGAAAACCTGACCGCGATAATGGCCACAGTCGCGTACCTGATCCGCCGCACAGTATTACTGGTTGAATAGGGTTGGTTGACGTCATGAAACATTGAACCTGTGTGGTGGTTACTGATCAAGGCAATGGCAGGCCGGTTTTCCGGCCCAACCAAACTCTGGATAGAGCGACAAAGCCTCAGATTTACTGGGCGTCTCCGCAAAGGAATGGCAACGGCTCACCCCATCCCTGTCTCCTCATCAATGCCCGGCAACAGGATGTCCACATCACTGCTCTGGTCAACATAGCGTTCTCGCAATGCATCAGCCAAAGCACGTCTAGCAGGCTTGTCGCCATGCACCAGACGAATTTCATTTGGCCACGCACTCATACGGGTTACAAACCTTACCAACCCTAACTGATCGGCATGAGCTGAATAACCGCCTATGGTATGCACCTGAGCCCGAATGTCATAGCGCTGCCCGTCAAATTCCACATAGCCACTACGCGGGCCAAAACGCTGGATCTGTCTTCCCGGTGAGCCTTCGGCCTGATAACCGACGAACAGCACGTCGTGTCGCTCGTCGCCCAGCATGGCTTTAAGATAATTGACGATGCGGCCACTAGAGCACATGCCGTTACCGGCGATCACGATGGCCGGCTGAGCGGTTTGAGCCAGACGATTGACCATGGCTAGGTGAGCCTTGTGGTTATCGACCGTCAGCAGGTTACGAAAGGCCAGTGGATTGCGGCCTTCCTTCAAGCGTGCCCGTGCCTCCATATCCCAGAACCGATCAAGCTCCCGGTAGACCTGGGTGAAGCGGCTGGCTAGGGGGGAGTCAAGAATGATCGGCAGATTGCGCCAGTCTAGCGATGGGCGTTTCGCCCTTGCCGAGCCGTAGGCTTGCGACGGTCTCGCCGCGGCCTTTAGCAATCGGCGATGAATGATGTCTTCAAGCTCGTACAGCAGCTCTTGCGTACGGCCAATGCTGAAGGCAGGGATCAGCACCGTGCCGTTGTTAGTGAGCGCATGCTCCAGCACCACCTCCAGGCGTTTACGGCGCGTGCGACGGTCCTCATGCAAACGATCACCGTAGGTACTTTCGATAACCAGAACATCGGCTTTATGCGGCGCCTTCGGCGCCGGCAAGATAGGTGCATGTGACGCACCCAGATCGCCGGAGAAAACGATGCGCTTTCTCTCGCCTGTAGCAAGGTAATGCAAGTCGACCTCAACATACGCGGAGCCAAGGATATGGCCGGCCCGCTGCAGCCGAATGCGAGCTTTCAGCTGCTTGCTGTCCACCAGGGTGAACCACTGCTTGTAGGGAATCGCGACGATGCGTTGCTCAATCAGCTTGAGGTAACGCTGAACCTGTTTCTGATCTCGGCTAAAGCCGAGCTTGAAAGCATCTTCCAGCACGATTGGCAGGAGCTTGGCCGATGGTTCACTACAGAGAATCGGCCCTTTGAAACTGGCTGCCAGCAGGTAGGGGATGCGGCCAACGTGGTCGATATGAACGTGTGTCGCTACCAGCGCCTTGATGCCATCCAGTGGAAAGTCGATGGCAAGCTTTCCTGCGCCAGCGCGACCTTCAGGGGAAGTCTCAGCGCCTTGAAAGAGGCCGCAGTCGATCAGCAGCGCGTGCTCATCATCCATCTGTAGCTGATGGCAAGAGCCCGTAACGCCGGTGACAGCGCCATGGTGAATGATGGAGGGGTACCGCACAGGTCAATCCCTTAACGCTAGAAGCCTAAAGGGACTCAGCCCAGTAGTGCGGACGAAGATTCAAGCCTTGCGAATCGAGAGGACGAGGGAACGCCACTCTTTGAGCAACACCGTGAAAACCCGCACATTTTGACGGATTTCGGCTATTTCGCAAGCGTGACAGAGAGATGACGCCAGCGAATCAGTGAGTGAGCGTTACAGACGATTATTCGTCTTCATTGACCCGATCCCGCAGCTCTTTCCCCGGTTTGAAATGCGGCACAAATTTGCCGTCCAGCCGTACTGATTGGCCGGTTTTAGGGTTGCGACCAACGCGCGGCGCGCGGTAGTGCAGGGAGAAGCTGCCAAAGCCGCGGATCTCGATGCGATCTCCTGTCGCCAGCGCCTGGGACATTTGTTCCAGCATGGTCTTGATGGCCAGCTCGACATCCTTGGAGGACAGCTGACCTTGATGAGTGACGATTCTTTCGATCAACTCCGACTTGGTCATGGTTTTCCCTTCTTTTTCAAGCGGCTAGAAGACTCGATGGATCGGTTTTAGCATGCTGGTCAGCTTTTGAACAGCCTAAAAAACAATGTCTTAGCGCAATGTGGGAAATGGCCGGCTTTGCAGGCACGAGTGACGCCTGGGGTTGGCCAGTGACCGCTGTTCGCGGCGAGGCGCCGCTCCTACAGAAGGGCTGCGTCGTTTGATGGATCGATGTAGGAGCCCCGTCCCAGGGCGAAGCTTCTTTTGTCGACTACGCTTGCCTCTGACATTTGCCAACGGAAGGGACTCCGATGACAGAGAAGCGCTATGCCTCACACAAGCTTCGCGAGGGTCGTTGGTCTTGCAGCGGACAGATCTACCTTGTCACTGCCGTAACCAAGAATCGCATTCCGGTATTTGCCGATTTATCGGCGGCACGCACGCTCATCCAAGTCATTCGCCAGGACGAGACGCTTGGATCGCACCGAACGCTTTGCTTTGTTGTGATGCCAGATCATCTGCACTGGTTGCTGCAACTACAGAATGAGGGCCTGGCCCGCTTGGTGGGTAGGGTCAAATCCATTTCCGCCAAACGCCTGGGCAGGCCGATATGGCGGAAGGGATTCCATGATCACGCGCTGCGTCGGGAGGAAGATGTTCGGAGCGTAGCGCGGTATGTGGTGGCGAATCCGTTAAGAGCTGGGCTGGCGAGGCGCGTAGGTGATTACCCGCATTGGGATGCGGTGTGGATATGAGGGCGGCTGGGCGACGTTTTGGGCATAGGCCCTATATTGTTGGACGGACGCCATTCGCGGCGGGGCGCCGCTCCTACAAGTGGCGCGTTGTTTGGTGGATTGGTGTGGGAGCCCCGCCTCGGGGCGAAGCTTTTAGCCTGCATCAGGATTACTGGATAGCTGCCATTCGCCGCGGGGCGCGGCTCCTACAAGGGCAAATTCACTGGAGAACGAAAACGAAAAAAGGCGACCCGAAGGTCGCCTTTTTGATGAATTACCCGAACTTAGTTCTGGTTTTCCATCTGAGCACGGATCAGATCACCAATGGTGGTCGGGCCGGTGCTTTCAACGTCTTGCTTGTTACGCAGCTCCTTCATCGCGTCTTTCTCGTCCTCAACGTCTTTCGACTTGATGGACAGGCTGATAACGCGGGACTTGCGGTCGACGCTGATGATCTTGGCTTCTACTTCGTCGCCTTCTTTCAGGACGTTGCGCGCGTCTTCAACGCGGTCACGGCTGATTTCGGAGGCTTTCAGAGTGGCTTCGATTTCGTTGCCCAGGTCGATGATCGCGCCCTTGGCATCTACTTCCTTCACAACGCCGCGGACGATGGTGCCCTTGTCGTTGAGGGAGACGTAGTTGCTGAACGGATCGTCTTCCAGCTGCTTGATGCCCAGGGAGATGCGCTCGCGCTCCGGGTCAACCGACAGGATGACGGTTTCCAGCTCGTCGCCCTTCTTGAAGCGACGCACGGCTTCTTCGCCAGCTTCGTTCCAGGAGATGTCGGACAGGTGAACCAGGCCGTCGATGCCGCCGTCCAGACCAATGAAGATACCGAAATCGGTGATCGACTTGATGGTGCCGGAGATCTTGTCACCCTTGTTGAACTGACCGGAGAAGTCTTCCCACGGGTTGGTCTTGCACTGCTTGATACCCAGGGAGATACGACGACGCTCTTCGTCGATGTCCAGAACCATGACTTCCACTTCGTCACCGACGTTAACGACTTTCGACGGGTGGATGTTCTTGTTGGTCCAGTCCATTTCGGAAACGTGCACCAGACCTTCAACGCCTTCTTCCAGCTCAGCGAAGCAGCCGTAGTCGGTCAGGTTGGTAACGCGCGCCATGACGCGGGTGTTTTCCGGGTAACGAGCCTTGATGGCAACCCATGGGTCTTCGCCCAGTTGCTTCAGGCCCAGGGATACGCGGTTGCGCTCGCGGTCGTACTTCAGAACCTTGACGTCGATCTCGTCGCCAACGTTGACGATCTCGGACGGGTGCTTGATGCGCTTCCAGGCCATATCGGTGATGTGCAGCAGGCCATCTACGCCGCCCAGGTCAACGAACGCACCGTAGTCGGTGAGGTTCTTGACGATACCTTTGACTTGCTGGCCTTCCTGCAGGGATTCCAGCAGAGCTTCGCGCTCGGCGCTGTTCTCGGCTTCCAGGACGCTGCGACGGGAAACGACAACGTTGTTGCGCTTCTGGTCCAGTTTGATGACCTTGAATTCCAGCTCTTTGCCTTCCAGGTGAGTGGTATCACGCACCGGACGGACGTCAACCAGGGAACCCGGCAGGAACGCGCGGATGCCGTTGACGTCAACGGTGAAGCCGCCTTTGACCTTACCGTTGATAACGCCCTTGACCACTTCTTCAGCGTTGAACGCAGCTTCCAGAACCAGCCAGGATTCAGCGCGCTTGGCTTTCTCGCGGGACAGCTTGGTTTCACCGAAGCCATCTTCAACCGCGTCCAGCGCAACGTGGACTTCGTCACCGACCTTGATGGTCAGCTCGCCTTGTTCGTTGAAGAACTGGTCGAGCGGGATGACGCCCTCGGACTTCAGGCCGGCGTGTACGGTAACCCAGTCACCGTCGATGTCGACCACGATACCGGTGATGATGGCACCCGGCTGCATGTCGAGGGATTTCAGGCTTTCTTCAAATAGTTCTGCAAAGCTTTCGCTCATGTTGATTCCTGTTGATCAAGGGCGGGGATTCGCCCAAACCACATTCCAGACCATGTGGGTTCGTTCATGTAAAAAGAGGCCTGCGGGACAAGGACTGGTCTCCCGCACGCCTCCTTGCGAGTCTTTCGACTTATAGCAGCCGCGACTCTGACGCCCCTATCCAAAGATTGCTGCGCGTCGGCCCTGCTGCGTTAAAAACAAGCTCGGAATGCTCATGTGCTACAGCACACTCCGCTTCCTCGCTTGTTTTTGCCTTGCATGGCTCTAGCTCGCGAACCTTTGGATAGGTTCTTTACCCGGCGAGGTCGCGATCAGCGACTTCGCTCAGAATTCGTTCCAGCACCTGCTCGATGGAAAGTTCGGTCGAATCCAGCAGGATTGCGTCAGCAGCTGGCTTGAGCGGAGCTACTGCGCGCTGGGTGTCGCGCTCATCGCGCGCCCGGATCTCATCGAGAAGACTCGCGAGATTAACATCATCGCCCTTGGCCTTCAACTGCAGGTAGCGGCGGCGAGCACGCTCCTCGGCGCTGGCCGTGAGGAAAACCTTCAGCGGCGCCTCGGTGAATACCACCGTGCCCATGTCGCGACCATCGGCCACCAGGCCCGGCATTTCCTGAAATGCACGCTGGCGCTGCAGCAGTGCTTCGCGCACCGCCGGCAGCGAGGCGACCATCGAGGCGCCCGCGCCCACCTGCTCGTTGCGGATGGCGTCAGTAACTTCCTCGCCTTCGAGGATGATGCGCTTGTCGATGAACTGCACATCCAGGTGCGCCGCCAATTGCTTGAGCGCTTCCTCGTTGGTCAGATCAATACCGTGGTTGCCGGCAGCAAAAGCCAACAGGCGATATAGCGCGCCCGAATCGAGCAGATTCCAGCCCAGCTGCTTGGCCAGCAGCGCGCAGAGCGTTCCCTTGCCCGACCCGCTCGGCCCGTCGACGGTGATGACCGGGGCAGTCATGCCTTGCCCTCTTCTGCCACGTTGATGCCGACTTCGGCCGCCAGGGCGAGGAAGTTAGGGAAGGAGGTGGCAACGTTGGCGCAATCGTGGATGCGGATCGGCGCGCTGGCACGCAGCGAGGCGACACTGAAGGACATGGCGATACGGTGATCGCCATGCGCCCAGACTTCGCCGCCACCAATGGCGCCACCTTCGATGACGATACCATCCGGGGTCGGCTCAGCCTTGACGCCCAGCGCGACCAGACCATCGGCCATGACCTGGATACGGTCAGACTCCTTGACGCGCAACTCTTCAGCGCCGCGCAATACAGTGCGACCCTCAGCGCAGGCAGCGGCGACGAACAGCACAGGGAACTCGTCGATAGCCAACGGCACCAGGTCTTCCGGAATATCGATACCCTTGAGCTTGGCCGCACGCACACGAATGTCCGCAACCGGCTCACCACCAACTTCGCGCTGATTTTCCAGGGTGATGTCACCGCCCATCAACTTGAGGATGTCGATCACGCCAGTGCGAGTCGGGTTGATACCGACATGTTCCAGCACCAGCTCGGAGCCTTCGGCGATGCTGGCAGCGACCAGGAAGAAGGCCGCCGAGGAAATGTCCGCCGGCACCTCGATGCGCGTTGCGCTGAGCTTGTGCCCGGACTCGACGCAGGCAGTACTGCCTTCCACGCTGACCGGATAACCGAAGCCACGCAGCATGCGCTCGGTATGATCGCGAGTCGGCGCCGGCTCGGTAACCGAGGTGCTGCCAGCAGCATACAGACCAGCCAGCAGCAGACAGGATTTGACCTGGGCACTGGCCATCGGCATTTCATAGGCCATACCGGTCAGGCGCTGGCCACCCTTGATGGTCAGCGGCGGACGACCTTCCGGAGCGGTCTCGATCACCGCGCCCATTTCGCGCAGCGGCTTGGCCACGCGGTTCATCGGGCGCTTGGACAGTGAGGCATCGCCGGTCAGGGTGGTGTCGAAGGGCTGCGCAGCCAGCAGACCGGAGAGCAGGCGCATGGAGGTGCCGGAGTTGCCCATGTACAGCGGGCCAGCCGGAGCCTTCAGACCATTGAGGCCTACGCCATGAATGGTCACGCGACCATGGTGCGGACCTTCGATGACCACGCCCATGTCGCGGAACGCCTGCAGCGTGGCCAGGGCGTCTTCGCCTTCGAGGAAACCTTCGACTTCGGTGGTGCCTTCGGCCAGCGAACCCAACATGATCGAGCGATGCGAAATGGATTTATCACCCGGTACGCGAATACGTCCGGACAGCGAGCTACCGGGTTTTGCCAGGAAAATCAGATCGGTCGAGTGCATAGCGTCCACATAGGCCCTGCGGGCCAGAATTTTGCTGAAATGTTCGCGGGCCACGCGGGCGCGGGTGAACACGCCCAGCAGTTGATGCCCATCCCCAGCGTCGACCGCGTCGCGCAGGGCGTCGAGGTCGTCGCGAAACGTGTCCAGCGTACGCAGCACGGCCTCGCGGTTAGCGAGAAAGATATCGTGCCACATCACCGGATCACTGCCGGCAATCCGCGTGAAATCACGGAAACCACCAGCGGCGTAACGGAAAATCTCCAGGTTCTCGCTGCGCTTGGCCAGCGAGTCGACCAGGGTGAAAGCCAGCAGATGGGGCAGATGGCTGGTCGCGGCGAGCACCTGATCATGGTGCTCAACCTCCATCAACTCGACAGCCGCCCCCAGCTCGCGCCACAGGCTCTCGACCAGCGCCACGGCTGCGTCATCGCTGTGCTCACAAGGCGTAAGAATCACCTTGTGCCGGCGGAACAACCCTGCGTTTGAAGCCTCGACCCCGCTCTGCTCGGAGCCTGCAATCGGATGCCCCGGCACCAAACGCACGGCCTTGCCGGCGAAGGCCAGGCGCGCGGCCCGGACGATATTTCCCTTGGCACTGCCGACATCAGTGAGCACGGCATCGCCAAGGTCGAGCTTGGCCAGTTCTGCGAGCACCTTCTCCATGGCCAGGATAGGTACTGCCAGCTGAATCACATCCGCCCCCTGACAGGCGGCAGCCAGATCACTCTCGCAACGGTCGACCACGCCCAACTGCACAGCGAGCCGGCGCGATTCGGCGTCCAGATCGACACCGACCACCTCGCGACACAAGCCGCACTCACGCAGGCCCTTGGCAAAGGAACCACCGATCAACCCCAGCCCGACCACCACAAGGCGGCCGATCTTAGGGGGACTCGATTGCACTGCCGTTACAGTCACGCCGCAAGCACCTTGGCCAGGGCCTCGAGGAAACGTGCGTTCTCACGCGGCAGGCCGATGGAAACGCGCAGGAAGTTCGGCATGCGGTATCCAGCCATCGGCCGCACGATCACCCCTTCGCGCAGCAGCGCCTGATTGATCGCGGCGGTTTCGCGGCCAAAGTCGACGGCGATGAAGTTTGCCTTGGAGGGAATCCAGCCAAGGCCCAAGGCGCGCAACCCCTCCTCCAACTGCTGCATGCCGGCCTCATTGAGACGACGGCTTTCGGCCAGGTAATCGGTGTCACTCAGTGCGGCGCAGGCTGCTGCCAGAGCCAGGCTGTTGACGTTGAACGGCTGGCGTACACGATTGAGTACATCGGCGATGGCTGGCGAGCTGATGGCGTAACCGACCCGCAACGACGCCAGGCCATAGGCCTTGGAGAAGGTACGCGAGACCAGCAGATTGGGATAACGCGCCAGGTAATCCAGACCGTCCGGCAGTTCGTCGCTTTCGGCGTATTCGATGTATGCCTCGTCCAGCACGACCAGTACCGACTCAGGCACCTTGGCCAGGAAGGCCTCCAGTGCCTCGGGGCCGAACCAGGTGCCGGTCGGGTTGTTCGGGTTGGCGATGAACACGACTCGGGTGTCTTCGTCGATCGCAGCGAGCATCGCGTCCAGGTCGTGACCGTAGTTCTTGGCCGGGACGATCTTGCCCTGCGCGCCGACGGCCTGGGTAGCGATGGGGTACACAGCAAAGGCATAGTCGCTGAACACGGCGTTCAGGCCAGGCGCCAGATAAGCGCGGGCGACTAGCTCAAGAATGTCGTTGGAGCCATTGCCCAGAGTGACCTGTGCGAGGTCCACGCCATAGCGATCAGCCAGGGCAGCCTTGAGGGTGAAGCCGTTGCCATCCGGGTAGCGGGTCAGCTCGTCCAGCTCTGCACGAATCGCCGCCAGCACCTTGTCGCTGGGGCCGAGCGGGTTCTCGTTGCTGGCCAGCTTGATGATGCCGGCCGGGTCGAGTCCCAGCTCGCGGGCCAGCTCATCGACCGGCTTGCCCGGCACGTAAGGGGACAGCTTTTGCACCCCTGGCTGGGCCAGGGTCAGGAAATCGCAACTCATCACAAAACCTCGTTGTCTCGACCGAGCGTCACGGCTTCGCAGGAGCAACCTCAATCGCGAATATCGCGGCTAAAGCCGCTCCCACAGGTACGCGGTTTACAGTACCGCCTTGGGATAGGAGCCCAGAACCTTCAGCGCTACGGCCTCCTGGGCGAGCTTCTCAAGTACATCCTTGATCAGCGGGTCGCGGTGGTGGCCGATGAAATCGATGAAGAACACGTAGGTCCACTTGCCGCTACGCGACGGACGGGTCTCGATGCGGGTCAGGTCGATGCCGTTGTTATGGAACGGCACCAGCAGCTCGTGCAAGGCGCCCGGCTTGTTGCGCATCGAGACGATGATCGACGTCTTGTCATCGCCGGTCGGCGGTACTTCCTGGCTGCCGATGATGAGGAAGCGCGTGGAGTTGTCCGGGCGATCCTCGATCTTCTCGGCCAGCTTGGTCAGACCATACAAGTTGGCAGCCATGTCGCCGGCAATGGCCGCGCTGTTCCACTCGCTCTTCACCCGTTTGGCGGCGTCGGCATTGCTGGAAACCGCCACGCGCTCGACATTGGGGTAATGCGCATCCAGCCACTTGCGGCACTGCGCCAGCGACTGGGCATGGGAATAGATACGGGTGATCTTGTCGGTCTTGGTGGTCTCGCCCACCAGCAGGTGGTGGTGAATGCGCAGCTCCACCTCACCGCAGATGACCATGTCGTGCTCGAGGAAACTGTCCAGCGTGTGGTTGATCGCCCCTTCGGTGGAGTTCTCCACCGGCACCACGCCGAAGTTCACCGCTCCGGCGGCGACCTCGCGGAACACCTCGTCGATGGCGGCCATCGGTACGCTGACCACCGCATGACCGAAGTGCTTCATCGCCGCGGCCTGGCTGAAGGTGCCTTCCGGGCCGAGGTAGGCGACTTTCAGCGGGTTCTCCAGGGCCAGACAGGAGGACATGATTTCGCGAAACAGCCGCGCCATCTCTTCGTTGCCCAGCGGCCCCTGGTTGCGCTCCATGACGCGCTTGAGCACCTGCGCCTCACGCTCCGGACGGTAGAAGACAGGCGACTCGCCCTCCTTCAGCTCCTTCATCTTCACCCGCGCCACTTCTTCGGCGCAGCGCGCGCGGTCGCTGATCAGCTCGAGAATGCGCTCATCGAGATTATCGATGCGCACACGCAGCGCCTGCAGTTCCTGCTCCGACATGTCAGCCATGCTCCTTCTCGAACTCGACCATGTAGGCCACCAGCGCCTCGACCGCATCCAGGCCGACGGCGTTGTAAATGGAGGCACGCATGCCACCTACCGAGCGGTGCCCCTTGAGGTTGAGCAGGCCACGCTCGTCGGCACCGGCCAGGAACACCTTGTCGAGCTTCTCGTCGGCCAGACGGAATGGCACGTTCATCCAGGAGCGCGCGTTGTGCGCGACCGGGTTGCTGTAGAAATCGCTGCCGTCGATGGCCTTGTACAACAGGTCTTTCTTGGCGCGGTTGATGCGCTCCATCGCCTCGACACCGCCCTGCTCCTTCAGCCACTGGAACACCAGGCCGGACAGGTACCAGGAATAGGTGGCCGGGGTGTTGTACATCGAGCCGTTATCGGCCGAGATCTTGTAGTCGAGCATGGTCGGGCAGGCGCTGCGAGCACGGCCGAGCAGGTCCTCACGCACGATTACCACCACCAGGCCGCTGGGGCCGATGTTCTTCTGCGCACCGGCATAGATCAGGCCGAACTGGGACACATCGATGGGCCGCGAAAGGATGTCCGAAGACATGTCCACCACCAGAGGCGTATCGCCCACCTGCGGCACCCAGTCGAACTGCAGGCCGCCGATGGTTTCGTTGCTGCAGTAGTGCACGTAGGCAGCGTCTTTCGACAGCTGCCAGTCGTTCTGCCCGGGAATGGCGAAATAGTCATGCGCCTTGGCGCTGGCGGCGACATTGATGGCGCCATAGCGACGCGCTTCTTCGATGGCCTTCTTCGACCAGATACCGGTCTCGACGTAATCCGCCACGCCGTCTTCCGGCAGCAGGTTCAGCGGAATCTCGGCGAACTGCTGGCTGGCGCCGCCCTGCAGGAACAGCACCTTGTAATCACTGGGCACAGCGAGCAGATCGCGCAGGTCCTGTTCGGCCTGGCTGGCGATGGCCACGTACTCATCGCTACGGTGACTCATCTCCATGACCGACAGGCCCTTGCCCTGCCAGTCGAGCATTTCGGCCTGGGCACGTTGCAGTACAGCGGTCGGCAGCGCGGCCGGGCCGGCGCAGAAGTTAAAAGCTCGCTTGCTCACTTCTTTTCTCTCAATTCATTGAGATGGGTCCAACCCATCCTACGACCTGAACCCGCGATCTGTGGGAGGCGCTTCAGCGGCGACAGCCGCGGCTGAAGCCCTCCCACGAGGCGCGTATTTATTCCTCGCTGCCTTCCTCGGCGTCGGTGACCGTTGCCTCGGCGCCTTCTTCGGCAACCTCGACACTCTCCTCACCTTCGAGCAGTTCGTCATCCTCGACTGGCGTCGGCTCCTGGACACGCTCCAGACCGACCAGGGTTTCATCCTTGGCCAGCTTGATCAGCGTGACGCCCTGGGTGTTACGACCCGAGCTGGAGACTTCGTCGACGC
Source organism: Pseudomonas pichavaramensis (assembly GCF_050473265.1). Classification (NCBI taxonomy): domain Bacteria; kingdom Pseudomonadati; phylum Pseudomonadota; class Gammaproteobacteria; order Pseudomonadales; family Pseudomonadaceae; genus Pseudomonas; species Pseudomonas pichavaramensis. Next base: position 321,482 of record NZ_JBJKFJ010000005.1, on the reverse strand, counting down.
GGGTACGCACCAGCGTGCCCTGGTCGGAAATCAGCATGATTTCCTCGCCGTCCTGCACCTGGATGGCACCGACCAGCTTGCCGTTGCGCTCGCTGGTGACCATGGCGATCACGCCCTGGCCGCCACGGCCGCGACGGGGGAATTTGCCCAGGCCGGTACGTTTACCGAAGCCACGCTCGGAAGCGGTGAGAATCTGCGCGCCGGACTCAGGAATGAGCATGGAGATCAGCTCCTGATCCTTGCCCAGACGCATGCCGCGCACGCCGCGGGCGGTACGGCCCATGGTGCGTACCTTGCTCTCGGCGAAGCGCAGCACCTTGCCAGCGTCGGAGAACAGCATGACTTCCTTGGCGCCATCGGTGATGGCCGCAGCGATCAGGGTGTCGCCCTCTTCCAGGCGCAGAGCGATCAGGCCGGCGCTACGCGGACGGCTGAACTGCACCAGCGGGGTTTTCTTCACGGTACCGAAAGCGGTGGCCATGAAGATGAAGGCGCCAGTCGGCTCGGCGACCAGCTCAGGGGTTTCACCCTCGACTTCCTCGACTTCTTCGGCTTCGGCCACTTCGACGGCTTCGCCCTCGATCACCACGCCTTCGTTTTCGTCGAGTTCGTCTTCATCGCCAGCATCACGCTGCAGGGCTTCAAGGTCGATTTGCAGCATCGCGGTGATGCGCTCGCCCTCGTCCAGCGGCAGCAGGTTGACCAGCGGACGGCCGCGTGCGGTACGCGAGGCCTCCGGAATCTCGAAGGTGCGCAGCCAGTAGACCTTGCCCTTGCTGGAGAACAGCAGCAGGGTGGCGTGGCTGTTGGCGACCAGCAGGTGCTCGACGTAGTCCTCGTCCTTCACCCCGGTGGCCGACTTGCCCTTGCCACCGCGACGCTGCGCCTCATAGGCTGCCAGCGGCTGGCTCTTGGCATAGCCGCCATGGGAGATGGTGACGACGCGCTCTTCTTCGGTGATCAGGTCAGCAATGGTCAGGTCCTGACGCGAAGCGATGATCTCGGTACGACGCGCATCACCGAACTCGGCCTTGACCTTTTCCAGCTCCTCGCGGATGACTTCCATCAGACGCTCGGGACTGGTCAGGATACGGATCAGCTCGCCGATCAGAGCGAGGATTTCCTGGTACTCGGCCAGCAGCTTCTCGTGTTCCAGACCGGTCAGGCGGTGCAGACGCAGCTCGAGGATGGCCTGAGCCTGTTCCGGCGACAGGTAGTACTTGCCGTCGCGCAGGCCGTATTGCTCATCCAGCCCTTCCGGGCGGCAGGAGTCGGCGCCAGCGCGCTCGACCATGGTTTCCACCGCACTGGACTCCCAGGCAGTGGCGAGCAGGCGCTCCTTGGCTTCGGCCGGGGTCGGCGAGCTTTTGATCAGCTCGATCACCGGATCGATGTTGGACAGCGCAACCGCCTGACCTTCAAGGATATGGCCACGCTCACGCGCCTTGCGCAGCTCATAGACGGTACGGCGGGTCACCACTTCGCGGCGGTGACGGATGAATACCTCAAGCATGTCCTTGAGGTTCATGGTCTTCGGCTGACCGTCGACCAGCGCCACCACGTTGATGCCGAACACGCTCTGCATCTGGGTCTGGGCGTACAGGTTGTTCAGCACCACGTCCGGCACTTCGCCACGGCGCAGCTCGATCACCACGCGCATGCCGTCCTTGTCGGACTCATCGCGCAGCTCGGTGATGCCTTCGATCTTCTTCTCTTTGACCAGCTCGGCGATCTTCTCGATCAGACGCGCCTTGTTCAGCTGGTACGGCAGCTCGGTGACCACCAGCTGTTGGCGGTTGCCGGACTTGTCGATGTCCTCGATCTCGACGCGGGCACGGATGTAGATGCGCCCGCGGCCGGTGCGATAGGCCTCGATGATCCCGGCGCGACCGTTGATGATGCCGGCGGTGGGGAAATCCGGGCCGGGGATGTACTGCATCAGCTCATCGACGGTGAGCTCGGCGTTGTCCATCAGCGCCAGACAGCCATCGATCACCTCGGTGAGGTTGTGCGGCGGGATGTTGGTTGCCATGCCTACGGCGATACCCGACGAGCCGTTGACCAGCAGGTTCGGCACCTTGGTCGGCATCACCGCCGGAATCTGCTCGGTGCCGTCGTAGTTGGGCACCCAGTCGACGGTTTCCTTTTCCAGATCGGCCAGCAGCTCGTGGGCCAGCTTGGTCATGCGCACCTCGGTGTATCGCATGGCCGCGGCGTTGTCGCCGTCCACCGAACCGAAGTTGCCCTGGCCGTCGACCAGCAGGTAACGCAGGGAGAAGTCCTGCGCCATACGCACGATGGTGTCGTACACCGCGGTGTCGCCGTGCGGGTGGTATTTACCGATCACGTCACCGACCACACGGGCGGATTTCTTGTAGGGCTTGTTCCAGTCGTTGCCCAGTTCGCTCATGGCGTACAGCACACGACGGTGGACAGGCTTCAAGCCATCGCGCGCATCCGGCAGCGCACGCCCGACGATCACGCTCATCGCGTAGTCGAGGTAGGACTGTTTCAGCTCGTCTTCGATATTGACCGGGAGGATTTCTTTGGCCAGTTCGCCCATGAGAAGCCTGGTTCCTTTTTCTGGTGAAACTCCGCGTCATTCTTCCTGAACGCCATGGAGCACGTCGCGATAGCTTCGAGCCATCAGCGACTCACGACAAATCAACGAGTTATGTCACGATTCGATGCAGTGAAGGGAGCCATGGTGAGCGCCCCTGAAAACTGCCGGAGATTACCACAAAGCGTGCCGCACACCTACCCCGAGCCAGCTCACAAAGAAGCGAAGCAAACAAGACGGAAAGAGGCGAAACGACCAACCTGCAGAAGCTGCCGCACGGCCAACGAAAGCAAAGGCTTCGCCCCGAGGGCGGGGCTCCTACACCACGCTTCGAACACCGCTGCCCGCGGCGAATGGCGGCCATCCCACCACATCTGGCCCATGCCCCAAAGGTGGCAAAGCGCAAGAAAAGCCGCAAAAACAAGAGCTTCGCCCCGAGGCGGGCTCCCACAATGAGTAAACTGTGCTCGATAAGCTCAGTGCAGGCGCTTGCGGCACATGAGCTGCGCCATCTTTGCGCTATCCGGACGCTCGACCACGCCCTTCTCGGTCACGATGTAGTCGACCAGATCCGCCGGCGTCACGTCGAATACCGGATTGACCGCATGCACATCCGCCGCCACTCGCTGCCCAGCGACTTCCAGCAGCTCCCGCCCATCGCGCTCTTCGAGCAAGATGTCCTCGCCGCTTTCCAGGCTCATGTCGATGGTCGAACTGGGCGCCACCACCATCAGCCGCACCCCATGGTGCATGGCGTTGACCGCCAGCTGATAGGTGCCGATCTTGTTCGCCACATCGCCATTGGCGGTGATGCGATCAGCCCCCACGATCACCCAGGTGATGCCCTTGGTCTTCATAAGATGCGCGGCCGCCGCATCGACATTGAGGCTGACCGGTACGCCGTCGCCGGCCAACTCCCAGGCGGTCAGGCGCGCGCCCTGCAACCAGGGACGGGTCTCATCGACATAAACGTGCTCGACCAGCCCTTCCAGGTACGCAGCGCGGATGACCCCGAGCGCCGTGCCGAAACCACCGGTCGCCAGCGCACCGGCATTGCAGTGAGTCAGCAACACCTGCGGGTTGCCCTGGTGCTTGCGGATCAGTTCCATGCCCAGTTGCGCCATGGTCAGGTTGGCCTCGCGGTCGCTGGCGTGAATGCCGATTGCCTCGGCCTCCAGCTGCTGCAGTGCCTGCTCGTCATCCTTGATCCGCGCCAGGCGCTCACGCATGCGCTGCAGAGCCCAGAACAGATTCACCGCCGTGGGACGCGACTGTTCGAGACGAGCGAAGTCAGACTCCAGTGCATCACGCCAGTCACCACCGGCCTGCAATCTGGCGCGCACCGCCAGCACCAGCCCATAGGCAGCAGCAATACCGATCGCCGGGGCTCCACGAACCACCATGTTGCGAATCGCATCCGCCACCAATGCAGCGGAATCGAAGCGCAACCAGGTCTGCCTATGCGGCAGCAGGCGCTGATCGAGCAGATAAAGTGCACCCTCGCGCCACTCGATTGCCTGGACCTTCTCCACCGCCAGCAATTGCTCGCGCATCGCGCACCCCATCCTTAACCATCAAAAAATCGCGAATTATACGCAGAGAAGCAGGCGTTAACCGAACAATCCAGCAGCCCCGGCGACTTCAAGCAACGCGCGTTCATCTATACACTGGCGGCCTTCCATGCAGCCTTCAAGCCAGACGGACACGCACTCATGCCCCAAGCCCCTCTCGACCTTCTGCTCCTGCCGACCTGGCTGGTGCCCGTGGAGCCGGCTGGCGTGGTGCTGCGCGAACACGGCCTGGGGATTCGCAACGGGCAGATCGCCCTGATCGCCCCCCGCGAAGAAGCCTTGCGCCATGCCGCAAGCGAGGTGCGCGAGCTGCCAGACTGCCTGCTCGCGCCCGGCCTGATCAACGCCCACGGCCATGCGGCGATGACCCTGCTGCGCGGCATCGCCGACGACCTGCCGCTGATGACCTGGCTGCACGAGCACATCTGGCCGGCCGAGGGTCAATGGGTCGATGATGAATTCGTTCGTGATGGTACCGACCTGGCCATTGCCGAACAGATCAAGGGCGGCATCAGCTGCTTCTCCGACATGTACTTCTACCCGCAAACGGCCGTCGAGTGCGTACACAAAGCCGGCATGCGCGCGCAAATCACCGTGCCCGTGCTGGATTTCCCCGTCCCTGGCGCCCTCAATGCTGACGAGGCGCTGCGCAAGGGCCTGCAACTGTTCGACGACCTCAAGCAGCACCCGCGCATCCGCATCGCCTTCGGCCCGCACGCACCCTATACGGTCAGCGACGACAAGCTGGAACAGGTGCGCATGCTGGCCGACGAGCTGGATGCCGGCATTCACATGCACGTACATGAAACCGCCCAGGAAGTGGCCGAGGCCATCACCAAGCACGGTGAGCGTCCGCTGGCCCGCCTTGCCCGCCTGGGCCTACTCGGCCCGCGTTTCCAGGCCGTGCACATGACGCAGATCGACGATGACGACCTGGCGCTGCTGGTGGAACACAACTGCAGCGTCATCCACTGCCCGGAGTCCAACCTCAAGCTGGCCAGCGGCTTCTGCCCGGTCGAACGCCTGTGGCAGGCCGGCGTCAACGTCGCCATCGGCACTGACGGCGCCGCCAGCAACAACGACCTCGACCTGCTCGGCGAAACGCGCACCGCCGCCCTGCTGGCCAAGGCCGTATCCGGCTCGGCCACCGCCTTGAGCGCCCATAGCGCGCTGCGTATGGCCACCCTCAACGGCGCCCGCGCCCTCGGCCTGGACGCCCAGGTCGGCTCACTGGAAACCGGCAAGCTGGCCGACCTCGTCGCCTTCGACCTCTCCGGCCTGGCCCAGCAACCGATCTACGACCCGGTATCGCAGCTCGTCTACGCCAGCGGCCGCGACTGCGTAAAACACCTCTGGGTGGGCGGCAAGCAGTTGCTCGACGACGGCCGCCTGACCCGGATGGACGAGCGCGAGCTGATCACCAAGGCCAGGCAGTGGGGAGAGAAGATTGCCAGCAAGTAATATTGCTTATCCTCCCCTCTCTCCAACCCTCTCCCACAAATGGAAGAGGGGCAGACCGCGCATGAATGAAATGAATGAGCAGCCGATGAACCTTGGGCGCGACAACATTCCCAAACAGCTGCGACAAACTGACATACATTGAACGAATCCGCGCCGCCCCAAGCCCGTTCTTAAACTGGCAACATAGCGGCAATATGCTTTCCATGCTTTGAAAGAGATGCTTATGAGCAACGTCGACCGCGCCGAAATCGCCAAATTCGAGGCACTGGCACACCGCTGGTGGGACCGTGAGAGCGAGTTCAAGCCTCTGCACGACATCAACCCACTGCGGGTCAACTGGATCGATGAACGCGTCAGCCTGGCTGGCAAGCGCGTGCTCGACGTCGGCTGTGGCGGCGGCATCCTCAGCGAAGCCATGGCCCAGCGCGGCGCCAGTGTAACCGGCATCGACATGGGCGAAGCCCCGCTCTCCGTCGCCCAGCTGCATCAGCTGGAGTCCGGCGTCGAGGTCGAGTACCGGCAGATCACCGCCGAAGCCATGGCCGAGGAGATGCCCGGTCAGTTCGACGTGGTCACCTGCCTGGAGATGCTCGAGCACGTACCCGATCCTTCCTCGGTAATCCGCGCCTGCCACAAGCTGGTCAAGCCGGGCGGCCAGGTGTTCTTCTCCACCATCAACCGCAACCCCAAGGCCTACCTGTTCGCGGTGATCGGTGCCGAGTACATCCTGCGCCTGCTGCCGCGCGGCACCCACGATTTCAAGAAGTTCATCCGCCCCTCCGAGCTCGGTGCCTGGAGCCGCGCGGCCGGGCTGGAGGTCAAGGACATCATCGGCCTGACCTACAACCCGCTGACCAAGCACTACAAACTGGAAGCCGACGTCGACGTCAATTACATGATCCAGACGCTGCGCAAGGAGTAGCCCGCATGCGTTTGAAAGCAGTTCTGTTCGACATGGACGGCACCCTGCTCGACTCGGCGCCGGACTTCATCGCCATCACCCAGGCCATGCGCGCCGCCCGCGGCCTGTCGCCGCTGCCGGACAAGGCCATTCGCGACCAGGTGTCCGGCGGCGCGCGCGCCATGGTGGCCTGCGCCTTCGACGAGGATCCGGAATCAGCCGCCTTCGAAGCCCTGCGCCAGGAGTTTCTTGAGCGCTACCAGGAACACTGCGCGGTTCTGACGCGCCCGTTCGATGGCATCGAGGCCCTGCTTGGCGATATCGAGCTGGCCCGCCTGCAATGGGGCGTCGCCACCAACAAACCGCTGCGCTACGCCGAGCCGATCATGCAACGCCTGAATCTTGCCGAGCGCTCCGCCGTGCTGGTCTGCCCGGATCACGTCAAGCAGAGCAAACCTGCCCCGGATATGCTCCTGCTCGCCTGCCAGCAAATGGGTGTCCAGCCTGAAGAAGTGCTGTTCATTGGCGATGATGCCCGCGATATCGAATCGGGCCGCGCTGCAGGCTGCCGCACCGCAGCAGTGACCTACGGCTACATCCACCCCGAAGACAACCCACGCAACTGGGGCGCCGACGTGGTCGTGGATCACCCCCAGGAGCTGCGCGCAGTTCTCGACCGCGCTCTGTGCAGCTGCTGATGCCGTAGCGCGCTCAGGCTATCTGGCGGGCCAGGCCCGCCCTTCTCATCAATACCCCGAAGGACCCTGAACATGTTCGATTACAGCGCCCGCCCAGACCTGCTCAAGGATCGCGTAATCCTGATCACCGGCGCTGGCCGCGGTATCGGCGCTGCGGCCGCCAAGAGTTTCGCCGCCCATGAAGCGACCGTACTACTGCTTGGCAAGACCGAAGCCAACCTGAGCCAGGTCTACGACGAGATCGAAGCCGCCGGCCATCCGCAACCGGTGGTCATTCCCTTCAATCTGGAAACCGCCCTGCCGCACCAGTACGACGAGCTGGCGGTGATGATCGAGAACGAATTCGGCCGCCTCGACGGCCTGCTGCACAACGCCTCCATCCTTGGCCCGCGCACGCCGCTGGAACAGCTCTCCGGCGACAACTTCATGCGCGTGATGCACGTCAACGTCAACGCCATGTTCATGCTCAGCAGCACCCTGTTGCCGCTGCTCAAGCTGTCGGCGGATGCCTCCGTGGCCTTCACCTCCAGCAGCGTCGGGCGCAAGGGGCGCGCTTACTGGGGCGCATACGCGGTCTCCAAGTTCGCCACCGAAGGCCTGATGCAGGTCATGGCCGATGAGCTGGATGGCATCAGCAACGTACGCGCCAACAGCATCAACCCAGGCGCGACCCGCACCGACATGCGCGCCCAGGCCTATCCGGGCGAGAACCCGGCCACCCGCCCCCAACCCGAAGACATCATGCCGCTGTACCTCTACCTGATGGGGCCGGACAGTAAAGAGGTCAACGGTCAGGCCTTCGACGCCCAGTGATCTACCTGTTGCGGGCCGCAGACATCTGCGCCCGCAACATGACAGAAATTTGCCACCACCCCGACCTGGCGGCAGCACATTGCCAGCATCGGCGTCAGACAACCGGCAAGCAATTGCCACACACCATTTCATAATCCATCTAAGTGACTGACTTCACAGGTATTTCAGCTCATCTGAACCACCTGGCACGAAATTCGCTCTAACCCTCTCGTCGCACCCATCGCGCCAGAGGTTCAGCTCCATGGTTCCCCCCAGCCAGTCCAACACCATCGATTTCGATGCCGCCAAGTTGCAGCGTCTCGGCTTCACCGGCACCCGCAACCTGCCGCTCAAGCCCGCCAGCCTGGTCGAATTGCGCCACAAACTGAGCCTGCAACTGCAGACCAGTCTGGACGTGGAGCGCATTCTCAACCTGTTCTTCCGCGAGGTGCAGCGACTGGTGTCACTCGATGCTCTGGCTTTCCAGCACCCATCGCACGACCTGCGCCTGGAGCTGGGAGAGCGGGCGCCACATTCGGCCGGCTATCGCCTGAGCCATGAAGGTGAATACCTGGGTGAGCTGATCTTCCGTCGCAAGCAACGCTTTTCCGAAGAGGAGCTGACGCAGCTGGAGGCGCTGCTGGCCTGCCTGTTGTTCCCGCTGCGTAACGCTCTGCTCTACCGCACGGCCCTGCAAAGCGCGCTGCGCGACCCGCTGACCGACACCGGCAACCGCATCGCCATGGATCAGGTGCTGCAACGCGAGGTGGATCTGGCCCGCCGCAACCTGCAGCCGCTGTCTCTGCTGATGCTGGACATCGACCACTTCAAGTCGATCAACGACAACCACGGTCATGCACTGGGCGACGAAGTACTCAAGGCCGTGGCGCAGACCCTGAAAAACCAGCTGCGCAACATCGACATGGTGTTTCGCTTCGGCGGCGAGGAATTTCTGGTCGTCCTCTCGGGCACCAGTCGCGAAGGGGCTGCACTGGTGGGCGAGCGCCTGCGCTTTGCGGTGATGGAACTGCAATGCCTGGATGCGGGGCGCCCCATCGACGTATCGATCAGCCTGGGCTGCGCCAGCCTGCTGCCCGGGGAGTCGAGTGAAAGCCTGCTGCGCCGCGCCGACAGCGCGCTATACGTGGCCAAACGCGAAGGCCGCAATCGCCTGTCGATGGCTGGTTGAACGCCCCCTTCAGACGATAAAAAAGGGACTCCATGGAGTCCCTTTTTCGTTATTCAGCGCTTGCGGCCAAAGCCTGGGCGCTGCCCATCAGCAGAGGGCGAACGCTTGTCCGGCGATGCCGGGCGCGGCTTGCGCGCAGGGCGATCGGCCAGTTCGACCGCCGGACGCGGTTGGCGCTTCTTGGTATCGCCCGGACGTTCGGCGACCGGCGTACCACGGCCATTCTCACGGCGTTCATCACCGCCCCTGCGCGGCGCGCGAGCGCTTTCACCGGCAGCCTCGTCTTTGGCCGGACGCAGCACGCGCTTGCCACGCACCTCCACGGGTTTGGCCGACTTGCGCTGCAGGCGATCAAGCTTGTCGCGGGTCTTTTCCTTCATCGCCGGCAACGCCTGCGGGGTCAGGCCAACTTCAGCGCTGAGAATGTCCACTTCGCGCTGATCCATCTCGCGCCAGCGTCCCATGGTCAGGTTGGAGGTCAGGAACACCGGGCCGAAGCGCACGCGCTTCAGACGGCTGACCACCAGTCCCTGGGATTCCCAAAGACGGCGCACTTCGCGGTTGCGGCCTTCCATCACCACGCAGTGATACCAGTGATTGAAGCCTTCGCCACCCGGCGCTTCCTTGATATCGGTGAACTTGGCCGGACCGTCCTCGAGCATGACGCCCTTCTTCAGGTTCTCCAGCATCTCCTCGGTCACCTCACCGCGTACCCGCACCGCATATTCGCGGTCCATCTGGTAGGACGGGTGCATCAGGCGGTTGGCCAGCTCACCATCGGTGGTGAACAGCAGCAGGCCCGTGGTGTTGATGTCGAGACGGCCGATATTGATCCAACGCCCTTCTTTCGGACGCGGCAAACGGTCGAATACGGTAGGACGGCCTTCCGGGTCGTCACGCGTGCAGATTTCGCCATCGGGCTTGTTGTAGATCAGCACGCGACGTACCGAGCCGGTGATTTCTTCACGCTTGAGCAAACGCCCATCGAGCGCGATGGCGTCGTGGCTGTCGACGCGCTGGCCAAGGGTTGCAGTAGCGCCATTGACCTTGACGCGACCCTCAGTGATCCAGGTCTCCATTTCGCGACGCGAGGCAAGGCCCATACGAGCCAGGACTTTCTGCAATTTCTCGCCTGCAGGACGCGGTTGTTCGTGCTCAGTCATCTTGGGCACCTCCCGGTGTAGTAATGGATGATCGAAGGGCGCGCATCATACGCGCTGTAGAGCCCATAGGGTAGACGATACTGCGGCGGTAGAAGCAAACGTTTACGTGCAGACGCGCCGCCATTCGCCGCGAGGCCCGGCGCCTACAGCAGATGAGCGGTCAGTACTTGCGCCTGCCGGTGGCCTCCAGCGCCAGCAAGCGCATATCGGCCTTAGCCAGCAGCGCCAGACGCTCGTGCTTGTCCAGACGTTTCCAGCCTTTGATTTCCTGGCGACTGCGGCCGCAGCCCAAACAGATATCCTGCTCGAACTCGCAAACCTTGATACAGGGACTCTTGCTCATTGGCGCTCCAGGACCGGGAAGAATCGGATGAGCGCCAGAATAAAGGTCGAGCGATACGCAGCGAGATTGAAGTATTCGATAAACGGCTTAAAGGATATCAATGCAACGGCTCGTCGCCGTCCAGGTCCGCCTCAACGACCTCATCCTCACTCTCTTCACTCAGGCGCAGGTCATCGAAATCGGTCTTGAGTCCTTGCTCCATGTCGTCCAGCTCGGCCAGCAGGCTGCGGAAGCTGGTTTCCTCGCGCGGTTCGGCGACCTCGCCCTCGTCCTGCAAGGCCAAGTCGGCGCGCGCCTGCAACGCCTCAGGCACCTCGGCGTCATCATCCAGGGCCAGCTCCGGCTCGGGCTCCAGTTCGCGCAGGGCTGCCAGCGGCGGCAGCTCGTCGAGACTCTTGAGATTGAAATGATCGAGAAAGCCCTTGGTAGTGGCGAACATCGCCGGGCGCCCGGGCACGTCGCGATAACCCACCACACGAATCCACTCGCGCTCGAGCAACGTCTTGGTGATGTTGCTATTGACCGCCACGCCACGCACATCCTCGATTTCACCGCGGGTGATCGGCTGGCGATAGGCGATCAGCGCCAGGGTCTCCAGCAGTGCACGGGAGTAGCGCTGCGGCCGCTCTTCCCACAACCGCCCGACCCAGGGTGCAAAACGTTCACGCACCTGCAGGCGGTAGCCCGAGGCCACTTCCTTCAACTCGAAGGCACGTCCCTCGCAGGACTGACGCAAGAGTTCCAGCGCGGCCTTGAACTGCTCAGGCTCGGGCCGCTCACCTTCCTCGAACAGCTCAGAAAGACGCTCGAGCGACTGCGCCTTGCCGGAGGCCAACAAAAAGGCTTCGAGCAACCGAGCCAGTTCATGAGGGTCGTTCAGGTTCATTCGGCTCGGGCTCGGACATGGATGGCGGCGAAAGGCTCATTCTGCACCAGCTCGACCAGAGATTCCTTGATCAATTCAAGAACTGCCATGAAAGTCACCACGACGCCAAGCCGCCCTTCTTCGACGGCGAACAAATCGACAAAGGGAACAAAATTGCCGTATTTGAGACGCTCCAGCACTTCACTCATGCGTTCGCGGGTAGACAGCGCCTCACGGGTCACCTGATGGCTTTCGAACATATCAGCGCGTCTCATCACCTCAGCCATCGACAGCAGCACCTCTTCCAGGCTGACATCCGGTAGCAGCTTGCGCGCCCTGGCATCGGGGGCATCCAGCCTGGGCACGACAACGTCTCGCCCAACCCGCGGCAATTCATCCAGATCTTCGGCAGCCGACTTGAAGCGTTCGTACTCTTGGAGACGGCGTATCAGCTCGGCGCGCGGGTCGTCTTCTTCCTCTTCGGTCTCGGTCGAACGTGGCAAGAGCATGCGCGACTTGATTTCGGCGAGCATGGCGGCCATGACCAGATACTCGGCGGCCAGCTCCAGGCGCACCGACTTCATCAGCTCGACATAGCCCATGTACTGCTTGGTGATTTCCGCGACAGGAATATCGAGGATGTCGATGTTCTGTTTGCGAATCAGATAGAGCAGCAGATCCAACGGCCCTTCGAAGGCTTCAAGAAAGACCTCGAGCGCATCCGGAGGAATGTACAGATCCAGCGGCAGCTCAGTGACCGCCTCGCCATATACCAGGGCGAACGGCAGCTCCTGCTGGGCGCCGGCCTGGCTGTCCACAGTGGGCGAGGCGGGTTCAGTCACGACAGACACTCCTTCAGCGATAGTTCAGGCCCATGGCCATACGCACCTCAGCCAGTGTCTCACGCGCCTCGTCCCGGGCATGTTCGGCGCCCTCGGCCAGGATGCTGCGGACCAGGTCCGGGCTGTCCTCGTAATCGATGGCACGCTGCTGCAAAGGCGCCAGTTCGCTCTGCAGCGACGAGCACAGTGCACTCTTGCAATCGAGACAACCGATCGAGGCGCTGCGACAGCCGTCGATAACCCAGTGCAACTGCTCATCGTTGGAGTACAGTTGGTGCAGCGACCAGACCGGGCAACGCTGCGGTTCACCGGGGTCATCACGGTGCACGCGCGCCGGATCGGTTGGCATGCGCCGCAGCTTCCCCTCAATCTCGGCATCGCTGTCGCGCAGGAAAATTGCGTTACTGCTGGACTTGGCCATCTTCTGTCCATCCAGGCCCGGTACTCGCGAGAACTCGGTCAGGATGGGTTGCGGCTCAGCGAGAATCACCTTGCCGCCACCCTCGAGGTAACCAAACAAGCGCTCCTGATCACCCAGAGTCAAGGTGCTCTGCTCCTTGAGCAGCGCACGAGCGGTTTCCAGGGCCTGCGCATCGCCCTGCTCCTGGTAGGCCTTGCGCAAGCTGCTGTAGAGCTTGCCGAGCTTCTTGCCCAGCTTGCCAATGGCCGCTTCGGCCTTCACTTCGAAATCCGGCTCACTGCCGTACAGATGGTTGAAGCGGCGCGCCACTTCGCGGGCGAATTCGATATGCGGCAGCTGATCCGCGCCGACGGGAACCTGCCCGGCACGGTAAAGCAGGATGTCGGCGGCCTGCAGCAACGGATAACCGAGAAAGCCGTAGGTGGAGAGGTCTTTGCCCGCCTGACCTTCCTGTTGCTCCTTGTAGGAGGGCACGCGCTCCAGCCAGCTCAGCGGGCAGATCATCGACAGCAGCAGATGCAGCTCTGCGTGCTCGGGCACCTGCGACTGCACGAACAGCGTGGCCGAGCTGGGGCTGACACCGGCCGCCAGCCAGTCCACGGCCATGTCCATGACATGCTGAGAAAGCTCGCCGACATCGGCGTATTCAGTGGTCAGCGCATGCCAGTCGACGATGCAGAAGAAGCAATCGAACTCGTGCTGCAACTTGACCCAATTCTTCAGCACGCCGTGATAGTGCCCGAGGTGCAGACGACCGCTCGGACGCATTCCTGACAGCACCCGACGCTCGGAGTCGTTAAGGCTCAAACCGTTCTACCCAAAATACAGACAAGGCCACGGAGTATAGGGCAGGTGCACTCACAACGGAAAAGGCGCGTGACAGACCGGCTCAGAGATCGTGAAACGGCGCGGGATCGCCACAGCCGACGCGCAAAACCTCAGGGCTGTCGTCCGCCAGATTGACCACGGTAGAGGCCTCCAGCCCGCCGAAGCCACCGTCGATGATCAGGTCGACATGGTGCTCGAGAATCGGGCGCATCTCGTAGGGGTCGGACATCGGCAGCTCGTCGCCCGGCATGATCAGGCTGACGCTCATCAGGGGTTCGCCGAGCTGCTCCAGCAGCGCCAGGGCGATGGGATGGCTGGGTACGCGAATGCCGATGGTGCGACGCTTGGGATGCAGCAGCATGCGCGGCACTTCACGCGTGGCGTTGAGGATGAAGGTGTAAGGGCCTGGCGTATGGTTCTTCAGCAGGCGAAAGGCTGCGGTGTCGACCTTGGCGAACAGGCCGATCTGCGACAGATCGCGGCAGACCAGGGTGAAGTTGTGCTTGTCGTCGAGCTGGCGCAGGCGACGGATGCGCTCTACCGCATTCTTGTCGCCGATGGCGCAGCCCAGGGCGTAGGAGGAGTCGGTCGGATAGACCACCACACCACCGCCGCGAATGATTTCCACGGCCTGTTTTATCAGGCGCGCTTGGGGGTTTTCCGGGTGAACCTGGAAAAATTGACTCACGCTTGCTCCCTGCTCATGAAGTGACAGCGGATGGCTGTGCATGTTCGAAGCGCTCCCAGAGCGCCGTCAGGTCGTCGGGCAATGGGCGATACATGCCCAGTTCGGACCAGTCACCCGGCGCATGGAAATCGCTGCCGACACTGGCCATCAAGCCAAATTCGCGCGCCAGAATCGCCAGGCCACCGACCTGCTCCGCTGGCTGCATACCATTTACCACCTCCAGAGCATGCCCGCCCAGTGCCGCGAAATCGGCCACCAGACGACGACGCTTACTGCGAGTAAAGTCGTACTGCCACGGATGCGCCAGGCTGATCCACGCTCTGGCCGAACGCAAGGTGGCGAGGGTTTCTTCCAACGTCGGCCAATGCTGTTTCACATCACCCAGCTTGCCCGAGCCCAGCCATTTGCGAAATGCCTCGGCGCGATCACGCACATGGCCGGCGCGCACCAGGAACTCGGCAAAATGTGGCCGCGCCGGTGCGTTGCCACTGTCCCCCAGCTCCTGCTGTACGGCCCGAGCCCCCTGCAGAGCACCCGGCATACCTTTGACCGCCAGACGCCGGTCGATTTCCTCGGCGCGCTGCCAGCGACCATGATGCAGGGCCTCGATGGCGTCGCGCAGCGCAGGCGCTTCGCGTTCGAAGGCATAGCCCAGCACATGAATGGTGGCACCGCCCCAGGTGCAGGACAGCTCGATACCGTTGACCAGACGCATATCCAGCGCCGCTGCAGCGCTACGTGCTTCGTCGAGGCCTTCCAGCGTGTCATGGTCGGTCAGTGCCAGCACACGCACGCCGCGCTCATGGGCCCGCGCCACCAGTACGGCGGGGGCCAGGGCGCCATCGGAGGCGGTGCTGTGGCAATGCAAATCGACAATCATGGCGGCGCTTTCGTTGAGATTGATGTTTGTTATTATGCCCCACATCCGCCGCAAGCAGGCCGTTGAAAAACGTAGGCGAGGCAGCCAGTGCAAGGCAAAAACAGGCGAAAAAGCGCAGTTTACGAGTTGTAAATGAGCATTTTGATCGGACTCGCGCTCGAGCCTGTTTTTAACGCAGCGATGGCAACGCAGATAGTTTTTCAACAGCCTGCTAGGCTGTTGCCGTATGGCGCAAACCCTTCACCCCTCCCCCGCTTCGACCCTGAATTAAGGATTGAGATGCTCTACGCCATCATCGCCACCGACGTCGAAAACTCCCTGGAAAACCGCCTGGCTGCACGCCCCGCTCACCTTGCCCGTCTGGAGCAGCTGAAGCAGGAAGGCCGTCTGCTGCTGGCCGGCCCGCACCCGGCCATCGACAGCAACGATCCGGGCCCGGCAGGCTTCAGCGGTAGCCTGGTGGTTGCCGAATTCGATTCCCTCGAAGCCGCGCAGAAATGGGCCGACGCAGACCCGTACCGTGCCGCAGGCGTCTATGCCGACGTGCTGGTCAAACCCTTCAAGAAAGTGCTGCCCTGAGTAGACAGTCACAACGCTGCTCTCGCAACAAGGAATCGCGATGCGCTCGATCCCGTTGTCCCTGCTTATCGCCCTGGCACTGAGCTGCTCTTTGGCACAGGCAGAAGAGGAAACCGTTCAGCCTGCCGCCCCGACAGCCAGCGTCGATACCGAGAAACAGGTATTGGAGCAGCGCCTGACAGAAAGCGAGCAACTGCGCAGCGAACAGCAATCAAGCAGTGCCGCGCAGCTGCAACGCCTGCGTCAGGAGAACCAACGTCTGCGCCTGCAACTCAAGGAAAGCCAGGCGCAGGTTCAGCCGGGCCTGCTGACCGAGACTCAGACCTGGTTCGCCCTTGGCGCAACCCTCAGCCTGATCTCGATGCTGATCGGTGCCTTGCTGCGTGGCCGTCGTAAAACCCGCCGTGAGTGGATCAACTGAACCATGAGCCGACTGCTACTGATCGACGATGACCAGGAGCTCTGCGAGCTGCTGGCCAGTTGGCTGACCCAGGAAGGCTTCCAGGTCACTGCGTGCCACGAAGCCGGTAGCGCTCGCCAGGCCCTCAACACTCAGGCACCCGACGCGGTGGTGCTGGATGTGATGCTGCCGGACGGCAGCGGCCTCGAGTTGCTCAAACAACTACGCAGCGAGCACGCGGACCTGCCGGTGCTGATGCTGTCAGCCCGCGGCGAGCCGCTGGACCGCATCCTCGGCCTGGAACTGGGCGCCGATGATTATCTGGCCAAACCCTGCGACCCACGCGAGCTGACCGCCCGCCTGCGCGCAGTGCTACGTCGTACCACCCCGACACCGACCAGCAGTCAGCTGGAGCTGGGCGATCTCAACTTCAGCCCCAATCGTGGCGTGGTCAGCGTCGGTGAACATGACATTCCACTGACCCTGTCCGAAAGTCGCCTGCTGGAAGCATTGCTACACCAACCTGGCGAGCCGGTGGACAAACAGGCGCTGGCGCAACTGGCTTTGGGCCGCAAGCTGACACTCTATGACCGCAGCCTGGATATGCACGTCAGCAACCTGCGCAAGAAGCTCGGCCCACACCCGGACGGACGCCCACGCATTCTGGCCCTGCGCAGCCGTGGCTATTACTACGCCCCCTGATCAGCGCTGCACCAACGTAAATCGCCTGCAACATCGCCTTTACCCAAGCTTTACCATCGCCTGACTGCCCTTGACCTTGACCGCCGCATAATGAGCCCATCCGGTACTTACCGGCCTCGGAACCTGTTTACGACCTGCTGCGCGTCGGCCCTGCTGCGTTGAAAACAGACTCGGAATGCTCATGTACAACAGTACACTCCGCCTCCTCGTCTGTTTTCGCCTTGCATGACTCTAGCTCGCTAGATCGTAAAACAGGTTCTTCAGACAAGGAGAATCACCATGCGCAAGACCCTTACCGCCCTGCTGCTCGCCGCCACCCTGCCGACCCTGGCCTTCGCCATGCCCATGCAGGATGGCCCGCGTCATCACGACCGCGGCCCTGGCATATTCAAGGAGTTGAACCTGAGCAAGGAACAGCGCCAGGAGTTCCGCAAGCTGATGGGCGAGCAGATGAAAACCCATCGCGACATTACCAAGCGCTATCTGGACAAGTTGCCGGAAGCCGAAAAGCAGGCCATGAAGAAAGAATTGGAAAAGGTCCGCGCCGACCAGCACAAGGCCCTGCGTGACCTGCTCAACCCGGAACAGCAGAAAGCTTTCGACGAGCATCAGAAGAAGATGGAAGCACGCCGCGCCGAAATGGCCGAATTCAAGGCCTGGAAGGCCGAGAAGGACAAGAAAGCCAACTGAATCCATCGCAATCAATCCGCCGCCGCGCCTTCGGGCCCGGCGGCTTCTGCATGAGGAGTTACCGTGCGTTCATTATTCTGGCGCATTCTGGCAACATTCTGGCTGGCCATCGCCCTGGTAGCTGGCCTGTCATTGCTGCTCGGCCGCGCCCTGAATCAGGACGCCTGGATCCTCAGCCTGCATCCGGGCCTCGATGATCTGGATAGCAAGTGGGTCAAGCACTACGAGAGCCAGGGCCCGGAGGCTGCTCAGAACTTTCTCGAACAGCGCAAACGTCAATACCGCATCGACACCCAGGTCCTCGGCGAGAGTGGACAACCACTGGTCCGGGGCACCTTCCCCTCCCGCGCTGCCGCTTTCGAGGCCCGTCAGCGAGACGACCGCCGCCTGCCCTGGCGCCGTTTGACGGCCGAATACACCAGCCCGGAAAGCGGCGAAAGCTACCTGTTCATCTATCGTATTCCTCACCCGGAGCTCGCCGCCTGGCACCGCGGCAGCCTGTTCTGGCCACTCAGTGCCCTGGCGATAGCCTTGGTGGTATTGACGCTGTTCAGCCTGATGCTGACCTTGTCGATCACCCGCCCATTGGATCGTCTACGCGGCGCCGTGCACGACCTGGGGCAGACCACCTACCAGCAGAACAGCCTCGCCCGCCTGGCCACCCGCCGCGATGAACTGGGCCTGCTGGCCAAGGACTTCAACCGTATGGGTGAGCGCCTGCAAGGGCTGATTGGCAGTCAGCGCCAGTTACTGCGTGACGTCTCCCACGAACTACGCTCGCCTCTGGCCCGGCTGCGTATCGCCCTGGCCCTGGCAGAACGCGCTGACGCTGCGGAGCGAGACAAACTCTGGCCGCGTCTCAGCCAGGAATGTGACCGTCTGGAAGCACTGATCAGCGAGATTCTTGCGCTCGCCCGCCTGGATGCCGATCCAGGCGCCGCCCAGCCGGTGGACCTGGGCGCGCTGCTCGACAAGCTGAGAGAAGACGCGCGCCTGACCGAACCGCAACAACAGTTGCAGATCGACCTCGATCAGGAAGCACGCCTGGAAGGCTGGCCGGACATGCTCGAGCGCGCACTCGACAATCTGCTGCGCAACGCCCTGCGCTTCAACCCGGCGGATCGCCCTATCGTCATCAGTGTGCAGCGCCAGGGACAGGACGTCTTGCTCAGCGTGCGTGACCATGGCCCTGGAGTGGCCAGCGAACACCTGCAGCAGCTCGGCAAACCCTTCTTCCGCGCGCCTGGCCAGAGCGGCTCCGGCCACGGCCTGGGCCTGGCCATCGCGCGCCGTGCAGCACAGCGTCATGGCGGTGAACTGCTGCTGAACAACCACCCGCAAGCCGGTTTCGTCGCCACACTCAGGCTGCCGCTCAAGCAGCAGCTGAGTTGATCGACTTGGCGCGTAGCCCGGATGTAATCCGGGCTAGCCGTTCCAGGCGCTGACGAAGTCCTCTGGCGCCAGCTCCGGCGCACGACGTAGCTCGCGTTCAGGTGTACCGAGATAGAGATAGGCGATGATCTGCTCGTCCGCTGCCAGGCCCAGGCCTTGGGCAACATGCGCGTCATAGGCCATGTCACCGGTACGCCAGACGGCACCGATACCCTGAGCATGTGCAGCCAGCAGCATGCCGTGTGCCGCGCAACCGGCAGCGATCACCTGCTCGACTTCAGGCACCTTGGGATGTGCCTGCACCCGCGCGATCACGACAACCAGCAGCGGTGCACGCAACGGCATACCACGTGCCTTGTTCAGCGCCTCTTGCGCAGCTTGCGGGTCTTTCGCCTGCAACGCCCCGGCGAACAGCTCCCCCATGCGCTCGCGCGCCTCGCCCTCTATCGTCAGAAAACGCCACGGACGCAGTTGCCCATGATCGGGCGCACGCAGGGCTGCACGAAACAGCAGCTCACGCTGCGCAGCATCCGGCGCTGGCTCGACCAGACGAGGAACGGAAACACGGTTGAGCAGAGCGTCGAGAGCCTCCATCGGCCACCTCCGAGAAACAAGGGAGTGCATTTTCAATGCGACAAGTGGCGGGCCGCAAGTCGGTGTGCTCGCAGGCGTGTGGACTGCTGGTGCAGGAGCCCCGCCCCGGGGCGAGGCTTTTCCATTGGGAGCGCCTGAACGATCACATCCGCCGCGGGGCGCGACTCCAACTTGAAACTTGCGACTTGCCGCCGCGTTCAGGCCACGCGATCCGGCGATATGACTGGCTGCACCGGTGGTGTCAGCGGAGGCAGACCGTGGGCCTTGCGCGCGTCATCGCAACGCGGGTTGTGCACGCCGTTCGCCCAGGACGCTTCGAACTCGCGGCAACTGCTCGAACGCTGTTCGTACATGGTGCAGCGCACGCCGCAGCCGACATCACCCAGCAACTGGGTACAGCGCGCCGGTTTGCTCTCCGTGCCGCGCATCGCGACGTAGTGAGGGTTGATCTGGACGACCTGTTCGTCGGGCACAGTTCCGCCGGCTGACTGGCATTCGCCCCAGAAGAAGGACACACGAAAAAACGCGCAGCAGGCGCCGCACGTGAGACAGGGATTAGCTTCGGACATTTTGAGAAGGACTCGGAAACCGACGGACGCGGGCAACTGGCGGCTATTCTATGCTTGGCCATGTGCTTGTAAAGCCCCCTCCTGCAGCGGTTTACAGCCGCCCGTCCGCGGGTAGAATGGCGCCCTTCAACTCCGTCAGAGCCCCCTACATGGCCTTGCCGACGCTACGCATCATCGGTTTCATCATCGGCATATTCCTGATTACCCTTGCGGTGAGCATGGCCATCCCCATGCTGACCCTGCTGATCTTCGAGCACCCCGAAGATCTCAACGCGTTTCTCTGGTCCAGCCTGATCACCCTGATTGCCGGCCTGGCGCTGGTCATTCCTGGCCGCCCACAGAACGCTCAGCTGCGCCCGCGTGACATGTATCTGCTCACCACTGGAAGCTGGAGCGTGGTGTGCAGTTTCGCAGCCCTGCCGATGATGTTGATCGCGCACATCAGTTACACCGACGCGGTGTTCGAAACCATGTCGGGCATCACTACCACCGGTTCCACTGTGCTCACCGGGCTGGACCACATGTCGCCGGGCATCCTCATCTGGCGCTCCATGCTGCAATGGCTGGGCGGTATCGGCTTCATCGGCATGGCGGTGGCGATTCTGCCGTTGCTGCGCGTCGGCGGCATGCGCCTGTTCCAGACCGAATCGTCGGACTGGGGCGAGAAGGTGATGCCACGCTCGCACGTGGCGGCCAAGTACCTGCTCCTGGTGTACGTAGCACTCACTCTGTTCGGGGTTCTGGCCTACTGGGCCGCCGGCATGAATCTGTTCGATGCCGTCAACCACGCCATGACCTCGATCTCCACCGGCGGCTACTCCACCTCGGATTCGTCACTGGCCAACTGGCCGCAACCAGCCGTGCACTGGACCGCCGTGGTGCTGATGCTGCTCGGCGGCATGCCCTTCATGCTCTACGTCGCCTTCGTCCGCGGCAATCGCCATGCCTTGTTCAGGGACCATCAGGTACGCGGCTTCATCGGTTTCCTGCTGCTGACCTGGCTGGTCTTCGGCACCTGGCTGTGGATCAACTCTGACTATGCCTGGCTCGACGCCATTCGCATCGTCGCGGTGAACGTTACCTCGGTGGTCACCACCACCGGCTTCGCCCTCGGTGACTACACCACCTGGGGCAGCTTCGCGGTCTTGCTGTTCTTCTACCTGACCTTCATGGGCGGCTGCTCCGGCTCGACCTCGGGCGGTTTGAAGATCTTCCGCTTCCAGGTCGCCTACGTGCTGCTCAAGGCCAACCTGATGCAGCTGGTGCACCCACGAGCGGTGATCAAGCAGCAGTACAACAACCACAACCTGGACGAGGAGATCGTGCGCTCGCTGATCACCTTCTCCTTCTTCTTCACCATCACCATCGGCGTCCTGGCACTGGCGCTGACCCTGACCGGCCTGGACTGGGTCACCGCCCTGACCGGCGCCGCCACCGCGGTGTGCAACGTCGGGCCGGGCCTCGGCCCGATCATCGGCCCCGCCGGCAACTTCGCCAGCCTACCAGACTCAGCCAAGTGGCTGCTGTCGATCGGCATGCTGCTGGGTCGCCTGGAAATCCTCACCGTGCTAGTGCTGATCACCCGCAGCTTCTGGAAACACTGACCGATGCCTCTTTCCAGCCTGCGCATCCTTGCCTTCATCAACGGCATCTTCCTCATCACCCTGGCCCTGAGCATGCTGGTGCCGGTGATCACTTTGCTGATCTTCGAGCAACCGCAGGGCATCAATGCCTTCCTCTGGTCCAGCCTGATCACCGCCCTGACCGGCATCGTCATGATCGCTCAGGGCCGGCCGCAGCAAACCCAGCTGCGCCCGCGCGACATGTACATGTTGACGGTCTCCAGCTGGGTGATGGTCTCGATCTTCGCCGCACTGCCGTTTCTCTTCGCCGAGCGCGCGAGCATCACCGACGCCTACTTCGAGAGCATGTCCGGCATCACCGCCACCGGCGCCACGGTCTTCAGCGGCCTGGACAACATGTCGCCGGGCACGCTGATCTGGCGCTCGCTGCTGCACTGGCTCGGCGGCATCGGCTTCATCGCCATGGCCGTGGCGATTCTGCCGATGCTGCGCATCGGTGGCATGCGCCTGTTCCAGACCGAGTCTTCGGACCGCTCGGAGAAGGTCATGCCGCGCTCGCACATGGTCGCCAAGTACATGGTGCTGGCCTACGTCGGGCTCAGCGCCATCGCCGTGTTGGCTTTCTGGCTGGCCGGAATGGGCCTGTTCGACTCGATCAACCACGCCATGTCGGCGATCGCTACCGGCGGTTTCTCCACCTCCGACTCGTCGCTGGGCAAGTGGCAGCAGCCCGCCATTCACTGGGTCGCGGTAGTGGTGATGATTCTCGGCAGCCTGCCCTTCGTGCTGTATGTCACGGCATTGCGCGGTAATTACCGGCCACTGCTGCGTGATGCCCAGGTACACGGCTTTCTTCTACTCTTGTTGAGCAGTTGGCTGATCCTGGCTAGCTGGAAGTGGCTCACCACCGACCTCTATTGGCTCGATGCGCTGCGCCTGGTGGCGGTGAACATCACCTCGATCATGACCACCACGGGTTTCGCCGTCGGCGACTACCACCTGTGGGGGCCGTTCGCCAGCATGATCTTCTTCTACCTGGGCTTCGTCGGCGGCTGCTCCGGCTCCACCGCCGGCGGCCTGAAAGTATTCCGTTTCCAGGTGGCCTACATTCTGCTCAAGGCCAACCTCAAGCAACTGATCCACCCGCGTGCGGTGATCAAGCAGCAGTACAACCGCCACCGTCTGGACGAGGACATCGTTCGCTCGATCCTGGCCTTCGCCTTCTTCTACACCATCACCATCGCGACGCTGGCGCTGGCCGTGGCCATGTGCGGAGTGGACTGGATCACCTCGCTCACCGGCGCCGCCGCCATGGTGTCCGGGGTGGGCCCGGGGATGGGCGAGATGGTCGGTCCGGCCGGCAACTACGCCGGCATTCCCGACCTGGCCAAGTGGCTGCTGACGCTGGGCATGCTGCTTGGGCGCCTGGAGATTCTCACCGTGCTGGTACTGCTGTTCCCCGCCTTCTGGCGACATTGAGACGGCAGAACGCCCCTCTCACTGGACGGGCACTCGCCGGCTGCGGTATTCCCCCGGCGTCTCGCCGAACCAGCGGCGAAACGCCCTGAAGAAGTTGCTGGGGTCGGCAAAGCCCAGCAGATAGGCCACCTCCAGCAGCGTCAGATCGACCTGCCCCAGGTACTGCTCGGCCAGCTCGCGGCGGGTATCGTCGAGCAACTGCTGGTAGCTGGTGCCCTCCTCCTGCAGCCGTCGCTGCAAGGTGCGCTGCGACAGGTGCAGCGCCTGCGCCACCACTTCGCGTCGCGGCTCTCCCTGCGGCAACAGGCGGCACAGCATCTGGCGCGCCTGATGGGTCACCCGGCTGCTGCAGAAACGCGCCAGATACTCCCCGGCAAAGCGGTCGTGCAGCTGCGCCAGGGCCTCGTTGGCGCTGGGTAGCGGCGCTTCCAGATCGGCGCGTTCGAAGATCAGCCCATAGTGCTCGGCATTGAACTTCAACGGCGCCTGGAACACCTGCTGATAGGGCGTTAGGTCGGCAGGCGCCGGGCCTTGCAGGCGGATCTCACGCGGCCGAATCAACTTGCCGGTCATCCACCGGCAGAACGCCAGGCAGTAGGCCAGCGAGGCCTCGGCGCTCTGCCGTGCCGGTGGCAGGCGGTCGCCATGGATGGCCAGGGTCAGTGCGTAACCGTCGGGCTGCGCCAGGAAATTCAGGTCAGCCCCTTCGCCGATGATGCGCTGGTAGCGCACCAGGCGGGTGAAACCGTCGCGCAGGTTGCGGCTGGACATCAGCGCATAGCCCACCACATGGAAGGACGCCGGGCGCACCACCTGCGCCATGTTCAGACCGATCGCCGGGTTACCGGACAGGGCCACAGCGCGCTGCCACAGGCGGGTCATACCATCTTGCGGAAAACGCGCATCCGGGTCGTTCAGCGCGGCATAGTCCATGCCCAGCTCGGCGAACAGCCCAGCACAATCGACACCGCCCAGCTCCAGTGCCTGCACGATCGCCAGGGCCCAATTGGAAGATGTGGTTCTTTCACTCATCGTCTTGTTCTTATGTAGATCAGGCCAGCAAGGTCATAGTTGGCGGCCCAAGGATACTAGACTGGCACCTTAAGTCAGTGGCCCATGGAGACAGCCGCTCTAGACTGACCATGACAATAACAGGAGGTGCGCCATGACCGCCCAGACCACCGAACGCTTCCAGAGCTTCGCCGAGTTCTACCCCTATTACCTGCAGGAGCACAGCAACCCGGTGTGTCGCCGCCTGCACTATGCCGGCAGCCTGCTGGTGCTGGCGATCCTCGCCTACGCCCTGGCCACTCAGCAATGGCTGTGGCTGCTGGCCATGCCGCTGGCCGGTTATGGCTTCGCCTGGGTCGGCCACTTCGTTTTCGAGAAGAACCGCCCCGCCACCTTCCAATACCCGCTCTACAGCCTGATGGGCGACTGGGTGATGCTCAAGGATGCCTTTACCGGCCGGATTCGCCTCTGAAATCTGCCGCGCCAATCCACCACCACAATAAGAACGAGAAAGCCATGAATAGCCGAGCCCGCTTTACCCACATGCAAGACGGCCTGGCCGAGGATTGGGCCATCATCGCCCAGGACTTTGCCGCCTATGCAGCCCAACTGCCCGCACGCATCCTCGATCACCTGCGCCTGCTCGATGGCGATTTTGGCGGTTTCCCGGTCGACCGTCTGACCCACTCATTGCAAACCGCCACCCGTGCTCATCGTGACGGGCGCGACGAGGAGTATGTGGTCTGCGCGCTGCTGCATGACATCGGTGACACCCTCGGCAGCTACAACCACCCGGATATCGCAGCGGCGATCCTCAAGCCCTTCGTCAGCACCGAGAATCACTGGATGGTGGAAAAGCATGGAATATTCCAGGGCTACTACTTCTTCCATCACTTGGGCATGGATCGCCACCTGCGCGAGCAGTTCAAGGATCATCCGCAGTATCAGGCCACCATCGAGTTCTGTGCCAAGTACGATGCTGCCGCTTTCGATCCGCACTACGACAGTCTGCCGCTGGAGTACTTCGTGCCCATGCTGCAACGGGTGTTCGCCAAACCGAAGAACTCCATTTACCTGGCCGCCATGGAAGACAAAGGCGCCTGACCGCCGGCCACTGTTACGCCACCGTTCGGCGGCCATGCTTGGCTGGCTGCCACCCCCTTGGTTATGATCCCCGCCCATCGAGCCTCTGGCTCAGGTCTTGCAGACCAGCCAGGCGTCCAGCAAGAGACGCCAGAAATCCAGCAGGGACAGTTCCAGCAGATGAAGTCAGTCACCTCCAGCCGTGCCAACGGGCTCCCGACGCCGCCGTTGCGCGAATACTATTCGCGCGTGCTGGCCTATATCGCCACGGCCGCCAGCATCGCCGCCGGGACCTACGTCGGGCATTTCGCCTACGACATCCTGTGGATGGTGCCCTACGCTCTGCTCTACCCGCATCTGGCACACAACCTCAGCCGCCGCTTCAAGCGCGACTATCCGGGGCAGACCGATCTCACCCTGCTGTTCCTCGACTCGCTGCACGCCGGTGCTGCTTGCGTGCTGCTGGGTTTCTCCAGCGTGCCCAGCCTGATGTTCATGCTGATCCTCTGCTTCAGCGCATTGGTCATAGGTGGCCTGCGCTACCTGGGCCTGGCGTTGCTGGTCGCCGCCAGTGGCATGGCGTTGTGCGCGGCACTGGTCAAGGTTCATCTCAATACCGAAACGCCGACACTGGTTGCCCTGGTCAGCATTCTCTTCGCCACCTTCTACATCTGCATCACCGCCTACTTCGTCAACCAGCAGGGCTTGCGCCTGGCGCAGGTGCGCAGCGAGATCAAACGTGAGCAGGAGAAGGCCGCGCGCCTGGCTCGCAACCTGGCCAAGTACCTGTCGCCGCAGGTATGGGAGTCGATCTTCACCGGCAAGAAGACCGTACGCCTGGAAACCCAGCGCAAGAAACTCACCGTGTTCTTCTCCGACATCAAGGGGTTCACCGAGCTTTCCGAAGAGCTGGAAGCCGAGGCGCTGACCGACCTGCTCAACACCTACCTCAACGAGATGTCGAAGATCTGCCTGAAATATGGCGGCACCATCGACAAGTTCATCGGTGACTGCGTCATGGTGTTCTTCGGTGACCCCAGCAGCAACGGCGCCAAGAAGGATGCGGTGGCAGCGGTGTCCATGGCCATCGCCATGCGCAAGCACATGAAGGTGCTGCGCCAGCAATGGCGTGCCCAGGGCATCACCAAGCCGCTGGAAATCCGCATGGGCCTCAACACCGGCTACTGCACGGTCGGTAACTTCGGCGCCGACACACGCATGGACTACACCATCATCGGCCGCGACGTGAACCTCGCCAGCCGCCTGGAAAGCGCGGCGGAATCTGGCGAGATTCTCATCTCCCACGAGACCTACTCGCTGGTCAAGGACGTGATCATGTGCCGTGACAAGGGCCAGATCACGGTCAAGGGCTTCACCCGTCCGGTGCAGATCTATCAGGTGGTGGATTTCCGCCGCGACCTGGGCGCCACCTCCAGCTACGTCGAGCACGAGCTACCGGGCTTCTCCATGTACCTCGACACCAACGGCATCCAGAACTTCGACAAGGAACGCGTGATCCAGGCGCTCAACCAGGCCGCCGAGAAGCTGCGCGACAAGGTCATTCTGTAAGGCCAGCCGCCTCCCGGTGCGCGCGGCGCACCGGGGGAACCCGCTACCTCCCCTCCACCAACACCTCGCTCAACACCGCCGGCTCGCCATCGATCAGCGGCTGCAATGTCAAGAACTCCAGCGCCGAGGCGCGCCAGGACTGCGCAGCTGCCAGTTCGGCGCAACGCCCGCGATCCAGCTGCAACGCCGCCAGACAGGCCGCCCCCAGATCCTCGTCCATCACGCCGCTCTGTCCCTGCTGCAACACGTCCAACGGACCCGCAACAGGAAAAGCAGCAACCGGTGTGCCACAGGCCAGCGCCTCCAGCATCACCAGGCCATAGGTGTCGGTACGCGAAGGAAAAACCAGCACCGAGGCCTGCCGATAGGCCTCGGCCAGCTCCCGCTCACGGCGATACCCGAGAAAGTGCACCTGCGGGTAGCGCAACTGCAGCGCTTCACGCTGCGGTCCATCGCCTACCACACGCTTCTCGCCGGGCAGTTGCAGATCGAGAAAGGCCTGCAGATTCTTCTCCGGGGCAATACGTCCGACGTACAGAAACACCGGTTGCACGGGACGAGGCTGTCCCTCAGCCGGGCTGAACAAGCCGGTATCCACGCCCTTGCGCCACAATTGCAGCCGACGCAAGTCCCAGCCGGCGAACTCCTCACGTAATCGTTCGGTGGTCACCAGTACTGCCTGGCTGGGGCGGTGAAACGCGCGCAGAAACGCGTACCCCCAACGCGGCGCGATCCAGGGCCAGCGGGTGCTGACATACTCGGGAAAGCGTGTATGGATCGCCGTGGAAAACGCCAGACCACGCTTGACCAGCCAACGCCGCGCCGCCCACCCCAAGGGGCCTTCGGTGGCGAGATGAACGCAGTCGGGGCGGAAATCGCGAATCGCCGCCCCAACGCGCCATAGATCCCACACCAGCGGTATTTCCGGGTAGGTCGGGCACGGCACAGCGCGAAAATCGGCGGGCGACAGTAGCTTGACCTGATGGCCCAGCCCGCGCAGCTCGCTGATCAGCGCCGCCAGGCTGGTGACCACCCCATTGACCTGGGGCGACCAGGCATCGGAGACGATCAGTATCCTCATGCACCGGTCTCGAGCGCCACGGTCTGCGCATCGCTGGCCTCTCGCGCCTGCGCCTCGGCCAGGCGGTAAAGCTCGATCTGCCCGTCCCAGTGCTCGATCAGTGCCGTGCAGGATTCGACCCAGTCACCGCAGTTCATGTACTCGACGCCGCTCACCTGGCGAATCTCGGCGTGGTGGATGTGGCCGCAGACGACACCCTGCAGACCGCGCTTGACGCACTCATGGGCGATGGCTTCCTCGAAGTCGCTGATGAAGTTCACCGCCGTCTTGACCTTGTGCTTGAGGTACGCCGACAGCGACCAGTAACCGTAGCCCCAGCGACTGCGCCAGTGGTTCAGCCAGCGGTTGAGGGTCAGGGTGAATTCGTAAGCCGAGTCGCCGAGAAAGGCCAGCCAGCGATGGTAGCGGGTGATCACGTCGAACTGATCACCATGAATCACCAGCAACTGACGGCCATCAGCGGTGACGTGCACCGCCTCGTCGACCAACTGGATATTGCCCAGCAGCAGGCTCGAATAGCGGCGCAGGAACTCGTCATGGTTGCCGGTGACATAGATCACCTCGGTGCCACGCTTGCTCATGGTCAGCAGGCGGCGGATGACGTTGGTGTGTGCCTGCGGCCAGTAGATGCCGCCGCGCAGCTTCCAGCCGTCGATGATGTCACCCACCAGGTAGATGCGGTCGGCGTGGTAACGCTTGAGAAAGGCCGCCAGGTGCTCGGCCTGACAGTCGCGAGTACCGAGATGCACATCGGAGATCCACAGGGTGCGGACACGTTGCTTGCGGGTGGGCTTGGCGAGCTGGGCGCTGGTCATGGGCTGCCTCCGGCTGGGTTTAGACGAGCTTGAGGCGTAGCGGTGAAAGCATTGTGACGAATAAAAGACCGTTGCATGACGCAGCACGCCATCACGCCCAGGCGTTACACTGCTGCCGTCACCGAGGAATCACCATGCTCCCTGCCCTGTCCTTGCGCCACTACAGCCATGAAATGCTCTGCCACAGCCATGACCACGCACAGCTCGTGTTCGGCCTGACGGGTGAGCTGCAGTTCGAGGTAGACGGTTTGGGCAGTCGCGTGCTGCGTCATCACCTGGCAGTGGTACCGGCCGAAGCCCGCCATACGTGCGACTGCCCACGCGGCAGCCAGTGCCTGGTGCTGGATCTGCCAGCCAACGACTGGCTCGAACGTCAACTCGGCCATCATGCAGGGAACATCCAGCGCCTGCTGGAAAGACCCGTTGCGCTGCACCTCGACCCGCCTCAGGGACAGTTGCTCAACTGGCTGGCCAATGGGCCGATCAACGATGCCGTCATTGCCGGGCAGGGCGCGGCTCTGCTCCTCGGCAGCCTGGCATGTCGACAGCCTGACGCCGAACAAACGCGCCTGCCCCTGGCAGCGCTCGAGCGCTATATCGAACAGCATCTCGCGCACCCGTTGCAGGTTGCGGACCTGGCCCGATTGGCCGACCTGTCCGTTGCGCGCCTGCATGCTCGCTTCCTCGCCGAAACCGGTCACACGCCCATGGAGCATGTTCGCCTGTTGCGCCTGAAACGAGCTGAACAGCTGTTGCGCGACAGCGAATTGCCTGTCGGAGAAATTGCCGCACGCGTCGGTTACAGCTCGCAGAGCGCCTTCACCGCAGCGCTCTCCCGCCAACTGGGAATGACACCACGGCAGTTACGGCGCGAACGTTAGCGCTATGGCACAGGCGAGAGCCTGGCGACAAAAAACCTAAGTCACGCGACAGACAACCCTCACCTGCCCTCTCTAGACTGCGCAGCAACATCGAGGAGTACCCCATGCAAAGCATCGAGTGGCAGGATTTCGAAAAAGTGGAACTGCGCGTTGGCACCATCCGTCGCGCCCGCCCTAACGAAAAGGCGGTAAAACCCGCCTATGTGCTGGAAGTGGATCTTGGTGAGCTGGGCATCAAGACCTCCAGCGCACAGATCACCGCTCACTATGACTGCCAAACGCTGGTTGGCCGGCAAGTGCTGTGCGTATGCAATTTCGCGCCCAAACGCATTGCCGGGGTACGCTCCGAGGTCCTGGTGACCGGCGCCTACGACAACGAGCAGCGCGTGGTTCTCGCCGGTTTCGACAAACTGCTGCCCAACGGTGCACGTCTGGCATGAGACAACGTGATGCCCTGCTGGCCATTCACCTGGGCGCGTTGCTGTTCGGCCTCTCGGGTATCCTCGGCAAGCTGACTGCAACCACGCCGGAGATGATCGCTGGCGGGCGGGCCTTTTTCGCCATTCTCGCCCTGGCAATGGCCGTCCTGCTCTGGCGTCGCCCCGATTCAGGCCGGCCCAAGCTGCGCCAGCTCGCTCAGCTGGCACTCGGCGGCTTGCTGCTCGGCGTACATTGGCTGGCGTTCTTCGAAGCCGTGAAGGTCTCCGGCGTGGCCATCGCCACCCTCGGCTTCGCCAGTTTTCCGGCGTTCACCATAGTGCTGGAGGGCATGCTGTTTCGCGAGCGAACGCGCCTCATCGAATATCTCATGGTCGCAATCGTTTGCCTGGGGCTGATACTGGTGACGCCCGAGTTCAGCCTGGACAGCGAGGCCACCGTGGGCCTGCTCTGGGCCGTGCTCTCGGGCTTGCTGTTCGCATTGCTGTCACTGCTCAACCGGGCCAGCACGCACGGTGTGGAGCCGATGCAGGCAGCCCTCTACCAGAACGTCACGGTGTGTATCTTGTTCCTGCCCCTGGCCGCACCGCTGGTGCCAGGCCTGCGGCCACTGGACTGGCTGTGGCTGGCGATGCTCGGTATTTTCTGCACCGGTCTGGCACACAGCCTGTTCGTCGCCAGCCTGCGCGTACTCAAGGCGCGTACCACGGCGGTGATATTCGCGCTGGAACCGGTCTACGGGATTCTCTTCGCCTGGTGGCTGTTCAGCGAACAGCCCACCCTGCGCATGCTCGCAGGTGGCTTGCTGATCATCAGCGCCATCTTCGTCTCCGCACGGATGGCGCGCTGATGCCGTAGCCCTAGTGTCGTGCCAACAATCAAATGTCGCGAAGGATGATGGTGGCCTTACGTAGGGTGTTGCGGGGCCGCCCAGATCGTGCGCACCAAGCAAGTACCGCGCTATTACTGGTGCGCACAGCGCACCCTACCCCCTAGCGCCTGAGCAAATGCCGACATGTGATCCATGTCGTGACACTAGCGATCGTTGTGCCCCAGATCACGCGCTGGATCGATCAGGTCGCGTACCCGTCGTTTGAGCTCCTTGGCTTCGGGAAAACCGCCTTCAGCCTTGCGCTCCCAGACCTGCTGGCCGTCGCAGAGAATGCGGAAAACGCCGCCTGTCCCTGGCTCCAGGCTCACTCGCCCCAGTTCATCCGAGAAGGTGCTGAGCAGCTCCTGGGCCAACCAGGCGGCGCGCAGCAGCCACTGACATTGGGTGCAATAGGTAATGACGATTTCTGGCTTGCGATCGGACATGAGCAGACTCTGGGACAGGGCATACGATGCCTATAATAGCGGCCTTCGAATACGTCCCGCCCGGTATCCGTCATGCGTCGCCTGCTCTGCTTGTTATTCTGTCTGCTTGCCCTTCATTGCCTGCCTGGTCACGCTGCCGAGCGCGTCGGTCTGGTGCTCTCCGGTGGCGCGGCCCGCGGCCTGGCGCATATCGGTGTGCTCAAGGCGCTCGAGGAGCAAGGCATCCGCATCGACGCCATTGCCGGCACCAGCATGGGCGCCATCGTCGGTGGGCTTTATGCCGCCGGCTATTCGGTCGAGGAACTGGAACGCCTGGCGCTGGACCTGGACTGGCAGCAGGCGCTCTCCGACTCGCCGCCGCGCGAGGACGTGCCCTTTCGCCGCAAGCAGGACGACCGCGACTTTCTGATCAAGCAGAAGCTCAGCTTCCGCGACGACGGCAGCCTGGGCCTGCCGCTGGGGGTGATTCAGGGACAGAACCTGGCACTGCTGCTGGAAAGTCTGCTGGTGCACCGCAGCGCCACACGGGATTTCGACAAACTGCCGATTCCCTATCGAGCCGTGGCCACCGATGTGGTCAGTGGCGAGCAAGTGGTCATGGCCAGCGGTCACCTGCCCCAGGTGATGCGCGCCAGCATGTCGATACCCGCCGTATTTGCACCGACTGAAGTGGATGGCCGCTTGCTGGTCGATGGCGGCATGGTCAACAACGTGCCGATCGACGTCGCGCGGCAGATGGGGGTCGACCATGTCATCGTCGTCGACCTCGGTATGCCGCTGAAACCGGCCGACGAGTTACTCACCGTGGTCGACGTGATGAACCAGTCGATCAACCTGATGATGCGCAAGAACTCCGAAGCTCAATTGGCGACCTTGATTGAGGATGACGTGCTGATCCAACCGGCCTTGGCCGGCTTTGGTGTCGCCGACTTCAATCGAGGCGAGCAGATGATCGTCGCCGGCTATCGCGCGACCCAGGTCAAGGCCGAGAGTCTCGCCCGGCTGCGTACCAGCAATGCCGGCAGCCCGGCGCTGGCGATGGCGCGCTCACGCGAGCAGCGCAACCCGGTGATCCGCGAAATTCATGTGGAGAATGACTCCAAGGTCGGCGATGAAGTGATTCGTCGACATATCCGCCAGCCCCTGGGCGAACCGCTGGATGTGGAGCGCTTGCAGAAGGACATGGGCACGCTCTACGGGCTGGACTACTTCGAACGCGTGCAGTACCGCGTCGAGGCGCTGGATCAACGCGGCAGCGCCCTGGTGATCGATGCGCGTGGCAGACGTACCGGTACCGACTACCTGCGCCTGGGGCTGAGCCTCTCCGACGACATGCGCGGCGACAGCGCCTTCAACATAGGTGCCAGTTACCGCGTCAACGGTATCAACGAGCTCGGCGCCGAATGGCTGACCCGCCTGCAACTGGGCGACCGCCAGGAACTCTACAGCGAGTTCTATCAGCCGCTGGATGCCGGCTCACGCTACTTCGTCGCGCCCTATCTGTTTGGCGAAGCGCAAAACGTCGAGGCGATACTGGATAATGACCCCATCGCCGAATACCGCCTGGAGCGCTACGGCTACGGCCTCAATCTCGGCCGGCAGATCGCCAACAATGGCGAAATCCGTTTCGGCATTGGCCAGGCCTGGGGCGAAGCCGATGTACGCGTGGGTGAACGCGACCTGCCCAGCTTTAGCTTCAGCGAGGGCTACTACGAACTGAAGTACTCCTTCGACACCCTGGACAACCTCGACTTCCCGATCAAGGGTGAAGACATCGGCCTGCTCCTGCGCCAGTACGATAAGGGCCTGGGCTCGGACGACGAATACCGCCAGTGGCAACTGGAGCTGAACAAGGCGCTGACCCACGGTCCCAATACCTGGCTGCTGGGCGGTCGCTACGGCAGAACCCTGGACGAAGCCGAGGTGGTGACGTCCGGCTTCATCCTCGGCGGCGCCCAGGAGCTCTCCGGTTTCCGCCAGGATTCGTTGAGCGGCCAGAATATGGCCCTGGCCCGAATGATCTACTACCGCCGCCTGACGCAAAGCTCGTTGCTGCCGCTGGACTTCCCCCTGTACCTGGGCCTGTCCCTGGAACGTGGCCGCGCCTGGAACAATGACAATGCCTTCGACAGCGGCTACATCAACGCCGCCAGCATCTTCCTTGGCCTGGACACACCGCTGGGTCCGCTGAACTTCAGCTACGGCTTCAATGACGAGCGTGAGAAAGCGCTGTATCTCAACCTGGGCAAGAGTTTCTAGTATTCCCGGTGCGCACGGCGCGCCCTGCCCCCTTCGAAAACGACCAGGCCGCGCATGAGCGCGGCCTGGAGTGGAGCTGCGAGCGACGTCAGGCTATTTCCGCCAACAGTTGACGGGCCGCCTTCTTCTGCTCGTCATCACCCTGATCGATCACTTCGTTGAGAATGTCGCACGCAGTTGCAACGTCCCCCTGCCGGATGTAGGCCAACGCCTGATTGAGCTTGGCCATATGCTCCGGGTTACCGGCCAGGTGCTCGAAATCGCCCTGCAGCGCAGCAGTGGCGTCGGCATCACCCGCGAAAGCATCGAGGAAGTTGTCATCCAGTTGCTCGCCATCGTCGAGCAGCACCATCTCCATCTCGCCAAATGCAGTCAGTTGCTCGTCCTCATGAGGCAGTTCGAATACCTCCGGCAACTCTTGCAGATTGCTGGAGAACGAAGCATCGAGTTCAGGCTCGGCTGCTGCCTTGGGCTTGGCCTTGCCGGCGGTCGAGAACGGACTGACCAGATCCCAATCGGCATCCAGCGACAAGTCGTCCAGGTTGAGCTGGAAATCAGGCTCGGCTGAAGGCTCGACGGCCGGCTGCGCTGGTGCAACGACAGGCGCAGACGGCTGCGCCTTGGCCAGGTGCAAATTGGGGTGGCGCGCCTTCAGTGCGTCGATGCGGGCCTCATCGAAAGCGTCCGCACGCAGAATCGCCTCCTCGCGCGCAAACCCCGGGCCATCGCCCAGTTGAGCAAGAACCTCCAGAAGACGGAAGCGCAGATCGCTGCGTTGCGGCTCCTGTACCAGCGCCTTGCTCAATTCGCCCCGTGCCTCACTGATGCGGCCATAGGCGATGTAGACATTGGCCGCCTCCAACGGATCGGTCGGTGCCTGCGGTCGCTGTGGCACCGGCGCTGGCACCGGCTTGGCAGCAACGGCAACTGCTGCGACGGGAGCCGCATCAACTGCCTTCGGGCGCACCGATGGCTGAGCCTTGGGTTCGACCTGAACCACCGGCGTGCTCTTTTCACGACGCCGTGCTGCCCAGAAAAGCGCACCGAGCAACAGCAGCAAGCCAATGCCGCCAGCAAGTAATGTGGAAAACCATCCCCGCTCGACAGCAACAGGGGTCACCTGCTCCTCCACCGGCGTCTCGATTGCCGGTTGCGAAGCCGACTCCACCGACGCGCGCGCAGCCAGTTCGGCCAGTTGCGCATCCTTCTCGGCCAGTTGCTCCTGCAATAGCTGCACCTGCACCTGCAATTGCGCTAGCCCTTGTTGCAGTTCCAGGTTTTCCGCAGCCTGATTGGCCAGTTCCAGATCGACTTGGCGCTGTTTCTCTGCCAGCACTTGCAAGCCATCGGTCTGTTCGGGCGCCGACTCCACAGCTGCCAGCGGCGCGCTCACAGGCCCTTCAACGCCGCTCTCGGCAAGGGTTTCAGGCGCTTTGGCGGTCTCCGAGGCAACTGCTGGAGTGGTCACGCCGGCGCGTGCTGCATCAGGTAGCAGCAAATCAGCGCCGGCCATCAAGCGCCCAGGATCACCGCCAGCAAAGGCTTGCGGGTTAAGGGCGAGAATGCCCTCCATGAGCGCCTGCTGAGACAGTGCACTGCCCTCTTCACGCAAGCGCGCGGCGATCGACCAGAGGCTGTCACCACGCACAACCTGATGACGATGCCCGGCCTCGGCACTGGGCGGCGTCACCACTCGTACCGAAGACGCAGCCGACGTAGTGGTCTGACGCGGTGTTTGGGCAAGCGGCGCGACACTGGACGCTGCCACAGTGGAATAGGCAGCCGACCCTGGTGGATCGAGCAGTACGGTGTACTCACGCAGCAGTTGGCCGTTGGGGCGCGCCACTTCGACGATGAAATTCAGATAGGGCTCACGCACCGGGCGATTCGAGACCACCCGGATCACACTACGCGAGCCACGCAACAGAGGCGTAAAGCGCAGATCGTTGAGGAAATACAAACGCTCGACGCCGGAGCGGCTGAACACCTCGGCAGGTGCCAGAGCGACCCGAATGTCCTGCGCGCCAAGATCGCCTACCTGAAGCAATTCGATCTCGGCTTCCAACGGCTGATTCAACGCCGAATGCAGCGTGATTTCACCCAAACCGA
The DNA here is from genome assembly GCF_050473265.1 of Pseudomonas pichavaramensis. Taxonomy (NCBI): domain Bacteria; kingdom Pseudomonadati; phylum Pseudomonadota; class Gammaproteobacteria; order Pseudomonadales; family Pseudomonadaceae; genus Pseudomonas; species Pseudomonas pichavaramensis. The sequence continues at coordinate 285,729 of NZ_JBJKFJ010000005.1, read as the reverse complement.
GCGCCGGCGCCATTCCCGAATAGAGAGCGGACCCCGACGCCAAACCCAACATCAACTGACGCACCCGAGCCATGTGACCTCCAGGGTTATCCAGGCTCGAACGCCGCCTCCCCGACTTCCTGTCCGGGCTTCCCTTGGCCGGGAGGCTGGCGCCCTTGAAAACTCGAAGCACGGCCAGAAGTATCCCTGTCTGGACCGTCTTGAATTGCATTATGGCTACTAATTCACAAAGTAGCGGATTGGGCGTCAGTTTGCCGACGAAAGCAGGGTGCCATCAACCTTCTTCAATCGAAGGTTAGGCACAAAAAGCGCTTGACCGGCGATCAGCAAAATGCCAACCAGATCTCATTTCACCAGGTTGGCCAATACCCGGGCGTGGACCTGCTGGCAGCGTCGCAGGTCATCCTCGTCGATGCCGGCAAAGACTTCGTGGCGCAGTTCGGTGGAAATCGCCTCGATCTTCTCGATCAGCGGTTGGGCCTTGGGCTGCAGTGCAATTTTCTTGGCGCGTCGATCTTCAGGTACGGCCACGCGGATAACCAGTTCCTGACTTTCCAGGCTATCGAGCAAACGGGCCAGGGTAGGCCCTTCCACACCCACGCTTTGCGCCAACTCGCGCTGAGTTGGCATTTCGGTGAAGCGGGCCAGGTGCAGCAATACCAGCCAGCGCGCCTGGGACAGGCCCAGGCCAACGAGGCGTCGGTCCAGTTCCGAACGCCAGGCGCGTGACAGTTGGGCGACTTGCATGGCAAAGCGATGTTGGTCGGGGTAAGACATGGGCAAGCGGACTCATACAAAGGTCAAAAACTAATTATTAGCTAGCTAGCCATAACCCGACGCGCAGAGCAAGCGCGGATTTCACCGGTACATTGCTGAATGCGACAGTCTTACCACGACTCAGGCGGCCACCTGATTGCGCCCGAATGCCTTGGCCTCGTAGAGCGCCCGATCCGCCTGCTCATAAAGCTGCCCCAGCTCCGCCTGAACACCTGGAGTCAGGCAAGCGATACCGATGGACATGGTCAGCACAGCGGCACTATCGGAGTTGCGATGAGCGATGGCAGCCGCCTCCAGTGACTGACGCAAGGCCTCGGCGCGTTGCCGCGCCTCGTCGGCACCGATATCGAACAGCAATAGGGCGAATTCCTCCCCGCCCAGGCGCACGCCCATGTCCAGCGGGCGCCGCGCGGCCTGTTCGATCAGAATGCCCACACGCTGCAGGGCCGCATCGCCAGCCTGGTGGCCATAGCAGTCGTTGTAGGCTTTGAAGTGATCGATATCGCACAGCAGCAGCGCCAGTGACTTGCCGTCCCGCTGCGCCTGACGCCAGAGGCGCTCGAATTGGCGATTGAAGCTACGTCGATTGTGCAGCCCTGTCAGGCTGTCGTGATAAGCGAGCAGGCGCATCAGCCGACTGACCAGAAACTGCTCGCGCGACTTATGTTCCAGCAGATAACAGCCGACGGCCCCCGTAAGGTTGCCGAAGGCGAGAAACAGTAGGTTGTTGATCAGCCTCGGCGCAGGCAGCCCGGCCAACCACTCCACCACCACGTAGACAAACAGAATGATCAGGGAACAGGCGAGTGCCTCACTCAGACGCAATCCCACCAGAAAATAGGCGGCCATGCTCACCAACAACAAGCCCTCATAGGGATAGCTGGGGTCGGCTCGATGGGCGATACCGACGATCAGCGCAGCCCCGACTCCCAGGGTGAGAATGCAGGCCATGCTTAGTGGCAACAACAGATGCGTGTGACGCCGCTGCAGAATCAGGGCTGCGCAGACCAGCAGAATGATCAACACGGCGAAGCGCACGGCGAGCACCCAGGCCAGATGCGATGCCGGCACCACCAGCAGATCCAACGCGCCCAGCGCCAACCAGATGACCGTGGCAGCGATCAGCGCGATACGTTTGAGTTCGAAACTGTCGTCAAGCATGTGAGCGCGGTATTCGCGTTCCAGCACGCGGGAAAACCGCAACCCGCGAAACCCCAGGCTCAGTTGATCGGCATAAGGACTCGGGCGAACCTCATCGAGCCAAGCGTGATAGTTAGGCACCGTCACCTCGTCGTCTGGCGGCCTGCCCCACACCTTAGCCGGGGCATCGCAATGCCGCCAGAAAAACCCCGCCGCTACAGTTCGAACTCAGCCTGCAGGGCTGCGCGCACGCAGTAGAGCACGGCTTCGTCGACCCGCCCTGCAAACAGCGGTGCTATCTCACTGACCGCAGGCAATTCGCCCTCGCCATCAAGGAAGCTTTCCTGGATTTCACCCAACAGTTCTTCGGGCAGATCCAGTGCCTGTTCCAGGCTTAGCTGCTGTGCGGCGATGGCCTCGGCAAGCAGGCTGTAGACGTTCTTTTCACTGCAATTGAGCTGACCGGCGATTTGCGCCGGGGTCATGCCGGCGCGAGCCAGGCTGACCAGCTCGTGACGCAGGTCCGCGACCGGCGCCGGTGCCTCAGCCTGGGCGTTGCCAGCCAGCACTTCGAGGAAGGCCTGGCCATAGCGCTCCAGTTTGCGCGCCCCCACGCCACTGACCTCTGCCATTTCGCTGAGCGATCCGGGCTGGCTGCGCAACATCTCCAGCAGCGTGGCATCGGGGAAGATCACATAAGGCGGGACGCTGTGTTCTTCGGCCAACTTGCGGCGCAGAGCACGTAATGCCTCCCACATCTCCCGTTCGTGCCCCCGAACCAGCTGGCTTGCCGCGCTGCTGGAGGCCTTGGCCGCCTGAGTCGGCTTGGGCTCGCGACGCAACTGCAGGGCGACTTCACCTCGCAGCAGGGGCCTGCAGCTTTCGTCCAAACGCAGGCCGCCGAAACCCTCGAGATCGACATCGGCCAGACCACGCGCGACCAACTGGCGGAACAGGGTACGCCACTCGACTTCGGAAAAGCCTTTGCCAACGCCGAAAACAGCCAGGTGCTGGTGGCCGGAGGCGCGGATCTTCTCGTTGTCGCGCCCCAGCAGAATATCGACCAAGTGGCCGACGCCATAGCGCTGACCGCTGCGATAGATTGCTGACAACGCCTGTCGCGCCGGCTCAGTGGCGTCCCAGGTTTCCACGCCGTCGATGCAGTTGTCGCAATGCCCGCAGGGTTGCTCCAGCACCTCGTCGAAATAGGCCAATAGCGCCTGGCGGCGGCAGCGGGTCTCCTCGCAGAGAGCCAGCATGGCATCGAGCTTGTGCTGCTCGATGCGTTTGTGGCGCTCGTCGCCCTCCGAGTTGTTGAGCATCTGCTTGAGGAAGATCACGTCCTGCAGGCCGTAAGCCATCCAGGCATCGGCGGGCAAACCGTCACGACCGGCACGGCCGGTCTCCTGGTAATAGGCTTCCAGCGACTTGGGCAGATCAAGGTGGCAGACGAAGCGCACGTTAGGCTTGTCGATACCCATACCGAAGGCAATGGTGGCCACCATGATCAGCCCTTCCTCATTGAGAAAGCGCTTCTGGTGGTAGGCGCGCAGGTCGTTGGGCAAACCTGCGTGATACGGCAGAGCCGGGAAGCCCTGACTGCTGAGAAAATCGGCGACCTCCTCGACCTTCTTGCGCGACAGGCAATAGACGATGCCGGCATCGCCCTTGCGCGCGGCAAGGAAGCCCAGCAACTGCTTGCGCGGCTGATCCTTGGGCTGGATGCGGTAAAAGATATTCGGTCGGTCGAAACTGGAGAGAAAGCGCTCGGCATTATCCAGGTGCAGGCGCTGGACAATCTCCTCGCGGGTACGCTTGTCCGCCGTGGCGGTCAGGGCGATGCGTGGCACCTGGGGGAACAGTTCGGCGAGTTGGCCGAGCTGCAGGTATTCAGGTCGGAAGTCATGCCCCCATTGCGACACGCAATGCGCCTCATCGATGGCGAACAGCGCGATATCCAGGCCCTGGAGGAAACTCAGCATGCGCGGTTGCACCAGGCGTTCCGGCGCCAGGTAGAGCATCTTGATCTGCCCGCGACGAATGCGGTCGGCGATTTCGCGCTGCTCATCGGGGCTTAGCGTGGAGTTCAGCGCCACCGCTGCCACGCCCAGCTCGTCCAGCGTCGCGACCTGGTCGTCCATCAGTGCGATCAACGGCGACACCACCACGGCCAGACCGTCGCGCATCAGTGCCGGTACCTGATAGCACAGCGACTTGCCGCCCCCCGTGGGCATCAGTACCAACGCATCGCCGCCGCTGGCCACGCGCTCGATGATCGCGGCTTGATTGCCGCGAAAGGCGTCGTAACCGAAAACGTCTTTGAGAATGCGCTGCGCGTGGTCGAGCATGTAGGCCTCCGAATCGAGCCGGCTATTATGCCGCACTCTGGCCGAAGACGGCGCCTCACCCCGTCCGAAGCGGCTCTTTTCTGCCGCCGCAGCCTTGCCGCTATGGCCGCAAAGGCCCGCGTGGACTAGAATCCAGCCTCGTTTAATCCTTCAAGGTAGCCCCACGATGTCCTTCGCTGAGCAACTGTCACGCCTGCAAGCCTTCCTCGATGCCGACGAGCTGCACGAAGAAGCGCTGGACTATGTGGCCGCCCATGGCTACCTCACCGCCCTGTCGATCTGCCCGGACCATGTGCCCGAGCGCGAGTGGATCGATGCGCTGTTCGCTGAGCCGCCGCACTATCGCAGTGACGCCGAGCGCGAAGAGATCGAAAGCACCCTGGTTCACCTGAAGGCTCACATCGCCCGCCAACTGGCCGGTGAAGAAGAGCCCGAGCTGCCGTGCGACCTGGACCTGGGCGATGACCCGGATGACTCCGACCTGCGCGGCTGGTGCATCGGTTTCATGGAGGGCGTGTTCCTGCGTGAAGCCGTGTGGTTCGAAGACGCCGAAGATGAAGTCAGCGAGCTGCTGCTGCCGATCATGGTCGGTTCCGGCCTGTTCGACGAGCAACAGGAATTCGCCGAAATCGCCCGAGACCGCGATCTGGTGGACAGCATGATCGATCAGATTCCGGAACTGCTCACCGCCCTGTTCCTGCTGTGCCAGGCCCCGGAAGAAAAACCGGCTCTGCTCAAACCCCGCCACTGATGGCTACAGCCGGGGCAACCCGGCTGTCCCTGCGCCCATGCCCCGTGATATTCAGCCCAGCCGCCATCGCAGCGTTCGCTACCTGTTGCTGGCAGTCGGCTGGCTGAGCGTTGTCTTGGGCGTCATTGGCATCTTCCTGCCGGTACTGCCCACCACCCCGTTTCTGCTCCTGGCTGCAGCCTGCTTCATGCGCAGCTCGCGGCGCTTCTATATCTGGCTGGTCACTCACCCGCACCTCGGCCCGTGGATTCGCGACTATCTCGAAGGCCAGGGCATCCCGCTCAAGGGCAAGGTCTACGCCCTGCTGCTGATGTGGGCGAGCATCGCTTTTTCCTGCTATCTGGTGCCCCTGCCCTGGGCGCGCGCCTTCATGCTGACCAGTGCGGTACTGGTCAGCCTGTACATCCTCAAACAGAAGACCCTGCGTACCCGCTGACAGCGCTCTGCAGCCGGCAGATTGCCAGCTCATCGCCTAGACTTCATCGATCAGACCCAGAGACCCGACCCCATGCGACGGCTACGCGTTCAGGGATGGCGGTGGCGGCTGCTGATCCTTGGGGTTGGCGGTGGGTTGCTGGCTGGCCTGTCTCTGGCCGACTGGGATTTCGCGCTGATCATCAAGAACGCCGAAAGCCGCTACGGCAATCTGGGCCCGGCGCGCGCGCGCATCCTCGACTGGGAAAAGTTGATCAAGAGCAGCGCGGCGCTGACCGAAGCCGATAAGCTCAATGAGGTCAATCGCTTCTTCAACCGCAAGGTCCGCTTCGTCGACGATATCCAGCTGTGGCGCGAAAACGACTACTGGGCCACGCCGATCGAGATGCTGGTCAAGGGCGCCGGTGACTGCGAGGACTATTCACTGGCCAAGTACTTCACCCTGCGCCGCCTGGGCATCCCCAGCGACAAGCTGCGCATCACCTACGTCAAGGCGCTGAACTACAACCAGGCGCACATGGTGCTGACCTATTACGCCAGCCCGACTGCCGAGCCGCTGGTGCTCGATAACCTGATCAACGACATCCGCCCCGCATCCCAGCGCAAGGACCTGTTGCCGGTCTACGCCTTCAATGCCGAGGGCCTCTACCTGCCTGGCGCGACGACGCGCAAGAGCGACTCGAAGAAGCTCTCGCGCTGGCAAGACGTGCTGAAAAAAATGCGTGCCGAAGGCTTCGCCGTAGGCGAAGGCTAGGAGGAAAGCCATGTCCCTGCTCAAGCAACTGTTCCTGGCCATCTGCCTGTTTCTGGTGGTGGCTTTCACCGGCAGCTTCATTGCCGGCGTCGAGACGTCACGCGAGCAACTGCTCAGCCAACTGCGCTCCCACGCTCAGGACGCGGCCACTGCGCTGGGATTGTCGATGGCACCGCATGTCGACGACCCGGCCATGCTCGAGTTGATGGTCAGCTCGATCTTCGACAGCGGCTACTTCGCCAGCATCCGCGTGGTCGACATCGCCGAAGGCAAAGTGGTGGTCGAGCGCAGCAACGATGCCCGCCCAGACAACGTCCCGAGCTGGTTCGTCGATCTGGTTAACCTGCAACCCCAGGGCGGCGACGCTCTGATCATGCGTGGCTGGGAACAGGCGGCACGGGTCGAAGTGCTCAGCCACCCGCAGTTCGCCCTGGCCAGGCTGTGGGATAGCGCCATCGGCAGCCTGCTCTGGCTACTGCTCTGCGGCCTGGTCAGCGCCATCCTCGGCGGCTGGCTGCTGCGCACGCAACTGCGCCCGCTGGACAACATGGTACGCCAAGCGCAAGCCATCACCCGCCGGGAGTTCCTCACCCTGCCACGGGTGCCGCGCACGCCGGAACTCAAGCGAGTGGTACTGGCCATGAACCAGATGGTCGACAAGTTGAAGACATTGTTCGCCGAAGAAGCGGCGCGCAGCGAGAAACTGCGCGCGGAGGCCTATCAGGACAGTCTCACCGGCCTGGCCAACCGCCGCCAGTTCGATATCCGCCTGAACAATCAACTGGCGCTCAACGAGCAGAATGCCGAAGGCTATCTGTTGCTGTTGCGCGTCAATGATCTCGCCGGCCTCAATCAACGTCTGGGCGGACAGCGTACCGACGCCTTGATCGAAACACTGGGCGAGCAACTCAGAACGCTGCAAAACGCCGACGGCCGCAGCAAGTGGCTGGCATCGCGTAACCGCGGTGGAGAGTTCACCCTGCTCGCCCCGGGGTTGAGCGGCGAAGATGCCGACCACCTGGCAAACGAGATCAGCGACGCGCTACACAACCTCAAGCAAACGGGGGCCAGCGATTGCCAACCGGTCGCACACCTGGGCATTGCCGCTTTTCGCCCTGGCGAGCAGGTCACCACGGTCATCGGCCGGGCCGACCAGGCGCTGGCTCAAGCGCAGAGCCACGCCGACAAGTGCTGGGAACGTCTGGATGACTTCACCACACAGAGCAATCAGGGGCTACACGACTGGCGAGGCTGGATCGACGACGCATTGAACCAGGGCAAGCTGCAGCTTTACTTCCAGCCTGTCGCCGAATGCGAATCGGGTACGGTGATGCAGTACAAGGTGCTCGCCCGCCTGCTCGACCCGCAGGGCGAGGCCATCACCGCTGGCCGCTTCCTACCCTGGATCGAACGCCTGGGCTGGTCCGCCCGTTTCGACCTGGCGATGCTCGAACATAGCCTGGTCCATCTGCAGCGCCATCCCCAACCGCTGGCACTGAGCCTGTCCGCCGCCACCCTGCGCAACGCCAAGGACAGGGCTCGCCTGTTTGAAGTACTAAGGGCCCACACCGAGCTGGCACACCTGATGACGCTGGAGATCGACGAGCATCATCTGCCGCCACCGGTCGAGCTCGAGGCCCTGAGCCAGAATATTCGTGAGCTTGGCTTCAATCTTGGACTGCAGCACTTTGGCGGCCGTTTCAGCCTGATCGGCAACCTGACCCACCTTGGGCTGGCCTATCTGAAAATCGACGGCACCTATATCCGCGCCATCGACCAGGAAAGCGACAAGCGACTTTTCATCGAGGCGATCTACCGCGCGACCAACAGCATCGACCTGCCATTGATCGCCGAGATGGTGGAAACGCAGGGAGAACTTGCAGTGCTGACGGAGCTGGGCATCCATGGCGCCATGGGCCGCCTGATCGGTGCGCCCACACCCTGGATCGACAAATGAGCGCGGCCAACCTGCACAAGGAAAAAGCGTTCAAACTGTAGCGACACTGCCAGCACTCCTGCCAAGCGCTGGCACAGCGGATATCACACCAAGTCGTGTTCGTCGTCACCCAACAAGCCGCTCAGCCCCTCGATCTCGGCACGGGCGATGGCACGCTGGTCGAGCTTCTGACGCGCCGCTTCTGGCAGGTCGGTGTAGCGGATCACACCGCGCTCAACCAGTACGCTGACCACGTCCTCGAGCACCCGCACCAGTTCCAGATCAGACTGTTTCAGGCCGTCCAGACGGGCCTTGACCTCTTCCCTGGCCGTCAGCCAGTTGTGCAGTTCCTCGCTTTCAACTGCGATATTTTCCGTCATGCCCTCGAAGGGCTCATGCTCGACCCGAAGCAAACGCCCGGCAGCGTCACGCTGTACGTAAACCATGCCTATTTCTCCTGGGCAAAAAAAACCCGCTATCTGAACGATAGCGGGTCGATCATATAAGCGAAGGTCAGACCGTATCTACATTTAAAGTTCCGTCGTTGAGCATGGCCAGAACCACACTGCCAGTATCGCCTCCGACGCCGTATCCCCCCACGCCACTGCCACCCAGCAGGTTGACATCCTGCAAGACGATGGTTTGATCGGGACTATCGAAGTTGCCCGTGCCCATGGCACTGATCTTGATCGTCGTATCCCAGGCCGAGGTTCCCTGACTGGGCAGCTCACTGGAGGTGATCTGCAGATAGTTGAGCAGGTTGCCGATATCGCCTGTAGTGCCGTGCTCGCCGACCAGCAGGTCGGAGAGATCCAGGCGATCCCCATTGCTCCCCAGGTTGAAGCCACGCACGAAATTGAGCACGGTATCGATACCGGTATCGCCGTTCTGCCAGACGAAGGTGTCTCGACCACTGCTGTTATCCACCGCGCCACCGCTCATGGTGTCGTTACCACGCCCACCGATCAGCACATCGTTACCGCCGCCACCGTACAGCGTGTCGTTGCCCAACAGGCCGCTGAGCACGTTGTTCTGGTTGCCGCCAACGAGAGTGTCGGTGAAGTTCGAACCGATCAGGTTCTCGATGCTATCCAGCCGATCGCCCGACGCCCAGCCGCTAACACGACTGCTACCACTGGCATCACCTGAATTATCGAGCCTGATCGTGACGCCGCTGGTGGCATCGATATAGCTGGCGGTGTCATTGCCGGCTCCACCGTTGAGCGTATCGCCGCCGGTGCCACCCACCAGGATGTCGTTGCCGTCACCACCATTGAGGACGTCGTCGCCACCGTTGCCGATCAGGATATCGTCGCCGCTGTCGCCATTGATGGTACTGCTAGCGTTGCCATCGATGAGTATTTCGTCGAGGTACCCCCCGTCAAGAGAGCCGCTGTCATCGACTGCAGCGATAGTGACCTTGGCATTTTCACTCTGGCCACTTGCCTCGTTGCGGTAAACGAACGAGTTTCCAGCATCAGCGGATGACACCAATACGGAAGTCGCTCCCGAAGGATGACTTGCCGACATACCAGCAGTCGAGACGATACTGGCGATCGCCTGGATCGTACTGTTTGGCCCACTGTCATTGGCCAGCAAGGCCCAGTCAGGGATATCGAAGCCGTTACTACGCGCGACCACATAATCATCACGCGCAACCATCGGCCCATCCGCCGGATCGACCGTGATGGTCAGGTTCGCCAGACCACTCTGATCGCCGTCGTTGTCGATCAGGACGAAACCCACCTGCTGACTAGCACCGTTCCCCACATTGGCCGGTGACACATATTGGTAGGCACCGGTGGCCATGTTGATTTCGAACGTAGCGCCCGCCGCCAGAGTTAAGGCCAGGGTAATGCCACTGACCGAACTGCCGTTGCTACCCGTGATGGTCGGATTGAGGCCGGGGTTATAGGTGTAAGTCACACCGTTGATGATCACCGACTTGACTCGCCCACCATCGGCACCGAAGCCGTTGACGCCGTCGGTCAGGTTGCCGCTGATCGGTGTCGCCTGAGCGGTCTGGACCAGAACATCCTCCAGATCGGCAAAACTGTCCACCGCAATGGCGTTGGTGTTGCTGCCAGATGAGCCATCGTAGGCAATAGGGTCAAGCTCGTCGTTGTTGCTGAAATTGCCAGGCTGGTTGTCGTTGACGTCCGCCGCCGGCCCCACACCCAATGCGTAGGACTGGATCTTCTGGCTATTGAGGAAGTTGATCCACTCAGTCTCCTCGCTGCTGTTGATACCTGGGCTGTTATTGGGCCGATTCGGCTCACCGTCGGACAGGAAATACGAGACATTCTGCAGCGACTCGTCCGGATTATTGGCAACCGTCAACTTGCCAGTCGAAGCCCAGGCCTCCATCGCCTTGTCCAGCGCTGCATCGTAGTTGGTGTAGGCATTGCTGGGCGATTCCGGGATGCCAATAACAGCCGCCTTGGCTGCGTCCACCGTCATCCAGACATTACCGATCGCAGAGGCGCCATTGGCGAAGGTCACCAATCTCACCTTCACGTCACCCATCGCTTCGTACTGCTCCAGCAGTTCGAGCACGGCCAACTTCGATGCTTCCAGACGCGACAGCCCGCCGAAGTCAGCTGATTCGTTCATGCTACCGGACACATCGAGCACGATCAGCAGGTTGGTGTTGACATCACCCGAGGCCTCGCGGCTCTGCGCAATGTTCTGCGCCAAGGGCGAGTCGTCGTCCACGGAGATGTCCAGCCTGCCCTGTGCTGTCGAGCCATTGCCGTCGACCATTTGGTAGTTGAACTGAAAGTCCAGGTTGTTTTCCACACTGCCTGATTGTGGTTCTGGGTGATCCAGTGGCGCATGCAACTGGAACTTGAAGGCACCTGTCGCCGAGTTGGTCAGCGTCACGGTGAACACCGGTTGTCCACTGCCTTCAATCTGCGCGGTCAATACCAGGCCATTACCGCTGACCACATATTCGATCTCCTGACCACCCGATGTGAGATCGTCGGGCAAGCCCGCTTCAAGCCAGGTGAAACTACCAAAGCCATCGGAGCCATAGTCATAACCGAGACTGCCGGTGACCGTCGTGGCCTCACCCGGCTCATCCTCGACACCTCCGGGGATACCACCTGCCAGGCCTTCCTCGTCGACAAGGTCGAATGCATAGCCTCCGGTCGGCACGCCATCGGCGAAGCAGACATCGAGTTGGGTGCTGATCCGGTCGTTATCCCCATCGACAACATCGATCTGGAAGGACAGGTTCAGATCTGGCGGCAGCGACTGCTGCTGCAAGGTGATTTCCTGAATACGGTAGTCCCCGCTGACCGAGCCAAAGGTCAGCTTGGTGAAGCCCTGTAACAGATCATCTGCCGTAGTGCCGTTGGTGAAGACCGAATTGGCCAGGTTGAAACTGAACAGGGAGTTTTCCGAGCCCTGCCCCTCGTAAGTACCGGACGCAACCAGGTTGCCGCCACTGTCGTGAGCCTCCCAGTACAGTTTGTCGCCGGAAGAAAGCTTCTGCACATCCACTTCAGCCGAATAAACCGTGTCGCTGAACGTCATGTACAGCTCTTCGGTCTCCTCGATCAGGTTGTTTCCCCCTACACCGACACCTTTGTTCGAAGGATTGACCAGTCCGCTGCCGGTCAAGATGACCGATAGACCTTCTCCACTCGCTACGTCGAACGACAGCTCAGGGGAGCCTGCGTCAATTGCCTTGAGATCGAAGTCAGCGGTGCTGGTCGGACGCGCGTTGAAGACCTCCAGCACGTAGTTGTAGCTGCCACCGTCACCGTCTGCCTGGAGGGTGTCGTACACCGTCAGGGTGAAGAAGGTCTCTCCATCAGCATCGTCGACCGTCGCGGTCAGCGTGGTAACGCCGCCTACCTTGACCACCGAGTAATAGAGACCACCGATTTCCTTGCCATCATTCGCCAAAAGGTCGAAACCGCCGCCATCGCTGCCGTAGTCAGCCTCGATAAGCCCGCGCGTGACATAACCACTGGTCTCTACAAACTCGGCGCAATCAGGATCCACCACGCTGGGACCGTCGTCTTCGAAGCCGATCACCTTGCCCAGGTCCAGGTCTTTGCTTAGCGCATCACCGTCATTGTCGTAGACGGTAACCGCCAGCTTCAACACTCCGTCACGAATCAATGCCAGCTCGTCATGACTGCCAGTGTTGCTGTGGTTGATCGCCTGCAGCTGCTCCAGAGTTATGGTGCCGTCGGCACTGTTGACTGTGACCTTGAAGATGGTCTCATTGCCAACCTTGCCGAGGATGTTGCCGTCAGCGTCCGTGTAAAGCCGGATGTCGCCACCGGCGGTAGCATCCAGGCCGGAGTCGACACCTTCACTGGCCAGCGTCAGTGCGAACTTGGTACGGCTGGTATCCAGGCCGTCCGCACCACCGTCCGCCTGCAGCGCGAACAGGTTCTTGCCTTCGATCTGTGCATAGCCCAACAGCGTGCTGCCACTCGGTTCGTCATCCGGAGCGACATGCCCTGGCTCATTTTCGCTGGAACCGTCGATACCGAAGGACTCGTCGACGTACAGTTTTACGCCATCAAGCAGCTGGAACTTGTCGATCTGCGGACCGTCATCCTGGAACGAGAAGTAGGAGCCCTGGCTACCGGCCAACTCGACCTGCGCAGACTTGGTCACGCCGTCGCCGTCGCCATCGACCAGAGTCACCTGATACTGCAACTTGAGCGAACCATCGCGGGTCAGCAGATCCACCGCTTCGTCGAAGTGTTGGTCGTTTTCACCATGCCTGAGCGCCTCGAACAAGGTGGTCTGCAGCTGGGGTAGGTCGTCGACCGTGACTATGGCGATGCTCAAGACCGTATTGCCCGTCGTATCGACACCCAGGATGACCGAGCTGTGCTCAGGGTCGACGATCAGCTTGATCGCACCGCCTTCGGTTGCCAGCAGATTGGTGGACAAACCGCCTGAAGGAATACCGGCAAAGCTCAGCACCCCACTCTGCGATTGGGCGCCATCAGCGCCAGCGCTGGCGGTCATGCTGAACAGCGCAGCCAGGCCACCGGTCACCTTGGTGGTGAACTGCGCCAAGGCAGGCGGAGCATCATCGTTGCTGTAGGTTTCGCTGTCGTCCTTGGCAGCGTAACGATCAACGTCGCCACGAGTCTCGTCCAGTGAAGCCTGCAACTGCGCCAGGGCCTGCAGCTCGACATCCACGCACAGCGTCGGCACATCGTCCTCGACGTTGATCACGAACAGGCCTTTGCTGCCGGCCGGCATCTGCAGCGGATCGCCATCGCCATCGGTCGCGGTCAGCAGCGTGGTGAAATCGATGCCGGTAAAAGCCCCATCGGCCCAGAGTTCGCCATCATTGCCATCCGCCTGCGGGTGGTCCAAGGGGCCCTGCAGGGTGAAGGTGAAGTCACCATTGGCCTCGACCACCAGGGTGAAGACCTCATAGCCACCGGCCGCCGTCGCGGTCAGCGTGGTGCTGACCAGCTCGCCATCGACGACCTGCTCACTGACGACATACACCAGCGGCTGGCCACCCGAGATCAGCCCCTGATCGTTCAGCATATCGGCCGCAGTGCCGGTGTCGACCAGGCCGAAACTGCCCAGACCATCGGCGCCGAAGGCCACCAGCGAGGTCAGGCTGCCGGCTCCGTTATCGGTGCTGACCACCAAGCGCTGATCGGTTTCCGGATTGCCCTGATGCGGGTTTTCCAGCTTGTCTTCATGCACCGTACCGCCAACCGGCGCTTTGACGGTCCAGGTGGCCTGGATGTTGACGTCGTTGTAGTCGTTGTCACCGCCTGCGTTGATGTCTTCCCAGTTCTGGTTGCCTGGAGCGCCATTGTCCTCGACGTGCGGCTTGTCATTCGGATTGAGCGTGGCATCGCTGAATACGATATCGGCTCCCCCCGCACCGGTAAGCGCGGTATCCCCCACGAACGCCTGCCACTGGCCTTCGACCAGTTGGAAGGTCACCTCAGTGCCATCAGCGATGGCATTCGCCGCACCATCAGGGATGATGAAGAAACCGACCTGACTGGGATCGAGGCCCATCAGGGTCACCGAGTCACCGTCAGTCAGGCCGGTGGTATCGGCCCAGATAACCTTGCCGCTGAGCGGCGTACCATCCTCACCTTTGATGTAGTAGCCATAGCTGTTGACGAAGGAGGCGTCGCCGCCCTTGTAGGTCAGCGTCAGGCAGTGCTCTGGAGTTGCGTTGCCAAGTATCGGTGTGTCGTCATCGACCACCACTTTCACCATGCCGCTGGCGACATCGTTGTCGCCATCCTTGACGGTGAAGCCCAGCTTGAGAAGCAGCTCGTCCTCGGTGCCCGCAAACTTGTGATCCAGCGGCGCTTGCAAGCTGAAGGTGTAATCCTGATTGTTGGCCGCAACCTGCAAGGTAAACACGGTGACCTTGCCAGCGTCCGTCATGTAATAGCCTTCGAGCGTGCCACCCTCGCCACCTGCGCCGGGTTGCCAGTCCAGCATCACCACATGGTCATCGGAAGTGACCGTCTGCCCGGAAACGGTCTTGGCCACGCCTTCGTTGAAACTCAGGCTCTTCAGCCCATCGGAGCCCGCATCGATGCCCAGGCTGCCGGTATCGGCGACACCATAATCGGAATCGTCCACGCCGCCAGCGTTTGCATCAGGCAGTTGCAATGCACCATGCACCGCAGCACCGTCCTCGTCCACACGCACGGTGCTATAGCCGTCCACGGCAGGGCCGTCATCCTCGAAGCCGATCACCTTGCCCAGGTCGATCGTGCTCGAACGGTCATGGTCACCGTCGTTGTCATAGACCGTGACTTTTACGCCCAATACGCCTGACTTCAGCGTGAGCAGGCTGTCATGGTCATTGCCATCGTTACCGTGGTGGATAGCCTCGTATTGCCACAGCTGGATATCACCGCTTTGCTCGTCGATACGGATGCGGAACACCACATTATCGTCCGCATCACGGCCAATCACATCATCACCGTCGGCATACAGTTTGATGATGCCGCCATCGGTGGCGAACAGCCCGGACCAGGCGCCATTGCTGAAGCTGAACTCGAAGCTGCGCTTACTGGTGTTCTCACCATCGGAGCCCGCATCGACCTGCAGTTTGAACAGGTCTTCACCCTTGACCTCGGCATAACCAATCACACCACTGGGCTGATCAGTCTCATCGTCTGGGCTTGCATAGCCGTTCTCATCCTTGTTCGAACCATCAGTGCCGACCGACTCATCGACCACCACCTTGACCCATTTCTGCAGCTCGAACCGGGTAACCTTCGGGCCGTCGTCTTCGAAACCGATCACCTTGCCCAGGTCGATACGGTCTGAACGGTCATAGTCCCCGTCGTTGTCGTAGACCGTGACCTTCACGCCCAACGCGCCTGACTTCAGCGTGAGCAGGCTGTCATGGTCATTGCCATCGTTACCGTGGTTGATGGCCTCGTATTGCCAGAGCTGGATATCGCCACTCTGCTCGTCGATACGGATGCGGAACACCACATTATCGTCCGCATCACGGCCAATCACATCATCACCGTCGGCATACAGCTTGATGATGCCGCCATCGGTGGCGGACAGCCCAGATAGTGCACCACTGCTGAAACTGAATTCGAAGCTGCGCTTGCTGGTGTTCTCACCATCGGAGCCGGCATCGACCTGCAGTTTGAACAGGTCTGCGCCCTTGACCTCGGCATAGCCGATCACGTCAGGCCCCTGTCCCCATTCATCCGCTGGCCATGCGTGGCCACCAAGCTCATCTTTCAAAGAGCCACCAAGGCCAACCGACTCGTCGGCTACCACCTTGACCCATCTCTGAAGTTCGAAGCAGGTGACTTTCGGGCCGTCGTCTTCAAAGCCGATCACCTTGCCCAGGTCTACGCGATCCGAGCGATCATAGTCGCCGTCGTTGTCATAGACAGTCACCTTCACGCCCAACGCGCCTGACTTCAGCGTGAGCAGGCTGTCATGGTCATTGCCATCGTTACCGTGGTTGATGGCCTCGTATTGCCACAGCTGAATATCACCGCTTTGCTCGTCGATACGGATGCGGAACACATCGTCACCGGAAGCGTCACGACCGACCACATCATCACCGTCGGCATACAGTCTGATGATGCCGCCATCGGTGGCGAACAGCCCGGACCAGGCGCCGTTGCTGAAGCTGAACTCGAAGCTGCGCTTGCTGGTGTTCTCACCATCGGAGCCAGCATCGACCTGTAGTTTGAACAGGTCCTCGCCTTTGACCTTGGCATAGCCGATCACATTGCTCGGCTGGCCAGACTCATCCGCCGGCCATGCGTGGCCACCAAACTCATCTTTCAACGAGCCGCCAAGGCCAACCGACTCGTCGGCTACCACCTTGACCCATTTCTGCAGTTCGAAGCAGGTGACTTTCGGGCCGTCGTCCTCGAAGCCGACCACCTTGCCCAGATCGACGGTTTCACTGGTACTGTCGCCATCACCGTCGTACACAGTGACCTTCACACCCAGGACGTTCTTGGCCAGCGTCTTCAGCGCATCGTGATCGTTGTAGTCGTATCGATGGTTGATCGCCTCGTACTGCCAAAGATCGACATCACCGGTTTCCTCATTGATGCTGATGCGGAAAACCGGCTGCCCATCGCTGTCCTTACCAATTACATCGCCATCATCGCCGGCAAACAGATAGATCTTTCCGCCATCGGTGGCACTCAGCCCAGAGAAAGCACCTTCCGTGTAAACGAACTCGAAGGTGCGCTTGCTGGTGTCCTCACCATCCGCGCCGCCATCGACATGCAGACGGAACAGGTCCTCGCCCTTGACCTCGGCGTGGCCGATGACACCAGCGCCCTGGCCCCACTCGTCCATAGGCCAGGCGTGACCGCCAAACTCATCTTTCAATGACCCACCCAGGCCAACCGACTCGTCGGCGACGATTTTTACGCGCTCCAGCTCGAAGCAGAGAATCCGCGGGCCGTCGTCTTCGAACTGAATCAGCTGCCCGACGCCAACGCCTTCGCTGACGGCCACATCGCCGTCACTGTCGGTGACCGTCACCACGGCCTGGATCAGGTTGACCGACTCACCCTCCTCGCCTTCGAACAGCAGGCTGATCGCCTCGTCATGGCTGTCACCACCAATCGGATGATGCAGCGACAGGTACTGGGCCAGGCTGAGCACTCCGTTGTCTGGGTCGATCATCACCGCGAATGCGGCATCGCCGTCAGCGCCGCCCACACGACCGACGATCAGGTCTCCTTCCTTGAACAGGTAGATGCTCTCGCCAAGCGTCGTGGTGAGCCCAGAATAGGTTCCATCACCACCGGTGATGGTCAGACTGATGACGGTGGTGGCTGCGGCGTGATTGTCTGCGCCGTAGCTGCTACCTGCCGTGCTAACCACAGCTTCTGCACTTTGCGACCAGCCGATCGGAGTACCTAGCCCAGCGTGAAAGGCCTCCGGCAATTCGTCCAAATCCCTATCGCTGTCCTGCAGGCCTGCGGTTTCGTCATGTGACACCCCATCGGATTGCTCATTGAGCGAGAGCATCGCAACCGGGCTGTCGTCATCGACCAGAATGCTCAGGCTACCGGTGGCCGGGGTGCCGTTGCCATCGGTGATGGTGTAGTTGAACTGGTAGAGAATGTCGTTCTCATCGCTGCCGCCGCCTTCTGGTGCGGCGTGATCCAGCGTCGCCAGCAATTTGAACTCATAAGCACCAGTCGCCAGGTCGGTGACTTGGGCAACGAAGACCACCGTTTCACCGGCATAGGCGGTGAGGGTCAGGCCATCGGCGCTCACCTCATAAGTGAGCAGCGTGCCACCTGAGCTGATGCCCATGGCCGCCAGCCCGGCAGTGGACCAGGTGAAGGTCCCGGGGCCATCTGGGCCAAAGTTGTAGCCCAATACGCCGGTCACCTCGGTCGCCTCTCCATCGAGGTCGTTCACGCCACCGACGATGCCATCAAGCAGGCCTTCCTCATCCACCGCGTTGAACGCGGTGCCGCCAGTCGGGATGCCATCGACTTCGGGATCGTCCAGCGCCAGCGGCTCAGCCTCGGGAAACTCAGGCCCGCCTGGCAGGCCTTCGGTCGGAAAACCAATGATCGGATCGAGGGCGCCACCCACTTCGCTCAGCAGCACGAACGAGTTGCCACCGCCGGCACCACCAGCGCCACCCGCACCGGCGCCAGGGCCTGCTGCGGTCGCTTCGCCCTGCAGGGTCGGGTCGTCGCCAGCCTCGATGGCGGCCTGCAAGCGCTCGACGTCGGTCAGGTCATCGTCGGTGGGAGGCTGTGGCGCCTCGACCACCGGTGCCTGGGTTTCACCCCGGTACGCAAGCATCTGTGCATCGAGAGTGATACTGCTGTCGCGACCAAGGGTCAGTTGCTGGCCGTTGGTCATGGACACCGCAACCGCACCAGTCGCACCGGTGAGCAGTTGCTCACCCGCGTAAACCCGGTCGCCCTCGCTAACAGGCCGGCGCGATCCATCGCTCGCTACCGCGAAAACCTCGCCGACAACCTGACTGACGACACCAATAAGAGTAGCCATGATTCCATCCTCACTACAGCTGCCGACCACCGCCGACACGTACCTACCGAAAGGGTCAGAACACCTTTTCGAAGTCGAGGAAAGAACCCTGACTGCTGATTGAAATGGAACGGCGCAAAATCCCGAAAACGCTACTGACAAAAAAATGTCACCACAGCATGCGTCGAACTACTCCATCAGATTAATCCCCGATTTTGATGCCTGACTGCCCACTACAACTGCGCAAGCCACGAAAATCGAGCACTTACGCAGTTAACGCCTTCAAACAATGTGCTGCTTTTCGCAGACTTCATAAGATTTTTTCCGAATAGGGGTTGTGAAAAAATCATCTTAGGTCCTCCGAAAGTTGTTCTTAGCTCTGATGT
Source organism: Pseudomonas pichavaramensis (assembly GCF_050473265.1). Lineage (NCBI taxonomy): Bacteria > Pseudomonadati > Pseudomonadota > Gammaproteobacteria > Pseudomonadales > Pseudomonadaceae > Pseudomonas > Pseudomonas pichavaramensis. The sequence goes on along the minus strand of NZ_JBJKFJ010000005.1, from coordinate 266,714 downwards.
TACAAGCCTGAAACGGTTTGACAGGCAAAAACGCCATTTTTATGGCGACAGGATAAGAACTTCAGTAAGGAGAAACGCCAATGCGCACCCTATCCCCGCTATGGAGCGCCATGCTTTTGGCGACGGTCTGCAGTCAGGCAAACGCCATGAACCTCACGGAGGCAATCCAGAGCACGCTGGACAACCATCCGGAAATTCATGCCGCAGCCAACAGCCGCCTTGCATCGGATGAAGATGTGAAATTCGCCAAAGGCGGTTATCTGCCCACGGTCGACCTGCTGGTCGGGTACGGTCGGCAAAACACCGACAGCCCTAGCACCCGCGCCCTGGGCGACCACAACACGGAAACCCTCAACTATCGCAACGCAGAGCTGCGCCTGCGGCAGATGCTGTTCGATGGTTTCAACACGCCCAACGAAGTCGCCCGCACCGAGGCCGTGGTCAACTCCCGCGCCTATCGCTTGCTGGGCACCTCCGAGAGCCTTGCCCTGCGCACCGTCGAGGTCTATCTGGATGTATTGATGCGTCGCGAGATGGTCACCCTGGCACGCAACAACCTGCAGGCACACACGCGCATCAATGACCAGATTGGCTTGCGCAGCCGTCAGGGTGTCGGCAGCACCGCCGACCTCGACCAGTCCGAGGCCCGCCTGGCACTGGCGCAAAACAACCTCTACACCGAGGAGGTCAACCTGGCCGATGCCGAAGCCAACTTCTTCAGCGCGGTCGGCCGCCTGCCGGACCAGCTCGAATCCCCTGCCACGATCAAGGGCAACATGCCGGAGGACCTGCTCGCAGCCCGGCAAACGGTGATGGACAACAACCCCTTCCTGAAATCGGCACAAGCCGACGTACAGGCCGCCGAGAAGCAGTACGAAGTCGCCAAATCGCCGTTCTACCCGCGCTTCGACGCAGAACTGGCCACCTCGGCCGACGACAACGTGCAGGGTGACGAAGGCCATTACAGCACCTGGCGAGCCGCCGTGGTGATGAACTACAACCTGTTCAACGGCATGCGTGACAAGGCTCGCCTGCAATCGGCCGCACACCAGATCAACGAGTCCATGGACATTCGCAACAACGCACTGCGAGTGCTCAACGAGAACCTTTCGCTGGCCTGGAATGCCATGGAAAACGCGCGTGTGCAAACGCCCAAGGCGAGGGACTACGCGGACTACACCGCCCGCGTTCGCGAAGCCTACCAACAGCAGTTCAGCCTGGGGCAACGCACCCTGCTCGATCTGCTCGACAGCGAGAATGAACTGTTCACCGCCAACCGCCGCTACACGGAGGTTCGCTACGGCGAAGAGTTCTCGATGTACCGCGTGGTTGCAGCGATGGGTGATCTTCTGCGTCAGCAGCAGGTCGTGGTCCCGGCGGAAGCGGTAGCCCTCACCGAGGTGAAGAGCGAGGCGCGCCTGCCAGAAATGAAGTAAGCCGTATCGGCAGGAGTAGTACATGACAACCATGGAACGGCCAGGACCGGCCAGTGATCCGCGGCTCAGCCACGACGATCCATTGCTCGATGGCTTGCTGATTCTCTGCAAGCTGCATGGCTGCTCGGTCAGCCGCGGCACATTGAGTGCGGGCCTGCCTTTGCCGGCCCAGCGCCTGAGCGCCGACCTGCTGCCGCGTGCCGCGGCACGGGCCGGCCTGCAAGGGCGGCTGCTGCAGCGCGATCTCGCAAGTATTTCCCCGCTGAGCCTGCCGGTGTTGCTGCTACTGAAGAACGGGCGCAGCGCCGTGCTGCGCCAATGGGGCCCCAAGCAACAGGCACAGATCTTGCCGTGCGAAACCGACGGCGGCGAACAATGGGTCAGCCGCGAGCAACTGGCCGCCGAGTACAGCGGCCAGGCCTTCTTCGCCCGCCCGCGACATGAGCTGGAAGAAGCTCGCACACCGCTGGTGCCGCGTATAGAAGCCTGGTTCCGCGACACGCTGAAGCTCTCGCGCTGGCTGTACACCGACGCCGTGCTGGCCAGTCTGCTGATCAACCTGCTCGGCCTCATGGTGCCGCTGTTCGTCATGCAGACCTACGATCGCGTGGTGCCCAACCAGGCCACCGCGACCCTCTGGGTCCTGGCCATTGGCTTGCTGATCGGTACCGGCTTCGAACTGCTGCTCAAGGTATTACGTGCGCACCTGCTCGATACAGCCGGCAAGAAGACCGACGTGGTGCTCTCGGCCACGCTGTTCGAGCGCATCACCGGCATGTCGATGAAAGCCAGACCGGCCAGCGTGGGCGGCTTCGCTCAGAGCATCCATGACTTCCAGGGGCTGCGCGATTTCCTCACCGCCGTGACCCTGACCAGTCTGATCGACCTGCCCTTCTCACTGTTGATGCTGCTGGTGATCGGCCTGATCGGTGGCCCGTTGGTATTCATCCCACTGCTGGCATTTCCGCTGACCGCGCTATTCGCCTTCATCATCCAGGCGCGCCTGCGCGATACCGTACAAAAGAGCCTGCAACTGGGCTCGCAGCGCCAGGCCTTGTTGATCGAAACCCTGGGCGGCCTGGAGATGCTCAAGGCCTGCAGCGCCGAGAGCGAACGCCAACACCAGTGGGAACAGACCCACGGCGCCCTGACCCGCCTGGACGGCCACGCCAAGTTCCTCGCTTCGCTGGCCACCAACGGCACCCTGTTCCTGCAGCAGTTCGCCGGCATGAGCACCATAGTCGGCGGCGTCTATCTGATCATCGCCGGCAATCTCAGCGTCGGTGCGCTGGTGGCCTGCTACATGCTGGGCAGTCGCATCCTCGCGCCTCTGGGGCAAATCGCCGGGTTGATCACCCGCTATCAGCAGGCGCGCCTGACCATGACCAGTACCGACGCGCTGATGGCCCTGCCCCAGGAACGTCAGGAAAAGCAGCGCCCGCTGGATCGCACCCAGCTCAAGGGCGCTCTGGAACTACGCCAGATCAGCTTCACCTATCCCGGGCAAAGTGCTCCGGCGCTGAACAGCGTCAGCCTGCGTCTGGGGGCTGGTGAGCGCCTCGGCATCATCGGTCGCAGCGGTTCGGGCAAGAGCACCCTGGCGCGCCTGCTGATGGCTTTCTACAACGCGGATGACGGCCAGATTCTTCTCGACAACCTCGACCTGCGGCAACTGGATGTCGCCGACCTGCGCCATCAGATCGGCTACGTCTCCCATGATCTGCCGCTGCTGGCTGGCAGCCTGCGTGACAACCTGACCCTGGGCGCACGATACATCGACGATTCGCGCATGCTCGAAGTCGCCGAGCTGACCGGTGTGGTCGACCTGGCCCGGCAGCACCCTCAAGGCTTCGACCGGCCGGTAGGCGAGCGTGGCCAACTGCTCTCCGGTGGCCAACGCCAGGCCGTCCTGCTGGCACGTGCCCTGCTGCTCGACCCGCCGATTCTGGTGCTGGACGAGCCTACCAGCGCCATGGACAACACCAGCGAAGACCTGCTGCGTCAACGCCTGCACAAATGGGTGCAAGGCAAGACGCTGATCCTCATCACCCACCGCGCCTCCATGCTCAGCCTGGTCGAACGCCTGGCCGTACTGGACAACGGCCGCGTTGTCGCCGACGGGCCGAAAGAGTCGGTGATCGAAGCCCTGCGCAAGGGCCGTGTTGGCCCGGCCAGCCTGTAGGAGCGACGGAGCATGCAAGCGACGCAGAATCTCGGCGGCTACCTCGGCAGCCTGCGCGACAAACGCCAGGACACCGAATTCATGCCGGAGGTCGAGGGCGCCATTCTCGAAGACTCACCCTGGCTGACCCGCATCACCGTGTGGGCAGTCTGTGCCTGCCTGCTGGCGGCGCTGGTCTGGGCGCACTTCGCCGTACTGGAGGAAGTCACCACCGGCGAAGGCAAGGCCATTCCCTCGAGCAAGGTGCAGGTGATCCAGAACCTGGAGGGCGGCATCGTCAGCGAGATATTCGTGCGCGAAGGCCAGGTGGTGGACAAGGGCGATACCCTGCTGCGCCTGGATGACACCCGCTTTCTCTCCAATCAGGGTGAAACCGAAGCCGACCGACTGGCCCTGATCGCACGCGTCGAGCGCCTGACCGCCGAAGCCGAGGGCCGCGCGCCTGCCTTGCCCGAAGAAGTCACCCGCGACGCCCCGCAACTGGCCGAGGATGAACTGGCGCTGTATCGCTCACGCCAGCAACGCCTGGAGAGCGAGCAGCGCACGCTGGGCGAACAATACCGGCAGAAGGAACAGGAGCTGGCCGAGTTCCGCTCCAAGGCGCAGCAGTACCGCTCCAGCCTGGGCCTGCTGCAGCAGGAGCTGAACATGTCACAGCCGCTGGTGGCCTCCGGGGCCATCTCGCAAGTGGAAGTGCTGCGCCTGCGCCGCAGTCTGGTGGAACAACGCGGCGCGCTGGAAGCGACCAACCTGGCCATTCCACGCGCCGAAGCGGCGATGGCGGAGATCAAGAGCAAGATGCAGGAATCACAGCTGGCCTTCCGCGCCGAAGCCTTCAAGGAGCTCAACGAAGTGCGCACCGAGCTGCAGAAGATCAACGCCACTAGCGTGGCGATTCAGGACAAGGTCACCCGCACCACCGTGACCTCGCCGGTGCGCGGCGTGATCAAGCAGCTCAAGGTCAACACCATTGGCGGAGTGGTCCAGCCCGGCAGCGACATGCTGGAGATCGTGCCACTGGACGACAGCCTGCTGATCGAGGCCAAAGTACGCCCGCAGGATGTCGCCTTCCTTCATCCGGGGCAGAAGGCCATGGTCAAGTTCACCGCCTACGACTACACCATCTACGGCGGACTGAAGGCCAACCTGGAGCTGATCAGCGCCGACACCATCACCGACGAAGAAGGCAACAGCTTCTATCTGATCCAGGTGCGCACGGAGAAAAGCCACCTGGGCAGCGAGGAAAATCCACTGTTGATCATCCCCGGCATGGTCGCGACTGTGGACATCATCACCGGCGAGAAAAGCGTGCTGGCCTACCTGCTAAAACCCGTGCTCAAAGCCCGCTCGGAAGCCATGCGCGAACGCTGAGTGCGCCGCAGCAATAGACGTAGCGCGGGTGAAATCCGGGGATGATCTGCACACCCTGAAACGCCCCCGGATTGCATCCGGGCTACGGGGGCGGCGCCAGCTAACGCAGGTGATTGCGGGTGAAAACCTCTTGCCCCATCGCCGCGATCTGCCCCTCGATCAACGCGTCGAAGGGCTTGAGCAGCGCGTCAAAACGCTGCGGCGCCTCCAGCGCATCCAACGCCGCGACGATCGCTTCTATGGTCGATAACGCGCCTTCTCCTGGCGCCTTGCGCAGACGATAGCGCGACACTGCAACCGTGCTCAGGCTGACCCTTGGTAGCGCTGCCAACAGTGGATTGAGATGCAGCAGCTTGCGGGCCTTGCGCCAGGTGCCGTCGGGCACTACCAGCAGCAGCGGCTCATCGCTCGGCCCATAGCTCGTCAACGCCACAGCATCTTCACCAGGAAACAACAGGCAGGCCCGATAACCGGGCTGCGCCAACAACGCAGGCAGATCATCGAAGACCTCACCCACGTGCAAGTCGGCATTGTGCAGTCCCAGCGCCGCAAGCCGAGCAGTATTGAGCGCATGCCCGACCTCACTCGGGTGCTGCAGGATAAGCACCCGGGTACGGCTATCGAGGTCGGGAATCAGCGGGCAGAGGCAATGGCTGAGGGGGCGCTGGCAGCGCGAACAGGTCGGACGAGGCATGTCGCGCAGTGTGCCATGAACGGCAGCTGCGGCGTAGCCCGACTGCAACCCAGGCTACGCATCCACCTGAGTGGTCAGCGATTGAAGCGCTCGGCCAGACTGTGCAGGTAGTCGGCCATCTCTTCCAGTTCGCGACTGATCTCAACCCCCTGGTGGGCCTGACCGGCACTATTGTCGGAGAGCTGAGCGATACGTGTTATCTGCCGGCTGATATCTTCGGCAACATGACTCTGCTCTTCGGCTGCCGCGGCCATTTGCTGGCTCATACCGGTAATGCGGGTGACGGCTGAGCTGATGCCTTCCAGGGCATCACGCACCGACTCCACACTGTCGACGCTGCCACGGGAAATCTCTTCGCCCTTGCCGGCAGTCACCACCGCTCGTTCAGCGCCAGCACGCAAGTCGGCGATGATCTGGTGAATCTGCTCGGTAGATTGGCGAGTACGCGACGCCAGAGAGCGAACCTCATCGGCAACCACGGCGAAACCTCGTCCCTGCTCCCCTGCCCTGGCTGCCTCGATCGCCGCATTCAGCGCCAGCAGGTTGGTCTGCTCGGCAATCGAGGTGATCACATCGGCGACGCTGCCGATCGATTGCGTGGACTCGGCCAGCTCGTTGACTGCCTGACCGATATCGGTCACCGCCTTGGCCATCTGGCGCATCGAGTCGAGACTGCCGACGGCCAGATCACGCCCATTGCGCGCCAGGCGATCTGCCTCCTCGGCAGCATGCGAGGTGTTCTGTACGTTGTGCGCAACCTCCTGAATCGTCGCGGCCATCTCGTTAATCGCGGTCGCCGACTGGTCGGTTTCAGCACGTTGCTGATCCAGCAACTCGGAGCTGGAACGCGAGAGTTCGGCTGACTGAGAAGCCCGCTTCTTGACGTTTACCCCTGCGTCTTCCAGTCGTGTCAGCGCCGTTTGCAAGCGCGCCTCCTCACTGATCATCGCCATGTCCAGCAGTGCCTGGGCGCCACGGTTGTCGCTGTAGGTCAGCGCGACCAGAGCACTGGTGAAGGCTTTCGGGTGTTCTGCCAGGGTTCCGCGAATAAGCTGGCGAGTGCGATACAACTGGTAGGAACCCAATGCAAACAAGGTCAGGATGATGAAGACCATCAGTGGCCAACCCGATAGCAACCAGTGCGACGCAAGGATGAGCAGCGATGCTGCGATCAGCGGCCAAGAACGAACCAGATCATACGTCCAATACTCGAGCCTCGGCACCGGTGGTTTGCCTGCCCGCAGGCGTGCGTAGAGCTTCTCCGCACGGCGTTTCTGCGCCTCGGTCGGCAGCGAGCGTACCGACTCGTAGCCGACCATACGCCCGCCCTCGTAGACCGGGGTGACGTAAGCACTGACCCAGTAGTAGTCACCGTTCTTCGAGCGATTCTTGACGATGCCCATCCAGGGTTTGCCCTGCTTGATGGTTTCCCACATGTGGGCAAAGACACCTGGTGGCATGTCGGGGTGACGAACGAGGTTATGCGGCTGGCCAATCAGCTCTTCACGCGTGAAACCGCTGATCTCGACAAAGGCATCGTTGCAATAGGTGATCCGGCTATCCATATCGGTGGTGGATATCAGACGTTCTTCAGCAGCAAAGGTACGTTCCCGCTGGGTTACGGGCAGATTCTGTCGCATCGAGGCATCCCTGTTCGTATTAGGAAGACACATGAATAAGTACTAGCACAGGGCAATCACCGCGCCAGGCTCCTTTTCATGCATATTTTTCTGGGGTTAATCGGACCTGTTTCAGATTTGATTCAGTTGCGTCTTGAGCAGATCCCGAAACGTTTGAATCAACGGCTCACGCGTACGGCCACGGCGCAGAATCAAGGAGAACGGCGCCTGATAACCGAAGGTGGCTGGCGATAGCACGCGCAACTGCCCCTCATCCACCCAATGCTGGGCGTAATGTTCGGGCAGATAGCCGATGTAGGCTCCGGAGAGCACCAGAATAAGCTGCGCCTCCATCGACTCCACCGTCGCCGCACTGTGCTTGAAGCCGTGCCTGGCCAGCTCGGCCTGGCTCCAGTAGCCGCGCCCGACCATACGCTGCTGGGTAATCAGCTCCACCGGAATGCGCCGCTGACTAAAGAGAGCATGGCGCTCACTGCAGTACAGCCAGTGCTGTTCACGATACAAGGGCTGATAAACCAGACCATTCATGCGCGTGGAGAACGCGCCAAGAGCCAGGTCGAGGCGGTTGTCCAGAACGGCCAACTGCAACTCGTAGGGGCTCATCACTGACAGATGCAGATGCACGCCAGGATGCTCCTGGCTGTAAGCGCCAATCACCTCGGCCAGTGGCAAAGCCGGGTCGCTCACCGTGGAATCCAATACGCCGAGGTTGAGCGTGCCGCGTAGCTCGCCCTTGAGGGCGGCCGAGTAACGCTCGAACCCTTCCAGCTCACCGAGCAGACGCAAGGTCTCCTGGTGGAACAGCTCCCCCTTGCTGGTCAGACTGAAACCACCGCGCCCCCGATGACAGAGCACGATGCCGAGCTGACTTTCCAGCTGACTCATGTAAGTGCTGATGGCCGAGGTGGAGAGATTCAGTTCCTGCTGCGCAGCGGCGAAGCCCTGATGGCGTACCACAGCGACGAAGATCTTCAGCAGTTTCAGGTCGGGCAAGGCGAAGGACATAGGGCGTACGGTAAAACGGCAGGCCCATAGTGTAGCGTCTGGCCGGTGTCGAACGCACCTGCGACGGCTCCGTTAGTTCAAACTTTCCTGAACTAAGTATTTGCACGAAGCGATTTAAACGGCGCGCGGCATAGGCCAACAATGTGCTCCATAACCAGGCGCCGGCCCGAATCGGACGCCACCGGGTGTCTCACTGCACTCCTTGCCAAATCTGCCGCTGACCCTCGCCCTCTCCAGGAGACGGCCATGCGACTGGATATCTTCCGCTCCCTTTGGGGCTATCACGGCAGTTGGCAGCAAGCGCTCGACGAAGCGTTCAGCGCCGGCTTCGACGGCCTCGAGGCGCGCATCCCGGAAACCGCAGCACAGCGTAGTGCCAACGCCCGCATTCTGCGCGACAACAACGCCCCCTACATCGCCATCCTGTTCACCTCCACACCGGTACTGCCGCGCCAAAGCGACAGCCCTCAGGCGCATCTCGAGGACCTGCGGCGCAAGCTTGACTGGGCCGCCGAACTCAATCCACGGCTGGTCAATGTGCTGCCGGGTAACGATCGCTGGTCGCTCAACGAACAGGTCGACTTCTTCGCCAAAGCCGTCGAACTGGCCGAAGCCAGTGGTCTGCACTGCTGCTTCGAAATCCACCGCGGCCGGTCGCTGTATAGCCCCTGGGTGACCCTGGACGTGATTCGCCAGGTGCCCGAACTGCGCTTCACCAGTGATATCAGCCACTGGCTGGTGACCTGCGAGCGCCTGCTCGACGACCCGACCGACGACCTCTCGCCCTTCATCGAGCGCGTCGACCATATCCAGGCCCGCGTCGGCTACGACCAGGGGCCGCAGGTCCCGCACCCGGGCGCACCTGAATACGCCGAATTCCTCACCTTTCACCAACGCCATTGGGAGCGCATCTGGAGCAGCCAGGAAAAACGTGGCCAGCAGGTCACCACCCTGACGCCCGAGTTCGGCCCGGACGGCTATCTGCACCACCTGCCCTTCACCGATGTCCCGGTTGCCGATCTGTGGCAGCTCAATCAATGGATGGCGCGCTGTGAGCGCCAGCACTTCCACCGTTTCACCAGCCGCTGAGGGCAAACGATGACCAGCACCAGCAAGAATTTCACCGAAATCCCCGTGGTCGACATCGCCGGCCTGTTCAGCAGCGACCCTGCCGAGCGCGTCGCCGTTGCTGAAGAACTGGGGCGCGCTGCGAGCCAGGTTGGCTTCCTCTATATCAGCGGACATGGCATCGAACAGTCGCTGATCGATGGCCTGCACAAGGCGGCGGAGGATTACTTCGCGCAGTCCCTGGATGACAAGATGCGTCACTACATCGGCGCCTCCGACACCCACAAGGGCTTCGTGCCCGAGGGCGAGGAGCGTTACTCCAAGGGCAAGCCCGACCACAAGGAAGCCTTCGACATCGGCTTCGAGGTGCCGGCCGACAATCCGCTGGTGCTGGCAGGCACACCGTTGCTGGGGCCCAACCACTGGCCGACCCTGCCTGGGTTCAAGGAGTCGATACAGGCGTATTACGCGCAGATCTTCCAGCTCGGCCGCACGCTGTTCCAGGGCTTTGCCCTGGCCCTGGGCCTGCCAGAGAACACCTTCGACGAGATGGCCAAGTTTCCGCCGTCGAAACTACGCCTGATTCACTACCCCTTCGACGGTGAAGCCCAGGACGCACCAGGTATCGGCGCACATACCGACTACGAGTGCTTCACCATCCTGCTGGCGGACCGCCCCGGCCTGGAAGTGATGAACGACCTCGGCCAATGGATCGACGCACCACCCAAGCCTGGCACCTTCGTGGTCAACATTGGCGACATGCTGGAAGTGATGAGTGCCGGTACCTTCGTGGCCACGTCGCACCGCGTGCGCAAGGTCAGTGAAGAGCGCTACTCCTTCCCCTTCTTCTATGCCTGCGATTACCACACGCAGATTCGTCCGCTAGCGCAGTTCGCCGCCAGCGCCGAGCAATACGAAACCATCAGCATCGGCGAACACATGTGGAGCCAGGCGCTGCAGACCTATCAGTACCTCAAGCAACGCGTCGAGGACGGTCAGCTGCAATTGCCTGAACGCGCCCGCAAACCTTCCAGCTTCGGCCACCTGAAGCATCAACCCAGTGCGCTCTGAGTTTCCAACTGCCAACACAAAACCCTGATCCGGAGATCATCACAATGGCAAATCGTACCCCCTTGCGCCGCACCGCCCTGGCCTTCGCCTGTGCACTGGCCGGCCTGTTTCAGCTCGGCGCTGCGCGCGCCGCCGGGGCTCCCAAGACACTCGCCAGCGGCGAACTGAAAGTCGGCATGGAAATCTCCTACCCGCCGTTCGAGTACTACGAGGGCGAACAGGTCAAGGGCTTCGACCCGGAAGTCTCTGCCGCCCTGGCCAAGCGCCTGGGACTGCAAGCCAGTTTCAGTGACATCACCTTTCCCAACCTGATCCTCGGCCTGGATGCCAACCGCTTCGACACCATCATTTCCGGCATGTACATCCTGCCCGAGCGCCTGGAGAAGGCCGATGCCATTCCCTACGCCAAGACCGGTGCGGCCATCATGGTGCGCAGCGACGCCGAGCGTAAGCCGGCCACCCCCGAAGAGCTCTGCGGCATGACCGTCGGCCTTCAGCAGGGCACCTCCTGGGTGCCGGCGCTGGAGAAAGTCTCCGCCGGCTACTGCAAGGAACAAGGTGCCGGCCCCATCACCATCAATCAGTATCCGACCAATGCCGAGACCTCTCAGGCCCTGCTCTCCGGGCACGTCCAGGCACACCTGGAGATCGACGCTGCATCGCTGCTGATCGTCGAGAAGTCGCGCGGCCGCATCGCCATCAGCTCCAAGGAAGCCATCTACCCGCAAGTGCTGGGCATCTACGTGAAAAAAGGCAATGCGCAGTTGCTCGATGCGCTGAAGGCCGCACTGGATGAGTTCAAAGCCAGTGGCGAGTACGCCGAGCTGCTGAAGAAGTACAACCTGGAAGAAGCCTGACGCGAAGCCGTGAGCAGGGCTTTACACCGCTGGTCTTCATGGCCGCAATCCTGCTCACGGCCAACCGTGCCAAGGCATGACCGCTTCACCCCGTTAGCCGGACTGCAATCCGGCTAGCGCCTTTTTTGGCTTGAGTCGCAGGTGCCCCATATGCCGTTCGAGTGGAGCTATTTTTTCTCCCTGTTTTCCATGCCGGCCTTTTGGGCCGCCTGCTGGACCGTGGTAAAACTCAGCAGCCTGGCCTGGTTGCTCGGCCTGATTCTCGGTTTCGCCCTGGCCAGCGCCAAGCAGGCCAGCAGTCGTTGGGCACGCATGCCAGCGTCGTTCTACGTCTGGTTCTTTCGCAGCGTACCGCTGCTGGTATTGCTGATCTTCGTCTACAACCTGCCGCAGCTGTTTCCGGCCAGCGGCGCCTTGCTCTCCAAACCCTTTTACGCCGGCCTGCTCGCCCTGGTACTGACCGAGGCCGCGTACATGGCCGAGATCCATCGTGGCGGCCTGCTCTCGGTAGCCAAGGGGCAACGTGAGGCGGCTCGTGCCCTGGGCATCAGCGCGCTCGGGACACAACGCCTGATCGTCGTACCGCAAGCCTTTCGTATCGCCCTGCCGACGCTGACCAACGAGTACGTCACCATCGTCAAACTGACCTCGCTGGTCTCGGTGATCTCGCTCAGCGAGTTGCTGCTGATCGGCCAACGGCTGTACGCACAGAACTTCCTGGTGCTGGAAACCCTGGGCGCCGTGGCCGTTTACTACGTGATGATCGTGACCTTCTTCGGCTGGGGCCTGCAGTACCTGGAGCGTCACCTCGACCTGAGCCGACGCAAACCCGAAACCCTTGGCGAGGCGACCGTCAGCAAACTGCGCGACGCCCTGCCCCAACTGCAGAACAGCGCGACAGCAACCGTACAGAGCGGCGCACCGGATGCCCTGCGACTGAGCAACATCCACAAGCGCTATGGTAACCACCAGGTGCTCAAGGGTATCGACCTGGCCGTACGCAGCGGCGAGGTGATATCCATCATCGGCCCGTCCGGCTCCGGCAAGACGTCGCTGATCCGCACCGTCAACGGCCTGGAGAGCATCGACCAAGGTGAGATCGTGCTGTTTGGCGAAAGCTTCATCCAGGCCGGTGACCGCCCCGACAACCGCCGTCAGCGCCAGGGTGTGAAGCGCATCGGCATGGTGTTCCAGAACTTCAACCTGTTCCCCCACCGCACCATCGTCGACAACGTCATGCTCGCCCCGCTCTATCATCGCCTGGGCACCCGTGACGTGTTGCGCCAACAGGCCCTGGCCCTGCTCGACAAGGTCGGCCTGCTGGCTCACGCCGACAAATATCCGCACCAGCTGTCCGGCGGCCAGCAGCAGCGCGTGGCCATTGCCCGCGCGCTGGCCATGAAGCCTGACGTAATGCTGTTCGACGAACCCACCTCGGCGCTCGACCCGGAGCTGGTCGGCGACGTCCTGGCGGTGATCCGCGATCTGGCCCGTGAGGGCATGACCATGCTGATCGTCACCCACGAAATGGACTTCGCCCTATCGATCTCCGACCGCGTGCTGTTCATGGAAGACGGCCACGTTCAGCTCGACGCCGCACCGGATGCCATCCGCAGCGGCGACCACCAGCGTGTACGCCGCTTCATCGGCCTGGAGAACGCATGAACACGATCGCCACCCTGCGCCGCGACCTCGCCGCGGCCTATCGCCTGGCCGCCCTGTTCGGCTGGGACGACACCCTCTACACCCACTTTTCGGTGCGTTTGCCCGGCGCTGGTGAACCGCGTTTTCTGATCAACCCGTTCGGGCTGTTCTTCGAAGAGATCCGCGCCAGCGACCTGATCGTCGTCGACATGCACGGCAAGGTGGTGGAAGGCAATGCCGACTACAACGTCGCCGGCTTCACCATCCACAGCGCCGTGCACATGGCCCGTGAAGACGCCCACTGCGTGATTCACACCCACACCCTGGCCGGCATGGCCGTGGCGGCGCAGGATGCCGGCCTGCTGCAGCTCAACCAGATCAGCACCGAGTTCCATCAGCGCGTCGGCTATCACGCCTACGAAGGTGTCGCCTTCGACCTGGACGAGCGCCAGCGTATTCAGGCCTCGCTGGGCGACAACATCGCTCTGATTCTGCGCCAGCATGGTCTGCTCAGCGTCGGCGCCAGCGTCGCCGATGCCTTCTGCATCATGTTCTACCTCAACCGCGCCTGTGAGATTCAACTGGCAGCCAGCGGCGGTGGCCAGCGCTGCACGCCGATTGCCGAGCATCTGTCACGCCACGCCTGCGAACAGTTGCAGGGCGTCGAGTGGCAACGCCAGTTGTTGTGGCAGGCCTGGCTGCGAAAACTGCAGCGTATCGCTCCCGATTATTGCGACTGAACGCCTTTGCAACGGGGGCTGAAGCCATAAGTTCAAACAATCCTGAACTAAGTTTTTGCCCCTGACGATTTTTCCCCGCTGGCGGCTGGCCAAGAATCCGGCCACAACCAGAACGAGCCTGAGGCCTTCCCATGGACAAGAAACTCCACCAGCCCCTGGGTGGCAACGAAATGCCACGCTTCGGCGGCATCGCCACCATGATGCGCCTGCCGCATATCCAGAACGACGAGGAAAAACGTCAGCTCGACGCCGCCTTCATCGGTGTACCGCTCGACATCGGCACCTCGCTGCGCTCCGGCACCCGCTTCGGCCCCCGCGAGATCCGCGCCCAGTCGGTGATGATCCGCCCGTACAACATGGCCACCGGCGCCGCACCGTTCGACTCGATCAACGTCGCCGACATCGGTGACGTGGCGATCAACACCTTCAACCTGCTCGACGCCGTGCGCATCATCGAGGAGGCCTACGACGAGATCGTCGAATTCGGCATCAAGCCGCTGACGCTCGGCGGCGACCACACCATCACCCTGCCGATCCTGCGTGCCCTGCACAAGAAGTACGGCAAGATCGGTCTGGTGCACATCGACGCCCACGCCGACGTCAACGACCACATGTTCGGCGAGAAGATCGCCCACGGCACCACCTTCCGCCGCGCTCAGGAAGAGGGCCTGCTCGACAGCGAGCGCGTGGTGCAGATCGGCCTGCGCGCTCAGGGCTACACCGCCGAGGACTTCAACTGGAGCCGCAAGCAGGGCTTTCGCGTGGTCCAGGCCGAAGAATGCTGGCACCAGTCGCTGACCCCGCTGATGGCCGAAGTGCGCGAGAAAGTCGGCGGCGGCCCGGTGTACCTGTCGTTCGACATCGACGGCATCGATCCGGCCTGGGCGCCGGGCACCGGCACCCCGGAAATCGGCGGCCTGACCACCATTCAGGCAATGGAGATCATCCGTGGCTGCGAAGGCCTGGACCTGATCGGCGCCGACCTGGTGGAGGTTTCCCCGCCCTATGACACCACCGGCAACACCTCGCTGCTCGGCGCCAACCTGCTCTACGAAATGCTCTGCGTGCTGCCCGGCGTGACCAAACGCTAATAGCCGAACCGGGCGCCCACAGGGCGCCCGGGACATCCATACAACAACAATTCGGATGCCTGCGATGAATCGTGATGAATCCCTGCCCCTGCTCGACGACCAACCCGGCGCGAGCGCACCGTTCAACCTGCGTCAGCTGCTGATCTTCCTGATCCCCTCGCTGCTCGGCGTGCTGCTGTTCCTGACCCCCATCGTTTACGAAGAGAAGGTCACCATCGGTCTCGGGGTGATGGCCGATACGCTCAAGGCTGCACTTACCGATCACCTGCCCGCCATTGCCACCGGTCTGTTGCTGGTGTCTGCCGCGCTCGGCCTGCTGGCCAGCCTGTTCAAACCGCGCTGGGTCACTCAGCGTCCGGCGCTCAATGAACTGTTCAACCTGCCGCCACTGTGGCTGGCCCTGCGCGTACTCGGCGCGCTGTTCGCGGCGATGACCTTCTGGCAGTTCGGCCCCGAGTGGGTGTGGAGTGCCAACACTGGCGGTGTGGTGCTCAAGGACCTGGCGCCGGTGCTGATCACCTTCTTCCTGGTGGCCGGGCTGATCCTGCCGCTGCTCACCGACTACGGCCTGATGGAGTTCTGCGGCACCCTGGTGCGCAATGTGTTCCGCCGCATCTTCGGTCTGCCCGGGCGCTCGGCCATCGACGCCATCGCCAGCTGGCTCGGCTCCGGCACCGTCGGCGTGCTGATCACCGCGCAGCAGTATCAGAAGGGCTTTTACAGCGCCCGCGAGGCGGCGGTGATCGCCACCAACTTCTCCATCGCCTCGATCGCTTTCAGCCTGCTGATCACCAGCTTCATGAAGCTCGACCATCTGTTCGTGCCCTTCTACCTCACCGTGGTGGTAGCCGGCCTGGCGGCGGCGATCATTACCCCGCGCATTCCGCCGCTGTCGTGGAAGAAGGAAGAATACGTGGCCGGCGTCGGCAAACAGATCCGTGAGGAAGTTCCGGAAGGCACCTCACTGCTGCGCTGGGGCCTGGCCCAGGCCATTCGCCGCGCCAACGCCAACCCGTCACCGACGCAGATGGTGCGTATCGGCGTGCATAACGTGGTTGATATCTGGCTAGGCCTGCTGCCACTGGTCATGGCCATCGGCACCCTGTCGCTGGCCATCGCCGAGTTCACCCCGATCTTCAACTGGCTGTCCTACCCGCTGGTGCCGCTGCTCGAAGCCCTGCAGTTGCCAGAAGCCGCCAAGGCTGCGCCGGCGATGCTGGTGGGCTTTGCCGACATGTTCCTGCCGGCCGTGCTGGGCAAGGGTATCGAGAGCGAGCTGACCCGTTTCGTGGTGGCCTGCATTTCGCTGACCCAGCTGATCTACATGTCCGAAGTCGGCGTGCTGATCCTCAAGGCCAAGCTGCCGCTGAGCCTGCTGGAGCTGTTCGTCATCTTCGTTCTGCGCACCCTGATCACCCTGCCGATCATCGCCCTGATGGCGCACTGGATCGTCGGCTGAGCCCCAAGGAGAGAGCATGACCACCTGCGGTGAATTTCTCGTCAAGCAGCTCCAGGCCTGGGGCGTCGATACCGTGTTCGGCATCCCCGGCGTGCACACCGTCGAGCTGTATCGCGGCCTGCCCGGCAGCGGCATCCGCCACATCACCCCGCGTCATGAGCAGGGCGCGGGCTTCATGGCCGACGGCTATGCGCGCGTCTCGGGCAAGCCCGGCGTGTGCTTCATCATCACCGGCCCGGGGATGACCAACATCCTCACCGCCATGGGCCAGGCCTATGCCGACTCGATTCCGATGCTGGTGATTTCCAGCGTCAACGAGCGCAACCGCCTCGGCCTGGGCAAGGGCTACCTGCACGAACTGCCCAATCAGCGGGCAATGAGCGCTGGCGTGAGCGCCTTCAGCCACACCCTGATGAGCGTCGAAGAGTTGCCCGGCGTGCTGGCCCGTGCGTTTTCGGTATTCGAAGGCGAACGGCCACGCCCGGTGCACATCGAACTGCCGCTGGACATCATCACCGCTGACGCGTCTCACATGCAGGTGGCGCCCAGACCGACGGTACGCCGACCGGCGGCCAACCGCACGCTGATCCGCGAAGCCGCCGGGTTGCTCAAGCAAGCCGAGCGTCCGCTGCTGTTACTCGGAGGTGGCTGCGTGGCCGCCGAAGCCGAGGCCCGCGCCCTGGCCGCAGCCCTGGATGCACCGACGGCACTGACCATCAATGCCAAGGGCCTGCTGCCGCCTGGCCACCCACTGTTGCTGGGTAGCAACCAGTCGCTGTGCCCGGTACGCGACCTGGCCCTGGAGGCCGATGTGGTGCTGGCGATCGGCACCGAGCTGGGCGAAACCGATTACGACGTGGTGTTCGACGGCGACTTCCGTCTCCCTGGCCGGCTGATCCGTATCGACATCGACGCCCAGCAACTGCAGCGCAACTTCACCCCGCACCTGGCCATTCAGGGTGATGCGCGGGTGGCCATGCGCATGCTGCTGGCCGAGTTCAATCCGCGCCAGGCCGACCCGAGTAGCCCCGGTGCCCAACGTACGGCTGTCGTGCAGGCACGTCTGAATGAGGACTTCAGCGGCTGGGCGCATTACCGGCAATTGTTCGACTGCCTGCTTGAGGCCTTGCCCAATGCGCGCTTCGTCGGTGACTCGACACAGACGGTGTACAGCGGCAACCACCTGGTGGAACTGGATGGCGCACGACGCTGGTTCAATGCCTCCACCGGTTACGGCACCCTGGGCTACGGCCTGCCGGCGGCCATCGGCGCCAAACTGGCCGAGCCGGAACGCCCGGTGATCAGCCTGATGGGCGACGGCGGCCTGCAGTTCACCCTGCCCGAGCTGGCCAGCGCCGTGGAAGCTAGGGTCGGCATCATCGTGCTGCTGTGGAACAACGCCGGTTATGGCGAGATCAAGCGCTACATGGAACGCCGCGACATCGAGCCGATCGGCGTCGACATCTTCACCCCGGACCTGCTGGCCATCGCCCGCGGTTTTGGTTGCGCGGCAGAGCGCGCCCGTGATCACACGCACCTGGCCGAACTGCTGCGCAGCGCGCCAAGTGATCGCCCGCTGATCATCGAAGTGCAGGAGGCCGCGCCCTTTCATCCCTGACTGCATCGATCGCGGCTGAAGCCGCTCCTACAGAATGCGACACCGCCATGCGGGGAGAGCTTTAGCCGCGATATCCCGTATTCCCCGGATTGCATCCGGGCTACGAGCATAACCACAAGATCCTGCTGTACCACTGACTGCCGCCCTACCAACACCAATAATCAAGCACCGGGGAGTCGTTTCATGCTCAAGAATCTAAGCCAGTATTTCGGCCAGGACGGCCTAAGCCCCACCGACGCCAGCCATCGCAGCCTTGGCCTCGGTGGCACCATCGCCCTGTGGCTGGGCGCCAACGTGGTGGTCACCACCATCCTCACCGGCATGCTGCTGGTGCCCGACCTGCCGTTCAGCCAGGCCATGCTGATCGTCCTGCTCGGTTCGGCCATCGGCATTCTGCCGCTGGTGCTGGTCGGTCTGATGGGTCAGCGCAGCGGCCTCACCACCATGGTGCTGGCACGCGGTAGCTACGGTTCGCAAGGGGCCAAGCTGCCTTCGCTGGTCAACCTGCTGACCCTGCTGGCCTGGAGCTGGATCCAGGCACTGCTGGCCGGCATGAGCCTCAACTATGCCGTTGAGCACCTGACCGGCTACTCCAACCTGCCGCTGTTCACCATCCTCTGTGAGACCCTGGTGCTGCTGATCGCCCTGCGCGGTCACCTGGGTATCGAGCGAGTCGAGCGCTGGGCAGCCATCGGCATGCTGCTGTTGGCCGGCGCCATGTTCTACGTGATGGGACAGAAGTTCGAGTTCGCCAGCCTGCTGGCCATGCCGGCCGAGCCGCGCAACGACATCACTCCGGGCATCGCCTTCGATATCGTCATCGCCACCGCGTTCTCCTGGATACCGCTGGCGGCCGACTACAACCGCAACTGCCGCAGCCAGGGCGTGGCCGGCGTCGGCACCTGGGTCGGTTACGTGCTCGCTACCCTTCTGGCAATGGGCCTGGGCGCGACCGTATCGGGCTTCTCGGTGATGACCGGCATGGAGCAGACCTACGACCCTGCCGTGCTGCTGGCCGGTTTCGGTTTTGGTCTGCCGGCTGCCATCGTGGTGTTCCTCTCGGTGATGACCACCAACGTCATGTGCGTTTACAGCGCCTCGCTGTCGTACCTCAACATCAGCCCGAAGACGCCGTTCTGGAAACCGGCACTGTGCATCGGCGTGCTGTCGATTCTCGGCTCGCAGATCCCCGGCATTCTCGACAATTTCCAGAACTTCCTGCTGGTGATCGGCAGCGTGTTCATCCCCGCCTTCGCCGTACTGATCGCCGACTACTTCCTGATCCACAAGGGCGACTACGCGGTGGACGAGCTGCTCAGTGAAGACGGCGGCCGCTATCGCTACCTGGCCGGCTTCAACCCGGCGGCTTTCGTGGCCTACGGCCTGGGCGCAGCGTTGGCCTACTACTGGGGCTGGGTCTCACCGCTGGCCTGGGGCGCCTCGCTGCCGGTATTCCTGCTCACCGCCGCCAGCTACGCGGTGCTGCGCCGCTGGGTGCTGGTGCCACGCGCGCAGCTGGCCTAACACGAAGAAGCACAATCTGTAGGGTGCGCCGTGCGCACCGATGAACCATCATCCATCTGGATGACCGTCTGTCCCGCAGCACCCTACTAGACGCAGCTCTGAGGAAAATAACGTGAAAATCGTCAGCCGTGACCAATGGTTCGAGGTGGAGCACCGTCACGACGGTATCTGCCTGATCCACGAGCCCTATGTGCGTCCCTACTACCGCTGCAACATGTGGCACGTGCAGGGCCGTGAACATGACGTGCTGATCGACTCCGGCTCCGGCCTGGTCAGCCTGCGCGAACAATTGCCCTGGTTGACGGACAGGCCCCTGCTGGCAGTCGCCAGTCACTGCCACTTCGATCATATCGCCGGGCACCATGAATTCAGCGAGCGTCTGGTACACCCCGCCGAGGCGGACATCCTCGCTGCCCCTGATGGCGCCAATACCCTGGCCACCGACTTCGTCGGCGACGACATGTTCGAGGCGCACCCCGATTGCCCCTTGTGCTACGCCGAATACCGCGTGCAGGCCGCGCCGGCCACTCGTCTGGTCGACGATGGCGATGTGCTGGATCTGGGCAACAGGGTGTTGCAGGTGCTGCATACCCCCGGTCATTCACCGGGCGGCATCAGCCTGTGGGAGGCGCAGACGCAAACGCTGTTCTCAGGCGACATCCTCTATGACGGGCCGCTCATAGAGGACGCCTACCACTCGAACCTGGAGGATTACGCGCAAAGTCTGGCGCGCCTGCGCGAACTACCCGTGCGCACCGTGCATGGCGGGCATTTCGCGAGTTTTTCCGGTGAACGCATGCGCGAGCTGATCGACACTTGGTTCGACGCCCACCGGCTCGCCTGATTAGCTCAGCGGCGCTGACGCGCCTCGCGCCGCAGGCGCTCCTGCTCGGCTTCGCTGATGCGAATCGGCTGAGGTTGCGGAGCAAGGCCAAGGGCTTGCAGCAGGTGTTGCAGTTGTTCTTGCAGCTTGGCGAGCATGGGTACGACCTCCAGCCAAGTTAAGGAAAGAGCCTGCTACTAGCGGCTCACTTATGAGATTAGGCCTGGCGGAGCGGATTTCAACAAGGGCCAATCAAATCACCGGACTCTTGCGCCGATAGGGAAACACATCGATCACCTTGCCCGCGCGAATGGCGTCCTGCAATTGCTTCCAGTAGTCGGCATCGTAAAGGTTGCCATGCAGCTTACTGAACAGCCGCCGCTGCTGGATATCGGCAAACAGAAAGGGCGGGAACTCCTCGGGGAACACGTCGTTGGGGGCGACCGAATACCAAGGCTCAGCACTCATCTCGTCTTCGGGAAAACGCGGCGGTGGAATCCTGCGGAAGTTCACCTCGGTGAGAAAGCAGATCTCGTCGTAGTCGTAGAACACCACACGGCCATGGCGGGTGACGCCGAAGTTCTTCAGCAGCATGTCGCCGGGAAAGATATTGGCCGCCGCCAGTTGCTTGATGGCCAGGCCGTAATCGTCCAGAGCCTCGCGTACCTGTGCCTCGCTGGCATTTTCCAGATAGAGGTTGAGCGGCGTCATGCGCCGCTCGGTCCAGCAATGGCGTACCAGTACGCTGTCGCCTTCGACCACCACGGTCGAGGGTGCCACCTCGAGCAATTCGGCCAGGCATTCGGGCTCGAACTTGGCCTTGGGGAAACGGAAGTCGGCGAACTCCTGGGTGTCGGCCATACGCCCGACACGGTCGACGCTTTTCACCAGCCGGTATTTCTCGATCACGGTGTTGCGATCCACCGTCTTGGCGTGGGCGAAGCGGTCCTTGATGATCTTGAACACCGTATTGAAGCCCGGCAGGGTGAACACGCTCATGACCATGCCGCGTACGCCTGGCGCCATGACGAAGCGGTCGTCGCTACTGGCCAGATGGCCAATCAGCGAGCGATAGAACTCGCTCTTGCCATGCTTGTAGAAACCAATCGAGGTATACAGCTCGGCGATATGCTTGCCCGGCAGGATACGCCGCAGAAAACCGATGAAATCGGCTGGAATGGCCACATCGACCATGAAGTAGCTACGGGTGAAGGAAAAGATGATCGACACCTCCGCCTCGTCGGTGATCGCCGCATCGACCTGGATACCCTGCCCTTCACGATGCAACAGCGGAATCGCCAGCGGCCACTGCTCATCGCGAGTGTAGATGCGCCCAACCAGATAGGCGCCCTTGTTGCGATACAGCACCGAGGAGAACAGCTCGATGCGCAGCTCCGGATCCTTGCAGATCCAGTCCGGCAGGCTGGCACGCAGCTGCGCCTCTAGGCGCTGCAGATCCCGCGGCAGATCTTCGTATGGGGCGTCGAAGGCGTAGTCGGCGAAGATCGCCTGCAACGCCTGGTCCAGCGCCCCGTCAGGGCGATAGCTACGGGTCTGCGCGGTGCCCGCTCGGCTGCGCAGCGACGGCCGGGTGGTATGGATGAACATGCAGCCATCGCTGATCAGGTCATGGCTGAACAGGCTGCAGAAGATCGAGTTGAACCAGGTTTCCGCCAGCTCGTCGTCGAGACGCAGGTCGATCAGCGCGATATAGGCGCTTTTCACCAGCGGCCACTGGCTCGCCTCCAGCAGCGCGGAATCGAAGCCCTGCAGCAAACGCTCACGGGTCTGCGCCACCTTGTCTTCGTAGAGGTTGATGCGCGCGGCCGATGCCTGCTGTGCATCCTGCCACTGCGCCTGCTCGAAGCGGGCACGGGCGCCATCGGTGATCTGGCGAAAATGCTCGCGATAATCGTCGAAGCCATCGAGGATCAGGCGGGCGATCTCCCCGGCCGGCCATTGCTGCCCCATACGCGTGCCCCGTAAATGCGTTGAATGAGCCGAGCTTAGCCGACAAACGACGATGCGAACCATGCGCCCCTCTCCCGACTGCGGGAGAAGGCGCTCTGTGCCAGGCGTTACCGCCGCATTTACAACGCAACGACTTCAAAAGCGCAATGCGGATTGCCAGATGAGCGTCCAGCGGCAACACTCTCGCCCTCACCCTGCCGGATGCTCCATCGTGCGTACCGCCGACCTGCTTCGCCTATTGCTGCTTGCCGCCATCTGGGGCGCCAGCTTTCTGTTCATGCGCGTTGCAGCGCCCGTACTGGGCAGCATGCCGACCGCCTTCTTCCGCGCCAGCTTCGGCGCATTGGGATTGCTGGTGCTGCTGTTGCTGCTGCGTACGGATTGGAATTTTCGCGGCAAGCTGCGCATCTGCCTGGGGCTTGGGGTGATCAATGCTGGATTGCCATCGGCCATGTACTGCCTGGCGGCTTTGATCCTGCCAGCCGGTTACTCGGCAATTTTCAACGCCATGACGCCATTGATGGGCGTGCTGATCGGCGCACTGTTCTTCCATGAAGGCATCACCACGAGTAAAGCCGCCGGGGTGTTCATCGGCCTGCTCGGCGTAGCGGTACTGACCCGCACCGGCCCGGTGGCCTTCGACCTGCAATTGTTGCTCGGTGCCGGCGCCTGCCTGGTAGCCACCACCTGCTACGGCTTTGCCGGCTTCCTCACGCGACGCTGGATCGGCCAGCAGGGCGGCCTGGACAATCGTCTGACAGCCTTCGCCAGCCTCGTCGGGGCCAGCCTGTTCCTGCTGCCGCTGTTCGCCGGCAGCATGGCGTTGCAAGCACCAGCGAGCTGGGGTGGAATCGAAGTGTGGCTGTCGCTGGCCGGTCTCGGCCTGCTCTGCACGGCGTTCGCCTACGTGCTGTATTTCCGCCTGCTCAGCGATATCGGACCGATCAAGGCCAGCACCACCACCTTCCTCATTCCACCGTTCGGCGTGCTCTGGGGTGCATTGTTGCTGGATGAGCCGCTGAGTTGGGACTACCTGCCAGGCTGCGTGCTGATCGCCTTGGCGCTGTGGCTGGTAGTCAGGCCGAGCGTGGCCAGGACGTAGAGAGCCCTGCGCGCACCAGGGCCACCCGGTGCGCACCGCGACCCTACGAAAAAGCCGCCCGAAGGCGGCTCTCGCAGGAGTCGACAGGTCCTACTGCTGCAGTTCCTGCTCGGTGAACATATCGCTGAACAGCATCGAGGTCAGATAGCGCTCACCGGAGTCCGGCAGAATCACCACGATGGTCTTGCCCTGCATTTCCGGCTTCTCGGCCAGGCGCACCGCTGCCACCATCGCCGCACCGCAGGAGATCCCGCAGAGGATGCCCTCTTCGCGCATCAGACGCAGTGCCATGGCCTTGGCGTCCTCGTCAGCGACCTGCTCGACCTGATCGACCATGGCCAGATCGAGGTTCTTAGGCACGAAACCGGCGCCGATGCCCTGAATCTTGTGCGGCGCAGGCTTGACCTCGTCACCGGCCAGGGTCTGGCTGATCACCGGCGAGCCAACCGGCTCCACCGCCACCGACAGAATCGGCTTGCCCTGGGTCTGCTTGATATAGCGCGATACCCCGGTAATGGTACCGCCGGTACCGACGCCCGCGACCAGCACATCGATGGCCCCATCGGTATCACGCCAGATTTCCGGGCCGGTGGTCTTCTCATGAATGGCCGGGTTGGCCGGGTTCTCGAACTGCTGCGGCAAGTAGTAATCCGGGTTGGCGGCGACCAGCTCGTTGGCTTTCTCGATTGCGCCCTTCATGCCCTTGGCCGGCTCGGTCAACACCAGCTCGGCACCGAGGGCCTTGAGTACCTTGCGACGCTCCAGACTCATCGAGGCCGGCATGGTCAGCACCAGCTTGTAGCCACGCGCCGCAGCGACAAAAGCCAGGCCGATACCGGTATTGCCGGAGGTCGGTTCGACGATGGTCATGCCCGGCTTGAGCACCCCACGCTCCTCGGCGTCCCAGATCATGTTGGCGCCGATGCGGCACTTGACCGAATACGCCGGGTTGCGCCCCTCGATCTTGGCCAGGATGGTCACACCCTTGGGCCCGAGGCGATTGATCATCACCAAGGGCGTATTGCCGATAGCCTGTGCGTTGTCTGCGAAAATGCGGCTCATGGTGTATCGGTTCCTTGTCGTTGCTGAGCCCGTCAGCCTATGCCTGATGGATCATGGCGTCCAGCATCAGGAAGGTCGAACTCTCCGGTGGTTCATGCAGTCAACCTGTTGAGAATCGGACCTCACGGATATCCCGGATGAAACGCCGTTACAGCCTGTCGTTGTGGATCTGCCTGGCGCTGCTCGCGCTGCTGGTGGCCGTGCACGCGGCGCTGCCCTACGTAATACGCGACTACCTCAATGACGCATTGGCTGACATGGGCGATTACCGCGGTCACATAGACGATATCGACCTGGCCCTGTGGCGCGGCGCCTATCGTATCAACGGGCTGAGCATCGTCAAGGCCGAACAGGACGTACCGGTGCCCTTTGTCGACGCTCCGCAGATTGACATCGCCGTCAGCTGGCATGACCTCTGGTATGAGCATGCGGTGGTTGCCAAAGTCATGTTCGACAAACCGCAGGTAAATTTCGTCGACGGCAGCAGCAGCGAAGACACGCAAACCGGTGAAGGCGTTGATTGGCGCGAGCAGTTGAACAAGTTGCTACCGATCACCCTCAACGAAGTCCGTGTAAGCGATGGTGTCCTTGGGTTTTACAACTTCAACTCGTCACCGCCGGTCGAGTTGCAGGCCAAGGCCGTCAACGCCAGTCTCTACAACCTCACCAACGTGGCCGACGAGCAAGGCAATCGCGTCGCCCGTTTCGAAGGCACAGCGCAGTTGCTGGGGCATGCACCACTGGAAGCCAGTGCAGTATTCGACCCTTTTCACAACTTCGAGGATTTCGAGTTCCGCGTGCGTGCGCGCGACGTCGAGCTGCCGCGTCTCAACGACCTGGCCAGCGCCTATGGCAACTTCGACTTCAAACGCGGCAGCGGCGATCTGGTCGTCGAAGCCTCCGCCGAGAACGCCCAACTCAGCGGCTACATCAAACCGCTGCTGCGCAACGTGGAGGTGTTCGACTGGCGTCAGGATGTGGAAAACGAGGACAAGGGCGTGTTGCGCTCGATCTGGGAGGCGTTGGTTGGCGGCAGCGAAAAAGTGCTGCAGAACCAGCGCAAGGACCAGCTCGCCACCCGCGTGGAACTGAGCGGCAGCACCCGGCAGCAGGATATCAGCGCGCTGCAGGCCTTCGTCGGCATCCTGCGCAACGGTTTCATCGAAGCCTTTACCGCGCGCTATGAAAATCCGCCGCCGGGTAACGATGACTAGCGGGCTGCAGCGGCGACCAACCCCGGCAGTGCAGCAACGGATGCGCAAAGTCAGCAGTCCGTCCAGCTTCCAATCGAGTGACACCTGACTCGCCATTCAGTGACTGAATACTGCGTCTTCGTTCACAGCCACTGAGCCTGCGCGTTATAGTCGCGCTCTGAATTTCTGCTGCGGGCCGGCCCCGCGCGTTACCGTTCCGAGGATTTTCCGATGAAGTTCGAAGGTACCCAGTCCTACGTCGCCACCGACGACCTCAAGCTTGCGGTCAACGCCGCCATCACCTTGCAGCGCCCGTTACTGGTCAAGGGTGAGCCGGGCACCGGCAAGACCATGCTCGCCGAACAGCTGTCCGAGGCCTTCGGCGCTCGTCTGATCACCTGGCACATCAAGTCCACCACCAAGGCGCACCAGGGTCTCTACGAGTACGACGCGGTCAGCCGCCTGCGCGATTCGCAGCTCGACTCCGACAAGGTTCACGACGTTCGCAACTACATCAAGAAGGGCAAGCTGTGGGAAGCGTTCGAGTCCGACGAGCGCGTGATCCTGCTGATCGACGAGATCGACAAGGCCGACATCGAGTTCCCCAACGACCTGTTGCAGGAGCTCGACAAGATGGAGTTCTATGTTTACGAGACCGACGAGACGATCAAGGCCAAGCAGCGCCCGATCATCATCATCACCTCGAACAACGAGAAGGAACTGCCGGACGCCTTCCTGCGCCGCTGCTTCTTCCACTACATCGCCTTCCCCGATCGCGACACGCTGAAGAAGATCGTCGACGTGCACTACCCCAACATCAGCGGCGAGTTGGTAGCCGAAGCGCTGGACGTGTTCTTCGACGTGCGCAAGGTGCCGGGCCTGAAGAAGAAGCCTTCGACCAGCGAACTGGTGGACTGGCTGAAGCTGCTGATGGCCGACAACATCGGCGAAGCCGTGCTGCGCGAGCGCGACCCGACCAAGGCCATTCCACCGCTGGCTGGCGCCCTGGTGAAGAACGAGCAAGATGTGCAGCTGCTCGAGCGCCTGGCCTTCATGGCACGCCGCGCCAGCCGCTAGGCTTGTCTCCCCTCTCCCGCTTGCGGGAGAGGGGTCGGGGGAGAGGGTAGCCGGCTGCGTCGATACGGCCTGAAAAGCCCCTCTCCGAACGCGGCCCGCCCTAACCCTCTCCCATGAATGGGAGAGGGAACCGTTCGTGCATCACCGGGAGACCCGCAGCCATGCTGCTCAATTTATTCAACGAAATGCGCGCGGCCAAGGTGCCGGTGTCGGTGCGTGAGTTGCTCGACCTGATCAACGCGCTCAAGCACAACGTCGTGTTCGCCGACATGGACGAATTCTATTATCTGGCGCGCGCCATTCTGGTGAAGGACGAGCGTCACTTCGACAAGTTCGACCGGGCTTTCGGCGCCTACTTCAACGGCCTGCAGAACCTCAACGAACATATCGAGGCGATGATCCCCGAGGAATGGCTGCGCAAGGAGTTCGAACGCCTGCTCAGCGACGAGGAGAAGGCGCAGATCCAGAGCCTCGGCGGCCTCGACAAGCTGATCGAGGAGTTCAAGAAGCGCCTCGAAGAGCAGAAGGAAAAGCACGCCGGCGGCAACAAGTGGATCGGCACCGGCGGCACCAGCCCGTTCGGCTCAGGCGGCTACAACCCGGAAGGCATTCGCGTCGGCGATGCCGGCAAGCGCCAGGGCAAGGCGGCCAAGGTGTGGGACCAGCGCGAATACAAGAACCTCGATGATCAGGTCGAGCTGGGCACGCGCAATATCAAGGTGGCGTTGCGCCGCCTACGCAAGTTCGCCCGCCAGGGCGCAGCCGAAGAGCTCGATCTCGATGGCACCATCGACCACACCGCCAAAGACGGTGGCCTGCTCAACATCCAGATGCGTCCGGAGCGGCGTAATACGGTGAAACTCCTACTGCTGCTGGATATCGGCGGCTCGATGGACGCCCACGTCAAGGTCTGCGAGGAGCTGTTCAGCGCCTGCAAGACCGAGTTCAAGCACCTGGAGTACTTCTACTTCCACAACTTCATCTACGAGAGCGTGTGGAAGAACAACCTACGCCGTACCAGCGAACGCACCTCGACGATGGATCTGCTGCACAAGTACGGCGCCGACTACAAAGTGGTGTTCGTCGGCGACGCAGCCATGGCACCTTACGAGATCACCCAGGCCGGCGGCAGCGTCGAGCACTGGAACGAAGAAGCCGGCTACGTCTGGATGAAGCGCTTTACCGAGAAGTTCAAGAAGATCATCTGGATCAACCCCTACCCCAAGGACACCTGGAACTACACGGCGTCCACCAATCTGGTGCGTGAGCTGATCGAAGACCACATGTATCCGCTGACGCTGCAGGGCCTGGAAGACGGCATGAAATACCTGTCCAAGTAAGCTTTCAAGCCATAACGAAAACGCCGCGAAACCTGCAAAGGATTCGCGGCGTTTTTGTAGCCGGATGCAATACGGGAGCTGAGTTTAAAAGAGCCCCCGGATTGCATCCGGGCTACACATCAGGCTCAGCGCTTGTCCGCATCATCCGACTTGTTCAGGTCCATCACCGTCTGCGCCGGTGATTGCACAGGCTGCTGCGCCTGAGGCTCGCGGGTGGCTTCTGGCGCGGCCGGCGCTTGCTCTGGGCTCTCGGCCTTCTTGCCGCCCATGCGCTTGAACAGCCAGCCGACGACCACCACTGGAACGATCCAGAACTTTTTCAGCAGCACCAGCAGCAGGGCCAGCAGACCGGTCTTGGCCGCGACCTTGCCGGCGACCAGCGCGCCCAGGCCATAGGCAGCGACGGTATCCAGATCCGGGTTGAACTCGGCATAACGCTGGCCCGGGTTGAACTCGGTCGCTGCCAGCACCGCAGGTACGTTGGCCTCGATCTCCGCCAGTTGGTCCATATTGGCGACGAAGTTCAGCACCAGCACGCCCTTACGTCCCAGCACACGGATGTTGTAGTTGAGGGTATTGACTTCGCTGTCACCGAACTTCAACTCCTTGGCCCAGTGCAGCTTCTTGCCTTCGGCGTCGTAACGCGGCTCGGCGGCCCAGCCGACCAGTTGAACCGACTCGTAACCGTTTTCCTCACGCCAGGCGTTGGCCTCGCGCATGTCGGACTGCATGTCCTCGAGCATGTCGCTGTAGTCGATATCGGCAGCGTCCTCGTCGGAGACGTAGCCGCTGTCTTCGTACTCGACGGTCACACCCCAGGATTCATCGGCCAGCGGCGAGATGCCGGCCGGCAGGATCATCCCCAGCGGCGGCACGTCATCCGGTGGGTTGCCCCAGCCATCGACCAACAGGCGCTGGGCATTTTCGCCGTCGAGAAACACCAGCGAGTCGGGCAGGTTCAAGGTCGCCAGGTCATCGCCCAGCACCACGCGGCCGCTCTTGAATTCCAGGCTAGCGACGAATTCCTCGGGGCTGCTCCACTGCCCTGCTTCATCAGCTTCGGTGACATCTTCGCTGACTGAGGCGGCGGGTTGCGGCTCTACAGTGGAATCGGCGTAGGCAACAGGCATGAAAGGCAGGACGGCAGCCAGCGCGGCTGCCAGGATCGAATCCTTGATCGGCATGGAAACTCCATTAATACAGTGAGGCGGTTAAATGTAACGCCTTATTACACTAACACGCTTCACCCAATGCACAGGCGAACCAGCGCAAGTTTTGCAGCCGGCCATCCGTACCGCTTCCCTAAGAGCGACGCCAAAGCCAACTTCGGTGAGTCCCGGTCAACGCCAGTGCCGTTGCTGCGCCCGCTGGGTGCTGCCCGCACCGGACATCCAACCGAGCAACACGATCAGCGATTCGACCAGCCAGGCCAGCAGCAGGGCACACACCACACCCCAGAGGATCGCATCGGGGGTGAACAACACCTGATAGCGGTAGGCCTGCAGCGTTTCCTCGAACAGTGCCTGGTCGGCGCCTGTCGCCAGATGCCAAGCCTGCTGGTACCAGGGGCCTTGCATGGCCCGCCATTCGCGCTCGAGCAGGCCAGCACGCTGCACCAGATGAGCGACGCTCTGCGCGTCGCTGCGCATTACCGGATCATCACTGACGCGGTAGTGCGCCACCAGCGCGTCCATATCACCCTTGAAGAACTTGCTGGCCGTTTCCTGAAAGCCCCTGAGGCTCTGCTGCGACTCCAGCCGGTGCGCCTCGACACGCTTGGCATAGTCGTCGACGAAGCCCGGCACCTGAATGCCGAGCAACAGGCCAAAGGCGAACAATGTCAGACGCAGATAGCTTCTCAGCATGCTCCCTCTCCGTTCAGGCCTTGCCGTCGGCGACACACTCGCCACGGCGCCACAGCCGCCACTCGCCGGGCTGGTAGAGTGCCCACTGCTCGTTATCGGTCAGCGCCTCGGTGGCGATCACCGTGACCACATCATTGGGCGTGGTTTCTGCCTGAAAATCCACCTTCAGATCAGCGTCCTTGAGCTGCGCCGGACCGAAGGGCGCGCGCCGGGTGATATGCGCCAGCTTGGTCGAGCAGAAGCTGAACAACCAGTCGCCATCACTGAGCAGGCAATTGAACACGCCAAGTTTGCGATAGCTGGAGCAAGCGGCGACCAATACGGGCAGCAGCACCTCCACCGATACCGGTTCGGGAAAGGCACGGCGCACTCGATTGAGCAGGTCGCAGAATGCCGCTTCGCTGTCGGTATCGCCGACCGGTCGATAGAAGCTGGTGGAACCTTCCAGCCCCGCCAGCTGGCCGTTGTGCGCAAAACACCAGTTACGCCCCCACAGCTCGCGACTGAACGGATGGGTATTGACCAGGCACACCTTGCCGACATTGGCCTGACGAATGTGGCCGATCACCACCTCGCTCTTGATCGGATAACGCTGCACCAGCTGCGCCACCTCGGACTCGCTGCTTGCCTGCGGGTCCTGAAAGATACGCAAGCCGCGACCTTCGTAGAAACCGATGCCCCAACCGTCCCGGTGTGGTCCGGTACGGCCACCACGCTGCATGAGCCCGGTGAAACTGAAGACGATATCGGTTGGAACGTTGGCGCTCATGCCGAGCAATTCGCACATCGAATCAATACTCCTTAGGCAATCGATCAGCTGCGGCCCGCTGAAAATGACTGGGCAATGGCGCCGATTGGTCTGCAATTCGACGAAATGCTGAGCACAGGGCGATCACCCGGCAACAGGGGTCTGACTCGACAACTGCACCAGATGCACTGGTCCGATGGCTCCATTGCACAAGGCCATCATGCTGAACGCCTGATTAGGCAGGCGCAAGGGGCATCTAAATACGCGGTTCCAGACGGCCGCCACGCTCACTCACATAAGGTCGAGCCAGATCGTCGTCTTCATCCATGCGTTCACGCAGGGTACGGGGGTCGTCATCGGCTTCAGCCACCTGCTGCTGATTACGCCCTTTCCACCAACGCTCGATCGGCCAACGGATGGCGACGAACAACAGGTACACGGCGAAGGCGATCAGCCCGTACAGCGCCAGGTCAGCCACCGCGCGCCAGGCGTTGTTGCCGACCTTGAGCAGCAGGTCCATGGCGATCACGGCGATGCCCGGGGCGAACAGTTCGCGCGCCGGGTCAACGATGGTTGGGCTGAACAGCAACACGGCCACCAGCACCCGCAGCGGCTCACGCAGGTAGCGCCACATCCAGGTAGTCATGCGCATCCACACCAGCAGGCAACCCAGGGCAGCAACACCATAGGCGGCCCAGGCCAGAAGGTAGTCGTTCTCGTTCATCATAAGCAGTCGCCGGCATGGCAGGTGTGGCAAAGGGGCGCTTATGATAACGGCTTTTGCTCGCCCCGGCGCCCCTGTCGGGCACACAGATCTGGAGTTTCAGCATGTCCCCTGCCCCTCTCGCCCGCCAGGAAGCCGGCACAGATCCCTACCGCTGGCTGGAAAACCGCGACAGCGAAGAGGTCTTGGCCCACCTGCAAGCGGAAAACGCCTACCTGGAAAACACTCTGGCGCCGCAGCTTGCCCTGCGCGAGCAACTGTTCGAAGAGATCAAGGGGCGCATCCGCGAGACCGACCTGTCGCTGCCCACGCCCTGGGGTGACTACCTGTACTACCAGCGCACCACGGCGGGCGACGAATACCCACGCCATTACCGCTGCGCACGGGCAGATGGCGGCTCGCTGGAGGTCGACAGCGCCAGCGAAACGCTGCTGCTGGACCCGAACGAGCTGGCCGCTGGCGGTTTTCTCTCGGTGGGCGCGTTCAGCATCAGCCCCGATCAACGACGCCTGGCCTACAGCCTCGACACGACCGGCGACGAAATCTACCGCCTGTTCGTCAAGGAGCTCGACAGCGGCGCCGTGCTTGAACTGCCCTTCGAAGACTGCGATGGCAGCATGACCTGGGCGAACGACAGCCAGACCCTGTTCTTCACCGAGCTTGACGACACCCACCGCCCCTACAAGCTGCATCGACATCGCCTGGGCGATAGCGGCGCCACCGAAGTATTCGAGGAGCAGGACGGCCGTTTCTTCCTGCATTGCTATCGCTCCAGTTCCGAGCGCCAGTTGATCCTGCAACTGGGCAGCAAGACCACCAGCGAGGTCTGGGTGCTCGACGCCAATACGCCGCAAGGCTCGTTCACCTGCCTGGCGCCGCGCGAGGAAGGCCATGAATACGACGCCGACCATGGCATGCTCGACGGCCAGTGGTGCTGGCTGATCCGCAGTAACCAGAGCGGCATCAACTTTGCCCTCTACCGCGCCAGCGAAGAACAGCCGCAGCGCCCGCACTGGCAGCAGATTCGCGCACATGACCCGCAGGTGATGCTCGAAGGCGCCACGCTCAACCAGCGCGCCATCGTCCTCGCCCTGCGTGAAGGCGGCCTGCCGATCCTCGAAGTGCAAGCGCAAGGTGCGGTCAGTTACCGTGTCGAGCTGCCAGATGCGGCCTACAGCCTGTACGTACAGGATGCCCTGGAGTTCCACAGCCCGGTGATTCGCCTGCGTTACGAGGCGCTGAATCGTCCTGCCCAGGTGCGCCAGCTGGCACTGGCCAGCGGCGACCAGATCGTGCTGAAACAGACGCCTGTGGAAGGCCCGTTCGACGCCGACGCCTACGAGAGCCGGCGCCTGTGGGCCACCGCAAAGGACGGCACTCTGGTGCCGATCAGCCTGGTGGCGCGTCGCGAAGTATTCGCTGCCGGCCAGCCGGCGCCGCTCTATCTCTATGGCTACGGCGCTTACGGCGCGAGCCTCGACCCCTGGTTCTCGCATGCCCGCCTGAGCCTGCTGGAGCGCGGCTTCATCTTCGCCATTGCCCATGTACGCGGCGGCGGCGAAATGGGCGAGGCCTGGTACCGCGCCGGCAAACTGCAACACAAGCAGAATACTTTCGACGACTTCATCGCCAGCGCCGAACGGCTGATCGCCGAGGGACTGACCAGCCCGGTACAGCTGGCGATCAGCGGCGGCAGCGCCGGCGGCCTGCTGATCGGTGCAGTACTCAACCAACGCCCGGAGCTGTTCGCCGCGGCTATCGCCGAAGTGCCCTTCGTCGATGTGCTCAACACCATGCTCAATCCTGATCTACCGCTCACCGTCACCGAGTACGACGAATGGGGCGACCCCAACCAGCCCGAGGTGTACGAGCGCATCAAGCGCTATGCGCCCTACGAGAACGTCAGCGCCCATAACTATCCGGCGATTCTCGCCGTGGCCGGCTATAACGACAGCCGCGTGCAGTACTGGGAAGCGGCGAAATGGGTGGCCAAGCTGCGCCGCGACAAGACCGACGACAACCTGCTGCTGCTCAAGACCGATCTGGGTGCCGGTCATGGCGGCATGAGCGGCCGCTATCAGGGGATCAAGGACGTGGCGCTGGAATATGCCTTCCTGTTCCGTGTGCTCGGGATACCACGCCCGTAGGAGCGGCTTCAGCCACAGAACACCTCGCCGCTAAAGCGCCTCCCACAAAACCTCGGCGCCCCGTAAGCGGTGGAAGACTCCCCCGGATTACGCCGCTCCAAAAACCAACGATCAGTCTTGCTTGCGCTGACCGTCCAACTCCTGACTATTGCGGCGTATCTGCTCATCCAATCGTGGAATCGGCTGATCGCCGTTGGATCGGGGTGTTGCCCCGGGAAGGGGTTGCCCTTGTGGCGGAGGTAGCAGGGGCGCCGATCCCTGGCGCTTGATCGGGACTGACGTCGAGGGCTGGCCGTAAGGCTGCGGCGTGGCCGTACCCGGGGAGCCGGGCTCTGGCGCGGAGGGCATGCGAACCGGCTGCTGCGCCCAGCTCAGGGTGGCGACGCTGGATAGCAGCAGGCTGGCGACGAGAATATGAATACGCATACTGGCTCTCCTGCTTGACTGGCTTTCGTTCTATTCTGGCAACACCTGCCTATGAACGTTCCAGTGAAACGACCCATGACCACCAGCAAGCTCGACAAGATTCTCGCCGAAGCCCAGCAGCGCCGTGAAACCAGCTACCGGGAAAAGGCTCTGCGCATGTACCCGCACTTCTGTGGCCGTTGTGGCCGTGAGTTCAGCGGCAAGCGCCTGAGCGAATTGACCGTGCATCACCGCGACCACAACCACGACAACAACCCGGAAGACGGCTCCAACTGGGAGCTGCTATGCCTGTACTGCCACGACAACGAGCACCAGCGCCAGGTCGACCTGCACTATCAGAAGGAAGAAGCGGCCAGCGCCGGCTCCGGCAGCAAGGTCACGCACAAGGGTTTGGCAGGCTTGGCCGCCCTGCTCGGCCGCACGGACGATCAGGGCTGACGAGCGCACCCTGTAGGCGCGCATTTGTTCGCGACGCGGTCGAGCAGGACGCCCTGACCGCAGATAAATCCGCGCCTACAGAATCGACACACGCCCCTTAGAAGCCGCCGCCGGTTAGCGCAACAGCCGCGTATCCAGGGTCTTCGACGGGCCGCCGATGACATTTTCGGTGATGTCGATAAAATCCTTGGTGCTGACCCGGTCCAGGCGCATCAGCCCACGAGTCACGTCATCCAGCGACAGATTGCCCTTTTCCTTGGTCTTCTGGCGGATCTCGCGATCCAGCTCCTGCAGCAGCAACACCGCACGCGCGGTCACCGGACCGGTGGAGTGGTCGGTACGCAGGCTGTTGACCGGCTTGCTCCAGTCGATCAGTTGTTCACGGATTTTCTGATAGCGATCCTCGCTGATGCCACCGGCGCGGCGCACCAGCTCGATGGCGTAGTACTCGGCCAGGCCTTCGGCGATCCAGTCACTGCGTTCGCGGCCATAGATGCGGCCGAACACATGCACCAGCTCGTGCACCAGGGAGCTGGTGCCGTTCTCGCTGACCAATGGGCGGTCAGCGTGCATGTAGTAGGAGTTGGCCGCCGACAGACCGCCGCGCCACATCGGATTGCCGGCCCCGACAATCAACAGCTTGTCGGGATCGCGCGGGAACACCTGCTGCAACTGCGGCCAGACGAAGGTCAGGAAGGTCATGATGTCCATACGGCGCATGCCCTCGCCCACCGGCGCGGAGATGGCGACCTCGGTATCGCCCAGGCGAGTGCGGCGAGTGCCCAGCTTGCCGGCGAGCATCCAGCCGGTCGGGCGGTCGAACTTGCGCTGCGGGTTGTCGATGCGAAAACGATTCTTGCCGATACGTGGCCAGCCGGTCTCCACGCTTTTCCAACCCTTGGGCAGGTCGAATTGCAGACGCGCCACCAGATCGGTCTTGTCCTGCTGATCGAGCTTGGCCGCTGGCACCAGGTCATCACCACGCAGCAGTACCCAGTCCTTGGTCATCCTCGCGTCGTAGCGCCCTTCCTTGCGCTGATGGTCGATCTGCACCCGGTAGCTGAGTACGCTTTTACCTTTGCCCGGCTGCCATTTCCCACGCCCCTCGGCCTCCTGCGACCACTGACCGTCAGCCTTGAAGTCGCTGTAGCGGCCCTCGTCACCCAGGTTGAAATCCAGGCTGCGCACGCGCTCGCCCTTCTCCAGGGTGATGCTGACCTCGGCCTGGTCGCTGTCCGGCAAAAAGCGCACGCGGTAATCCAGATCGACCTTCTGCGCAGCGGCAAGGCCCGGCAGAGTCAGAAGCAGCAGAGACGATAACAACGGCAAGCGAAGGGACATCGAGCAAGACTCCTGATGCGGAACGTGGCGGCATATGACCGCAGCGCCAACGGGCAATTCCATGGACGGAACACAGATTTGCCACGAAGTGGCGAGGCAATCAACCCGCGCGGAAGATCAGGTGCTCTTCCCAGTCATCCTCGGCCACGCTGTTCTCACTCAGCATGCGCCCGGCCTGGGAGATACGCTCGATGTGCACCGCCTCCGGATCACCGCAGACCAGGTGGTGCCAGAGCGGCAGATCCTTGCCCTCGCTGACCAGACGGTAGGCGCAGGTCGGCGGCAGCCACTGGAACTGGTCGGCTTGCGCCGGCGTGAGCTGGATGCAGTCGGGCACGTGCTTGACCCGGTTGGCGTAGTCACTGCAGCGACAGGTCTGCAGATCCAGCAATTTGCAGGCGATGCGCGTGTAGTAGACGGCGCCATCGTCCTCGTCTTCGAGCTTCTGCAGGCAGCACAGGCCGCAACCGTCGCACAGCGACTCCCACTCTTGTTGATCGAGCTGGACGAGGGTCTTGCGTTTCCAGAAGGGTTCGACTTTAGCGGCCATGACTGCAGTATGGACTCGGCGGAGAAAAGCGCGGCAGTCTAGCTTGTGCACCGGTTGCGGCCAAGCCGCGCAAGGCGAACGGCACTTCAATAGCCGCGCGCAAAATCCACGTCACCGCGTAACGCTTCACCGGCCTGCCAGCGCGCCAGGTTGTCGAGGAACAGCTCGCTCATCAGCGAAGGATCGGTCGGGGCCGAGCTGTGGCCGGTCAGCATCAGCCGCGGCGCGGTCCAGAACGGATGGCCTGCTGGCAGAGGCTCTTCGCGGCACACATCGATCACCGCACCGGCCAGTTGCTGCTGTTGCAGGGCCGCCACCAAGTCGGCATCGACCACCGCCACACCGCGCCCGGCATTGAGCAACAGCGTCTGTGGGCGGAAACTGGTGAACAACCGCGCATCGTAGATATCGCGGGTCGCCGCCGTATCCGGCAACAGATTGATCACGTAATCGGCCCACGCAACCAACCGCGGCAAAGCCTCCATCGCGGCCACTTCTCGAAAAGGTGCCTGCTCGCGTATCTGGCTGGCTACGCCGCGCAGTTCAACGCCGAAAGGCGCTAGAAAGTCGGCCACCGACTGACCGATGTCACCACAACCGACCACCAGTACCCGGCGTCCGCGCAGGCTGCGCGGCAGGCTGTTATCCCAACGCTGCTCGACCTGCGCTGCCAGGCGGGCGAACAGGCGTCGCTCATGCGCCAGGAGATGCCCGAGCACGTATTCGGCCATCACCTGGCCGAAGATGCCGACTGCACGGCTGAGACGGTAATCACGCGGCAGGTCCGCCGCCAGCAACGGCGTGATACCGGCCCAGGTCGACTGCAACCACTGCGGACGCAAGCCCTCGCGCAGCAGTGGCGCGAGCAGATCCGGCTGCCCCAGCCACAGGTCGCACTGCGGCGCTGCCGAGCGCAGCTGGGTGGCATCGGCACTGGCAACCAGTTGCAGATCGGGCCGAGCACTGCGGATCTGCTCGGCATACAGCACGTGATCCTCTTCGGCGATCAGCAGGCGCATGGCTCAGACCGGGTCGTTACGGCGCAACAATTCGTCAGGCAGGTGCTGAATGTACTCTTCCTCGGGAGGCGGCATCTGCAGGTGATAGCCCTGCTTGTCGAGATTCTCCAGTACCTGGGTGATGTCTTCGCGGGCCAACTGGCGCTCGGGGCTGAGCACCAGATCAAAGGCATGCGCAGGTGCACCGAACACGGCGAGCAGGCCTTCGGGTACGCGAGTCAGCGCCTCGGCCTTGAGCACGTAGAGGTACATCTCGTTCTTGCGTGGGCTTTTGTAAATCGAGCAGATGCGTTTCACGCGGACTCTCCTTCAGTGGCCAGGCAGTCAAGCAGCTCCTGGCCCATCAATTCCCGGCGCCAGCCGCGCAGAGAATCGGGCAATTGGTAAGGCCCTTTGGGGAAGCCCGTTTTCAGCAGGGCTTCCAGGGTTTTCTTGCGCAGCATCAGCTCCGGCACGATGTCCAGGCGCTCGCCTTCGCGCTGACCGACAGCACGTAGTTTCTTCAGCAGGGCCGAGGCCTCTATCGGCAGCGGCTCGGGCAGCGGCTCGGGCCATTGCTCGGGCGGCAATGCGGCGGCGTCGCGAATCAGCTGCAGCAGGGTTTCGCCGTCCTGACGCACGGTCTTCGGATGCATCTCTTCGATACGCGCCAAGGTGACCAGGTTGTCCGGCTGCGTACGGGCCATCGGCCACAGCGAATGCTCGCGCAACACGCGATTGCGTGGCAGGTTGCGCGCCCGCGCCTCACGCTCGCGCCAGGCACACAAGGCACGTAGCACTGCCTGCTG
This sequence comes from Pseudomonas pichavaramensis, assembly GCF_050473265.1. Taxonomy (NCBI): domain Bacteria; kingdom Pseudomonadati; phylum Pseudomonadota; class Gammaproteobacteria; order Pseudomonadales; family Pseudomonadaceae; genus Pseudomonas; species Pseudomonas pichavaramensis. The sequence continues at coordinate 228,700 of NZ_JBJKFJ010000005.1, read as the reverse complement.
TTGACGCGAGAGTTTCCAGGCCAGCTTGGCATCGCGCCAGGCCTCTTCCGGAGCGACTTCGCGGCTCAGATTGCCGACCAGCTCCGCGCCATCCTCGAGTATCCACTCGATCTTCTGCGGCGCCAGGCGGGCCTTCAATGCCCGGTACACCTCGACGAGATGCAATACGTCCTCGGCGGCGTAGCGCACCTGCAGTTCGGACAGAGGCCGCTGCAACCAGTCGGAGCGGGTTTCGCCCTTGGGCAACTCGATGTCGAGCAGCGCCAGCACCAGGCGCGAATAGCCCATGGAAAAGCCGAGGTTGAGATAGCCGGCGGCCAGTTGCGTATCGAACAACGGCGTCGGCAGGCTGCCGGTCAGACGCAGGAACACTTCCAGGTCTTCGCTGCACGAATGCAGCACCTTGACCACACTCGGTGCTTCGAGCAACGCGGCGAATGGCTGCCAGTCATTGATGCGCAGTGGATCGATCAGATAAGCACCTTCGCCACCGCTGACCTGCAACAGGCCGGCGATGGGGTAGAAGGTATCGACGCGCATGAACTCGGTATCCAGCGCGACGAAGGGCAATGTCTGCCATACAGCGCAATGCTCGGCCAGGCTGGCGTCGTCGAGAATCCAGTGAATGTCGTTAGCCACGCGGCTCTCCCATTAACAATGGCGCGCAGTATATATGCCCAGGCCACTCGACGGGCAGCGAGCTGCCGCCGCACGCTCGATCTGTGTACTCTGTGCCGCGCACCGACCTTCGATACGGAAAACAATAATGCTGAAAAAACTGCTTGCCCTGCTCGTCGTGCTGCTGGCCGCAGCGGCCGGTTACCTGGCGCTCACATCCAGCCCGATCGATCCCCTGCCCTGGGAAGCCCCCAAGGCACCGCCCATGACCGGTGTACTGGAGCCCAACGACACCCTGATGAAAGCCGAGCTGCTCGCCCGCGGCCAGGTTCACGGCCCGGAAGACACCGCCGTGGATAGCGAAGGCCGGGTATACGCGGGCCTGCATGATGGTCGTATCGTCCGCGTACTCGCTGATGACAGCGTGGAAACCTTCGTCGACACTGGCGGGCGCCCGCTGGGCATGGATTTCGATGCCAGCGGCAACCTGATCGTCGCTGACGCTTACAAAGGCCTGCTGCGCATCGACCCGCAGGGCAAGATCGAAGTGCTGACCACCGAGGCCGACGGCCTGCCGTTCGCCTTCACCGACGACCTGGACATCGCCAGCGACGGCACCATTTACTTCAGTGATGCCTCGTCGCGCTTCCAGCAGCCGGATTATCTGCTCGATCTGCTCGAAGCACGCCCGCATGGGCGCCTGCTCAGCTATGAGCCAAGCAGCGGCGAGACCCGTGTATTACTCGATGGGCTGTACTTCGCCAACGGCGTGGCGCTGTCGGCGAACGAGGATTTCGTGCTGGTCAACGAAACCTATCGCTATCGCATCACTCGCTATTGGCTCAAGGGCGACAAGGCCGGCCAACACGACGTATTCATCGATAACCTGCCTGGCCTGCCGGATAACCTGCAAGGCGACCGCAAGGGCACCTTCTGGGTCGCCCTGCCGACACCACGCAAGGCCGATGCCGACTTCCTCCATCGCCACCCCTGGCTCAAGGCGCAACTGGCCAAACTGCCACGCGCGCTGTGGCCCAAGGCGATTCCCTATGGCTTCGCCATCGCCCTCAACGAACAGGGAGAGATCGTGCGCAGCCTGCACGACACCAGCGGCACCCACCTGCGCATGATCACCTCGGTCAAGCCGGTGGGCGACTACCTGTACTTCGGCAGCCTGGACAACGACCGCATCGGCAGGCTCGAACTGCACTGACGAAAAAGCCCAGGAGAGCCGTAATGCTGTTCACATAAGAAGTGGTCGGACGCAATTAGTCCCCTCGCCCCTTTGGGGAGAGGGTTGGGCGGGCCGCGTTCGGCGAGGGGAAACTGGCAGTTTTGCGGCATTTTCAGCCCTCTCCCCCAGCCCCTCTCCCATAAATGGGAGAGGGGAGCCAACGTCTGTAACCTTAAATGAACAGCATTACCGGAGAACCGGGGCTTTTTTTCATCTTCAGCGGCGAGTCTTCAGACCACGCCCTGCGCCAGCATGGCATCGGCCACCTTGACGAAGCCGGCGATATTGGCGCCCTTGACGTAGTTGATCCGGCCGTTCTCCTCGCCATGGTGCACGCATGCGTGATGGATGTTCTGCATGATGCCATGCAGGCGCTCGTCCACCTCACCGGCACTCCAGTGCAAACGCATGGCGTTCTGGCTCATCTCCAGGCCACTGGTGGCAACGCCGCCAGCGTTGGAGGCCTTGCCTGGCGCGTAACAGATACCGGCCTCGACGAACAGATCCACGGCTTGCAAGGTCGAGGGCATGTTGGCGCCCTCGGCGACGCAGATACAGCCATTGTTCAGCAACGCGCGCGCGTCCTTGTCATCCAGCTCGTTCTGCGTCGCGCAAGGTAGTGCGATATCGCACGGCAGGCTCCACGGGCGCTGCCCGGCGAGGAACTGCAGGCCATAGTGCTCGGCCATCTCGCGCAGGCGACCGCGACGCACGTTCTTCAGGTCCATCAGGTAGTGCCACTGTTCGCTGCTCAAGCCGCCCTCGGCGTACAGCGTCCCCTCGGAATCGGACAGCGAGATGACACGGCCACCCAGATCCATGACTTTCTGCGCCGCGTACTGGGCGACGTTGCCGGAGCCGGAGATGGCCACCCGTTTGTCTTCGAAACCCTGATCGATGCGCTTGAGCATCTCCTGAGCGAAGTACACGCAGCCGTAACCGGTAGCCTCCGGACGAATCAGGCTGCCGCCGTAGCTCAGGCCTTTGCCCGTCAACACCGAAGTGAACTGATTGGAAAGACGCTTGTACTGGCCGAACAGATAGCCGACCTCACGAGCACCGACCCCGATGTCACCGGCCGGTACATCCAGATCAGCGCCAATATGACGGTACAGCTCGTTCATGAACGACTGGCAGAAACGCATCACTTCGCCTTCGCTGCGGCCTTTGGGATCGAAATCCGCACCGCCCTTGCCACCGCCCATGGGCAACGAGGTCAGGGAGTTCTTGAATACCTGCTCGAAGGCCAAAAACTTGAGCACGCCAAGGTTCACCGAAGGGTGAAAGCGCAGACCGCCCTTGTACGGGCCGATGGCGCTGCTCATCTGAATGCGGTAGCCGCGATTGACCTGCACCTGACCACGATCATCGACCCAGGGCACGCGGAACAGAATCGCCCGCTCCGGCTCGACCATACGTTCGAGAATGCCCGCATCGCGATAACGCGGGCTGGCTTCGAGGAACGGCCACAAGCTGCGCACCACCTCCTCTACCGCCTGATGGAATTCTGGTTGATCAGGGTCGCGCTGCTTCAGGCGCGCCAGGAAAGAATCGACGGACAACGACATGCGGCACCTCGACGCCACGCAGTAAAGTGGCCGGCACTCTATCAGGCGACAAAGCACCAAAACAGATCAAAATGTCGCCATGATGAAACTTCAAGGTGCAAATCTATATAAACCGGTACTCAACCCCTCGTTAAAACGGCCTTCAAGCGCCATTTCACGCACCAAAATCACACAAAATGACGCACTATTTTTGATCAAGCGTTCCGCAAGTAGGCGAAGAAATACCCTGCAACAGTGATTGCATGCGGTACCGGTGTCCGTCACAAGATCATCGCCCAGAGCCCGATACTGCTCGCCCCCTGCGCCACAGGCTGCAGACTGAGCATGACTAGCTTCTTTTTCGCGGGAGAGCGAACAGCACGCGCCAGATCGGCCAGGCGGTATGATGCCGACAAACGCGTCAACGACACAGGAGGCACCATGTCATTCGCTCAACTGATCAACGCGCAACAGCTTCAGCAACGCCTGGGCCAGGAAAACCTGCTGATCCTGGACTGCCGTTTCGCCCTCGAAGATCCGGGATACGGGCGCCGCAGCTATCTCGATGGGCACATCCCCAATGCTCATTTCGTCGATCTGGAGCAGGACCTTTCTGCGCCGGTGGTCAAGGGTGTGACCGGCCGCCACCCGTTGCCGGACCCCAGCGCTCTGGTCGAGCGCCTGCGCATCTGTGGTCTGCGTAGCGACAGTCAGGTCGTGCTGTATGACGACGGCCCCGGGGCTTTCGCCGCACGCGCCTGGTGGTTGCTGCTCTGGCTCGGCAAACGCGACAACCTCTATCTGCTCGACGGCGGCCTCAAGGCCTGGCGCGAGGCCGGCCTCGAGCTGAGCACGGCGGCACCGAGCAATAGCCCCGGAGATTTCTCCGCCCAACCTGACAGCAGCCTGCTGCTGAGCGCCGAGCAGTTGACTGCGCGCCTGGACGACAAGGACCTGACCCTGCTCGATGCACGGGCGCTGCCGCGCTTTCGTGGCGAAGTCGAACCACTCGACCCGGTTGCCGGACACATTCCCGGGGCGCAGTGCGCGGCCTTCACCGACAACCTGGGGCCAGACGGCCGCTTCCTTAGCACCGATGCCCTGCGCGAGCGCTTCGACCGGCTACGTGGCGAGCGCCCGCTGGAGCAACTGGTGGCCTACTGCGGCTCGGGCGTCACCGCCTGCCACAACCTGTTCGCCATGAACCTTGCCGGTTACCCGCTGGCCGCGCTGTATGCCGGCTCCTGGAGCGAATGGATCACCGATCCGGCCCATCCGGTAGCCACCGGCGACTGATCGGAGATCTTAAGCACCAAAGGAAATATGCCCAATAACTCAAATCCGGAATCAATTTAAAAACAGCCCTTTACGGCTGAAATATCGCACTAGACTTGAAAATGAGCGGCTAACCCCGCTCCCGGTGGGGCCTTTATCGAAGAGCCACTAGAACAGCTGCCACGCGCCCGGCCCCACCGGCACCTTTCGCGAGGACGCCATGGGAATAGCCGCCTGCGATCTCAGCCAGCATGTAATACGCCCTACCCTTCTCTATCTGCAGCGTCACACGGCCACCGCCGAAGCACTGCTTCTGGGAGCCGCAGCCTGCCAGTCGGCCCTTGGCAGTGCACTGGACACGCCACATGGCCATGGCTTGTACCGAATCAGCGAACAGCGCCATCTGGCGCTCTGGGACCAACACCTGGCACGCGACCCGGAGCTGGCCAGCCGGGTCCGCGGGCTGGCCAGCCAGCATGCCTTCCTCGAAGCGCCGCACCTGGAATTGACGGTCAATCTGCGTTACGCCACAGCCATCGCCTGGCTTCTGATTGAGGCCGAACAGCTGGAGCTGCCGGCAGCAGATGATGTAACGGCCCTGGGACGGATCTGGTGCAAGGTGTTCCAGCCCTATGGGCGACCGGCAGATTTTCTCGATGCCTGGCACCGTCACATCCAACAGGTCAGCCAGGTAGCCTGACCGATTGGTCATAAACACAATTCATATATATCTGCGCAGAATTCAGATACTTATCCGACAATACGCTCTATTTCGGGAACTTAAGCGCCTTGGCACGAGTCAGCAAAAGCTGTAGCGTGCGCCCCCTCGCCTCACCATAGGAGCTTCCCCGTGAGCAAACGTCTTCTCAAGACAGGTCTTGCCGTCGCCATCGCAGCCGCCTCCAGCCAAGGCTTCGCCAGTGGCTTCGCCCTCAACGAACAAAGCATTTCCGGCATGGGAACCTCCTTCGCCGGGCGATCTTCGTCTGCCGACGATGCCAGCACCGTATTCGGCAACCCGGCCGGTATGGCCCGCCTGAAACGTGACGAGATTAACGTCGGTGCTGCAGTGATTCACGCCAAGAGCGACATTCGCCATACCAGCGGCAGCACTCCAGCAGGTACCGCTCTGGGTGGTAGCAACGACGGCGACATGGTGCCGGACACCGGCGTGCCCATGGGTTACTACGTAAAACCACTGGACGACAAGGTCGCCTTCGGCCTCGGCATCTATGTGCCCTTCGGCCTGATGACCGACTATGAGCGCAGCTTCCAGGGCCGCTATCACGCAGACAAGAGCTACGTACGCGTGATCACCGTACAACCTACGATCAGCTACCGTTTCAACGACCAGCTGTCGGTCGGCTTCGGCCCGACCTTCAACCATATCGAAGGCGAGTTGACGTCATCACTGTTCACCCCGCTGGGTGACGGCAAGGTCAAGGTCGAAGGCGACGACACCGCCGTGGGCTTCAATGCGGGGGTGCTTTATGAGTTCAGCCCGCGCACCCGGGTAGGTGTCACCTACCACTCACGAGTCAAATACAAGCTGGAAGGCGACACCAAGGTCGATGCCCCGGCCCTGACCGGTATTGCTGGCAAATACGACGCCAAGCTCGACCTGACCACCCCCGAATCGGTGGACATGTCCATTACTCACGAGCTGAACGACGCCTGGACGCTCTACGCCGGTAGTACCTGGACCCGCTGGAGCCGCTTCAAGGAAATCCGCGTGGAGAACGACGCCAGCACCCTGCCGGCCAACCTCAACACCATCGTCGAGGAGCAGAACTGGCACGACACCTGGGCCCACTCCGTCGGCCTGGCCTACAAGGTCAACCAGCAGTGGACGCTGCGCACCGGTATCGCCGTGGATCAGTCGCCGATCAACAACACCGATCGCTCGCCACGCATCCCCTCCGGCGACCGCACCATCTTCAGCCTGGGCGCCGGCTGGAGCCCGAACGAAGACATGACCGTCGACGTCGCCTATTCCTACCTGCAGGAAGAGTCGGTAGACGTCAACCGCAGTAGCGCCAGCCGCGGTAGCTACAACGCCAACTACAAGAACAGCGCTCATGGACTCGGGGCATCGCTGACCTACAGGTTCTGATCCGCAGCAAAGCAACAAGGCCCGCATCTGCGGGCCTTGTTGCTTCAGAGGCTAAGCGCTGATCAGATAAGGCTCTCCACGTTGCTTTACGTAGGAGTTCCACCCCAGGGCGAAGCGCTTCAAGTCAGCGCCGTACGCGGTTCGCGGCGGGGCGCCGCTCCTACACGTTCGACGCATTGGGCCTTAACTGACTGGCCTTAGACTAAGGTCTGCTGGCGATAGCCTGCTCCACCGCCTTGATCAGCTCCGGGTCATCCGGTTTGGTCAGACTGGAAAAACTCGCCACCACCTTGCCCTGGCGGTCGACCACGTATTTGAAGAAATTCCAGCGCGGTGCATTGCTCTGCTCGGCCAGTCCCTTGAACAAGGCAATGGCATCATCGCCCCTGACTGGCTGCGGCTCGGTCATGGTGAAGGTCACGCCGTAATTGACGTAGCAGACAGTGGCGGTTTCCGCGCTGTCATCGGACTCCTGGCGGAAATCATCGGACGGCACACCCAAGACCTCGAGCCCCTGATCCCGATAACGCTGGTATAGCGCCTCCAGCCCTTTGAACTGCGGAGTGAAACCGCAAAAACTGGCGGTATTGACCACTACTAGCGGCTTGCCGGCGAACTGACAGAGTTCGACACTCTCCCCCTTGGCACGCAGCTTGGGCAACTCGCCCTGCAGCAACGGCGGACAATCCGCTGCCCATACCGGTAGCGTCAGGCTTGAAAGCAGCAGACAAAAGGCAATACGACGAAACGGCATGGCAGTGACCTCAATCGATGACGCGATCTGATCACGCTACTCGCAGGCCAGGCCTCAGGCAACTAGCAGATGCCGACACCCAGCTGCAGCAAGGCCAGGCCACCCTGGCGCCAGCCCCACCAGGCAAGGGCCAGGAGCCCGCCCAGGCCCACTGCCACAGCGGCATAGAGAGCGGCCCTGCGGCTCACGCCGGCGCCCCTTGCAAACGAGCCACGGGCACCTCGCGCACCGGCCAGTTCAGTGCAGCGGCCATCAGACTCAAGCCGATGGAAATCTGCCAGACCAGATCGTAGCTGCCGGTATGGTCATACAGGTAACCACCCAGCCAGCCGCCAAGGAAGGAGCCAAGCTGATGGAAAAGGAAGACGATACCACCCAACATCGACAGGTTACGCACCCCGAACAGCGTAGCCACGGTGCCATTGGTCAGCGGCACCGTGGACAGCCACAGCAGGCCCATGGCGATGCCGAACAGGTAAGCACTCCACTGCGTCAGCGGCGCCAGCAGAAACAGCGTGATCACCACCCCACGCAGCAGGTACAGCGCACTGAGCAGGCGTGGCTTGGCCATACGCCCACCGAGCCAGCCGGCGATGTAGGTGCCGAAGATATTGAACAGACCGACCAGCGCCAGCACCGTGGTCCCGGTCAGTGCCGGCAAGCCGTGGTCCACCAGATAGGCCGGCAGGTGTACAGCGACGAATACCACCTGAAAACCACAGACGAAGAAGCCCAGCGCCAGCAGCCAGAAACCGGAATGGCTGGTGGCTTCACGCAGCGCTTCGCCCAGGGTTTGCTCAGGGCCACTGCCGGTCGATGGCGGGGTTTCCTTGATCATGACGGCCAACGGAATCATCAACGCGACCAGCAGCCCCAGTGCCAGCAACGCGGCCGACCAACCCAGCCAGGCGATCAAGCCGAGCGAACCGGGCAACATGGCGAACTGGCCGAAAGAACCGGCCGCTGCCGCAATCCCCATGGCCATGCTGCGCTTCTCCACCGGTACCGCACGCCCCACTACACCGAGGATCACCGAAAACGACGTACCGGACAGACCGATACCGATCAGCAACCCAGCACTGAGCGACAACGACAATGGCGAGTCAGACAGCCCCATGCAGACCAGCCCGACCATGTACAGGAAACCGCCGATGACGATGGCCTTACGGGCGCCGAAGCGATCGGCCAACGCGCCGGTGACCGGCTGCGCAAGCCCCCAGATCAGGTTCTGCAGGGCAATGGCAAAGGCAAACACTTCGCGCCCCCAACCGAACTCGGCACTCATTGGCGGCAGGAACAGACCGAAACCGTGCCGAGTACCGAGCGACAGGGCCAGGATCAGCGAGGCGCCAAGCAATAGCCAGGTGGAAGAACGCCATGCAGTTGTCATTGTTATCTCCAGCGGGCGACCGTTGGCGGCCGCATAGGCAGTAAAAATCGGTAAACCCTCAGGCCAGGGCCTGCAGCAGCTTCATCAACTCGGCGCGATGCTCCTCGCCCAGTTGCGCGTTCAGCTCACGCTGCACCTGCTCCCACAGCGGCAGCGCCTGTTCGATGCGGTGCAGGCCGGCTTCTGTGAGCCGAACCTCGCGCGCGCGCAAGTCGCGCCCTTCGCTCAGTTGCAATAACGCCTGGTCTTCAAGCACCCGCAGATTGCGCCCTAGGGTGCTGCGGTCCAGCCCCATGGCCTCGGCCAATATGGAGATGCTCGGCTGACCGAGCCGCTGGATATGACGCAGCAGAGAAAACTGTGCAGCACCTAGCCCGACGGCAGCGAGTGCATCATCGTAGCGGCGAGTCACACCCCGACTGGCGCGGCGTAGCTGAGTACAGAGACAAGAGGTCGGCAACATGAATACAGGTATATACCCGCATCAGCTAGTTACACTCATACAGTTAGCCGCTGTGTCGGCAGAACAGTTGCGTTCAGGCGCTCAGCGCCAGAACCAACAGCGCGCCACACTCGGCCAGCTCAAGCAGTGCCCCGGCCGTATCGCCGGTCGTGCCGCCCAGGCGCCCCAACAGAGCACGACGCAACCAGACGAACAGCAGCAGCGCCGCCAGCACAGCAAGCAAGCCTGGCCAGCCAAACAGCAGCATGCCGAGTGCATTCGCGCCCAACCACCATGGCAATTGCCGACGCGGCGCATGATCAACCAGCGCCTGCCCCAGACCACCGGCGCGCACGTAAGGGGTGGTCAGCAGTAGCAGCGGCAACAGGCTACGCCCCAACCAGGGCAGCAGAATCAGGTAGATCCCCTGATCCGCCTGCAGCAGGGTCAGCAGCGCGGCGAACTTGAGCAACAGCAGCAGCACCAGCACGACCACGGCAATCGGACCGCTGCGCGGGTCCTTCATGATCGCCAGAGTACGTTCGCGGTCACCGAAGCCGCCCACCCAGGCATCGGCAGTGTCGGCAAGACCATCCAGGTGCAGACCGCCACTCAGGCCCACCCAGAGCGCCAGCAGGATCGCCGCCTGCAAAGCGGCCGCGGTCTGCCCCAGCAATTGCTGCGTCCCCCACAGCAACAGGCCGAGCAGCAGCCCAACCAGCGGATACCAGAGCAACGAGCGCCCCACCTGCTCGGGCGTGGGCATGCCCGGCAAGCTGACCGGTAAACGGGTCAGAAACTGCAGAGCGATCAGAAAGGGAATCATGGCAGCTCCGTCAGATGCCCAGAGGCGTCCAGGCACAGTCGGAAACGCTCGGCATAGCCGACGTTGACTTGCAGCAGGTCCTTTAGTGGCAAACCTCGCGCCCGCGCCAGCAGTAGGCGCATCACACCGCCATGGGTGACCAACAGCAGACGCTGATCGGCATATTCACGTGCCAGGCGCTGCAGACTGTCCAGCACGCGCGCCTCGAATTGCAGCAGCGGCTCGCCATTGGGCGGAGTAAACGCATAGGGATCAGCCCAGAACTGCCCAAGCGCTTCAGCATCGGTGCGCATCAGATCCGCGGCGCTGCGCCCTTCCCAGTCGCCGAAGTGCAGCTCCTGCAGATCAGCCTCGTAGTGCACGGACAGATTCCGAGCCGCAGCCAGCTCCTCAGCGAACCGCGCGCAGCGCTGCAGGGGCGAAGTGATCAGGCGATCCCAGGAGCCGTCATCCTGCACGGCCGCACGTAGCTGCGCCCAGCCCTGTTCGGTCAGGGCATCGTCGAGGCTGCCCCGCAGACCGCCGCCCTGCTTGGTCTCGCCATGGCGCAACAGCTCCAGATACAACATCAGGCCGGTTTATCCGCGACGGCGGCCTCGGCGAAGGTCGCCATCTGTCCGTGCAGCGCACAGGCCAGACGCAGCAGCGGTACGGCCAAGGCCGCGCCACTGCCCTCGCCCAGGCGCAAACCCAGTTCCAGCAGCGGCTCTGCTTCCAGGGCCTGCAGCACTCGCACATGACCGGGTTCCGCGCCGTGATGGCCGAACAGCAGCCAGTCGCGACATCCCGGATTCAGCCGCACCGCCAGCAACGCGGCGACGCTGCAGATAAAGCCGTCGACCAGCACCACCACGCCCTGCTGGGCAGCGGCCAGATAAGCACCGACCAGCGCAGCGATCTCGAAGCCCCCCAGGTGCACCAGCGCCTGCAACGGCCCATCGATCTGCGCACCGTGCAGCGCCAGGGCTGCATCGATGACCCGCGCCTTGTGCGCCACACCCGCACCGTCGAGGCCTGTACCAGGCCCGGCCAGCTCACTCGCCGGGCAATCCAGTAGCCAGCAGGCCAGCGCAGCAGCAGCCGTGGTGTTGCCGATCCCCATCTCGCCACCAACGAACAGGTCGCAAGCAACGGCCCGAGCACGCTGGATACTGTCGCGCCCTGCTTCCAGGCAGATCAACGCCTGAGCCAGCGTCATCGCCGGCTCGTGTGCGAAGTTCTGCGTGCCGGCGCCGACATGCAGATGACGCACACCAGGCAACTCCGGTAGCGGCCCGGCCGTGCCCAGGTCGATCACCTCCAGCGCCGCATCCAGTTCACGCGCCAGCACGCTGATTGCTGCGCCACCGCCGACGAAGTTGGCCAGCATCTGCCCGGTCACCGCCTGCGGATAGGCAGAGATGCCCTCGGCCACCACACCGTGGTCCCCGGCGAAGATGGCGATCCACAGCTTGTCCAGGCTCGGTCGCTCACGCCCCTGCAACGCCGCCAGATGAATGGCGATGTTCTCCAGCCGCCCCAGGGAGCCGGCGGGTTTGGTCAACTGCTGTTGCCGTGCTTCGGCCTTGGCTCGGGCGACGTGATCGCTGGGCTGACATGGCCCCTGCCACCATTGCAGACTCATGCGACCTCCTCTTTCAGAATCATGGGCAAACCGGCCACGGTGAACACCACCCGCTGACTGCGTTCGGCCAGCGCCTGATGCAGCCAACCCGCCTCATCGACATAGCGGCGGGTCAGCTCACCCAGTGGCACCACGCCCAGTCCGGTTTCGTTGCTGACCAACAGGATGCGCCCGGGCAGCTCGCCCACGCAGGCGAGCAGCACCTCACGTTCGGCGTCCAGGCGGGCGCCATCATCTAGCAGCAGCAGATTGGTCAGCCACAACGTCAGGCAATCGACCAGCAGGCAGCGCCCAGGCGCCGCCTGCTCGCGCAGCACGCGGGCAAGCTCCAGCGGCTCTTCGACCAGCCTCCAGTGTTGCGGGCGACGCGCGCGATGCTGAGCGACACGCGCGTTCATCTCGCCATCGAGCGGTTGACTGGTGGCGATATAGACCACCTCCAGCCCCGACTCACTGGCGCGTTTCTCAGCCAGTCGGCTCTTGCCGGAACGGGCACCGCCGAGAATCAATTCAAGCACTTGCACTCCTCTATGGATACGCGCGACCAGCGGCCCCGCGCCTCCTACTCAATGCCACACAATCGTCCCGGATTGCATCCGGGCTACGGATCACAGACCACAGAGCTCAGCTAGTTTCCCTGTATCCAGGTGCAGCTCCACTTGGTCCGCCAGGCGCTCGATATCGCGCTCACGCAGTGCCTGGTAATCGACCGTCTGCACCTCATGCAGCCCGGCCCAACGCAGCAAGGCGGCAAAGGCTGCCGGCTGCTCGAACAGGCCATGCAGATAGGTGCCCAGCACCTGGCCATCATCGCTCAGGCCGCCGTCGCAGCGCCCGTCATCGAGCTGCACCGCACCATTGAGACCGGTGCCACGGCTGACCCCGGCATGAATCTCGTAGCCGCTGACCTGCGCCTGTTCCAGGCACAGCTTGCCCTGTACGTTACGCAGCTGTTTTTCCGGCTCCAGCACCGTCTCGAAATCCAGCAGCGCGAGACCTTCGCTGCTGCCAGCGGCACCCTCCAGGCCATGCGGGTCATGAATCTCCCGGCCAAGCATCTGCAGACCACCGCAGATCCCCAGCAGCTTGCCGCCGTAACGCAGGTGACGGGCGATGGCGGCATCCCAGCCATGCTCGCGCAAACGCGCAAGATCACCCCGTACGCTCTTGGAGCCGGGCAGGATGATCAGATCGGCCGGCGGTATCGCCTGACCTGGCCCGACGAAGGTCAAATGCACCTGCGGGTGCAAACGTAACGGATCGAAATCGGTGTGGTTGCTGATGCGCGGCAGCACCGGCACCACCACGCGCAAGGCCTGCTCGCCCTTGTCCTGCTGACGGGTATCGATGGCATCCTCGGCTTCCAGGTGAAAATCCGTCAGGTAAGGCAGCACGCCGAGCACCGGCTTGCCGGTGCGCTGCTCGAGCCAATCCAGGCCGGGTTTGAGCAAGGCGATGTCGCCACGAAAACGGTTGATCACGAAGCCCTTGACCCGCGCCTGCTCGCTCGGGCTGAGCAGCTCCAGGGTGCCGACCAGGTGAGCGAATACACCGCCCTTGTCGATATCGGCGATCAGAATCACCGGGCAATCCACCGCTTCGGCAAAGCCCATGTTGGCAATGTCGCCAGCGCGCAGGTTGATTTCCGCGGGCGAGCCGGCGCCCTCGACCAGCACCAGAGGGTAGCGCTCGAGCAGGCGCGCGTGGGACTCGAGCACCGCCGCCATGGCCACCGGTTTGTAACCGTGATAACTCAGCGCCTGCATGTTGCCAATGGCCCGCCCATGGATGATCACCTGCGCGCCCATATCGCTATTGGGCTTGAGCAACACCGGGTTCATGTCGGTATGCGGCGCCATACCGGCAGCCTGTGCCTGCACGGCCTGAGCCCGACCAATCTCGCCGCCATCGGCGGTGACCGCCGAGTTGAGTGCCATGTTCTGCGGTTTGAACGGTGCCACGGCAATGCCCTGGCGCCGAGCCCAGCGGCACAGCGCAGTCACCAGCGTGCTCTTGCCGGCATCGGAGGTCGTGCCCTGGACCATCAGCGTGGCCATCAGGGCGTCTCCTCGAGACTGGCCAGTATCGGTGCACACTCCAGCAGCCCCTGTTCAAGGCGCTGCCAGCCGCACTCATCCGCCGGCAGACCGAAACGCAGGCTGTCCAGCTCGGCGAACAGACGCACCAGAATGCCACGACGCGCCAGCAGCTCGGCGCAGGGCACCGCACGCCGCGTGCAGCAGAACTGAAACAGCGCCGAGCCGCCGGTAGGCGGTATGCCGCAATCGCGCAGCAATGCGGCCAGACGCTCACCGTCGGCCTGCAGACGCTCACGCTGACGACGCTGGCCATCAGGATCGTTCAGCAGACTCAGGGCCACGCTGCGCGCCGGGCCACTGACGGCCCAGGGGCCCAGCAAATTCTCCAGCTCGTCCAGCAACGCCTGCGCCGCAAGCACGAAACCCAGGCGCAGGCCCGCCAGGCCGAAGAACTTGCCGAACGAGCGCAGTACGATCAGCCCCGGCAGGTCGCTGTAGGCAGCCAGGCTGTGCTCAGGGGTGCAATCCATGAAAGCTTCGTCGACCACCAGCCAGCCGCCACGTTCGGCCAGCTCGTCGTGCCAGTCGAGCAGACGCGCAGGCTCGATCAGGCGTCCGGTCGGATTGTTCGGGTTAACCAGCACCAGCACATCGAGCTGCGGCAAGGCGCGATGCACCGAACCCTCGCTGAGCTTGCAGATGCGATGTCCCTCACGCCGCCAGGCTGCGGCATGCTCGGCATAGGTGGGCGCGAGAATGCCAACGCTGCTGGCCTTGCGCAGGCGCGGCAAAGCCTGAATGGCCGCCTGAGAGCCGGCAACCGGCAACAGGCTGCTGGCACCGTAGTAATCACGCGCCGCCTGCTCCAGGCCGTCGTTCACTTCAGGCAGGCGCGCCCACGCGGAACCGGGTACCGCCGGCAAGTCCCAGCCATAAGGCGCGACGCCGGTCGACAGGTCCAGCCACTCGTCCAGGGCAATGCCATAACGCTGCGCCGCAGCGCGCAACCGACCACCATGCTCAAGCAATCCATACCTCCCATAGTGTCAGAAGCAGCAGCCACAAGGCTGTGCCCGCGACCACCCGATTCATCGCCCGCTCCACATCGCGCGCACGCGGGGCAGGGCCTTCGCCCAGCTGCGGCCGTTCATGCACCTCGCCGTGATACTCCGCCGCACCGCCCAGACTGACCCCCAGGCTGCCGGCGCCTGCCGCCATCACCGGGCCAGCATTGGGACTGTCCCACAACGGCGCCTGCCGGCGCCAGCAGCGCAGCGCCAAAGCGCTGTGCCCAAGCAGTGCATAGGTCAATGCCACCAGGCGCGCCGGGATGTAGTTGAGCACGTCATCGATCTTCGCCGCTGCCCAGCCGAAACGTTCGAAACGCTCGTTACGGTAGCCCCACATGGCATCGAGCGTGTTGCTCAGGCGATAAAACACCACACCGGGTGCGCCCGCGACGATGAACCAGAACAAGGCTGCGAATACGGCGTCCGAACCGTTTTCCAGCACCGACTCGGTACCGGCGCGCGCCACGCCCGTGGCATCCAGCGCGGCGGTATTACGGCTGACCATCCAGCCCACGCGCTCACGCGCAAGCGGCAGATCCCCTAGACGCAGCGCCTGCGCCACCGGCAACGCATGCTCGTACAAACTGCGCAGCCCCAGAGCGAAATACAGGGCGAAGATCTCCACCGCCCAGGCAACCGAACTCACCTGCATCAGCAGCCAGGTCAGAAAGGTCAACGGCAGCACGGCCAGACACCAGGCCGTGACACCGTGGCTGCGCCAACCGCCACCAGCCGGATTGAAACGCTGCTCCAGCCGACTGGCTAAGCGGCCGAAGGCAACCAGCGGATGCGCCCTGCGCGGCTCGCCGAGAATGGCATCCAGCGCCACACCAGCGCAGGTGATCAAGGCCAGGCTCATCGTTCAGTGACACCCCAACGGTTCTCGAACAGCAATTCCGCTAGCGGACGCGGCTCGGCCCAACCCTGCTCAACCAGCATGGGTTTGTCATAGAAGGCCTGCACCGGCCCCAGGCACAGCAAAGCCACCGGTTTGCTGCCGGCAGGCATGCCCAGCAACTCGGCCAGCGCTGCGGGATCGAACAACGACACCCAACCCAGACCCAGGCCCTCGGCCCGCGCGGCCAGCCACAGATTCTGAATGGCGCAGGCCACCGAGGCCATATCCATTTCCGGCAGGGTGCGGCGTCCGAAGACGTGCTTCTCGCGACCGTCCATCAGCGCCACGGCCAACAGCTCGGCACAGTCAACAATGCCCTCAACCTTCAGCCGCATGAATTCATCCGAACGCTCGCCCAAGGCTTCGGCAGTACGCACTCGCTCCATTTCTACCAACTCATGCACCTGCTGACGCAGTTGCGGATCACTGATGCGCAGAAAACGCCAGGGCTGCATCAGGCCGACACTGGGCGCGTGGTGTGCAGCCTCCAGCAAACGCGCCAGCACCTCAGGCAGGACCTGACCGCCGGCAAAGTGGCGCATGTCACGGCGCTCGGCAATGGCGCGATATACCGCCGCCCGCTCGGCCGCACTGAAGGCATGCTCACTCATGGGTGCAGCAGCGCGGCGGCCGCCTCCGGGTTGGAGGGCAGATAGAAGTGGATGTAGCTGGCGGTGAGCCGACCGAGTCGATACACCGCTTCGGCCACCGGTTTGCCATTCGGACAACGCGCCACAGCCAGCGGCGTGACCGGACTTTCCAGCCGGGAATGATGGTACGTATGGCCGCGCAGCTCGCCTTCTGGCAGCGCCACCTGCTGCAATGCCAGGGCAGTCAATCTTGGCTGCAGGGCCGCACTGCCGGCCAGCAGGCCGAGCATACGACCACTGGCGCCCTGCTTGTCACGCAGCTCGTCGAGCAGGTAGAGCATGCCGCCACATTCGGCGAGCAGCGGCTTGCCGGCCTGATGATGGGCACGAATCGCCGCCGCCATGGCCTGGTTGCTCTCCAGTTCGGACAGGTATAACTCAGGGTAACCACCCGGCAGGTAGAGACTGTCCACCTCGGGCAAGGCGCTGTCGGCAAGCGGCGAGAAATAGCGTAACTCGGCACCAAGAGCCTGCAACAGGTCGAGGTTGGCCTGGTACAGGAAGGCAAAGGCTGCGTCCCGTGCCACGCCGATGCGCACGCCGCTCAGCAGCGCCTTTGGTTCGTCGATCGGCGGCGCGGCGAAGCTCACTGCAGGCGGCAAATCGACATCGGCGCTGGCGGCCAAGGCATCGGCGGCGGCATCCAGGCGGGCATCGAGATCGGCCAGCTCAGCCGCCTGCACCAGGCCCAGATGACGGCTGGGCAGTTCTACCGCCGCACTGCGTGGCAACGCGCCGAACCAGCGGATGGTCGATGGCAGGGCATCGCGCAGAATCTCGCCATGCCGCGTGCTGGCCACACGATTGCCAAGCACGCCGGCGAAAGGCAGGTCCGGCTGGAAAGTGGCAAGGCCATGAGCCAGGGCGCCGAAGGTCTGGGCCATGGCCGCACCATCGATCACAGCCAGTACCGGCACGCCGAAGTGGCGCGCCAGGTCGGCCGCAGAGGGCTTGCCGTCGAACAGGCCCATCACGCCTTCGATAAGGATCAGATCGGCCTCGCCGGCTGCCTGCCATAGCAGACGACGACTTTCCGCCTCGCCTACCATTGCCAGATCGAGCTGATAGACCGGTGCGCCACTGGCACGGGTATGGATCATCGGGTCGAGGAAATCCGGACCGCACTTGAAGACGCGCACGCGCCGTCCCTGACGCGTGTGCAGGCGTGCCAATGCCGCGGTGACGGTGGTCTTGCCCTGGCCGGAAGCGGGCGCGGCGATCAATAACGCCGGACATTGGCGAGCGCTCATCAGAATTCGATGCCCTTTTGCGCCTTCACCCCAGCCTTGAAGGCATGCTTGACCAGGTTCATCTCGGTGACCGTGTCGGCCGCCTCGATCATCTCCGGCAAAGCGCCTCGCCCTGTCACCACCACATGCTGCAGCAGTGGTCGGGCCTCGATATCGGCGAGCACCGTCGCCAGTTCCAGATAGCCGTGTTTGAGGGCGATGTTCAGTTCATCCAGCACCACCAGTCCGACAGACTCGTCGGCCAACAGGCGCCGGGCCACGTCCCAGGCTTGCTGCGCCTTGGCGATATCGCGCTGACGATCCTGGGTCTCCCAGGTAAAGCCCTCGCCCATCACGTGGTAGCTGACTTCCTCGGGGAAACGGCGGAAAAAGGTTTCCTCTCCGGTGCTGGCCGCGCCCTTGATGAATTGCACCACGCCGACCTTGATGCCGTGGCCAAGAGCCCGGGCAACCATGCCGAAGGCACTGCTGCTCTTGCCTTTGCCATTACCGCTGTGCACCAGCAACAAGCCGTATTCATCCTGGGCCTGGGCGATCTTCTCGTCGATCAGGGCTTTCTTGCGCTGCATGCGCGCCTTGTGGCGCGCGTCGCGGTCAACGGACTCGCTCATGCTCTGCTCCTCGGCCGCAATCTCGCGCATTGCTCGTGCGGCAGCGTGAACGGCAGCCAGGAGAAGAGACGATTCTGCCCTCCTCATCCAGGCGCCAATAGCTGGTCGTGCATGCGGAAGACAAAAAAACGAACGCCCCGGAACAACCGGAGCGTTGGCCGGACAACGCCCTCCGCGATGCCGTGAAAACTGCGACAGGCCGGTCTCCGGGCTCGTGAGTGAACCAAAAGGTTCAGCGCCGCGCCTTCCCGTGCATTGCACAGTGGCCTTGAGCGGCGTTCGACTCACCTACCGTTGCGGGGGCAGCGCCGGAATGGGAACCGGCTTCCCTGTTTCACCCTTCGACCACCGCTTGCAGTGATTCGGGCACCTGAAGCAAGGCGCGCAGATTAGAGGCTGGCCACCCTGCACGTCAACGCTGATCCCGCTCAATGCCTGGGCATGAAGCCCGGCGGCTTGCGCGACAGCCACTCGACAAAGGTTCGCAGCCGCTCATCACTCAACAACGCCTCGCGAGTGTTGAAAGTGAGCGCCAACTCCTTCTCGCTGAACAATCGATGGATCTGGTTATGGCAGGCCCGGCAGACCCAGAGCGTGGCGGTGATGCGCTCATGTCGAGGGAAGCGCTTCTGCACGTAGACCTTGTCATGCAGCGCCTTGGGTATCAGATGATGGCGCGTCAACGCCACGGGGCGAGCGCAGAGTTCGCAGACCTCAGGCTGAGGCGGCAGGCGAATGGGCGCGACCATTATCTGGCTCAGGGATTGCGCGCGAGCTCAGGCGTAATCACTCGCTTGGCATCGAGGTAAACACGTTGCCAATAGACATTGTCGAGACTATCCAGGCGCACGGTTCCGCCGCTGGATGGCGCGTGCACGAAACGCCCCTCGCCCACATAGATGCCGGCATGACTGACCGAGCGCCCGCCGTTGGTGGCGAAGAACACCAGATCACCACTTTGCAGCGAATCGCGACGAACATCCGGCGTGCGCATCGCGCTCAGCTCACGAGTCGAACGCGGCAGGCTGATACCAGCGGCGTCGCGATAGACGTAGCCGATCAGACCACTGCAATCGAAACCGCCTTCCGGGGTATTGCCCCCATAACGGTAGGGTGTTCCAACCAGACCAAGCGCACGAAACAGTACATCCTCCGCACCACCCTGATAGGCAGAGGGCGCAGTGGACGGTATATAAACAGGCTTGGGAGCGGGAGCGTTACTGCTGCAGGCACTCAGCAGCAGAGCGAGGGAAACGAGGGCGACACGGGTCGTTACGGGCATAAGCGAGGCGATCCTGAGCCTGAATGGGCTCTACTGTGCCGCCTGGAGAGTAGTGGCGCAACCCCGAGGGCCACGCCATACGCCATCAGGGATGGATTCTGCTCGCAGCCTGATCGTCTGTAGGAGCCAGCGCCAGCACACGCTTGGCCTCCATGTAGCTGCGCTTCCAGTAACTGTCGTCCAGGCTGTCGATGCGCACACCGCCGCTGCGGCTGCTGCTGGAATGAATGAACTGATCGTCGCCCAGGTAAATGCCAGCATGGCTGACACGCCCACGCCCACGATTATTGAAGAGAATCAGGTCACCCGGCTCCAGATCGGCCCGCGCGACCTTGGGCGCATCCAGTTTGATCAATTCGCGCGTGGAGCGCGGCAATTCGAGACCGACTTCCTCGCGGAACAGATAACCGACGAAACCACTGCAATCGAAACCGGACTGCACCGAAGTGCCGCCGTAGCGATAGCGAGTACCGATCAGCGAACGCCCGAGATCGAGCAGGCTGTCGGCCAGCTGCGGCATTTCATAGGGTTTGTCGTCGATCAATGCGGTGACATCATCGTCCGCCGGCTCGATCTGCTGGGAAAGCGGATGAGCAATTGGCTTGACCGCAGCTTCGCTGATCTGCGGTTGCGGCGAGTGGCCGGCGCAGGCAGCGAGAAAGACTGTTAGTGCTAGAGGCACGAGGGGTGCGAAGCGTTGGAGCATGGGCACGACCGTGTCGATTAGAGATTTACAAGTCGGCGACTATGCCCTCTATAAGGTTCATTTGCAAATTCTATCGTGAGAAATGTGACCCAGTAGTTTTACCGCATCATCTAACGCGCCCAACCAGATTGGCCGGGCGCGTCATGTTCAACCGAGGATCTCGCTTAGCGGGATAAACCGCAGCATATCGCCCTCTGCAAGCGTGCTGCCCTCCATTACCTCAGCCAACCCTTCAGCCCAGGCGGCGCTGCGCAGCACACCTGAACTCTGATTCGCATACGGCACCACTCGACCATTCTCCAGCCGCGCACGTAAATACTCCCGGCGCATGCCCGGCTTGCTCCAGACAAAACCCGCCGGCACCGGGAAAGCCAGGGGCTCCACACGCTGAACGCCAAGACGGCGCAGGATATACGGGCGTGCCAACAAACCGAAGGTAACTAGCGTCGAAGCCGGATTACCCGGCAAGCCGATCACCGGCACGCCTTGATAATGACCGAACGTCAGCGGCTTGCCCGGCTTGATCGCCAGCTTCCAAAGCGCCAGCTCGCCCGCTTCACGCAGCGCCAGCCCGAGAAAGTCAGCTTCCCCGACCGATACACCACCGGTAGACAGAATCAGGTCAACCGCACCCAGAGCCCCGAGCGCTGCGCGGGTGCGCGGCAGGTCGTCCGGCAATATCCCGGCATCGGTGACGGCGCAGCCCAGACGCTGCAGCCAGGTGATCAACAAACGTCGGTTGCTGTTATAGATTTGTCCCGGCTCCAGCGCCTCTCCCGGCTCCACCAATTCGTCACCGGTAGAGAGAACCGCCACGCGCAAGCGACGACGCACCGGCAGCCGCGCGACGCCGAGAGAAGCCGCCAGCCCCAGCTCGACAGGCCCCAGGCGCGTCCCCGCCGGCAGCACACACTCGCCGTTGCGCGTTTCCTGGCCTTGCGCACGAACGTTCTGTCCAATCTTCAATGCATGACGAAAGAGCACTCGACCGGTTTCGTCCAGCTCGACATTCTCCTGCATCTCCACGGTGTCGGCGCCAGCCGGCAACGGCGCGCCGGTAAAAATGCGCGCGCAACTGCCAGGCTCCAGCGGCGCGGGGGCTACGCCCGCCTGAATGCGCTGACTGACAGATAACGCCTGGCCATTCCAGTCGGCCAGGCGCAGGGCGTAACCATCCATGGCACTGTTGGCCCATGGCGGCAGATCCAGCTCCGCGATCAGCGGCTCGGCCAGCACGCGCCCATCGGACTGCGCCAGCTCAACCTGCTCGACTTCCTCTACAGCAGCAGCGTCAGCCAGCGCCAGGAGGCGCTCCAGCGCTGCCTCCATGGGCAGCAGGCCAGGCTTGTCGCAGCCACTCATCCGCGCGTCTCGCACGCAGCGGCCTGCTTCAGGTGCGGTACAAAGTTGCATGGACGATGGCGCGCATCGAGTTGCTCGGCAAGAATCCCGTCCCAAGCCGTACGACAAGCATTGGTCGATCCCGGCAAGCAGCAAACCAGCGTGCCGTTGGCCAACCCGGCCAGAGCACGCGACTGCACCGTGGAGGTGCCGATATCGGCCACGGATATCTGCCGGAACAGCTCACCGAAACCGTCGACTTGCTTGTCCAGCAGACAGGTGACGGCCTCAGGGGTGCTGTCACGCCCGGTGAAACCGGTACCACCAGTGATCACCACCACCTGCACCTCATCCTCGGCAATCCAGGTCGCGACCTGGGCGCGAATCTTGTACAGATCGTCCTTGAGCAGCACGCGTGCCGCCAACTGGTGGCCAGCAGCGCTCAGACGATCGACGAGCAATTGACCCGAGGTATCGGTTTCCAGCGTGCGCGTGTCGCTGACGGTCAGTACGGCAATGTTCAACGGCACGAAAACCGCTTCGGCCTTATGGTTCATGGCAGGCATCCAATTGGTAGACAATGGGCAACTTTATATCACACCGCAGCCCCCGGAGACCGCTCCATGCCGACATCCCCAACCCCTGCCAACTGCTCGGTGCTTCTGCTATCCGGTGGTCGTGGACAACGCATGGGCGGGCAGGACAAAGGCCTCTTGCAATGGCATGGCCGGCCACTGATCGCCTGGCTGCATGAACTGACCAGACCTCTGAGTGATGACCTGATCATTTCCTGCAACCGCAACAATGATCGCTATGCCCCATATGCCGATAAGCTGGTGGCCGACCTGGAACAGGATTTCCAGGGACCGCTGGCCGGCATCCGCGCCGGAATGGCGGCAGCCCGTCATGAGCAGTTGCTGGTGCTGCCCTGCGACGCCCCACTGGTCGACCATTCCCTGCTGAGCGCGCTGCTGGCCCATGCGGGAGACAAACCGGTTGTGGTGCGCCAGGGCAATTACTGGCAGCCGTTGTTCTGCCTGTTACCCACATGCCTCAAGGATGATCTTGAAGGCGCCTGGCAGGCCGGCGAGCGCAGCCCGCAGCGCTGGTTCGGCAAACTGGCGCCAGTCGCGGTCGACTGCCCACTGGACGACGCCCGCCTGGCCAACCTCAATACACCTGAAATTCTTGCCGATACGCCTCCTGCAAACTGAATCAGGCGCCCTGCAGCGGAACTCATACGGCGGTTTTACGTCTGAGCGAGGGTATGGCACCCATTCGTATCCAAGGAGACAGACCATGACCAAACGGACCATTCCCGCGCTGCTGATGGTAATCGGCTTTGCCGTGCTGGCCGGTTGCGCCTCGCCATCGGTGATCACACTGAACGATGGCCGTGAAATTCAGACCGTGGACAAACCGACTTTCGATGAGGATTCCGGCTTCTACGAGTTCGAGCAGCTCGACGGTAAACGCGCCACGATCAACAAGGACCAGGTGCAGACGGTCAAGGAGCTCTGAGGCAAATGCCTGAGGCGCTACCGAAAGCTACCCGAACCCGGGAACGGGCAGTTCACCACACTCCTGAGCTGAAGTTTTTTCAGGCTAACCCCTTGTGCGGTAAAAGTTTTTCGGTAGAATACGCCTCATTCGGAGTGTAGCGCAGCTTGGTAGCGCGTCTCGTTCGGGACGAGAAGGTCGCAGGTTCGAATCCTGTCTCTCCGACCAAACAAAAAACCCGCCTTAACCGGCGGGTTTTTTATTGCCTGCGCTCTGACCATCAGGCACTTCTTCAACGCAGAAAGCTGACCACCTGCTCGGCATCGAACGGCCAGTTCAACTCGCCTCCGGTGTCGCAACGGCGCAGAACCGGAATACGTAAACCGTACTGGTCGATCATCCCCTCGTGCTCTGCGATATCGATCAGCTCGACCAGCAGGCCATTCTCGACGAACGGCATGAGCAATGCCTCGGCCACCTCACAAAGGTGGCAACCCAGGGTTCCGAAGAGTTGGCATTCAGGCGTCATGAGCGCACCTCACTGTCAGCAAGGTGCGCAGTTTAGCACCGGGCAGTATCAGCTCGCGCCGTTAGCCTCGTCAGCCTGCCCTGGAAGCAGAGACTGCAAGCCATCAAGCAGACTGCGGTTGAGGCTGTCAGCTTTCTCCAGACGCGGCAGGTCGAAGCGATCATCCAGCGAGAAGCCACCCTTGAGCAGGTCCTTGAGCATGCCGCCGGCATCCTGAGCGAGGTCGCCGGCGCTGCGCAGCGCATCGAGCAAGCCCTGAGCGTAGTCTTGCAACCCGCCATTGACCGCACTGGCGCCCTGCCCTGCAACAGCCCCATAGGCATCGGTAGCCTGACGCACACTGGTCTGGGTCAGCCGCAGCGACATCGATGCCAACTGCTCACCATCCATATCCAGCGCCATGGCACGATCAAAGGCGCCAGCCAGATCGCCCGCATAGAACTTGTCGGACAGATCCTGCACCTGACTGAACAGCGTCTCCAGTGCCTTGATCTCATCATCGTCCAGCTCGCCCTCCACACTGACCTGCCAGCCTCCAATCTGCAGGCTGCCGGACTGGCTGCTGGCTACCACGCTGGAGGATTTACCATCACTGGACGCGGCGAAGCTGCTCTGCGACCAGTTGGCAGATGCCTGCGCGACAGAAACACGCAGGCGATCTCCGTCACGAGTGGTGATGGACAAGTCGAAGGTTTCAGCCAGAGCGGAGAAGCGCTCACGATAACCGGCCACGGCAACCTCCCCCGACGAGCCCGGCGCAGTTGCACCGAAACGCTTGTCGAGGTCGGCCAGACCGTCCTGGATCCTGCTGTAGGTGTCATCGATATCGCCCGCCACCTGGCCGCCGAGAACGCCCATGCCATCGAGAATCTTGCGTGCCTCGGCAAAACCCTTCTCGACACCCTCGCGCGCCTGAGACAACAGCTTCTCCAGCTTGGCGGGATCAGCACCAGCAGCCGCCTCGCTCTGCAGGCGCTGCTCGATGAATCCCAGCACACGCCCCGCCACCTTTTCCGGCGTGTAGTCATCACGCTTGCCGTTGAGAGCGCCCGGCTGCAGGCCAAGTTTGTCGGCAAGCCGGTTGGCCAGGGTGGTCTGTGCATCGGCGGCGTTATTGCGCGTAGCCATAGAGTTGCTCGCCTGCGCAGTGCGGGCAGCAGCGGAATTGAGTGAGCTTAACGGATGCATGGTCAGGGTCCCTAAGCAGGTGATCTGCCGAACTTAACGGCCGCTCGCCGGCAAGCTTTAGCTTTTCTCGACCAGCGGTCCCTGATTCTTTTCAGCGCAGCTGTGCCAGCCATCTTTTTTTCAGCACAAGACCGAAGGTCGTAATTCGAGTCGAAAGAGGCGAGATAGAGATATCGGGCCGCCCACAGGCCATATTGCGACCAGCTGGCGCCAGACTAAAGTCTTACAGTCGCCCCATAACCGAAGTGCTTTATTTCATGGCGCCGTAACCGGCCGGTCACATCGTGGTCGGCCTGCTTATAACAACGAGGAGACAACAATAATGAGCAAGACTCCCCTCGCCCGCGCCGTGGCCCTCGCCACGCTGGGCGCCAGCCTCACTCTACCGAGCCTGGCACAGGCTGACTTCATCGGTGACAGCAAGGCCACCCTGGAACTCCGCAACTTCTATATGAACCGCGACCTGCGCGACACCACCGCTGCGCAGCAGTCCAAGCGCGAAGAATGGGCCCAGGGCTTCATCTTCAAGGCCGAATCAGGGTTCACCGAAGGCACCGTCGGCTTCGGCCTCGACGCCTATGCCGGCCTGGGTCTGAAGCTCGACTCCTCGGACGAGCGGGCAGGCACCAACCTGCTACCCAACGGTTTCGGCGACGAAGGGCCGGATGAGTACTCCGAAGCCACCGGCGCGGTGAAGGTGCGTATTTCCAAGACCGTTGGCAAGGTCGGCGGCCTGATGCCGAAACTGCCCATCGTTTCGTCCGGCGACTCGCGCTTGCTGCCGCAGGTCTTCAATGGCGGCATGATCACCTCACAGGAATTCGCCGGCCTGACGCTCAATGGCGGCCAGTTGCGCGAAGTGAACTTCCGCAACTCCACAGACAGCGAAGACATCACCGCCACCAACTTCACCTCGGCAGCCAGCCCTCGCGCCAGTGATCGTTACAACTTCGCTGGCGGCGACTACAAGTTCAACGGTGGCAACACCACGGTCGGCCTGTGGTATGGCGAGCTGGAAGATATCTACGACCAGAAGTTGTACAACCTGATCCACGTACAGCCAATTGGCGACTGGAAGTTGGGCACAAACCTGGCCTACTTCGACTCTCAGGACAACGGCTCCAAGCGCGCAGGCGACATAGATAACGACCTGACCTCGGTCAACCTCTGGGCCGGCATCGGCGCGCACACCTTCCGCCTGGGCTACCAGGAGGTAGGCGGCGACAACGCCTTCCCCTTCCTGAGCGAAACCGATCCATACATCGTCAACTACCTGCAAATTCTCGATTTCACCCGCAAGGACGAGAAATCCTGGCAGGCACGTTATGACATCAACTTCGCCAGCTATGGCGTTCCCGGCCTGACAGCCTTCGTTCGTTATGTCACAGGTGACGGATTTGATGCCGCAGATGGCTCCAGCGGCAAGGAATGGGAGCGCGACGTGGATATCAGCTACATCATCCAGGAAGGTCCATTGAAGAACCTGGGCGTGCGCTGGCGGAACGCGATGGTACGCTCCAACGCGACCACCGGCGATTTGGACGAGAACCGACTGATCGTCAGCTACACCATCCCTCTGATGTAAACACTCCAGCCACACGAAAACGCCGCAACGCCTGTAACGGGTTGCGGCGTTTTTAACTCCTTGAAAAACAGTCGGAGCCATTTCTCGGCTAGGCTCTAGCGATCTCGGAGGATAACTCGATGGACGACTACCAACCCCTGGCCTGCGACCTCTACGACTATCTGGAGATCGCTTGCATGCATCACTATCAGCTGGATATCGAGCTGGTCGACGGCACTCGTCAGCAGGGCCGGGCCCTGACCACGGAAACCTCGGCAAACAAGGAGGAGTTTCTGCTCGTGCATACCGCCGGAGGCGAACAGCGCCTGCGCATGGATAGCCTGCTGGCAATCACCCCGCTGGATACAGGCGCCAGCTTTGCTCGAGTGGTGCTGGGCGGCAATCGCTGCTGAACGCGACGCACCTATGGGCAGGTTGCGTCATGCGCACCAATAGCAATTGCACCAATCCGCGGTGCACACAACGCACCCTACGCGAGCGGACAGAAACGCTGCATTACCACATCAGGTCATCAGGAATCTGGTAGGCGGCGTACGGATCGTCGGCATCCGGCTCTTCGACATGGGTATTGAGCAGAACGATGCGCGAAGCGTCGCGCTCCTGGATCTTCAACGCCGCCTCACGCGGAATGATTTCATAACCGCCGCCATGGCGAACAATGGCCAGCCAGCCGTTGGACAGCTTGTTACGCACCATGGTGTTGACCGGCAGGCGCTTGACCCTCTTGTCATCGACGAAGTTGTAGTAGTCCTCGCCATCGAGCTTGGGCAGGCGCGAGCGCTCGATCAGCTGCTTGATCTGTGCCGTACGGGCTTTCTGCTCGGCCTTTTCCTGCTGCTGACGGTTCAGCTCCTGATCGCGCGCAGCCTTCTCGGCCTGGGCCTGTAGTGCTGCCTGGCGCGTGCTGTCGTCCAGTTCGGCCTGGCCCTTGTGCGCCAGACGCTTCTGCTTCTGCTGCTGCTTGCCAACCTGCTTGGCCTGTTTTTCATTGACCAGGCCGGCTTTGAGCAGCTGGTCGCGCAGGGAAAGACCCATGACTAAAGATCCCGAACATGATGTTGTTGCAGCGGCGCGCGGCACCGCCATTTTCGAAGCACCCAGCATAAGGGCTAAGACGCAGCGGCTCCAGCCCGAAAACCCAACGGTAGCCCGGATGCAATCCGGGAGGCACGAGCTAGGCATTTCCCGGATTGCATCCGGGCTACGTCATCAACAGCCTGGCGCCTGCTTTTCCAGCTTCTTCGCCTCGCCCCACAGGGCGTCCAGTTCTTCCAGCGTGCAGCCATCGAGGCTGCGCCCAGCTTCACGTACGCTCTGCTCGATAAAGCGAAAGCGCCGCTCGAACTTGCCATTGGCGGCGCGCAGCGCAGCCTCGGGATCGACCTTGAGATGACGCGCCAGGTTGGTGACGACGAACAGCAGATCACCGATTTCCTCGGCCACCGCCTCGGCATCGTTCTCGCTCATGGCTTCGAGCACTTCGTCCAGCTCTTCGCGGACCTTGTCCACCACCGGCAGCGCCTCGGGCCAGTCGAAGCCGACCTGGGCGGTACGCTTCTGCAGCTTGACCGCACGGCTCAGCGCCGGCAGCGCGACCGGCACGTCATCGAGCAAGGACAGTTGCTTGGGCGCGGCAGCCTTCTCGGCGCGCTCCTGCGCCTTGATCTCTTCCCAGCGCTGCTTGATGGCAGCCTCTTCCAGCCTGGCCATATCCGGCGCGCCATACAGGTCCCCATCGGGGAACACATGAGGATGGCGGCGAATCAGCTTGCGGGTAATGCCATCGACCACCTTGGCGAAGTCAAAACGCCCTTCTTCGCGGGCCAGCTGGCTGTAATAGACCACCTGGAACAACAGGTCGCCGAGCTCGCCTGGCAGGTGCTCGAAGTCGCCCTGCTCGATGGCATCGGCGACCTCGTAGGCCTCTTCCAGGGTGTAGGGCACGATGCTCGCGTAGTCCTGCTTGAGATCCCAGGGACAGCCATGTTGCGGGTCACGCAGGCGCGCCATCAGGTGCAGCAGATCGTCGAGTTGATACATGGACGCTTCCTGCTAAGCCACGCGGTGGCGGCGCGCTTCGATGATGTTGGGCAACTGGCCGATACGCGCCAGCAGGCGACCGAGGGCATCAAGGCCGGGAATCTCCACGGTGATCGACATGGAGGCGGTGTTGTCCTCCTTGTTCGAACGGGTGTTGACCGCCAGCACATTGAGCTTCTCGTTGAGCAGAACCTGGGTCACATCACGCAGCAGACCAGAGCGGTCGTAGGCCTTGATGACGATTTCCACCGGGTAGGTCTGCACCGGTACCGGCCCCCAGCTCACCTGGATCATCCTTTCCGGCTCACGCCCACTCAGTTGCAGCGCCGTCGGACAGTCCTGGCGGTGAATGGTGACGCCACGACCGAGGGTGATGTAGCCAACGATAGGGTCGCCCGGCAGCGGCTGGCAGCAGCCGGCCATCTGCGTCAGCAGGTTGCCGACACCCTGGATCTGAATGTCGCCACGCTTGCCCGGCTTGAAGCCCTGGGCCTTGCGCGGAATCAGCTCGAGCTGCTCGCTGCTGCGCTCTGGCTCGACCAACTGCTGGGCCAGGTTGACCGCGTGCGCCAGGCGCACATCGCCCGCGCCCATGGCCGCGAACAGGTCTTCGGCGGTTTTCAGGTTGGCCTTTTCCGCCAGCTTATCGAAATCCACGCCAACCAGCGCCAGGCGCACCAGCTCGCGTTCGAGCAGTTGCTTGCCGGCGGCGACGTTCTGGTCGCGGTCCTGCAGCTTGAACCAGTGCACGATCTTCGCCCGCGCCCGGCTGGTAGTGACGTAACCGAGGTTGGGGTTGAGCCAGTCGCGGCTCGGCGAGCCCTGCTTGCTGGTGATGATCTCCACCTGCTCGCCGGTCTGCAGGCTGTAGGTCAGCGGTACGATGCGCCCGTTGATCTTGGCGCCACGGCAGTTGTGGCCAATCTCGGTGTGCACGCGGTAGGCGAAATCCAACGGCGTGGCACCCTTGGGCAGGTCGATGGCGTGGCCATCCGGGGTGAACACGTAGACCCGATCCGGCTCGATATCGACACGCAACTGCTCGGCCAGGCCGCCGATGTCGCCCAGCTCCTCGTGCCACTCGATGACCTGACGCAGCCAGGAAATCTTCTCTTCGTAGTGGTTGGAGCCGGATTTGACGTCGGTGCCCTTGTAGCGCCAGTGTGCGCAGACGCCCAGCTCGGCCTCTTCATGCATGGCGTGGGTGCGGATCTGCACCTCCAGCACCTTGCCTTCCGGGCCGAGCACGGCAGTGTGCAGCGAGCGGTAGCCGTTTTCCTTGGGGTTGGCGATGTAGTCGTCGAACTCCTTGGGAATGTGTCGCCATAGGGTGTGCACGATGCCCAGCGCGGTGTAGCAATCGCGCATTTCCGGCACCAGCACACGCACCGCACGCACGTCGTAGATCTGGCTGAACTGCAGGCCCTTGCGCTGCATCTTGCGCCAGATCGAATAGATATGTTTCGCCCGGCCGCTGATGTCGGCCTTGATACCGGTGGCTTCCAGCTCCTGGCGCAGGTGCGCCATGGCATCGTTGATGTACTGCTCGCGATCGAGACGACGCTCGTGCAGCAGCTTGGCGATCTGCTTGTACTGCTCCGGCTCCAGGTAGCGGAAGGACAGGTCTTCCAGCTCCCACTTGATATGGCCGATGCCCAGGCGGTGAGCCAGCGGCGCATAGATGTCGAACACCTCGCGCGCTACGCGCTGCCGCTTCTCCTCGTCAGCTTCCTTTACCGCCCGGATCGCACAGGTGCGCTCGGCCAGCTTGATCAGCGCCACGCGCACGTCGTCGACCATGGCCACCAGCATCTTGCGCAGGTTTTCCACCTGCGTCTGCGAGCCGACCACCACCGATTCCCGCGGATTGATACTGGCGCTGATCGCCGCCATGCGCAGCACGCCTTCGATCAGCTTGGCCACCACCGGGCCGAAGCGCTGGTGCACCGCGGCCAGGGTGATCTTGCCCTCACGCACACCGCGATAGATGATCGCCGCGACCAGCGAATCCTGATCGAGCTTGAGATCGGCGAGGATTTCCGCGATGTCGAGTCCGGCGCGGAATGTCGATGCGCCCTCGCTCCAGTGATGCTCGCTGGTGTTGGCCTGCTGTTCCAGATCACGGGCAAATTCGCAGGCTTCTTGCAATGCCTGACGATCCAGCGCCGGATCGACGCGGGTGACATGCTCCAACCAGGCCTCGAGGTTGATGCTGCCGTCATCGTTGATCGGCTGATGCGCTCTCACCTGAACCATCGTCTTACCTTCCCTACGGTGCGCATACGCCGCACCGAGCAGTCGCCGGCCTTCTCTGAGCCGGTCGGATTAACTGAAAGAACGCGCATCCTGCACATCCCTGCGACACCGAACGTGCCGCCTTACCCCGAGCCTAGGGCTCGGTTTTTTCGAATAGAGCCATCGCCTCGACATGCGCGGTCTGCGCGAACATGTCGAGAATCCCGGCACGGCGCAGTCGATACCCCTGCTGCGCCAGCTCGGCGGCATCGCGCGCCAGGGTGGTCGGGTTGCAGGACACATACACCAGGCGCCGCGCACCCAACTCGCTCATGCCACGCACCACCTGCAACGCACCGTCGCGCGGCGGGTCGAGCAGCACTGCGGAAAAACCGCCACGCGCCCAGGCCTCATCGGCCAGCGGCTTGGACAGGTCGGCACGGAAAAAGTGCGCGTTGCCCAGGCCATTGTGCTGTGCGTTGGCGGCGGCTCGCGCCACCATCGCCTCGACGCCTTCCACCGCCACCACCTCGGCGGCCTGGCGCGCCAGCGGCAAGGCGAAATTGCCCAGCCCGCAGAACAGATCGAGCACGCGCTCATCAGCTTGCACTGCCAACCAGTCTAGCGCCTGCGCGACCATCGCCTCATTGACCAGACCGTTGACCTGTACGAAGTCACCGGGTCGATAGGCCAACTGCAACTGCCAGCGCGGCAGCGCGAAACCCAGCTCGGCGCCCGCCTCGTCCGCCTGCGGCTGGCCTTCACCCTGCAGCCACAGCTGCGCCGTATGCTCCCGGCAGAAGGTGCGCAACCGCGCCAGATCGGCCTCGGACAGTGTAGCGGTGTGA
Source organism: Pseudomonas pichavaramensis (assembly GCF_050473265.1). Classification (NCBI taxonomy): domain Bacteria; kingdom Pseudomonadati; phylum Pseudomonadota; class Gammaproteobacteria; order Pseudomonadales; family Pseudomonadaceae; genus Pseudomonas; species Pseudomonas pichavaramensis. The sequence goes on along the minus strand of NZ_JBJKFJ010000005.1, from coordinate 197,105 downwards.
CGCAGCAGCACAGCCTCGGCGCTGCCACTGAACAGCTCGACATGGCCCACGACCTGCGGTTTTTCCAAGCTGCGCAACAACGCCGGCAACGCCTGGAAAATCGGTTGCAAGGGCTGTACCAGCACCGGGCAATCGTCGATGGCGACGATGTCCTGACTGGCCTCGGCGCGGAAACCGACGTGCAGCTGACGCGCCTTGGCGTCCCAGCGCACGGCGATGCGTGCACGGCGACGGTAGGCCAGCTCAGGACCGACCAGTGGCGCCGCCCATTCGTCCGGCTGTACGCCACCCAGGCGACTCATCTGCTCGGCCAGCGTGCGCTGTTTCAGGGCGAGTTGATCGGCATGAGGCATGTGCTGCAGGTTGCAACCACCACAACGCCCGGCATGCACGCACGGCGCGCTGCGGCGCTGCTCGCTGGCATTGATGATGCGTTCGGCGCGCGCCTCGACGGTCTGGCTGCGCGCAGCGAGTACGCGAGCCTCGACCTGCTCGCCGGCCAGCGCACCACTGACGAACCAGGTGCGCCCACCTTCGAAAGCGATGCCACGGCCGTCACCGGCCAGGCGCTCGATGGCCAGCACCTGCTTCTTGCCGACAGGGAGCTGTTGGGCGCGACTGCCACCGCTGGGCTGAAAGCGCAGGCTGGAGCTACGTTTGGCCATCAGTTCGCCGGTTCTTCGTAAACGCCGGTGGACAGATAACGGTCGCCGCGGTCGCAGATGATCGCCACCATCACGGCGTTTTCCACCTGTTGCGACAGGCGCAGCATGCCGGCCACCGAGCCACCGGAGGAAACCCCGCAGAAGATGCCTTCCTCGCGCGCCAGGCGGCGCATGACGTGCTCGGCCTCGGCCTGGCCCATGTCCATCACCTGATCGACGCGCTCGGCCTGGTAGATCTTCGGCAGGTACTCCTGCGGCCAGCGGCGGATGCCGGGAATGGCCGAGCCTTCCTGCGGCTGCAGACCGACGATCTGGATCGCCGGGTTCTGCTCCTTGAGGTAGCGCGAGGTGCCCATGATGGTGCCAGTGGTGCCCATGGAACTGATGAAGTGGGTGATGGTTCCGCCAGTCTGCCGCCAGATCTCCGGGCCGGTGCCGCTGTAGTGAGCCTCGGGGTTGTCACCGTTGCCAAACTGGTCGAGCACCTTGCCACGGCCTTCTGCCTGCAGCTTCTCGGCCAGGTCGCGAGCACCCTCCATGCCCTCCTCCTTGCTGACCAGGATCAGCTCGGCGCCGTAGGCGGTCATTGCCCATTTGCGCTCGGCGGTGGAGTTGTCCGGCATGATCAGGATCATCTTGTAACCCTTGATCGCCGCCGCCATGGCCAGGGCGATACCGGTATTGCCGCTGGTGGCTTCGATCAGCGTGTCGCCAGGCTGGATATCACCGCGCAGTTCGGCACGGTTGATCATCGACAGTGCCGGCCGGTCCTTGACCGAACCAGCCGGGTTGTTGCCCTCCAGCTTGACCAGCAGGGTATTGCTGGTCTCACCAGCCAGGCGTTGCAGGCGCACCAGAGGTGTGTTGCCGATGCAATCGGCGATGGTGGGGAATTGCAGGCTCATGGGGTGTGCGAATCCAGACTGACGCAAAGGGGCGTCATGATACGCCGAACCCGTAGCTTCATCACGCCATGATCGGTGTCATGACGTGACGCAAGCCGACAGCCCTGATGGCTGCCGGTAGTTTCACAGCGCGGCGGAGAACGCCTTCAGGGTATTCATCAGCCCCTGATAACCGCCAGTGGCGATATACCAGGTGGGCGGATCGAGATAGAACACCTTGCCGGCAGTCCAGGCCTTGCCGGTTGCGATTGCCGGGTGTTTGCCCAGTGTCTCTGCCGCCTTGCCTTCACCACCGGTTGCCGCACCACGATCCAGAATCACCAGCCAGTCCGGTGCATCCTGCAAAGCAGCATCCAGGCGCACCTTCTGCCGCTCGCGCAGCTGTTTGGCCTCCGCCGAACCGGGTGCCGGGCGCCCTTGCGGCACGCTCGCCGGATCCACCGACTCGACCACGGAATGCGTACCCAACACCTCATAGAGCATGCCGAAGCGCTCACCCGGGGCATGCAGCATCAACGCGTCGTTGATAGTGAACAACGTCAGCGAGTTCAGCCCCTGGCTCTTCTCATGGGTCGCGAGCAGCGCCTGCTGCAGCTCGCTATCGAGCTGCACGGCCCGCTCCTGACGGTCGAAGATGTCGCCAAGCAGCTGCAGGTTCTGCCGCACCCCGGCAATGAAGGCGTCAGGCGCGATGCTCAGATCAAGGGTCGGCGCCAGTTGCGCCAGTTTTTCGTAGGCAGCACTGGAGCGGCCGGCGACGATGATCAGATCTGGCTTGAGGGCTTCCAGCGCGGCGTAGTCCGGCTCGAACAGGGTGCCGATATTGACCACCTCGCGCTGCGCATAGGTGTCTTTGAGGTAGTCAGGGCCGACCATCTGCGGCACACCGGCCGCCGACACCCCGAGTGCATCCAGAGTATCCAGCGTAGCCAGATCGAACACGGCAACCCGCTTCGGCGTCTCGTTCAGCGTCAGGCTGCCCTGCGCATGGCTGACCGTCAGGGGATAGGCGCCATGAGCACAGGTGAAGGCCAGAAAGGCAAACGCTGCGACCAGGTGAGTCACAGCGGAGCGAAGCGACGACATATCTCTCTCCTCATTGAAATACGTTTGCGCCGGGCGCGTACGCCTCCATGAAGAGCCGCTTCGGCAACATCCGCCCAGCCCAGGCGCCGCCGAGGTTACAGCAGGGCTTTATCAATCGCTATTGAGCCGCATTTGGATTTACACCTTGAAAAAGCGCAGCCCGGATTCCCCCTGATCCAGAAGGGATTCGGAGCTCGCAGAATTTACAAAGTCAAAATGTATAGTTTGTAAATCACATTTACTCGCAGATGAGTATTCATATCATTTGCGAGAAATCCGCAGCCTGACAGCAAATTGCCAGCGGTGCAGCCCCACTCGGACACGGGCGCACCCAAGCAACGTGCACCCACTTCGACGCCGACGATCCGCAGGGCTTCGCCGGGAACGGTCACGGGCGCTCAGCAGAGGCTGCCGGACAGACATCAGAAAAACACGCCGACACTTGAGCCATCCTGTTTTCCGTAGGAGCTATACGCATGTCACGCATCAACCGCCCGTTCGTTGCTCGGTCCAAACCGCAATTTCAGAAAACCCTGCTGGCAGCCGCGATGGCCTCGATCACCTGCTCAGCCATTGCAGTGCAGGCGGCCGAGCAAGTGAAACTGGGTGACGTGGTCGTGACCGCCTCGGGTTTCGAGCAGAGCATCAAGGATGCGCCGGCCAGTATCAGTGTGATCTCGGCGGAAGAACTGAAGAAGCGCTCCTACACCGACGTCACCGATGCCCTGAAGAACGTCGCCGGCGTGCAGATCGCCGGTGGTGGCGTCGAACGCTCGGTGATGATTCGCGGCATGACAGCCGGCTATACGCTGTTTCTGATCGACGGCCGCCCCGTACAGGGCAACGATGCCTTCGGTCTGAACGGCACGCAGGCCGGCACCCCGATCAATTTCCTGCCGCCGATCGAGGCGATCGAACGCATCGAAGTCATCCGCGGCCCGGCGTCCTCGCTCTATGGCTCGGACGCCATGGGTGGTGTGGTCAATATCATCACCAAGCGGATTCACAACGAGTTCGGCGGCAGCGTCACCGCCGAATACTCGATGGCCGACAGCAACAACGACATCAACGAGGATGGCTACCAGACCAGCGCTTACCTGAACGCGCCACTGATCCAGGACATGCTGTCCCTGCAGCTCAATGGCTCGTTCCTGCACCAGGATGAAAGCCACCTCACCGGCCAGGACGACAGCGGTGCAACCGACCCGCGCTACAGAAGAAGCAATGCCGGTGGCAAACTGGGCTGGAGCATCAACGAGCAGAACCTGGTCACCCTCAACTACAACGAAGGTCGTCAACGGCGCTGGGCCAACCCCGGAAAAAGCCTGCCTCAGGCGGACGAAGCCACCTTCACCGACTCGATTCAGCGCACCTACGCGATCACCCATGAGGGGCGCTACGACAACCTGTTGACCGATACCTACGTCAACTATGACCACTCCGAAAACCTCAGCCGTCTGAATGCCACAACCGGCGAAGGCATCGAATACAGCGTACTGACGGCCAATACCCAGGCCACCTATTTTGCAGGCTCGCACGCCCTTACCGGGGGCCTGACCCACAAGTACGAGAAGCTCGAGGATGGCGCCAGCAGCGGCCTGCGCGAACCTGTAGTGGCAGACGCCAATGCGGTGGTGGAGATGGATCGCTACCAGAACTCGCTGTTCCTGGAGGACAACTGGAGCCTGACCGATGACCTGACCCTGACCCTCAGCGGCCGCTTCGATGACAATCAGGCTTACGGCAGCGAGTTCAGCCCGAAGGTTTATGCCGTCTATCGACTGACTGACAACTTCACCCTCAAGGGCGGCGTCACCACCGGCTACAAGGCTCCGGCCCTGCGCCAGAGCGCAACCGACTATGGCGCCACATCCATGGGCGGGGTCATCATCGGCAACCCGGATCTGGTCCCGGAAACCAGCGTCAACCGTGAAATCGGCATCGGCTACGAGAACTTCGACCTCGGTCTGAGCAGCACCCTGACCATCTACCAGATCGACTACGAAGACAAGATCAACCGCACCGGCCGGGTCTGTGCACAGAACGTCGCCTGCACCTACAACGGCACCACCTACCCCGCGCATCAGTTTGGCTACACCGCCTACGAAAACGTCGATGAGGCCGAACTCAAAGGTGTCGAATTCACCCTCGACTACCAGATTCTCGACAACCTCACCTACCGCCACAGCTACACCTATACCAGCACCGAGCAGAAGTCAGGCCAGTACAAGGGCGAGCCGCTCAACGACATGGCCAAGCACATGTTCAACGCATCGCTGGACTGGCAAGCCACCGAAAAGCTCAACCTGTGGACCCAGGTCAACTACCGTGGCGAGACCTCCGGTCGCTGGCAGACAGGCACCAGCGGCAGCAACACCAATGGCGTGACCTACCCGTCCTACACCTTTGCCGACGTCGGCCTGGTGTACAAGCCGACTCGCGACCTGAGCCTCAAGTTCGGTGTCTACAACGTCACCAACAAGGAGGTCACCACGGAAGATGACTTCGCCTACAACCTCGATGGCAGACGCTACGTATTCGGGCTGACGCAGAATTTCTGATTCTGCTACCTGGTTTAGGTACCCGAGAAGCTGCCTCTTTCAGGAGGCGGCTTCTCGCTTTTCAGACACAGAGGCAGCCTCATGAATGCACCACCATCCTATGTCAGGGACACGGCCTACCCGCCGCATTACCACAGGGAAATGCAGCCGGTCTGGCTTGCCAGCCTGGCGCAGATCCAGGGCAGCCTCGCCCCCGCAATCGATCAGCCCTACAACTATTGCGAGCTGGGCTGCGGCCTGGGCATCAACCTGCTGGTCGCCGCGGCCTGCAACCCACTGGGACAGTTCCTCGGGGTCGACTTCAACGAGGCGCAACTCGCTTTTGCCCGAAAGGCTGCACAGGCAATCCGCCTGGATAACGTTCGCTTCATCAATGCCGACTTCGCCCGCTTCGGCCAGCAGAACAGTCAGCACTTCGACTTCATTGCCTGTCACGGAGTGTGGTCCTGGATCGCACCCGAACAGCAAGCGCACATCCTCGAACTGGTCGGGAAGTGGCTAAAGCCGCGCGGGCTGCTGTATCTGCACTATATGTGTCACCCCGGCGCGACGCAGATGCTACCGATACAGAAGCTGCTCAATGAAGTCGCCGCACAACTGCCCGGCGATTCGCAACAGAAAGTCCGTGCCGGGCTCGAACTGCTCGGCCAGCTCGACGCGACTGGCGTCTTTCATGATCAGCCCCGCCTTCGAGCCAGCCTGCAGACACTGCAGCGGATGAACCCGGCCTACCTGGCCCACCACTTTCTCAGCGACCACTGGCAAGCGCAGCACTCGGTCGACGTACATCGCATGGTCGCCAGCGCGGGCCTTTCCTATCTTGGCAGCGCCAACGTCTTCGAAAACCTCGACTCGCTGTCGATCCCCGAGGCCAGCCAGGCGCTGCTGCGCGAGCAAGCGTCGCCAGCCATCCGCGAACTGATCAAGGACATGGCTCGCCATCAGCATCAACGCCAGGACCTGTTCCAACGCAACCCGGTAAGCCTCCCTCCGCAGCAGCACATTCAGCAGGTCGCCACGCTGCGCTTCGGCCCCTGCCCAAGCGCAGAGCGCAGCGGTGGGCTGACCTTCGCCACGCCCATCGGCGAGATTCAGGGGCCAGTCTCTGTCTTCTCTCCCATTCTGCAGCGGCTGAACGCCGGCCCGGCGAGCTTTCAGGAGCTGAGCCGACTGGATACCTGCAAAGGTGACCTGGGTCTGCTCGCACAGTCGCTGCAGATGCTGATGTGGCATGGCAGCGTCCATCCGCTGCGCACCGATGATGGGAACGCCGACTCAACAGCCAGACGCCTGCAATCGTGGCTCGATCAGCAGGGTCTGAATCTCAAAGTAATAGCAGCCGGCGGCACGGCCATTCATCCGCGCTGAATCAGACCGAGGGCGACTCGCCCGCTGGCAAGACCGCCTGCGCGTGCACTTGCGCGACTCGACGCGGCACCGGCCTGGCAAGATCGGCCTTCAGACGGAAATTGATGCTCAAGCCGCCATCAAGATTCTCCGCCCACAGCTGCCCGCCCTGCAGTTGCACCATGCTGCGCGCGATGGCCAAGCCGAGGCCGTAACCGTCTCCGCCTGGTCGGGCAACATTCAACCGCGCAAAGGGTCGGAAGATCGTCTCCAACGCCTGCTGCGGCACCCCCGGCCCCTGGTCTTCGACCCAGAGCTGCCAATAATTGCCATCCCGCATGCCGCCCAGGCGCACCACACCGTCCTCGGGAGAATGGCGAATGGCATTGCGCAACACATTCTCCAGCGCCTGGGCCAGACCATTGAGATGCCCCCAGACCACGCAATCGGCCGGCACTTCGCAAGGCAGACGCTGCATGTCCCAACCAGACTCGAAGCCGGCATTCTCGCTGAGGACCTCCCAGAGCCGCGCGATATCCACCGACTCCAGTGGCAGGCTGGGCCGCTCGGTATCCAGCCAGACCAGCTCGAGGGTATCGCCGATCAGCTTCTCCATCCCCCCCACTTCGCGCTCCAGGCGCTGGCGCAGGGCATCGACATCCTGCTCGTGCTCCCCGGCGACCCGCAGCCGGCTCAACGGCGTGCGCAGCTCGTGCGAGAGGTCGCGCAGCAGTTGGCGCTGGAAGGCCACGGTATTTTGCAAACGGCCCGCCATGTGATCGAAAGTTCGCGCCAGCTCACCCAGCTCATCACGCCGCCCGGTCACTCCAGGCCCGACCCGTGCATCCAGATCACCAGCGCTCAGAGCTGCGGCCTGACGACGCAGCACCGCCAGTGGCGCAATCAGCGCGCGATATAGCAGCAAGCCCAGCAATATCGCCAGGACAGACGGTACGACCCGCTGCAGCAAAATCTCCCATAGTTCGTTGTACCGACGCGGGCTTAGGCGTTGTGGCAGCTCCATGACCAGACGCGTCTCGCCATCGCTGAACGGTATATAGAAGGTTGGCGTGCCTCCCGGCCGGCCGACCGGGAAGTCGAGCTTGCGCACGAAGTCCAGGCGCTGCCGCTCCTCTTCACTCAGCGCTTGCGAAGACAGCGAGTGCTGGTGTTCATCGACTACCGCTGCCCAGACCTGCTCCTGCTCGCGCAGCCCCCGTAGAAAATCGTCAACCCCGGAGACACCGCCATTGCGCCAGGCGTGCTCCGCGTCTTGCGCGTAGTCCGACAGAGTGCTCTTGGCAGAGTTGGACAGGTACGAGGTCGCCTGGATCAGGATTCGGCCGATATCGACATGCAAACTGACCAGCAACAGACAGAACAGCGCCAGGGCGCCCGTCAGCTTCCACAGCAGCGAATGTCGGCCCGGCAGGTTCATGAGCTGACCTGCACCAGAACGTAGCCCTTGCCCCATACGGTATCCACCCGCGTCTGGGCATAGCCGATGGCCTGCAATTTACGGCGCACGTGACTGACGTGCATGTCCAGGCTGCGATCATGCTGAGCGTAGGCGCGGCGCAAGGCTTGCTGATAAAGGAAAGGCTTGCTCAGCACCTCCTCCCGGTTGCGCCACAGCAACTCCAGTACGCGGTACTCACTGAGCGTCAGCCCGGCCCACTGACCGGCATGCGCAACATCGCTGCGCCCTTCATCGAAACTCAGCCCGTCATCAGTGCTTTGGCCCTGCTGCTGATGCCGCTCATAAGCCACACGCCGCAGAATCGCCTCGATGCGCACGCTCAACTCGCCAAGGCTGAAAGGTTTGGGCAGATAATCGTCGGCTCCCTGACTGAATCCAGCGATACGGTTCTGCTCGTCACCCAGCGCCGACATCAGCAGCACCGGCACACGGCGGCGCTGGCGCAAGCGCTGCAACGCCTCCAGACCATTGGTGCCCGGCAGCATGATGTCCATCAGCACCAGATCGAAATCTTCGCGCTCGGCCAGGCTCAGTCCCTCACTGCCGTCATGGCTCAGGGTCACGTCGTAACCACGATTTACCAGGTCGGCCTGCAGGTGACTGGCCAGCAAGGGGTCGTCTTCTACCGCCAGAATGCGGGTTGCAACAGGGCTTTGGGTCATCATCATCGGGGACCACAGGATAAAAATGAGAACAATTCTACCTACTAAACAACAATCGCTCACCTAAAGATTCCAGCGCGCCGAATCGCTACACTGCCCGGACGAGATCAAGGAGATAAACCGTGTTCAAGGATCTAGGCATCAAAGGGCGCGTGTTGCTGCTCACCCTGCTCCCCACCAGCCTGCTGGCATTGGTGCTGGGCGGCTATTTCACCTGGGTGCAGCTATCAAGCTTGCAGGCACAGCTGCTGCAGCGCGGCGAGATGCTGGTCGAGCACCTGGCGCCACTCGCGGCGCCGGCCCTGCAGCAACAGAACACCGCATTGCTCGGACGTATCGCTCAGCAGGCACTTGAACACCCGGACGTTCGCGCAGTAGGTTTTCTGGAGCCACAACGCAATGTCCTGGCTCATGCCGGCCCCAGCATGCTCAACCCGTCACCCACTGGTCAGGCCGATGTAAGCCAGCTCAGCGGCCAGGATGCCACGCGTTTCCTGCTCCCGGTCTACGACCAGCATCTGGTTCTCAGCGACCAGGCCAAGACAGACGACGACCCACAGTTACTGGGCTGGGTGGAGTTGGAACTATCGCACCAGGGCACGCTGCTCAGCGGCTATCGCAGCTTGATCACCAGCCTGCTGCTGATCGCCGGTGGCCTGGCCGTCACGGCCCTGCTCGCGCTGCGCATGAGCCGTACCATCAACGAACCCTTGCTGGCGATCAAGGCCACCGTCGCCCAACTCAAGGACGGCCACCTGGAAACCCGCCTACCTCCGCAGGGCAACCATGAGCTCGACGAGCTGGCCGCCGGCATCAACCGCATGGCCGAGGCCCTGCAGAATGCCCAGGAGGAGCTGCAGCACAACATCGACCAGGCCACCGAAGACGTCAGACAGAACCTGGAAACCATCGAAATCCAGAACATCGAGCTGGATTTCGCCCGCAAGGAAGCGCTGGAAGCCAGCCGCATCAAGTCCGAGTTCCTGGCCAACATGAGCCACGAAATCCGCACCCCGCTCAACGGCATTCTCGGCTTCACCAACCTGCTGCAGAAAAGCGAGCTCAGCCCGCGCCAGCAGGATTACCTGATGACCATCGAGAAATCCGCGGACAGCTTGCTCGGCATCATCAACGAGGTGCTGGATTTCTCCAAGATCGAGGCCGGCAAGCTGGTGCTCGAGTCCCTACCCTTCAACCTGCGCGATCTGCTGCAAGACACACTGACCATCCTTGCCCCGGCAGCGCATGAAAAGCAGCTGGAACTGGTCAGCCTGATCTACCGCGATACGCCACTGGCCCTTCGCGGTGACCCACTGCGCCTGAAGCAGGTGCTGACCAACCTGGTCAGCAATGCCATCAAATTCACCCGCGAAGGCACCATCGTCATGCGCGCGATGGTCGAGGACGAAAGTGCCGACAGCGCGCAATTGCGCATCAGCGTCATGGACACCGGTATCGGCCTGTCGGATGAAGACCTGCGCGCGCTGTTTCAGGCCTTCAGCCAGGCCGATAACTCGCTGACCCGCCAGGCCGGCGGCACCGGACTTGGCCTGGTGATTTCCAAGCGCCTGATCGAGCAGATGGGTGGCGAGATCGGCGTCGACAGCACCCCAGGTGAAGGCTCGGAATTCTGGGTCAGCCTATCACTGCCCAAGGCCCGCGACGATGCCGAAGACTTGCCGCGCGCGGCCCTGCAGGGCCACCGCGTCGCCGTTCTGGAAAGCCACGAACTGGCTCGCCAGGCCCTGGCGCACCAGCTGGAAGACTGTGGCCTGGAAGTAGAGAGCTTCGCCGACCCTGGGCAGCTTTTCGAGGCAGTCAGCAGCCAGCAGCAGCGGGATCGCCCGCTGACCCTCGCGGTACTCGGCATCACCGCCGCCCAATTGCCGGCCGAAACCCTCGGCCAACGCATTCAGGAGCTCGATCGACTGGGCTGCAAGGCGCTGGTGCTCTGCCCCACGACAGAATTGGGACTGTTCCACGAGTCGCTCCCCGACGCCTACACCCAGTTGCAGGCCAAGCCGCCCTGCACACGCAAACTGCACAAGGCGCTGGTCGAGCTGGTCAACCCGCAACGTCCGCTCAATGAACCGCTGGTAATGGGTGAGACGAGACGGCCGCATATCCTCTGCGTCGACGACAACCCGGCCAACCTGCTGCTGGTCAGAACCCTGCTCGATGACATGGGGGCTAACGTCAAGGCCGTGGACAGCGGCTTTGCTGCGATAGACGAGATCAAGCAGGACAGCTTCGACCTGGTGTTCATGGACGTGCAGATGCCAGGCATGGATGGCCGCGAAGCCACGGAAGCGATCCGCCAGTGGGAGAGCGAGCAGAGCCGCAGTGCCACGCCGATCATCGCCCTTACCGCCCATGCCCTGGCCAACGAGAAACGTGCCCTGCTGCAAAGCGGCATGGACGACTATCTGACCAAACCGATCAGCGAGCGCCAGTTGGCGCAAGTAGTGCTCAAATGGACCGGCCTTAACCTGCGCAACCAGCCTGCAAGCAAGGCCGCGCAGCCTGCTCCGGCGCAATCCCAGAGCAAGGTGCTCGATGCCGAAGAAGGCCTGCGCCTGGCGGCCGGCAAGGCGGATCTGGCTGCCGATATGTTGAGCATGCTGCTGGCCGGTCTGCCAGGTGATCGCCAGGCCATTCGCCAGGCGCGGGATGCCGGCGAACGCACGACACTGATCGAACGCGTACACCGCCTGCACGGGGCCACGCGTTACTGTGGCGTGCCACAGCTGCGCGCCGCCTGTCAGCGCAGTGAAACCTTGCTCAAGCAGGATGACCCCGAGGCCCAGCGCGCCCTGGATGAGCTGGACGCGGCCATTGCCCGCTTGACCGAAGCAGCCGCCCAGAGCGCCTGAGGACCAGCATGCGAATCTGCCTGTTCAGCAGCAAACCCTACGACCGCGAGTCCTTTCTGGCAGCCAGTTGTCCGTCCGACTGGCAACTGCACTTTCACGAAGCCCGCCTGACACCCGACAGCCTCGCCCTGGCCGCTGGCAGTGAAGTGGTCTGCGCCTTCATCAATGACGATTTGTCGGCGCCGGTGCTGGAAGGCCTGGCCGCTGCCGGCACGCGCCTGATCGCCCTGCGCTCGGCCGGCTACAACCATGTCGACCTGCATGCCGCACAGCGTCTGGGGTTGCCGGTCGTGCGGGTACCGGCCTATTCGCCACACGCTGTGGCGGAACATGCCGCAGCACTGGTGCTGGCCCTGAACAGACGCATCCACCGCGCCTTCAACCGCACCCGTGACGGCGACTTTTCCCTGCACGGTCTGACCGGCTTCGACCTGCATGGCAAGACCGTTGGCGTGATCGGCGGCGGCAAGATCGGCCAGACATTCGCCCGCATCATGCATGGTTTCGGCTGCCAGGTGCTGATCTACGACCCATTCCCCATCAGCGGGCTCGACACACTCGGCGCTCGCCGGGCTGAACTCGATGAACTGATCAGCGACAGTGACATCCTCAGCCTGCACTGCCCGCTGACCGAGGCCAGCTACCATTTGATCGACGCCGCTCGCCTGGCGCAGATGAAACACGGCGTGATGCTGATCAATACCGGTCGCGGCGCACTGGTCGATGCTCCGGCGCTGATCGATGCCCTGAAAAGCGGCCAGCTCGGCTATCTGGGCCTGGACGTCTACGAAGAGGAATCCGAGCTGTTCTTCGAGGATCACTCCGACCGACCGCTACAGGACGATACCCTGGCCCGATTGCTGACCTTTCCCAACGTCATCATCACTGCTCACCAGGCCTTTCTTACCCGCGAGGCGCTCGGCGCCATTGCCCGCACTACACTGGACAACATTGCCGCCTGGGTCGCAGGCACCCCGAGCAATGAGGTCAGGGCCGGCGCGTGATAGCATGCCGGCTGATCCGGAGGACCCATGGCCGAACACGATTTCCGTTACACCCTGCTCAACCCGCAACACACTCTCACCGAATGCCGCGCACTGGCTCCGGGCCGCTATCAGGTCACCGGTAACGGTGGCTCGATCCAGGCCAACGATGTACTGCTGGTCACCCTCAAGGGCAGCCGCGACCTGCACATGCGCCTGCAGGTGGAGAAGGTCCGTCACCTGATCAATCCACCTGGCCAATGGCTGGCCGTATGCAAAGGCCCGCAGTTCAAGGAGCTGGCCATCCATAACTGGCAAGTCAACTGCGACGGCTGCGGCAAGCAGCTGGACTTCGAATTCGCCGTCGATGCGGCGCTGGGCAAGGCGGCTCAGGCTCCTGCGGCCGAAGCACGCATTGCCGAACTGGGCTGGCGCAACGACGCTGGCCGTCATCTCTGCCGCACCTGCCAGGAGGCCTGAGTCATGTATCGCGCCCTGTCCCTTACCCTGCTTGCCGCCGCACTGGCTGGTTGCACCAGCAATGCACCGCAACTGGAAACCGAACGCAGCTATCGGGTGGAGTGGATTGGCGAACGCCCACTGATCGACCGCAGCCACCTGACCATCACCTTTGCCGCCGACGGCCGCGCCCATGGCAATGCCGGCTGCAACCACTGGTTCGCTGGCTATGCGCTGAATGACGACGCGCTGACCTTCGAAGCCCCAGGCAGCACCCGCAAGATGTGCGCGCCTGCACTGATGGAGCAGGAGCAACGCTTCCTCACCGCGCTGAGCCAGATCAAACGCTGGGACTTCAACGCCATCGGCCAGCTGCAACTCTGGCCAGCCAGCGGCAAACCGATCCGCCTCTGGGCCGAGTAACGCGGCGCTCGCCCTACAGGACACGCACTGCTCCTGTAGGAGCGGCTTCAGCCGCGATAACAACTCGCCGCTAAAGCACCTCCCACATTAATTGCACTCACCATCCGTAGCCCGGATGCAATCCGGGCCCAGGCTCAAGAAAAAACCGGATGTCATCCGGGCTACACACCGACAGGACGAGCCCCTACAGGTTTCGCTGACTTGCAGCCTGACGTCCTATGTCGCAAACAGCTCCAGTTGCTCCTGCCGCCCACGCAAGTCATGCAACCTGACGCCGACTCCAAGCAGCCGCACCGGCTTGTCGCCACGCGCGAAAGCGTTGCTCAGCAATTGCCGATAGCTTTCCAGATCCCGGCTGGCCCCTGCCTGCTCCAGAGTGGTCTGGGTAAAGTCATGGAACTTGACCTTGACGAAGGGCTTGTCCGGTCGATAGCTGGCGTCCAGGCGCTGCAGGCGTCCGTTCATTTCCTCGATCAGCGCTGGCAGCTTGTCCAGACAGCTGTCCAGGTCCGGCAGGTCCTGATCGAAGGTGTGCTCGACGCTCAATGACTGCCGCCGGCTATCCACCTTCACAGCACGCTCGTCGATACCATGCGCCAGCCCCCACAAGCGCTCACCGAAACTGCCGAACTCGCGTACCAGCGCCAGCTTGTTCCAGTCACGCAAATCCAGGCAGGTACGTATGCCCAGGCGCGCCAACTTGTCCGCCGTAACCTTGCCGACACCATGCAGCTTGCTTACGGGCAACTCGGCGACAAAATCGTCCACCTGATCCGGGGTGATGACGAACAGCCCGTTAGGCTTGCGCCAGTCGCTGGCGATCTTGGCCAGGAACTTGTTCGGCGCTACACCCGCCGACACGGTGATGTGCAGCTCCTGCGCCACGCGGCGGCGGATTTCCTGAGCGATACGCGTGGCACTGCCGGAAAAATGCGGCGACTCGCTGACATCTAGGTAGGCCTCGTCCAGCGACAACGGCTCGATCAGGTCGGTGAACTGGCGAAAGATGCCGTGGATTTCCCGCGACACGCTGCGGTAGACCTCGAAGCGCGGCTTGACGATCAACAGGTCCGGGCACAGCTTCAATGCATGCCGTGACGACATCGCCGAGCGCACGCCATAGGCGCGCGCTTCGTAATTGCAGGTGGCGATCACGCCGCGCCGATCCGCCGAACCGCCCACAGCCAATGGGCGACTGGCCAGACTCGGGTCGTCGCGCATCTCGACAGCGGCGTAGAAGCAGTCGCAGTCAATGTGGATTATCTTGCGCACAACACCCTCGAAAGCCTCGCACGGTCTGGCCTGAAGCCCTGAAGTCTAACAGCTGTTTAACGCTAAGCATCTGAGTTGAAAACACTTTTCTTACAAATAGCGGTTGACACCCAAGTATCTGGCTGTAGAATGCCGCCCCACAGACGCGGGATGGAGCAGTCTGGTAGCTCGTCGGGCTCATAACCCGAAGGTCGTAGGTTCAAATCCTGCTCCCGCAACCAGCTTCACGAAAAGGCCACTCAATCGAGTGGCCTTTTTGCTTTGGCGAAAATTAATTTTTTCGATTAAAAGCAAGAAATCGATTGACAACGCTTTGCGCAAGCGTAGAATTGCCGGCGCGGGATGGAGCAGTCTGGTAGCTCGTCGGGCTCATAACCCGAAGGTCGTAGGTTCAAATCCTGCTCCCGCAACCACCTTCAGAAAAAGGCCACTCAATCGAGTGGCCTTTTTCGTTTGCGCGCTTTATCCCCTTCAGACTTTCTTAAGCTGGCCGGTCTATCCTCGACTACGCCTGCAATGGAAGCAGGTTAACCGATGAGGACAAGCGGATGACGCGCATCCAGACCCAACGCTACTTACCCCTTTCCATTGCCCTGCACTGGCTGATGGCCCTGCTGCTCGTTGCGGTGTACGCCTGCATCGAGCTCAAGGGCAACTTCGCCAAGGGCAGCGACACCCGAGAACTGCTCAAGCACTGGCACTTCATGCTTGGTCTGGCTGTTTTCGCCCTAGTCTGGCTGCGCCTGTTGGCACGCCTGCTGAGCCCCACTCCGGCAATCGAGCCGCCGTTACCGACCTGGCAGTCGCTGCCGGCAAAGCTGATGCATGTAGCGCTTTATGCGCTGATGATCGGCGCACCACTCGCCGGCTGGCTGATTCTCAGCGCCGCGGGCAAACCCATTCCGTTCTTCGGCCTTGAGCTGCCTGCACTGACCAGCCCGGACAAGGCACTGGCCGGACAGATCAAGGAATGGCATGAACTGGCCGGCGTCGCCGGCTACTGGTTGATCGGCCTGCACGCCGCAGCGGCCCTGTCGCACCATTACATCAGCCACGACAACACCCTGCTGCGCATGCTGCCTGGCCGCCGCTAAGGCGCACGGGGCAACCACGCCAGCAACAGGCGAATGGCTTGAGTCACACAGGGAAACGGCGTTGCCAGAGCGGGATGCGCGAAGGGAAGGAATGCGCAGCGGCAACCGCCAGAAGCTGAAACGCAGCCGCCACGGCGAAAACCGTGGCGGCTGCGTGCTACTTACAGCTCGACGCAGTCGAACTCGACGAAGGCGGAAACGTCGGCGTCATAGTCGATATCATCACGCTCGAAGCCGAACAGCTTGAGAAACTCGCGCTTGTAACCGGCGTAGTCGGTCAGGTCGAACAGGTTCTCAGTAGTGACCTGCGGCCACAGCGCCTTGCAGGCGTCCTGCACTTCGTCACGCAGTTCCCAGTCATCCAGACGCAGACGGCCTTCGCTGTCGACTTCGGCCGGCTGGCCATCGGTGCGGTACAGGCGGTCACGGAACATGCGGTTGAGCTGCTCGATGGTGCCTTCGTGCAGGCCTTGTTCCTTCATGATCTTGAAGACCATGGACAGGTACAGCGGCATCACCGGAATGGCCGAGCTGGCCTGGGTGACCACCGACTTCAGCACGGCAACGTTGGCGCCGCCGTTGATACCCTGCAGACGCTGGTTGAGGCGAGTGGCGGTTTCGTCCAGGTCCTGTTTGGCCTTGCCCAGCGCACCGTGCCAGTAGATCGGCCAGGTGATTTCGGTACCGATGTAGCTGAAGGCCTGAGTCTGCGCGCCTTCGGCCAGCACATCAGCCTGCTGCAGAGCGTTGATCCACAGTTCCCAGTCCTGACCGCCCATGACGGTGACGGTGTCGGCGATTTCCTGCTCGCTGGCCGGCTCGATGGACGCTTCGATGATCACGTCCTTGTTGGTGTCGATGGCGGTCGACTTGTACGGCTGGCCGATCGGCTTGAGCGCCGAACGCACCACTTCACCGGTCTGCGGCAGCTTGCGCACCGGCGAGGCCAGGGAGTAGATGACCAGGTCGACCTTGCCACCCATTTCGTTCTTGATCAGCTCGATGACCTTGGCCCGAGCTTCGTCGGAGAAGGCATCGCCATTGATCGACTTGCTGTACAGGCCATCGGCCTTGGCGAACTTGTCGAAGGCTGCAGCGTTGTACCAGCCGGCGGTGCCCGGCTTGGTTTCGGTGCCCGGCTTCTCGAAGAACACACCCAGGGTGTCGGCCTTGAAGCCAAACGCCGCGGTGATGCGGGCGGCCAGGCCGTAGCCGCTGGAGGCGCCGATCACCAGCACTTTTTTCGGACCATCTTCACGCACGCCCTGTGCGCGGGTGGCTTCGATCTGCTCGAGCACGTTGCGCTCGCAACCAACCGGGTGAGTGGTGGTGCAGATGAAACCGCGAACTTTAGGATGGATGATCAACTTGTATCCCTCATCAGCAAATTGGCCGGCGGCACGCTGAAACCTGCCACCAGCATCGAAATAACCCGAGCCCTCAAGCGGACCGGCGCACATCTTGGATTGTCAGGAGATATCGACGACGCAGCTGCGCTGCAAGCCACACCTTTCGACCATGGTGCGGCAATCCTGCGGTAAACAGGCGTTATCGGCAACCTTGCCTCTTGCGCCGCAGATCACACCGGCGGCGCAGGCGACGAGCGATCGCGGCTGAAGCCGCTCCTACAATAGCTATCTATATAGCCTGCACAGGAGCGGCTTCAGCCGCGCTACCTGACGCGCACACCACGAAAAAATGTGCGCTGCTCACGCAAGCGGCCTGACACTTGAGCACGCATCAACGCCGCCCGGCGCTGCCGGCCGTTTTGCTACTGGTAAAGCGCCCAAAGCGCCGCTAGAATTGCGCACTTTTTGATCAGAGGCGCCCACAAGGTGCCCGTTAGAGGTTAGCCCGCATGTCCACCGCCACCCCCAAAGTCGGTTTCGTCAGCCTTGGTTGCCCGAAGGCAACGGTCGACTCCGAACGCATCCTGACCCAGCTGCGCATGGAAGGTTACGAGATCGTGCCGACCTACCAGGATGCCGACGTGGTAGTGGTCAACACCTGCGGCTTTATCGACAGCGCCAAGGCCGAGTCGCTGGACGCCATCGGCGAGGCGATCTCGGAGAACGGCAAGGTCATCGTGACCGGCTGCATGGGCGTGGCCGAGAACAGCATTCGTGACGTGCACCCGAGCGTGCTCGCCGTGACCGGCCCGCAGCAGTACGAGCAGGTGGTCAACGCGGTGCACGAAGTGGTGCCGCCGAAGACCGAGCACAACCCGCTGATCGACCTGGTGCCGCCGCAGGGCATCAAGCTGACCCCGCGCCACTACGCCTACCTGAAGATTTCCGAGGGCTGCAACCACAGCTGCAGCTTCTGCATCATCCCGTCGATGCGCGGCAAGCTGGTCAGCCGCCCGGTGGGCGACGTGCTGAGCGAGGCCGAGCGCCTGGTCAAGGCCGGCGTCAAGGAGCTGCTGGTGATCAGCCAGGACACCAGCGCCTACGGCGTCGACCTCAAGTACAAGCTCGACTTCTGGAACGGCCAGCCGGTCAAGACGCGCATGCTGGAGCTGTGCGAAGCGCTGTCGGCGATGGGCGTATGGGTGCGCCTGCACTACGTCTACCCGTACCCGAACGTCGATGACGTGATCCCGCTGATGGCCGCCGGCAAGCTGCTGCCGTACCTGGACATCCCCTTCCAGCACGCCAGCCCGAAAGTGCTGAAGTCGATGAAACGCCCGGCCTTCGAAGACAAGACCCTGGCGCGCATCAAGAAGTGGCGCGAAATCTGCCCCGAGCTGACCATCCGCTCCACCTTCATCGTCGGCTTCCCGGGCGAGACCGAGGAAGACTTCCAGTACCTGCTCGACTGGCTGACTGAAGCCCAGCTCGACCGCGTCGGCTGCTTCCAGTACTCGCCGGTGGAAGGCGCGCCGGCCAACGATCTGGGCCTGGAACTGGTACCGGACGACGTCAAGCAGGACCGTTGGGAGCGCTTCATGGCGCACCAGCAGGCCATCAGCAGCGCGCGCCTGCAGGCCAAGATCGGCCTGGAGATGGACGTGCTGGTCGACGAAGTGGACGGCGAAGGTGCCGTGGCCCGCTCCTGGGCCGACGCCCCGGAGATCGACGGCAGCGTGTTCATCGACTCCACCAACGTCAAGCCGGGCGACAAGGTGCGCGTGCGTATCGTCGATGCCGATGAGTACGATATGTGGGGCGAGCTGGTCTGATTTAATCAACGGTCTGCTGCGCGGCGCGTCGGCCAGGCGTTGTTGAAGTCGCCCTCAGCGTGCTCACTTACAACATTAAGCTGCGCGCCTTCGGGCAACTTCGCCTAGCCTGGCTCTAGCTCGCGAGACCTTGCCCCGCAGTTGCCTGCAGAGCCGCGCTTCGTGCGCGGAGCCCGTAATCACGGCCTGAACTGTTTTTCTTTCTGCCCGAGCCCTGTCATGAGCGACCCCATCCGCCTGTCCAAACGCGTCATCGAACTGTTCGCCTGCTCCCGCCGCGAGGCCGATCTGTATATCACCGGCGGCTGGGTCAGCGTCGACGGTGAGGTGGTCGAGGCGCCGCAGTTCAAGGTTGCCGAAGGGCAACGCGTGGAGCTGCTGCCCGGCGCCAGCCTCGATGCGGTGGAGCCGGTCAGCCTGCTGCTGAATGCTCCGGCCGGCAGCTACGGCGAAGCCCTGCTACGCCTGCCGACGCGCGACAATCACTGGCAGGACGACCCGCACGCCCAGCGCATCCTGCACGGTCACTTCCTGCGCCAGGAGCAGAGCCTGCCGTTGCAGAAAGGCGCCAGCGGCCTGGTCATCCTCAGCCAGGACTGGCGCGCCCAGCGCAAGCTGCGCGAGGACGGCAGCAAGCTGGAGCAGGAATACCTGGTGGACGTCACCGGCGAGATGGCGCCCAACGGCCTGGAACGCCTGAAGAAGGGCCTGTTGCACAAGGGCACCCAATACCCGCCGTGCAAGGCCAGCTGGCAGAGCGAGCAGCGCCTGCGCTTCGCCCTGAAGAACCCGGCGCCTGACCTGCTGCGCCAGCTCTGCGCCGCCCTCGGCCTGCAGATCCGCGAGATGAAGCGCATCCGCGTCGGCGGCGTGCCGATGGCCAAGCTGCCGGTTGGCGAGTGGCGTTATCTGGGTGAAAAGGAACGCTTCTGAGAAACCCATGTTAGGGTTCGCTTCTCAAGCTCTGGAGATTGTCACCATGCGCCCCCTGCTTCTGACTGCCCTGCTCGCCCTGAGCCTGCCCAGCTTCGCCGCGCCCGCACCCTTCTTCCTCTGGCAAAGCAAGGCCGATGGCCACCTGACTTGCGCCCAGACCAGTCCCGGTGAAGGCTGGCTGCGCTTCACCGGGCCGTTCCGCGATGCCGGCTGCCGGGAAGCGTACGACGCACCGGTCAACCGCCGCTAAGTAGGCCACCATGCAGCATCAGGTTTCGCCGGTCGGTATCGTCCGCTCGTGTTTCAAGGAAAAATTCGCAATCCCCCGCCAGCCGCACCTGGCACCCGCCGCGCGCGGCGTGTTGGAGTTGCTGCCGCCGTTCGATCAGGGCGAGGCGGTGCAGGGGCTGGAGCAGGTCAGCCATGTCTGGCTGCTGTTCCTGTTTCATCAGGCGCTGGAAGACAAGCCACGGCTGAAGGTGCGCCCGCCGCGCCTGGGCGGCAATCAGTCGGTCGGTGTGTTCAGCACCCGCGCCACGCACCGGCCCAACGGCATCGGTCAGTCGGTGGTGCGCCTGGAGAAGGTGGAAGCGGGTCGTCTATATCTGTCCGGCATCGATCTGCTCGACGGCACCCCGGTGCTGGATATCAAACCCTACGTGCCCTACGCCGACAGTGTCACCGACGCGCACAACGCCATGGCCGATGCGCCGCCGGCGCTGATTCCGGTTAGCTGGCAGGACGCTGCCCTGCAACAGGCGCAGGCCCATGGCCTGCGCCTGAACGAGCCACTGGTGGCGCTGATCGAACAGTGCCTGGCCCAGGACCCGCGCCCGGCCTACCAGCAGCCAGGCCCGGAGCGCCGCTACGGCGCGCGTTTCTGGGATCTGGATGTGCACTGGCACTACCCCGCGCCGGGGCAGATCTGCGTGCTGGATGTGCAGTTGGCATCCCACGGCTGAAGCCCGCACCACAGAACGCTGATCCCGCGGGAGAAGCTTCAGACACGACAGCGCAAACGCATGAAGCGGCATTTCGCTTGGCAATGATGCCTGCTTTCCGCCGCATCACCCCCTAGGGTAAGGGCCTCACTATCCTGCGAGGTCCTGCATGCATCCCTATTTTTCCCTGGCCGGGCGCACCGCGCTGGTCACCGGCGGCACCCGTGGCATCGGCCTGATGATCGCCAAAGCCTTCGTCGAGGCTGGCGCCCATGTTTATGTCTGCGCCCGTGACGGCGAAGCCTGCGCGCAGACCGCCGCCGAGCTGTCAGCGCTCGGCCAATGCACCGGCATCGCTGCCAACCTGGCCAGCGAGGAAGGCGTACAGGCACTGGCCCGTGAGCTGGGCGAGCGCATCCAGCGCCTGGATATTCTGGTCAACAACGCCGGTACCACCTGGGGTGCGCCGCTGGAAAGTTATCCGGCCAAAGGCTGGGAAAAGGTCATGCAGCTCAACGTCACCTCGGTATTCAGCTGCATCCAGCAGTTGCTGCCGCTGCTGCGTGAAGCGGGTTCCGCGGATTGTCCGGCACGCGTGATCAATATCGGTTCGGTGGCCGGCCTCAGTGCCATGGGCGAGCAGGCCTATGCCTACGGGCCGAGCAAGGCTGCACTGCATCAACTGTCGCGCATGCTGGCCAGGGAGCTGGTGAGCGACCACATCAACGTCAACGTGATCGCCCCAGGGCGCTTCCCCAGCAAGATGACCCGCTTTATCGCCGAGAACGAAGCTGCGCTGGCCGCCGACACGACCGTGATCCCGATGAAACGCTGGGGCCGCGAGGAGGAAATGGCAGCCCTGGCGCTGAGCCTGGCCGGCAGCGCCGGGGCTTATATGACCGGAGCCGTCATCCCTATCGATGGCGGCTTCCACCTGGGTTGAGGATCAAGTGCGGAACTGCCCGACCAGCCCCTGCAGCTCCACACCCAGACGCGCCAGCTCGGCGCTGGACGAGGCCGTCTGCTCGGTGGCGGTGGCGCTCTGCTCGCCAATATCACGCACGCGAGTCACGCTCTCGTTGATCGCCTCGGCCACCGCGCTCTGTTCCTCGGCAGCCGCGGCGATCTGCTGGTTCATCTGCTCGATGGTGCTGACCGCCTGGGTGATTCGGCCCAGCGCATCGCCCGCCTCGCCAGCCAACTCCACGGTGCGCCGGGTCAGCTCGCGACTGCTGTCCATCTGCTGCACGGCGTCCTTGGCCATACGCTGCAAACTGGCGATCAAGCTTTCGATTTCCTCGGTGCTGTCCTGCGCACGTTTGGCCAGCGCCCGTACTTCGTCGGCGACTACCGCGAAACCGCGGCCCTGCTCACCGGCGCGCGCCGCCTCGATGGCCGCATTGAGCGCCAGCAGGTTGGTCTGCTCGGCGACGTTGCGGATCACCTCCAGCACACTGCCGATGCGCGCACTTTCCTTGTTCAAGGCCTCGATGGCCTCGGCAGACTGCTCCACCTCGCCGGCCAGGCTGTCGATCTGATCGACGGCCTGTTGCACCACGCGGTTGCCCTGCTGCGCCTCCAGGTCGGCGTCGCGCGCCGCCAGTGAAGCTTGCTCCGCATTCTGCGCCACTTCCTGCACGGTGGCGGCCATCTGATGCATGGCGGTGGCGGTCTGCTCGGTCTCGAGCTTCTGGGTCTGCACACCGGCACTGGTCTGCGCGGTAATCGCCGACAGTTGCTCGGCCGCTGCGGCAATCTGGCCGACGCCACCACCGATGCGTCCCACCAGATTGCGCAGGCTGACGGTCATGTTCTGCATCGCCGCAAGCAACTGGCCCACCTCGTCGCGGCGGTCCTGCGGGATGTCCTGGCTGAGATCACCAGCCGCAATACGCTGCGCGAAGCTGACAGTCTGGCGCAGCGGCACGACGATCAAACGGGTGATCAACAGGGAGGCACAAAGCCCCAGCACGATGGCGGCAGCGCCCATGACGGCCAGCACCAACAGGGCGCGCTGGCTGCCGCCGAGCATGCTCTGCTCGGCGCTGGCCTGAGCAGACTTAGCCAGATCGACCACCGAACGCGCCCGCTCGATCATGGCCTTCTCGGTTGCCTGATTCTGCTCGCGCAACTGTTGGTAGTAGAGAAAGGAGCGCTGATACAGGGTCAGCGCCTGCAAGGCGGTGTCGATGGCAGCCTTCTGATCGTCGTTGAGCCAGACGCTGAGGCTGCTCGCGACGGTCTGCAGATCTTCGCTGACGTACTCCCACTCCTTCAACGCATCGGGAGAACCGTCGATGATGTAGAGGCTTTCCTGGCCACGCAGATCGAGCATGCGCTTGCTCAGGCCGGAGGCAGTTTCCGCCAGGGTCAACGGATCGCTGCCACGCAGGCGGTCGCCCTGCAGGCGCAGTTCACGCACCGCGTCATACATGTCCAGTTCAATCACTTCGAACTGGTCGCGTGCCTCGGCTGCTGCGCTACGCATATCCTGCCGCGCCTCGCGCGCCTTGCCTTGCTGCTCGACGTAATTGTCGAACTGCTTGAGGTACTCGGCGGCGGCCTGCTGCATGGTTTGCACGCGGGTGTTCTCCAGATTTTCCTGGACGAGCTGTTCCAGCATGCCCTGAACCTTGCGCAGGCTTTCACGCACGCGCTCGGCGTTCTCCGGGGTTTGCTCGATGGCGAAATTACGCTCCAGACGACGCGCCTGAAGAATTTCCTGGTTCACCTGCGCCAGTTGGCCGACCTCGGCATGCCCGTTGAGCACGGCCTGGACGGCGAAATAACCACTGCCGGTCATGGCTGCCGTTAGCAACAGCACGAGGCCGAATCCGATGAGAAGTTTCTTGCCAACGCTAAGGTTGGCGAATAGACGCGCGGCAGGCTTGAACATAGGGGGGATAGCTCCAGTTCTTCTTATTGCAGCCACACCTCGTGGGCGCGACCTGATCGGCTGACTACGCAACTGCTGTGCCATACCGAGTACAGACTATCGGCAGGGATGGCGCGCCGCTTGAGTACTGGCAATTCGCCAAGCAAGGTTCCTGATTATGTCTAGTGCAATATTGCTCAGCGGCCAACTTCGGCAAATATCCGCTTACTGGCGCCGAATAACTGGCGACTTCCCGCCTAGTGGATTTCCTGCCCGCAACGCTCCAAGAAAAAAGGCGCAGTTTCTGCCGAAACTGCGCCTTGCTCGAAGCCGGCCCGTGCTCAGCGCCCGGCAAGCGCCGGCATCACACGGGGACGCAACAGCTCACCCGCCACGGCCAAGGCGCCAATGGCACCGGCGATCCAGTACCACTGGGCAATGGGGTCGAACATCAACCATCCCAGCGCATGCAGGAACACCACCATGATCAGCACGGGGCTGACATAACGCACCATGAACAGCCACAGCGCATAGCCGGCAGGCGGCAGGCCGAGTTCGTCGCGCATGATTTCACCGCGCAGCGCATAGCCCGCAAGAATCACCATAAAAATCCCACCCAACGGCATCATCCAGCGCGACGTCAGGTAGTCCAGCCAGTCGAAGAAGTTCTTGCCCAAGGGCGTCCAACCCGACAGCAGGTTGAACGAGAGCATGGCCAGAAGACTGATCAGCAGCAGCACCGTGCCAGCAACCACCGCGGCGCTCAGGCGGCTGACACCATGCTTCTCGTTCAGATAGGCCACGGTGGCCTCGATCATCGAGATCGCCGAAGTCAGCGCAGCGATCGACACCATGGCGAAGAACAGCACGCCGAAGGCCGTGCCGAACGGCATCTGCTGGAATGCCAGCGGCAGGCTCATGAAGATCAGACCCGGCCCCGCACTTGGGCTCAAGCCGTTGGCGAAGATGATCGGGAAGATTGCCAGGCCGGCCAGCAGCGCTACGCAGGTATCGCAGATGGCGACCATGAAGGTGGTCCGGGCAATGGACTGACCATCGGGGATGTAGGAGCCGTAGGTGAGGATCGCCCCGGAGGCCAGGCTCAGGGTAAAGAAGGCGTGGCCCAGCGCCGCCAGCAGCGCTTCGCCGGTGATCTTCGAGGCATCGAAATGGAAGAGGAAGCCGAAACCGGCGCTGAAGCTGCCGCTGGTCAGGGCGTAGCCGACCAGCACGACAAGCATCAGGGCCAGGCCCGGCATCATCCAGCGCACGGCATTCTCGATACCCTGCTGCACGCCCTTGGCCACGATCCACAGGGTCAGCAGCGCCACCAGCACGCTCCATCCACCCAACTGCCAGGGGTTGGCGTTATGCGCCTCGAACACACCACCGAGCGCCTCGACGCTGGTAGCGGCCAACGAGCCATCGAGCATCTTCCAGGTGTAGGCAAACGCCCAGCCGGCGACGACCACGTAGAAACACAGGATCATGAAACCGGAGAGCATGGCCATGCCGCCGACGGCCCTCCACAGCGGGTTGCCGTTGTTCTCGCGCACTACACGACCGATGGCGTCGATGGGACTGCCACGGCCACGGCGGCCGATGGCGATCTCGGTCATCATCACCGGAATGCCGATGGCCAGGATGCAAGCCAGGTACATCAGCACGAAGGCGCCGCCGCCATACTCGCCGGTGATGTAGGGGAATTTCCAGATATTGCCCAGACCGACGGCCGAGCCGGTTGCAGCGAGGATGAAGCCCCAGCGCGAGAGCCAGAGATTCTTCGGTTTTTCACGAGTCATGCGTCACCTGCTTGTTTTTATCTGTGACGGGATCGGACCCGCCGCGCTTGTGGCGCGGCGGAATGCAAGGCTTGGATGAAAGCCGGAGGTGTCACTGGGCGTCGGGCTGCACCTCCGGCGCGGCCAGTCGGAAGGCCTCCAGAGGTTCGCAACGCGCCGCCAAGGCGACAATGCGTGGGTACGCGGCAAGGTCACAGTTAAAACGCCGCGCATTATACAGCTGCGGGATCAGACAGGCCTCCAGATATCCGGGCCGTTCGCCGAGTGACAAGCGTCCGTCAAACACAGCCAGGCCCTCCTCCACCGCCGCCAGGCCGAGTGCGACCCAATGCTGGTACCAGGCGGTCTTCGCGGCATCGGAGGCGCCCAGCTCATTGCTCAGGTACTGCAGCACGCGCAGGTTGTTCAGCGGGTGTACGTCACAGGCGATATGC
Source organism: Pseudomonas pichavaramensis (assembly GCF_050473265.1). Classification (NCBI taxonomy): domain Bacteria; kingdom Pseudomonadati; phylum Pseudomonadota; class Gammaproteobacteria; order Pseudomonadales; family Pseudomonadaceae; genus Pseudomonas; species Pseudomonas pichavaramensis. The sequence continues at coordinate 171,126 of NZ_JBJKFJ010000005.1, read as the reverse complement.
AGGGCCAGTGCCCTGACCTGGGCACGCTCGGCCGGGTCGGCGGGCAACAGTGCCGGCACCGGGAAGATTTCCTCCAGGTATTCGATGATCGCCAGCGACTGGGCAATGCGCACGCCGCCATTCTGTTCGTCGACCAGCAGCGGCAACAGGCCCTGCGGGTTCAGCGCGCGGTAGTCGGCGCTGTGCTGCTCCCCTCCGTCGCGAACCAGATGAACCGGCAACTGTTCGCAGGCCAGACCTTTGAGGTTGAGGGCGATGCGCACGCGGTAGGCGGCGCTGGAGCGCCAATAACCGTAGAGTTTCAACATTGCGGATTCCTTTCGAAACGCAACCTGCGTAGGAGCGGCTTTAGTCGCGATTCAACCGAGCATCGCGGCTAAAGCCGCTCCTATAGTCGCGCCGATAGATCAGCGGGCGTCATAACGCTCCACCACCTGATCGATGGCACCGAAGATGCTCTGGCCGGCTGCATCGAACATCTCGATACGCACCCGATCACCGAAGGCCAGGAAAGGCGTTTTCGCCTCGCCCTGCTCGACGATCTCCAACATGCGTTTCTCCGCCAGGCAGCTCGAGCCAGCACTGCGGTCGTAATTGGACACGGTGCCCGAACCGATGATGCTGCCGGCGCCCAATGGCCGGGTCTTGGCGGCATGGGCGACCAGGGTCGGGAAGTTGAAGGTCATGTCCACGCCGGCGTTCGGCTGGCCGAACAGCGCGCCGTTGATGTGCGACACCAGCGGCCGATGCACCTTGCCATCCCTCCAGCTGTCGCCCAGTTCGTCCGGGGTCACGGCCACCGGCGAGAAGCTCGACGACGGCTTGCTCTGGTAGAAACCGAAGCCCTTGGCCAGTTCGCCGGGGATCAGGTTGCGCAGCGACACGTCGTTGACCAGCATCAGCAGGCGGATGTGGCCCGCCGCTTCGGCCGGCGTGGCGCCCATCGGCACGTCGTCGGTGACCACCGCCAGTTCGGCCTCCAGATCGATGCCCCAGGCTGCGTCGGCCAGGCGAATCGGGCTGTGCGGCGGGATGAAGGCATCGGCACCGCCCTGGTACATCAGCGGGTCATGCCAGAAGCTTTCCGGCATCTCGGCGCCACGGGCCTTGCGTACCAGCTCCACGTGATTGACGTAGGCACTGCCATCGGCCCAGTGGTAGGCACGCGGCAGCGGGCTGTGACAGGCCGCCTGGTCGAAGGCGAAGGCGCCCTCCTCCATACCGTCGTTGAGACGCTGATAGACCGCCTCCAGCCTGGGCCGCAGCGCGTTCCAGTCGTCCAGTGCGGCCTGCAGGGTGGCGGCGACCTGCGGCACGCGCACAGCGCGACTGAGGTCACGGGAGACCACGACAAGAACCCCGTCGCGACCCTGATTCAGTGATGCGAGTTTCATTGCTCAAACCTCGTAGGGTGCGCCATGCGCACCATTGCAATCATTCCTCGGTGCGCTCGGCGCACCCTACTTCAGCCCCGGCGCGCGCCAGGAGTTGACGTACTCGGGCACATCCACCGCGCTGGCGGCCTCGGCCACCTCCAACGCACGACGGGTGTCGATCATCACGGCCACCTCGTCGATGAAGGTCGCCGGATCGACCTGGCTTTTCTTCAGCGCCTTGGGGTGCGGGCCGTGGGGGAAGCCGCACGGGTGCAGGGTGACCATGCCCTGCTCGATGTTGTCGCGGCTGAAGAAGTTGCCACGGTGGTAGAACAACACCTCGTCATAGTCATCGTTGTTGTGGAAGAACGGCACCTTGAGCGCGCCCGCATCGGACTCCACCGGCCGTGGCGTGAAAGTGCAGATCACGAAACCATTGGCCACGAAGGTGGTGTGCACCGACGGCGGCAGGTGGTAGCGATGGCTGACCAGCGGGCGTATGTCGCGCCAGTTCAGACGCACCACGGTGTTGTCGCCATGCCAGCCGACCACATCCAGCGGGTTGTAGGGATAGGTCACGGTGCTGATCTGGTCGCGCCGCTTGATGCGGATCTGCCAGGTGTTCTCGTCCTGCTGCGCCTTGAAGGCATCGTCGATATGCGGATGCTCCAGCACAGCCGGGTCGAAGATCGCCTGTGGACCGAGCAGGCCCTTGTCCGGCAGCTGGTAGGCGCCGTCGGTGTTCTCGATCAGCAGGAAGTAGCTCGGCTCGCTGGCCTCGATGCGCCAGGCGGTACCGCGCGGGATCAGCAAATAGTCACCGTCGCGGTACTCCAGGTGGCCGAAGTCACAATAGAAATGTCCGCTGCCCTCGTGGACGAACAGCAACTCGTCGCCATCGGCGTTGCGCACCAGGTGGCGCATGGCGCCGTGGGTACGCCAGACGCGCAACTTGACGTCGGCGTTGTGCAGGGTCAGCGGCGCCGCCAGCGGGCAGTCGCGCTCGCTGGGGATGTCGTTGAAGTTGAACGCATGCGGGCGCAGCGGGCCTTCCCAGTCGATCCAACCCGTCGGCGCATGCTTGTGATGCAGGTGCGCGGTGGGGCCGAAGAACCCCTCGCGGCCCATCTCGCGCTCGTAGGTGTCCTGCGGCAGGTCGCAATGCGCCTGCCGCGAACAATCGCCCTCACGCAGGGGAAAGCTGATCCATTGGCGGCTCATGGCATCACTCCTCAGAGATCACACCGCGACGCAGCTGGTCCTCTTCAATGGATTCGAACAGCGCCTTGAAGTTGCCCTCGCCAAAGCCCTGGTTGCCCTTGCGCTGGATGATCTCGAAGAAGATCGGGCCGATCACCGTGTTGGTGAAGATCTGCAGCAGGATGCCGTCGTCCCCTGGCGCTCCATCGATCAGCAGGTTCAGCTCGCGCAACTGGCCCAGTGGCTCGCCATGACCGGCGACGCGGCTGTCGACCTTCTCGTAATAGGTGTCCGGGGTGGTCATGAAGTCCACGCCATTGGCGCGCAGCTGGCGCACGGTGGCGTAGATGTCGTCGGTGCTCAGGGCGATGTGCTGGATACCCTCGCCATGGTATTCGCGGATGAATTCCTCGATCTGCGACTTGTCGTCGGCCGACTCGTTGATCGGGATACGGATCTTGCCGCAGGGCGCGGTCATGGCACGGGAGAACAAGCCGGTGAGCTTGCCCTCGATGTCAAAGTAGCGAATCTCGCGAAAACCGGCGATGCGCTCGTAGAAACCGGACCATACGTCCATCTGGCCGCGACGCACGTTGTGGGTCAGGTGGTCGATGCACTGCAGGCCAACGGCGTTGTCGTTGGGGCTACGGCCTTCGATGTACTCGAAGTCGACGTCGTAGATGTTCTTGTCGCCATAGCGATCCACGAGGTACAGCAAGGAGCCGCCGATGCCCTCGACACAGGGGATTTTCAGTTCGCCGAAGTTGGCGTGACTGCCGACCAGCGTGGCGCCCTGCTGCTCGACGTAGGCAGCCGCCTGGGCCGCATTCTTCACGCGGAACGCCATGGCGCAGGCACTCGGCCCGTGTTTCTCGCCGAAGGCACATACATGGCCTGTAGGGCTGCCATTGAGGACGATGTTGATGTCGTTCTGCTGGAACAGCCAGACTTCCTTCGAACGATGCTTGGCGGTTTCGGTAAAGCCCATGGCCGTGAACAACTGACGCAGTTGCTCGATGCCTTCGGCGCTCGGTGCGGTGAATTCAACGAACTCGAAACCGTCGGTCCCGATGGGGTTGTGCTGCTCGATCTTGGCCACGGCGTTCATTCTGCCTCCTGATTGTCATTGTTATGGCAAGCGCACGAATGCGTTGCGGACAACCTCATGACAACCGAGCGCAGAGCCGCTCTCAAGATGGCTTGCGGCATCTCGCCGCGGTGGCCGAGTGCAGCAATGGCAATTATTCCTTACAGCCCTGAAAGTCTGGCGGGCGGAGCATCCACAGCCCTGTAAAGCGTAAGATTTTCTTTACAGCGTGGCGAGTGGGCTTGCCGCTGGGCGTCAGTCCGGGCGCGCAAAAGCGTAGGCACGCTCCACCTTGGCCACGCGCGTGACGAAGGCCGAGTACCAGGTGCTGCGTCCCTGCTCGCGGACCTGCGTGTGTTCGGCATGCTCGCGCCAGGCGCGAATGGCCTCCTCGCTCTGCCAGTACGACAGGGTGATCCCCAACCCGTCGCTGCGCGCCGACTCCACGCCGAGAAAACCAGGCTGCCGGGCGGCCAGCTCGAGCATGCGCTGCGCCGCCTCGGCGTAGCCGGCGTCGACGTCCGTGCGCAGCGAGGTGAACATCACCACGTAATAGGGCGGCTGCGGCGTGGCCGCGATCACGAAGCCTGCTCCAGATGGGCCTCATGCACCGATTGCACCGCACAGGCCCCGACCAGCCCGGCCACCAGCGGCGGCAGACGACCTTGCAGCGCAGCACGCTCGGGCTGGAACAGGGTGGCGATGAAGAACGGATGGTCCTCCAGCTCAATGGCGCGCACCGCACCGGCCTCGTCAAGCCCGGAGGCCTTCAGCGCCTGCGCCATCAGCGGCTCGACGAAGGCATCGACCAGGCCATAACGGCACAGGTACTGCTCGCTGATTTCGCGCACACCGTACAGTTCGGCAATACGCGACCCCGAAACCAGGTGCACGCGCTCGCTGACATCCTGCAGGGCACAGGCCAGCGGCGCGATCAACGGCGTTTGCGCCTGCGGCGACAGCTCGGCGTGTTCGGCATCCGCCCAGCCCAGGCGGTTGCGCGCATATTCGAGCAGCGCATGCTGGAAGCCACCGCAGGTGCCGAGGAACGGTACGCCCTGCTCACGGGCGAAGCGGATAGCACGCAATGCCCCATCGGCACTGGCATAGGGGCTGCCCGGTACGCACCAGATACCGTCATAGGCCATCAGAGTCGCGTCATCGACGATGCTGTCGGTACCCAGCCAGTCGTGTTCGACCGCCACGCCCAGGGCTTCGGCAGCCAGCCTAAGCGCCTCGGGAATGGCCCGGTGCGCGGTGATCGCCGCATTGAATTCACCCACCAGGGCGACCCTGACTCGACACTTGCTATACATGCTCCTCTCCCCCTCTTGCCTGCAGGCCGCTGAAAAACTACCTGCGTTGCCATTGCTACGTTAAAAACAGGCTAAAAATGCTCATTTACAGCTGCAAACTCCGCTTTTTCGCCTGTCTTTGCCTTGCACTGGCTGCCTCGGCTACATTTTTCAACGACCTGTTCGCGGTTTACCTGCCACTATAAGAGGGCGCTTACGCAATAATAATTGGCAAACTGACAAGCAGGAATTGCAGCGATGCAATATCAGATCGACCACGCCGACCTTTCCCTGGTACTCGCCCTGGTACGTGGCCGCTCCCTGGCCCGTGCCGCCGAACTGCTGCAGGTGGATGTCTCCACCGTGTTCCGCGCCGTACGGCGTCTGGAGGCGGCGCTGGGCGTGGCGCTGTTCGAGAAAAGCCGGCGCGGCTACGAGCCCAGCGAGACCGCGCGGGCCCTGGCTGAGCAGGCCGAGCACGCCGAACAGGCACTGGACGCCGCACGCGTGGCCCTGGAACTGGGCAAGCAGGTGGTCAGCGGCACGGTGCGCCTGACCTGCACCGATGCGGTGCTGAGCAGTCTGTTGTTGCCTGCGCTGGCGCGTTTCATGCCCAGCTACCCGGCGCTGTCGCTGGAGCTGGTGACCTCCAACGACTTCGCCAACCTGAGCAGGCGCGATGCCGACCTGGCACTCCGATTGACCAACCAGCCACCGGAGCACCTGGTTGGCCGGCGGCTGGCGAAGGTGTCCTACGTGGTCTGTGCCCGTGACGACGGGCAGGACCGCAGCGACCTGGCGCGGCAGAGCTGGATTGCCCCGGACGAGTCGATGCCGGACCACGCCACCGTGCTCTGGCGCCTGCGCGAAATGCCGGGGGTCATGCCCAGCTACCGCTGCAGCAGCATGTACGCCGTGTCTCAGCTGACCCGTGCCGGGCTCGGCGTCGCTGCCCTGCCCGACTTCGTCCTGCGCAGCCAGCCCGACCTGCGAGCGCTCAGCGAACCCCTGGCCGGCTGCGACACCGAACTCTGGCTGCTGACCCGCCCCGACTGCCGCGCCTTGCGCTCGGTGCAGACGCTGTTCGAGGAACTGGGCAAGGCCTTGATGAGCAGCAACTAAGGCAAGGCGTCGCCGCTAAAGCGCCTCCCACGGTCACACACCGTAGCTCTGTAGTCGGATGCAATCTGCGGGGGATTGGGTGCGCAAAAGAGCATCGCGGCTGAAGCCGCTCCTACGATGCGACTGAACAAAACAGAGCAGCCGGACACCTCATGTGGGAGGGGCTTTAGCCGCGACAGGTCAGGGCCCGCGGGTATCCGCCTGCACAGCGCCCAGGATTGCATCCGAGCCAGGTGATCAGCGCCGCGTTGTAGCCCGGATGAAATCCGGGACCTCAATGGCAGCGGCCAGTCAACATCGCCCACCTACAGGAGCGGCTGGGCGGCATTTCGCTTCAGCCGCGAAATCCCGACTGCAGCACTGCGCACAGCCCTACCAGCTCACCCCTGCTGCAGGTGTCCGTACAGCTTGGCGTACAGCCCGCCCTCGGCGATCAGCTGCTGGTGGTCGCCATCCTCGGCGATGCTGCCGCCATCGAACACCAGCACGCGGTCGGCCTGCTTCACCGCGCTCAGGCGGTGGGCAATGATCAGCGTGGTGCGGCCGTCGAGGAACTGCGCCAGGGCTTCGTGCAAGGCATATTCGGTCGCAGCATCCAGCGCCGACGTGGCTTCGTCGAGAATCACCACCTTGGGTTCGGCCAGCACCATGCGGGCGATCGCCAGGCGTTGGCGCTGGCCACCGGACAGACGCACACCGCTGCGCCCGACCACGCTGTCGAGGCCCTGCGGCAGCAGCGCGATGGTGTCGTACAGCTGGGCGATACGCAGCGCCTGCCAGCAGGCTTCATCGCTGCGTTCGCGGCCCATGGTCAGGTTGGCGCGCACCGTATCGTTGAACAACGCCGGATGCTGCAGCACCACAGCGACGTTGTCGCGCACACAATCCAGGCCGACTTCCTCCAGGCTGCTGCCGCCAAAGCGAATGCTGCCGGCCTGCGGCGTGTACAGACCGAGCAGCAGTTGCACCAGGGTGCTCTTGCCACCGCCCGACGCGCCGACGATGGCCACTTTCTCGCCGGGGCCGATGGACAGATCGAGACGGTCCAATACCGGTTCGTCGCCATAGGCAAAAGTCAGCCCCTGCACCTCGATGCCAACGGTGTCGCGCCCCTTGAACGGATCGACCTTGCCGGCATATTGCGGTTCGTCCTCACGTGCCAGCAGCTCGTTGATGCGGGTCAGCGCAGCGCCGGCGGCATAAAAGGCGTACTGCAGGCTGAGCAGTTGCTCCACCGGGCCGATCATGAACCAAAGGTAGCTGAACACGGCGAGCATCTGGCCGATGGACAGGTCGGAGAACAGCACGGTGAGCATCGCCGCCGCGCGGAACACGTCGATGCCGAACTGGAACAGCAGGCCACTGGCGCGGTTGGAGGCATCGCTCTTCCACTGCGACGCCACGGCATAGTCGCGTACCTCACGGGCGCGGCCACCGAGGCGACCGAGAAAGAAACCCTGGCGGTTGCCAGCGCGCACTTCCTGAATCGCCTCCAGCGTTTCGGTCAAGGCCTGGGTGAAGCGTGAAGTGCTGTCGTTCTCCAGCTTCTTCAGGTGCTTGACGCGCTTGCCCAGCAAGACCGTGGCATAGATCACCAACGGGTTGAACAGCAGGATCAACAGCGCCAGCTGCCAGTGCATCCAGATGAGGATGGCCGAGGTGCCGACCAGGGTCAGCATCGCCACCAGAAAGCGGCTCAAGGTCTCGCCGACGAACTTGTCCAGGGTATCCAGGTCGGTGACCAGGTGAGTGGTCACCGTGCCGCTGCCAAGGCTCTCGTATTCGCCAAGGGAAATGCATTTGAGGCGCTCGATCAGACGCATACGGATGCGATAGACGATGTCCTTCGACAGCCTGGCGAACAGGCGCGCCTGCAACACGTTGAAGATCAGCGCAGAGCTGCGCAGCAACAGGGTCAGCAGCAGCATCAGGCCGATGTAGCCGGCTGCCGTTTCCCAACCAGCAGGCAGGAAGCGATCCATCACCTTCAGCGCGGCGTCGCCATCGTGCAGCAGCACTTCATCGACCAACAGCGGCAACAAAAGCGGAATCGGTACGCTGCACAGGGTCGCCAGCACGGCGACCAGGTTGGCGAGAATCAGGGCTTTCTTGTGACTCAGGGCCAGGCGCCGAATCTGCGCCCAGCTCAACCGATCAGGCATGAGCGGCGCGCTCCAGCCAGCGGCCCAGTAGTGGGGAAAGTGCTTCCAGCGGCTGATAGCCGTTGGTTAGCAACGCCAGTTGGCCGTCACGCTCGGCCAGCAACGTGGGAAAGCCGGCGATGCCGAGATCCTGCACCCAGGTAAAGTCGGCGGCAGTGGCATCGTGCATCGCCTGGCTGTCGAAGGCTTCGGCGAACTCGATGCGCGGGATGCCCGCCTGCTCCGCCAGTTGCACCAGCACGCCGGCCTGGGTGACATCGGCGCCTTCGGTGTAGAAGGCCTGCTGGATCAACTTGAGCAGTGTCCAGGCGCTGTCCGCATCCAGGCTACGCGCGGTCACCAGGGCGCGACAGGCCGGCTCGGTGTCGTACACCATGCCTTCCGGCAGGCCACGCTCGAAGTCGAACAACTGGCCGGTACTGGCATTGACTGCCTGCCAGTAACCCAGATAACGCACCCGCGCCACGGCATCCACCGCAACTTGGTCGCGCCGCAGCCCCCCCACTACCACCTGCAGCGAAACGCCTGCTGCAGCCGCCTGCTCGGCAAGCGCCTCGACCACGGGCGCAAAGCCCCAACACCAGGAGCACATCGGGTCCATCACGTAGAGCAGGCGGCTGGTCATGCGTCAGGCCTCGTTCAGTTGGCGGGGGTCGCGTCCAATCGGGTGCGGCTGGTTGCGCGCGCGCGCCAGCTCGATCTGCTTCTGCCGCTCGCGGGCGCTTTCACGGGTTTTCTCCGGCAGCGAGTCCCAGCAATGCGGGCAACTGACGCCGGGGCTGTAGAACTCGGACTGGCGGTCTTCCACGGAGATCGGCGTGCGGCAGGCATGGCACTGATCGTAGTCGCCTTCCGACAGGTCGTGGCGTACGGTCACACGGTTGTCGAAGACGAAGCAGTCGCCCTGCCACTTGGTCTGTTCCTGCGGTACGTCCTCAAGGTATTTGAGGATGCCGCCCTTGAGGTGGTAGACCTCCTCGAACCCCTCACCAAGCATGTAACTGGAGGCCTTCTCACAGCGGATACCGCCCGTGCAAAACATCGCCACCTTCTTGTGCTTGCTCGGGTCGAAGTGCTGGCGGATATACTCGGGGAACTCGCGGAACGTCTTGGTCTTGGGGTCGATAGCCCCTTCGAAGGTACCGATCGACACTTCGTAATCGTTGCGCGTATCGATCAGCAGCACCTCGGGGTCGCTGATCAGGGCATTCCAGTCCTGCGGCTCGACGTAGGTGCCGACACGCCGGTTGGGATCGACACCCGGCACACCGAGGGTGACGATTTCCTTCTTCAGCTTGACCTTGGTGCGATAGAACGGCTGTTCATCGCAGTAGGATTCCTTGTGATCGATATTGGCCAGGCGGACGTCCTGGCGGAACCAGGCGAGCAACGCGTCGATGGCCGCACGGCTGCCGGAAACGGTGCCATTGATGCCCTCTTCAGCGAGCAGCAAGGTGCCCTTGATGTCATTGTCGATCAGAGTTTGCAGCAGGGGTTCGCGCAGCGCTTGGTAATCCGCCAGGGAGACGAACTTATACAGCGCCGCCACGACGATCTTGTCAGTCATGAACGAATCTCTCAGTAGTCGCCCACGTAAAGGGCGGACCGGGTGACATGAAAAACGCCGGCATGGGCCGGCGCGGGGGCGATTGTAGCAAAGCGGTCAATCAGCGGGGCAAGTTGGCGACAGGGCGCGACCGCCTGTCGCTCAGCCCGAATGCAATCCGGCGATGACCTGTTTTGAGTGCAGCGCTACTGGGGAAATCTGCGGCAATGCTGCCGCGGATTTCATCCAGGCTAGGTCAATGACCGCCGCGGCAGGTTGGCGAGGCCGGCGCCGTGCCCTGCGCGGCCCACTCCTCCGGGGTGTAGGTGTGCAGCGCCAAGGCGTGGATCTGGCCCATCAGCTCGCCCACCGTGGCATAGACCTTCTGATGTCGCTTGACCGCATTCAGCCCGGCGAATGCAGGGCTGACGATCACCGCCTTGTAGTGCGTCTCCAGGCCACGGCTGTGCATGCGGCTTTCGTCCAGCACGTCCAGGTATTCGGGCTGCAGCCCGGCCAGGGCGGTGACGATCAGGTCTTGCTTGGACATCTTGGGCTCCATCAGGGCTGTTTTGGCAGGCCGAGCTCGTTGCTCATATCGGCCAGCAGCTTGTTGACCTCAGGCACAGCGCTTTCCAGCTTGCTTTGGGTGATCTGCGCCGACTGCGCCGTCAGGGTCGGCATCTTCTGCAACACTTTCTGCCCCAGCGGCGACTCATAGAATGCGATCAGCTCCTTGAGCTCCTTTTCGTCAAAGTTGCTGGTGTAGAGCTTGACCATGTCCGGCTTCAGCTTGTCCCAACCAACGGCCTTGTCCAAAGCGGCATTGGCCTTGGCCTGGTAGCTCTCGAGTACGGCCTGCTTGCCTTCGGGCGCCTGGGCGAAACGCTGGGCGAACATCTGCTGCACCTGGCCATAGACCGGAACGGTCAGCTTGTCGGCATGCGCCAGCTTGAGGAAGCGCTCGGCATCGGCAGCGTGGCTGGCGGCGTCGGCCATGGCCAGAGATGCGCTCGCGCTGAGCAGAACGGCTGTGCAGAGTTTGGAGAAACGGAGCATGGAGAGCGTCCAGAGGTTGTGAATGAGTCTGGGTAGACTACGGTGGCGGCATTTTGTGCCCTGGACCGAATTGACTCAAGCGCTCCGAGTTGTGCACTGACTCACAGTCGCTCTGCCGACCCTCTCACCCACTGGTCAGTTGCCAAAGTGCCAGTACTTGCTCATGCTTGGCCAGGCTCGGCATTCTTCATGCCTTAAGCCATTATTTATCAAGGCGTGCGCACCCTACGACCCGGCAATTGATCGCCAGCCCGCGCACAAACATGGATGTGCTCGATGAACAGCCTCGCCTCACATGCGCCCTTTCCGCTCCAACCTCTATGCGACAGCAAAGGCAGGCTGCTGGACAAGGCCATCGGCTGGTCCAACCGCCCTCTGGTGGACTGCACCCTGCGCGGCCATGCCTGCCGGCGCAAGCGCTGGAATCACTGGTGCATCACCACGCCTCAATGGATGCTCTCGCTGACCCTGGCCGACCTCGACTACCTGGGCTACGGCGCCGCCTATTTTCTCGACCTGGAAAGCGGACAGGCCGTCGCCCATACGCAGATTCGCCCCTTCGCCCTGGGTTGCCAGCTGCCTGATCAGCCATTGGAAAGCCATTCCTTCAGTCACTCCCGGCTGCAGCTGCGGATCGATGAACATTCCGGCCGCGTGCGCCTGACCGCCGCGGCACCCGACATCGGTGGCCAGCCCATGCAGGTGGCGCTGGATATCCAGCGCCCGGCTCATCTGGAGTCGGTCAATCTGGTCGCGCCCATGACCAAGGGCGGCTTCCATGCCACCAGCAGACAATTGGGACTACCGGTGGCGGGAAGCCTGCAACTGGGCCGCAAGCACTACAGTTGCCTACCCGGACAAAGCTTCGCGGCGCTGGATTTCGGCCGTGGCGTGTGGCCGCTGAACAGCTACTGGCAACGCGCCGCTTTCGCCGCAAGCGGTGGTATCGCCGGCAACTTTGGCGCAGGCTGGCTGGAGCACAGCGGCCTGTCGGAGAACGCCCTGTGGTTTGGCGGTGAGGTGCACCTGCTGGACAGCCCCATGCACATCGAACGCAGCTCGCATGCGCCGCTGACGCCGTGGCGTCTGGGTAGCGAAGACGACCGCGTATCTCTGCGCTTCATCCCCCGTCAATTGCACAAGGCCTGTCCAAAGTTCGGCCCTTTTTATGCAAACACCGTCCAGCACTTCGGCCATTACACGGGCGTACTCCGGGGGCCCAAGGGCGAGCGGGTGCCGGTGGATGGCGCGCTCGGCTGGCTGGGCGAAACCCACGCGCGCTGGTAATCGAGGCGATAGACAAGTTGCGGAACCAGTCTCCAGCGGCGCGACCTAAACTGCCAGCACCCTCGCATTTGCCCTGGAGAACGCCATGAGCCGCACCGAAACCGACAGCATCGGCCCCATCGAAGTCCCTACCGACGCCTACTGGGGCGCGCAGACCCAGCGCTCGCTGATCAACTTCGCCATTGGTCAGGAGCGTATGCCACTGGCCGTACTGCATGCCCTGGCACTGATCAAGAAGGCCGCCGCAAGGGTCAACAGCCGCAGCGGCGAACTACCCGCGGACATTGCCCGGCTGATCGAGCAGGCCGCCGATGAGGTGCTTCAAGGTCAGCACGACGCGCAGTTTCCCCTGGTGGTCTGGCAGACCGGCAGCGGCACCCAGAGCAACATGAACGTCAATGAAGTGATCGCCGGCCGTGCCAACGAACTGGCGGGTGGTCAGCGTGGCGGCAAGACCCCGGTGCACCCTAACGACCACGTCAATCGCGCCCAGAGTTCCAACGATTGCTTCCCCACTGCCATGCATATTGCCGCCGCACAGGATGTTCGCCACTGCCTGCTGCCGGCGCTGGCCGAGCTGCGTGACGGTCTGCAGGACCAGGCGCAGCGTCATGCCAACCTGGTCAAAACAGGGCGTACCCACATGATGGACGCCACGCCGATCACCTTCGGCCAGGAACTGTCCGCCTTCGTCGCCCAGCTCGGCCACGCCGAGGCCGCCATCCGTGCAGCGCTGCCAGCTGTCTGCGAACTGGCCCAGGGCGGTACCGCAGTGGGTACGGGGCTGAACGCTCCGAGCGGTTTCGCCGAAGCCATCGCCGCCGAACTGGCGGCACTCTCCGGCTTGCCACTGACCAGCGCACCGAACAAGTTCGCCGCCCTGGCCGGCCATGAGCCGCTGGTGCAACTCTCCGGGGCACTGAAAACCCTGGCCGTCGCGCTGATGAAGCTGGCCAATGACCTGCGCCTTCTGGGCTCGGGCCCGCGTGCTGGCTTTGCCGAGGTGCGCCTGCCGGCCAACGAGCCCGGCAGTTCGATCATGCCTGGCAAGGTCAACCCGACCCAATGCGAAGCGCTGTCGATGCTCGCCTGTCAGGTGTTGGGCAACGACTCGACCATCGGCTTCGCCGCGAGCCAGGGCCATCTGCAGCTCAATGTGTTCAAGCCGGTGATCATCCACAACCTGCTGCAGTCGATTCGCCTGCTGGCCGACGGGTGTCGCAACTTCCAGCAGCACTGCGTAGCCGAGCTGCAACCGGACGCGGCGCAAATGGCTGCGCATCTGGAGAACGGCCTGATGCTGGTCACCGCGCTCAACCCGCATATCGGCTACGACAAGGCCGCCGAAATTGCCAAGAAGGCCTACACCGAAGGCAGCACGTTGCGTCAGGCCGCATTGCAACTCGGGTATCTGAACGAAGAACAGTTCGACCAGTGGGTCAGACCGCAGGACATGCTGGGGGCCGGACGGCATGAGTGAGGGCAAGACCGGCGCGACTCGCCTGGAGGGTGACGGCAAACGCATCCTGCTGATTCTCGGCTCACCGAAGCAGGACAGCCTCTGCCATGCACTGGCCGAGGCTTACAGCCACGGAGCACGTAGCAAGGGCCATGTGGTGCGCCAGATCAAGCTGGGCGAAATTCAGTTCGACCCGATCCTGCGCGACGGTTATGACCAAAGCCAGAACCTTGAACCAGACCTGCTCGAAGCCCAGCGCCTGATCCACTGGGCCGAGCACCTGGTGTTCGTCTATCCCGTCTGGTGGGGTGGCGTGCCGGCCTTGCTCAAAGGCTTTTTCGACCGGGTGTTCCTGCCCGGCTTCGCCTTCAAGTACCGCAACCGCTCGCAACTCTGGGACAAGCTACTCAGCGGCCGCAGTGCCGACCTGCTGGTGACCATGGACACCCCGCGCTGGTACTTCCGCTGGGTCTACGGCGCCCCGGCACACCGGCAGATGGTGCGCACCATCCTCGGTTTCTGCGGTATCAGGACCCGCCGCCTGAGCGAATTCGCCCCGGTACGACCATCCACCGAGGAACAGCGCCAGAGCTGGCTGCGCAAGGCCGAGACGCTGGGCGCCCGGGCGTAGGGGGGATGGCGCTTCATCCATCCACCGTGTTGATGCACCGGCAAACGCTCGAACCGGCATCACCCTGACCCGTAGCCCGGATGCAATCCGGGGTGATTTTCACGCCTGTCCAGACTTACAGCAGCAGGCCGTCGCTGGCCAAGCTGACGCCGGCTGGCAGAGCATCGGGATGGTCCAGCAGCCAGGCATCGAAGCTGTGGCCGATATGGGTCAGCACTGCCTGTGTCGGTTGCAGGCGAGCGATGACCTCCAGGGCACGGGTCAGGTCGTTGTGATTGCGTGGTGCGACGGATTGCGGTGCGGTGGAACAATCGAGCACCAGCAGATCCAGCGGCGCGCGCTGCAGTTCGGCACAACTCGCTTCCGGCACGCCGACCGTGTCGGTGAGATAGGCGATGCGTCTGTGCTGCCCTTCGAACTCCTGCCCTTCGAACCCCAGCCCTTCAAATAAATAGCCGAAGGTCGGCTTCGAATGCGTCAGCGGCAGCGCGGTGACGCTCAACTCACCCAATTGGCGACGCTCGAAGGCCACGAACGGCTGACTGAAATCGAGGATGCCGGGGTGCTTGTACAGATCGGCCAGGCCGTCGGGATCATCCGGCCCATGCACCGGAATCACCAGCCCCTGGCCCCAGCGCAGGTGCAGCAGCCCCTGGGCGTGATCGGCGTGGTAATGCGTCTGCAGGATGCCGTTGAAGCTGTGCGGCGCAAAACGCTCGGTCAGATCGGCGAGGCCGCTGTCGATCAGCCAGCGCTGCGAGCCACATTCGATCAGCGCCGAGCAGGGTCGGCGACGACGTGACGGGTAGACCTGTGCCGCGTCGCAGGCCGCGCAGCTGCAGTTATAAACCGGCACCTGGCGGGCATCACCGGTGCCGAGCAGGGTCAGGCGCATTGACGCGCCTCATCGAGCAGTTGCAGCAGGCGCTTGACGGTTTGTGGCAGGGGGCCGGAGTTGTCCAAGATTGCAAAGGACTCCGTGGGAGGCGCTTCAGCGGCGACAGTCGCGGCTAAAGCCCCTCCCACAAGGGTAAAGCTGCGGCTGCGCGCCAGACGCTGCTCGATCTGCTCCGGCGTCTCCCGGCCACGGGCCAGCAAACGTTGACGCAGCACGGCCTCATCGACCTGCAAGAGGACCGCCAGCAGCTGCGGGTAGCGCTGCCGCGCCGTCTCCAGATGGCCACGTGAGCCATTGATCAGCACGTCGTGGCCGGCGCTCAGCCAGTCGTCGATTTCCACCGGGATGCCGTAGGCCAGGCCGTTAGCGCGCCAACTCAGAGCGAAGGCGCCCTCACCCTCCAGGCGCTCGAACTCGGCCGGGGTCACGCCCACGGCGTCCTCGCCCACCGCTTCGGCGCTACGGGTGATCACCCGCCGGGCAAAAAGACAGCCGTGCGCCTCCAGCGGTGCGCGCGCGGCTTGCAACAGGCTGTCCTTGCCCGAGCCCGAAGGCCCCATCAGATAGATCAACCTGCCCCGCATCAGAACACCCTTCGTGCTTGGCGCCATACCTGCTGGATTACTGGCTGCTGACCCTGTACGCGAGCCTGCAGCAGATCAGCGCGCAACCCTACGCCAATCTCGCCACGGTCGTCCATGCCTGCAGCCCTGGCCGGTGCGCGACTCACCGTGGCGATGGCCGCAGGCAGATCATAGTCGTTGTCCTGCCCGGCGAGCAGCCAGGCGGCATGCAGCAGGCTGGCTGGATAGTAGTCACTGGAAAGGATATCCAGCACACCGTGACGCGCCAGTTCGGCGGCGGCGATATTGCCGGAGTGCGAGCCACCGCGGACCACATTCGGCGCGCCCATCAGCACCTTCAGGCCCCGCTGGTGGCTGGCCTCGGCTGCCTCCAGGGTGGTCGGGAACTCGGCGATGGCCATGCCGAAGTCGGCCGACTCCTGCACATGGGCCAGGGTGGCGTCGTCATGGCTGGCCACCGAGATGCCCCGGCCATGGCAGTCCTCGACGATGGCGCGGCGCTGACGGTCGCTGTACTGGCGCGAATTGGCGATCTGTTCCTGAAGAAACGCCTCCATCTCCGCCGGGCTCAGGTGGTACTTGCCCATGTAGTACTCGCGGTACTTCTCCACCTTGGCGAACTGGCGCTGGCCCGGCGAGTGATCCATCACCGACACCAGCGACACCAGCGGGTGCTCGACCAGATCGCGATAGAGAGTCAGCGCATCGGGGTGGCACAGCTCGCAGCGCAGGTGCAGGCGGTGCTCGGCACGGGTCTGCCCGGCCGCCTCGGCGGCGGCGATGGCCTCGATCATCGCCGGCAACTGCTGCATGCGCCGGCCGCGCGGGTTGATGTCGCCAATGGACAGCGCATCGAACACCGTGGTGATGCCGGCGGCGACGATCTGCGCATCATGGGTCAGCACTGCCGAGGTCGAAGGCCAGTCCACCCCGGGACGCGGACTCATGTGTTTTTCCAGGTTGTCGGTGTGCAGTTCCACCAGCCCCGGCAACAGGTAATCGCCGCCCAGATCCTGCGCCTGTGGCAACTGGCTGACGCCCTCATCGACGGCAGCGATCAGCCCGT
Organism: Pseudomonas pichavaramensis; assembly: GCF_050473265.1. Classification (NCBI taxonomy): domain Bacteria; kingdom Pseudomonadati; phylum Pseudomonadota; class Gammaproteobacteria; order Pseudomonadales; family Pseudomonadaceae; genus Pseudomonas; species Pseudomonas pichavaramensis. Next base: position 154,354 of record NZ_JBJKFJ010000005.1, on the reverse strand, counting down.
CCTTCAGCTGCACGCTGCCGAGGAACTCGCGCTCGGCAGTGACGATGCGGGCATTGCTGAGAATCTGTTCAGACGACATACACATACTCCGGTTGCGCCGCGGCGGCGCTCATGTCCAGGTAACGATCGGCCACCGCCTCGCGGGCAGCGCGATCGTGGAAGATGCCGATCAGCGCGCTGCCGGCGGCCTTGGCCTCGGCGATCAGCTCCAGCACCACCTGGCGGTTGGTCTCGTCCAGCGAGGCGGTGGGTTCGTCGAGCAACAGCACCGGCCACTCGACCATGAAGCCGCGGGCGATATTGACGCGCTGCTGCTCGCCACCGGAGAAGGTGCCCGGCGCCAGTTGCCAGAGCGCCTCGGGGATGTTCAACCGGGTCAGCAGCGCCTTGGCCCGCGCCTCGGCATCGCTGCGCGCCCAACCACGGGCCAGCGCCGGTTCCATCACCACGTCCAGAGTCGCGACCCGCGGGATGACCCGCAGGAACTGGCTGACGTAACCCAGGCTCTGCCGACGCACCGCCAGCACCTGGCGCGGCAGCGCGCCGACCAGCTCCAGCGGCGCGCCCGCATGGAGGATGCGAATGCTGCCGCCAGCGGCCAGGTAGTTACCGTACAGGGTGCGCAGCAGAGTCGACTTGCCGGCGCCGGACTGGCCGTGCAGCACCAGGCACTCGCCGCCGCGTACGCTGAAATTCAGATCACGCAGCACCTGCAGGACGACGCCGTTCTGCTGGTGCAGGGTGAAGGTCTTGCTGAGGCCGGTGACCTCGATCAGGTTGTTCATACACACCTCGAATACGGTAGGCACGATCTGCCCCCTCTCCCATTCATGGGAGAGGGATGGGGAGAGGGTGATACAGACGACTCGGTGCAACGGATCGCCCCTCTCCCCCGGCCCCTCTCCCGCAAGCGGGAGAGGGGAGAAAAACGCTCAATGTCGTAGCCCGGATGCAATCCGGGGGATGCCTGGCACGGCTTTCCCGGATTGCATCCGGGTTGCGAGCTGGCGATTGCGGGACGTCATCAAGGCTGCAACACCGACGACACCAGCAGCTGCGAATAGGGATGCTGCGGATCGTCGAGAATCTGGTCGGTCAGCCCCGCCTCGACCACGTGCGAGCGGCGCATCACCATCAGCCTGTCAGCCAGCAGCCGCGCCACCGCCAGGTCGTGGGTGACGATCACCACCGCCAGGTCCAGCTCGCGCACCAGGCCGCGTAGCAGGTCGAGCAGGCGCGCCTGTACCGACACGTCCAGGCCACCGGTCGGCTCGTCCATGAACACCAGGCGTGGGCTGGAAACCAGGTTGCGGGCGATCTGCAAGCGCTGCTGCATGCCGCCGGAGAAGGTGCGTGGCAGGTCGTCGATGCGCGCCGGGTCGATCTCCACCTGGCTCAGCCAGTCGAGCCCGGCGGCGCGCAGCTCGCCGTAATGGCGCACGCCCTGGGCCATCAACCGTTCGCCGATATTGGCGCCGGCCGACACCGCCATGCGCAGACCGTCACGCGGGTTCTGCTCGACGAAGCCCCACTCGGTGCGCAACAGCGTGCGCCGCTCGGCTTCGCTGGCGCTGTACAGGTCGAGCCACTGACCGTCGCGACCGCGATAGCGCACCGCGCCGCGATCCGGCAGGCAGCGCCCGGACAGCAGACTGAGCAAGGTGGACTTGCCCGAGCCGGACTCACCGACGATGCCCAGTACTTCGCCAGGATAGAGGTCGAAGCTCACGCCCTGGCAGCCCTTCTCCGGGCCGTACAAGCGGGTCAAATCACGCGCAGAAAACAACGGCTCGGCCGTTTCCAGGGCAGGTTGCAGACGTTCGGCGGCGCTCATTGCAGGCTCTCCTCGGTACGCTGGCGGCAGTAGTCGGTGTCGGAGCAGACGTAGCGCTTGCTGCCGGCGTCGTCGACGATCAGCTCGTCGAGGAACGACTCGCTGCTGCCACAGAAGGCGCAGCACTCGTCCCACTGCTGCACGGCGAAGGGGTGATCCTCGAAGTCCAGACTGACGACACGGGTATAGGGCGGCACCGCGTACAGGCGCTTTTCACGGCCAGCACCGAACAGCATCAGCGCCGGGCTCATGTCCAGCTTGGGATTGTCGAATTTGGGAATCGGCGACGGGTCCATCACGTAGCGCTCGTCCACCGTCACCGGGTAGGCGTAGGCCGTGGCGATGTGGCCGAAGGTGGCGATGTCCTCGTACAGCTTCACGTGCATCACGCCGTAGTCCTCAAGCGCATGCATGGTGCGCGTCTCGCTCTCGGACGGTTCGATGAAGCGCAGCGGCTCGGGAATCGGCACCTGATAGACCATGATCTGTCCGGCCGCGAGCGGTGTTTCCGGAATGCGGTGACGGGTCTGGATAACGCTGGCCTCAACCGTGCGCTCAGTGGTGGCAACGCCTGCGGTACGGGCGAAGAAGCGGCGGATCGACACCGCGTTGGTGGTGTCGTCAGCGCCCTGGTCGATCACCTTGAGCACGTCGTCACGACCGAGGATGGCGGCGGTCAGCTGCATGCCACCGGTGCCCCAGCCATAGGGCAGCGGCATCTCGCGGCCGCCGAACGGCACCTGATAACCGGGAATGGCCACGGCCTTGAGCAGGCCGCGGCGGATCATGCGCTTGGTCTGTTCGTCCAGGTAGGCGAAGTTGTACGCGGACGCCTCGCGGGCGCCGCTGGTGGTCGAAGCGTTCATCAGCGGTTCTCCTCTGCCGGCGCCTGACGACGCAGCTTGCGGATCAATTCCAGTTCGGCCTGGAAGTCGACGTAGTGCGGCAACTTCAGGTGCGAGACGAAGCCGGCGGCCTCGACGTTGTCGCAGTGCATCAGCACGAATTCCTCTTCCTGCGCCGGGCCCTGCACCTCTTCGCCGTACTCGCCGGCGCGCAGTGCGCGGTCGACCAGGGCCATGCCCATGGCCTTGCGCTCGGCGTAGCCGAAGGCCAGGCCATAGCCACGGGTGAACTGCGCCTGCTCGGCGCTCTCCCCGACGAACTGGTTGACCATCTCGCACTCGGTCACTTCGATGTCGCCCAGCGGCACGGCAAAGCCCAGCTCGCCCGGCGTCATCCACACCTCGATGTCACCGATGCGGATCTCCCCGGCGAAGGGGTGGTTGCGCCCGTAGCCACGCTGGGTGGAATAGCCCAGCGCCAGGAGAAAGCCCTCGTCGCCCCGCGCCAGCGCCTGCAGGCGTTCGGCGCGGCTGGTGGGGAACGCCAGCGGCTCACGGGTGATATCCGGCACCGGCGCGGCATCATCCTGTTCGCGTGCCATCAGCCCCTCTTCGGCGAGAAAATCCAGCACCCGCGGACAGGGTTTGGGCTCCTCGCCGGAGCTGGCTTGCGGCGCCGGATACTCGCCCTCGGCCAGCAGCGCGAAGTCCAGCAGACGATGGGTGTAATCGAAGGTCGGGCCGAGCAGCTGGCCGCCCGGCAGGTCCTTGAAGGTTGCAGAGATGCGGCGCTCCAGCTGCATCTGCGTGGTGTTCAGCGGCGCGCTGGCACCGAAGCGCGGCAAGGTGGTGCGATAGGCACGCAGCAGGAAGATGGCTTCCATCAGGTCACCTGCGGCCTGTTTGATGGCCAGCGCAGCCAGCTCTTCGTCGTACAGCGAGCCTTCGCTCATCACCCGGGCGACGGCCAGTGGCAGTTGCTGGCGAATCTGCTCCACCTCCAGTTCGGCAATGCTGCTATCGCCGCGACGGCGACTGGCCAGGAGCTGGTGAGCGTTGTCGATGGCGCGTTCGCCACCTTTGACGGCGACATACATCAGGCGGCCTCCTCGGTTTCGATCAGCACATGGGTGCTGCGCGGCAGGCCGATGACCTCGGCGCCTGCAGCGAAGAAGCAGTCCAACCCGCGTGGGAATGCGCTGCGGGCCTGACGCTGCGGCCAGAAGCCGGCCGGCAGTTGCAGGCTGACGCTGCGCACGTCCTTGATGCCCGGCCCGCGCCAGCGCAGGGGCGCACCGGCGTGCAGATCATCGAGCTGGATCAGCAGCGTGCAGGACTGGTCAGGGTAACGTTCGCTGCCATTGTCGAAGTCGGACAGGTCGACCAGCTCGCTCTCGTCGAGCAGGGCGAACAGGGCGATTTCGCGGTCGGCGACGATCGGGCAGCCGCAGTGAAAGGCCAGATTGGCGCGAATCAGCGGTGTATCGAAGCGCGGCGCCAGCCACAGCGGCGTGTCACTGTCGAGAAAGGCCAGGCACAGGCCATAGGTGGCCGGTGCCAGATCACCAAGAGGGTGAGCGCGATCCATGGCGCGCGGCACTCCTGGCTCGGCCAGGGCATTGAGCGCGGCGCGGAAACTGACCTGGGCATCCAGCACCGGGTCATCGAAAGCCGGTTGCAGCCAGTGCGAGCTGTGCGGCGTGTTCATCAATCCTCTCCTCTGACCAGGGTGAAGAACTCCACCTGGGTGGTGGCGGTGCGGGCGGCCCGGGCCAGGCGCTGTTCGCGCTGCTGGCAGGCCAGGGGTTCGATCAGATCTTCCAGCCAGCGCGCCTGGTCGCAGCCCTGCAGATGGGCATCGGCCAGGGCCGCCAGCTCGGCGCGGCGCTTGTCGCGGCCGGCCAGGTAGCTGTAGCCGGTACGGCCATCGGCCAGGCGCACCACGCAGCGGGTGACGGTCATCTCGCCCAGGTTGAAGGCGCTGCCGGTGCCGCCCATACGGCCGCGCACCAGGGTCATGCCCACCTCGGGCGCACGGATCAGTTGGTAGGCGCTATCTTTGAGCGCCGCTTCATGGGCGTCGAGAGCCTGGCCGGCGCGGGCCAGCACCCCCATCCAGCGCTGGCGCGCAGCGGTGTTCGATTCAAAGTCGTTCATGCGGGTCTCCATCAGGTCGCTACCTGGTACTGGAAGCGGTCGGCGCGGCTGCTGGACTGCGCCAGTTCCACCGCTCGACCAGAAGGATCGCGGGACAGGGTGAGTACGCTGAGCAGCGGTGCATGGCGCGGCATCAGCAGATGCGCGGCCTCCTCGCGGCTGGGCAGACGCGCGCCGATCAGGCTGAAGGTGCGCACCAACGGCAGGTCGCGTTCGGCCAGGTACTGGCGCAGCGAGCCACCCTGGTAGTCCGCCAGCAGCGGCGCCAGGCTGGTGCAGAAGCGGTGGCGAATCAGGCTCAGCGGCTGGCCGTCGAGCAGGCGCAGGGTGGCCAGTTCGATCAGCTCGCTGCCATCGGGCAACTGCAGATGACGGCACTCCTCGCTGCTGCCGGTACGGCACAGGCGCTCCATCAGGCGTGCCTCGACCCGGTGCCCGAGGGCCGACAGCGACTGACTGAAGGCGCTGCCCGCCTCCACTGGATAGACCAGCGGCCTGGCCAGCACCTGGGTGCCCTTGCCCTGACGGCGCAGCAGGCGGCCTTCGAGAACCAGCTCGTCCACCGCCCGGCGCAGGGTATGGCGGTTGACGGAAAAGCGCGCGGCCAGTTGCATCTCGCCCGGCAGGTAGTCGCCTGGGTTCATGCGCTGCACGTCTTCGCGCAGCACGGCGGCCAGCTCGCGGTACAGCGGTTCGCTTTGTCTAGACAAGTTCATCGTTTGAAAAGGGCGCACACAGGCGCCCTCGCTCTCCTTCAGATAACAAGCTTGCGCAGGCGCTGGGACAGGATGTCGATGGCGCTCACCACCAGGATGATCACGATCAGCACGGCGCAGGTCTGACCGAACTGAAAGCCGCGAATGGCCTCCCAGAGGATCACGCCGATGCCGCCGGCACCGACCATGCCGACCACCGTGGCCGAGCGCACGTTGGACTCGAAGCGGTACAGCGAGTAGGAGATCCACAGCGGTAGGACTTGCGGAATGACCCCGAAAATCACCTCCTGCAAGGCGCTGGCACCGGTAGCGCGCACACCTTCCACCGGGCCCGGGTCGATGGCCTCGACCGCCTCGGCGAACAGTTTGGCCAGCACCCCGGTGGTACTGATGAACAGCGCCAGCACGCCAGCGAAGGGGCCGAGACCGACGGCGACGACGAAGAGCATGGCGAAGACCATCTCGTTGATCGAACGGCAGGCGTCCATCACCCGGCGTACCGGCTGATAAACCCACCAGGGCACGATGTTCTCGGAGCTGAGGATGCCCAGCGGAATGGCGCAGACGATGGCCAGCACAGTGCCCCACAGGGCGATCTGCACGGTAACGACCATTTCCTTGATGTAGTGCCGCCAGTTACTGAAGTCCGGCGGGAAGAAATCGGCGGCGAAGGTGGACATGTTTCCAGCATCGCGCACCAGCGCCAGCGGGTTCATTTCCGCGCCCTGCCAGGACCAGGCAAGCACGGCGAAGAACAGCCCCCAGCCGATCAGCTGCAGCCAGCTGCGCTTGCCCTCGGCGATCGGGGTGGCGGTGGTCAATGTCGTCATGGGTAACTCTCAATCCAGTGGGAGGCGCTTCAGCGGCGAGCTTTTCAAGAGCCGCCCCACGCTCGTGGGACGGCTCTCGGGGTCAGCCGGCGCTGGCGCCGCTCTTCTTCTCGAGTTCGGCCATGCGTTGCTGCAGCTTGGCCAGCTCGGCATCCAGCTCCTTGAGCTGAGCCTGCTTGTCGGCGTCCTTGAGCGTGGTGCTGTTGGCCACTTCGGTGCGCTTCTTGAACAGCTCGAGCTGACGGATCGGCAGCAGTTGGTCGTTATCCGAAGCCCTGAACTGGCCCCACTGCAGACCGGCGAGCACTTTCTTCTCCTCCGGCTTGGCACCGTAGGTCATGAAGAAATTGCGCAGCTTGTCGCGGGTTTCCTGGGGCAGATTCTTGCGCCAGACGATGGGGTCGGACGGGATCAGCGGCGACTTCCAGATGACCTTCAGCTGTGCGGCCTTGTCCGGTGCGGTGACTTCCAGGCGCTCCATCCCTTCGCTGTTGAAGGTGCCGACATCGACCTGCTTGTTGGCGACCGACAGGGCATTGACCTCATGGCTGCCGTTGAGCGAGCGCTTGAAGATCTTGCCGGCGTCGGCGTTGTTCTGGGCGAACACGTAGTAGCCCGGCACCAGGTAGCCGGAGGTGGAATTCGGATCACCGTTGGCGAAGCTCAGGGTGGCAGCGTTCTTGAGCATGTCCTCGACCGAGTTGATCGGGCTGTCCTTGTGCGCTACCAGCAGGCTGTAGTAGCCCTGAGCGCCGTTGGCCGCGACGGTCTGGGCGAAGATTTCAGCGCCGGCGCGGTCCACCGCTTCCATGGCCGACTTGTTGCCGTACCAGGCCACGTCGACCTTGTCGAAGCGCATGCCTTGAATGATGCCCGCGTAGTCCGGGGCGAAGAAGGCGTTGATCTTCACGCCGGTCTGCTTGCTCATGTCAGCCAGGAAGGGATCCCACATGGTCTTCAGGTTCTGCGAAGACTCGGTGGAGATGATGCCGAAGTTGAGTTCCTCGGCAGCCTGGGCCGAGCCCAGCAGAGAACCGGTTACGAGCGCAGAGGCAGCCAGCACCTGGCCGATGCGTTTGAACATGGAGCACACTCCTGTTGCGGGTTGGCGTTGTTGTTTCGGATGGAGGCAGCGGCGTCAGGCCTTGGCCAGTGCCAGGGGACGTTCCAGCGCACGCGGGCGCTGGCCTTGCGGCAGCAGCAGACTGATGTCGAGGTCGCCGCCGTAGAGGTCGTTGAGGAAATCGGGATTGAAACCTTCGGTCGAGCCATCGAAATGAATGCGCCCGCCCTTCAGGGCCACCGCGCGCTGGCAATAGCGCACGGCGTAGTCGACCTGATGCAGGGTCACCACCACGGTCTTGCCGTCGCGGCGATTGATGTCGGCGAGAATCTCCATCACCTTGCGTGCCGACTCGGGGTCGAGCGAGGCGATGGGTTCGTCGGCGAGAATCACCTCGGCCTGCTGGCACAGCGCTCGGGCAATGGCCACACGCTGCTGCTGGCCGCCGGAGAGGGTCGAGGCACGCTGCGCGGCGAACTCGGCCAGACCAACACGCTCCAGCGCGTCCATGGCCCGCTGTTTCTCCTCGGCGCTGAACAGGCTGAGACTGCCACGCCAGCGCGGCATACGCCCCAGGCCACCGAGCAGCACGTTCTGCAGCACGCTGAGGCGGCCAACCAGATTGAACTGCTGGAAGATGTAGCCGATGTCGGCACGCAGACGGCGTACGTCACCATTCAGGCGACCTTCGGCCTGCACCTGACGGCCGAGCACTTCGACGCTGCCTGCATCGCCACGAGCCAGGCCCGCCAGATGCCGCAGCAGGGTCGACTTGCCCGACCCGGACGCTCCAATCAGCGCGACCATCTCCCCTGGCTGCACGGACAGCGCCAGGTCGAACAGGGCCTGCTTGCGCCCGAAGGTCTTGTTGAGGCGGTCGACTCGAATGGCTGCGCTCATATGCTGGCTCTCTACTATCATTGTCGATATGAGAAGACAGCATCCAGGCCGCCCTCTGGTGTAGACCAAGGTAGGCAGAACCTGTGTCAACCCGGTGAACCGCGGATGACGTTTGAGTGACTGAAACTTTAAATTTTAAATGCCGAGCACAGCACGAACATGACTTCTGCTGAATACTGCGCAATTCTGACAGTCGGTGCTGGCATAAAGCCTCCACCTGAATCACAATGTGACACGTATTTGGCGTCAAGGAACTGTTCAGATGACCGCAAGGTCATAACGACGCAGAACGCGGTACCGGTTGAACGGCTAGTGCGAAACACTGTCAAACCGGTGACAATCTCGACACTGACTACCAGTATCGCTCCCTGAACTAACCGGTAATGTATGCGCCCTATGAAACAGGCTACTTATTCCAGCCGCACGGCTGACAAATTCGTCGTTCGCTTGCCAGATGGCATGCGTGAGCGTATCGCTGACGTAGCACGCAACCATCACCGCAGCATGAACTCTGAAATCATCGCCCGCTTGGAGCAGAGCATGCTTCAGGAAGGCGCTCTGGATGAAGATCTCAGCCTGCGTCTCGACAGCCCCGAGCTCAGCCTGCATGAGCGTGAACTGCTGCAGCGTTTCCGCCAGCTGTCGCGCCGTCAGCAGAACGCCCTGGTCGCGCTGATCGCCCATGATGTGGAAATGGCCGCCGAAGAAGCCTGAGGCGAGCCCATTAAAAAACCGGCCTCGAGCCGGTTTTTTAATGCCTGCGAAATACTGCTCGCCGTCAGCCGACGAAGCTGAGCAATACCCCCGCCGCCACCGCCGAGCCGATCACCCCTGCCACGTTCGGGCCCATGGCGTGCATCAGCAGGAAGTTCTGCGGGTTGGACTCCAGCCCCACCTTGTTCGATACCCGCGCCGCCATTGGCACCGCAGATACCCCGGCCGAGCCGATCAGCGGGTTGACCTTGTTGCGGCTGAACAGATTCATCAGCTTGGCCATCAGCACACCAGCCGCGGTACCGGCGCAGAAGGCGACCATGCCCAGCAGCAGAATGCCCAGCGTCTTGAGCTGCAGGAAGGCTTCCGCCGACAGCTTGGAGCCCACGGTCAGGCCGAGGAAGATGGTGACGATATTGATCAGCGCATTACGTGAGGTATCGGCCAGGCGCTCGACCACACCGGACTCACGCAGCAGGTTGCCAAGGGCGAACATGCCGATTAGTGGCGCGGCGTCCGGCAGCAGCATGCCAATCAGAATGCACAGCACGATGGGGAAGATGATCTTCTCGGTCTGCCCCACCGGACGCAGCTGCTGCATGACGATCGAGCGCTCCTCCTTGGTGGTCAGCGCACGCATGATCGGCGGCTGCAGCAGCGGCACCAGAGCCATGTAGGCGTAAGCCGCTACGGCAATGGGACCGAGCAGGTCAGGTGCCAGCTTGGAGGTGACGAAGATCGAGGTCGGCCCATCCGCCCCGCCGATGATGGCGATGGACGCCGCCTCCTTGAGGGTGAACTCCATGCCCGGAATCCCCAGCGCCGTGATCGCCAGCGCGCCCATCAGGGTGCCGAAGATACCGAACTGCGCCGCGGCGCCGAGCAACAGGGTCTTGGGGTTGGCCAGCATCGGACCGAAGTCGGTCATGGCGCCAACGCCGAGGAAGATCAGCAGCGGGAAGATGCTGGTCGGCAGGCCCACTTCGTAGATCAGATGAAGAAAGCCGGCGCCCTCGGCCATGTTGGCCACCGGAATGTTCGACAGCAGCCCGCCGAAGCCGATGGGCACCAGCAATAGCGGTTCGAAGCCCTTCTTCACGGCCAGGTAGATCAGCAGCAGGCACACCGCGATCATGAAGGCCTGGCCAGGCTCCAGATGATACAGGCCGGTGCTCTGCCAGAGCTTGAGCAGCTTTTCCATGGCGCGCCCCTCAGCCGATGGTCAGCAGGCTGTCGCCCACCGCCACCGAGTCACCGACCTTGACGTTGACCGCTCCGACCGTGCCGGCCTTGAAGGCGCGGATCTCGGTTTCCATCTTCATCGCTTCGAGGATGATCACCAGTTGCCCCTCCTCCACGGCCTGGCCTGGCTGCACCAGCACCTTGAAGATGTTGCCGGCCAATGGCGCCGCCTGCGGCTCGCCAGCCCCCGCAGCCACCGGTGCTGCTGCCAGCGAGGCGTTCGACGCGCCACCAACGGGCTTGAGCCCCTCGATATCGCCACCCTCGTTGACCTGCACGACGAAAGACTTGCCGTTCACCTCGACGGTGTAGACCTCGGGCTTGCCCGGCTCGCGAGCCACGGTTTCCTTGCCGGTCGGTACCGGCTCGAAAGCGGCCGGGTTGCCACGATTCTCCAGGAACTTCAGGCCGATCTGCGGGAACAGAGCGTAGGTCAGCACGTCATCGATTGCATCGGCGGCGAGCTTGATGCCCTTCTCCTGAGCGATGCCCTTGAGTTCAGCGGTCAGCTTGTCCATCTCGGCGTCGAGCAGGTCGGCGGGACGACAGGTGATCGCCTCGGCGCCATCGAGCACACGCGCCTGTAGCTCGGCATTGAAGGCCGCCGGCGCCGCGCCGTACTCACCCTTGAGCACACCGGCGGTTTCCTTGGTGATCGACTTGTAGCGCTCGCCGGTCAGCACGTTGATCACCGCCTGAGTGCCGACGATCTGCGAGGTCGGCGTCACCAGCGGAATGAAACCGAGGTCTTCACGTACCCGTGGAATCTCCGCCAGCACTTGGTCGAACTTGTCTTGGGCGCCCTGCTCTTTCAGCTGGCTTTCCATGTTGGTGAGCATGCCACCTGGCACCTGGGCGACCAGGATGCGCGAGTCGACGCCCTTGAGGTTGCCCTCGAACTTCACGTATTTCTTGCGCACTTCGCGGAAGTAGGCCGCGATCTCTTCGAGCAGCTCCAGATCCAGGCCGGTGTCGCGCTCGGTGCCCTGGAACATCGCCACCACCGACTCGGTCGGCGAGTGGCCGTAGGTCATCGACAGCGAGGAAATCGCCGTGTCGACGTTGTCGATACCAGCCTCCACCGCCTTGAGGATGGCCACCGATGACAGTCCCGCCGTGGCGTGGCACTGCATGTGAATCGGGATCGCCAGGCTGCTCTTCAGGCGCGATACCAGCTCGAACGCGGTGTAGGGCGTTAGGATACCGGCCATGTCCTTGATCGCCACCGAGTCGGCGCCCATGTCCTCGATCTGCTTGGCCAGGTCGACCCACATCTGCAGGGTATGCACCGGACTGGTGGTGTAGGAGATGGTGCCCTGAGCATGCCGCCCCTGCTTCTTCACGGCCTTGAGGGCCGTTTCCAGGTTGCGCGGGTCGTTCATCGCATCGAAAACGCGGAACACGTCGACGCCATTGACCGCCGCGCGCTCGACGAACTTCTCCACCACATCATCGGCATAGTGCCGGTAGCCCAGCAGGTTCTGCCCTCGCAGCAGCATCTGCTGGCGCGTATTGGGCATCGCCTTCTTCAGCTCGCGGATGCGCTCCCAGGGGTCTTCGCCGAGGTAACGAATGCAGGCGTCGAAGGTCGCGCCGCCCCAGGACTCCACCGACCAAAAGCCGACCTGATCGAGCTTGGGCGCGATCGGCAGCATGTCTTCAAGACGCACGCGGGTCGCCAGGATCGACTGATGGGCGTCACGCAGCACCACATCGGTAATGCCGAGTGCTTGTTTTACGGCTGTCATACAGGTACTCCCTCTGAACCTGATCAACCGCGACGCGCGCGGTGCTGGGCAATGGCGGATTGAATGGCGGCCAGCGTCTGCGCATCCGGCTCGTGGCTAGCCAGTTTGGCAGTGGCTACCGCAGCTGGAGCGACTGCAGCGGGCGCTGCAAAGACGCCGATCACGCGTGACATCAGGCTGACCACGCCAACCAGCAGTACCAGAAAGGCAAACACGAAGCCCATGCCGAACAGCATGAGCTCGACACCCTCGAGAAGAAGTTCACTGGGGGTCATCTTGGCTCCTTTTGGCCAGCAGCTCATCGGCTGCATTCATTATCGATTAGGAGCGTCCGGGGTCAGCGCCCGGACAAAACTGCCGAACCTTAGCCTGAAACGAGCGTTTGAGGCAAACCTCCAGCGGGCCCGAGAGGCCTGATATGTAGTGTTTTTCTCACATGTGCTACCAAAGGACGAGAAGCGCTCTGCGCCAGGGGATCAGGCCCGCTCCTGCGAGCGGGTATCGACAGCGGGCGCCAGTGCCAGAAGCGTCTTGAAATGCCGGGCCTCATCGCCAGGCGTACGCCCGAACAGGCGCTTGAACTCACGACTGAATTGCGACGGGCTCTCATAGCCAACCCGATGCGCAGCACCGACCGCGCTCATGCCGGTGCGGATCATCAGCAAACGTGCCTGGTGCAGGCGAATGGCTTTCAGATACTGCAACGGCGAGCGACTGGTCATGGCCTTGAAGTGCACATGGAAGGCCGGCACGCTCATGCTAGCGGTTTCGGCCAGAGACGGGACATCGAGCGATTGCGAATAGTCGCGATGTATACGCTGCAGCACACGTGCGATGCGTCCGAAATGGCTGTTCTGCGCCAAGGTCGCGCGCAGGCCGGCGCCCTGCTCACCCTGCAGCGCGCGAACGACTATCTCACGCTTAATCGACGGCCCCAGCAGGCGCACCTCGTCAGGATCAGCCAGCGCCTCCAGCAAGCGCAACGTTGCATCACTCAAACACGCATCCATCGGGCTGGAATAAAGCGTTGCCGGCGTAGCGGCTGGTGGCTCGTCAAGCTCCATCACCAGCTCGGCAAGCAGCAACGGATTGACCCGCAGCACCACACCCAGCATGGGCTGCTCGGCGCTGGCCTCGGTTTCGATAGAAAACGGCAAGGGCAGCGCCAGAACCAGATAGTGCTGCGCATCGTAGATATAAAGATTGCCGTCGTGCAGCCCGCGCTTGCGCCCCTGAATCACGATCACGATGCTCGGCTCATACAACGCAGGGGTCACCGGTAGCGGTCGGTTGGAACGCATGAAGGTGATCCCGTCCAACTGCGCCGCCGTGTAGCCCTCTTCAGGCGCAAGACGCAGCATCAACTCGACCATACGTTGCTTCGTATTCTCGGTTCCCTGGTCCATCACTCGGATGCCGATTCAAGGTAAAGACCACGACATTGTAGGGAGCGGTCAATAGAAACAGGCAATAACCAAAAAGTAACGAGACTTAGCAGCCGCACTCCCCCCTACCTAGCATGAAGGCTCCACAACGTAATGGAGACCAACATGAGCAAAGTCATCCTCATTACCGGCGCCAGTAGCGGCATCGGTGAGGCCATCGCCCGAGCAGTGGCCTTTGCCATAGAACAGCCCAGCGATGTGGACGTCAGCGAACTCATCGTACGCCCCACAGCCAGCCCGTACTGATCAGGAGCCGGACATGAAAACACACTACTATCTGCTGGCCTTTTCAATCGGCTGCCTGCTGAGCCTGACCACCCGAGCGGACGAAGCCAGCCAACAGAACCTCGCACTGATCGAGCAAGCCTTCGACGACTGGCGCGCCGGTCAAGGCGGCATATTCGATCTGCTCGCGGAGAGTGCGGTGTGGGTAGTAGTGGGCAGCAGCCCGTACTCTGGCACCTACCACTCTCGCGAACGCTTCATGGAAGACGCCGTCAAACCCATCACTGCCAGGCTGGCAACGCCCATCGTGCCGACGGTCCGTCAGATCGTGGCACAGGGGCCACTTGTCGTCGTTCACTGGGATGGCGTCGCCACCGCTAAAGACGGCAGTCTCTACGAGAACAGCTACTCCTGGCACATGCAGCTGGAAGACGGCCGTATCACCAAGGTCACGGCCTTTCTCGATACCTGGCGGCTGGTCGAACTGATGAACTGAACTACATCAGGAAAATCGACGCCAACCCCAGGAAGATGAAGAAACCACCGCTGTCGGTCATGGCGGTAATCATCACGCTGGCCCCCATGGCCGGGTCACGCCCCATGCGTGCCAGCGTCATGGGGATCAGCACGCCCATCAGCGCCGCCAGCAACAGGTTGAGGGTCATCGCGGTGGTCATCACCACACCCAGCGACCAGCTGCCATACAGGTAGTAGGCGACGCCACCGATCACACCACCCCAGAGAATGCCGTTGATCAGGGATACGCCCAGTTCCTTGCGTACCAGACGCGCCGTATTGCCGGTACTGACCTGATCCAGCGCCATGGCACGGACGATCATGGTGATGGTCTGGTTGCCGGAGTTACCGCCGATACCGGCCACGATGGGCATCAGCGCTGCCAGCGCCACCAGCTTCTCGATGGAACCTTCGAACAAGCCGATCACCCGCGAGGCCAGGAACGCGGTCACCAGGTTGATTGCCAGCCAGGCCCAGCGGTTGCGTACCGACTTCCATACCGAGGCGAAGATATCTTCTTCTTCGCGCAGACCGGCCATGTTCAGCACTTCGCTTTCGCTTTCCTCACGGATCAGGTCGACCATCTCGTCGATAGTCAGACGGCCGATCAGCTTGCCGTTCTTGTCGACCACGGGCGCAGAAATCAAATCGTAGCGCTCGAAGGCCTGGGCGGCGTCATAGCCGTCCTCGTCCGGATGGAAACTCACCGGATCATCGGCCATGACCTCGCCGACCTGCTTTTCCGGATCGTTGACCAGCAGGCGCTTGATCGGCAGCACACCCTTGAGCACACCGTCGTAGTCGACCACGAACAGCTTGTCGGTATGGCCAGGCAGCTCTTTCAAGCGGCGCAGGTAGCGCAACACCACTTCCAGGCTGACGTCCTCGCGGATGGTGACCATCTCGAAGTCCATCAGCGCGCCGACCTGATCCTCTTCGTAGGACAGTGCCGAACGCACGCGCTCGCGCTGCTGAGCATCGAGCGACTCCATGAGCTCATGGACAACGTCTCGTGGCAGTTCAGGGGCCAGGTCGGCGAGCTCGTCGGCGTCCAGATCCTTGGCCGCTGCGAGAATCTCGTGATCGTCCATATCGGCGATCAGGGTTTCTCGTACCGCGTCGGATACTTCCAGCAGGATGTCGCCGTCGCGCTCAGCCTTGACCAGTTGCCAGACAGTCAAACGGTCTTCCAGCGGCAGGGCTTCGAGGATGTGGGCGATATCGGCGGGGTGCACATCTTCGAGCTTGCGCTGCAGCTCGACGAGATTCTGACGATGTACCAGGCTCTCGACCCGATCTTGATGCTGGCCTTCCTGACGATGGGTCAGGTCTTCGACCAGCTTGTGCCGATGCAACAGCTCAACCACCTGGGCCAGGCGGTCCTGCAGGCTCTCTTGCGGCTTTTTGGCTTCTACTTCAGTCATAGCGCGCTCCACCCCCAGCTGGCGGGCACACCAAAGGGGATCAATCAGGTCTTACACGATTGTTCGAGGGGAGTATTGAGTAACTACTGGGTAAGTCCATGGTGGTATTCCACAAGCCCCGGCGGGGCTGACACGGCAAATGATAACACCGCGAAACTACTTTGTACGTGACAAAAGCGCGGCAAGAACAATTGCTTGCATCGCAAACTTCGATCCCGGCTGAAACATGGCTATGCGACGCCAGCTATCCAGCCCAGGACACCCTGGCAAACAGGAAAAAACGATCTAAGCTGATCAGGCAAACGTCACGGAGGACGACTCATGCGAGGATTGCACTTCGTAGCCTTATGCGCTGCCATTTTGTTTCACCCTATTCAAGACAGCTCAGCCGCCAGCGTGTTCCGCTGTGAGGACGCCAACGGCCATGTCACCTTCACTCGCCACGGCTGCGCGACCGATCAGAAACAGCACATGCAGGACGCACGCAATCACACCCCCAGCAGCGGCAAGGCGATCCCCCTGGCAGACCCCTCACGCTATTCCGGCACGGCTAAAAAAGACTCAAGGGAGGTGGTGACGGTCGGTCAGCAGGATGATGGCTGCGGCAACCTGCTGAGCAGCAGTGACAAGCGCCAGGCAATCATCCGCCGGGAAATTCGCCTTGGCATGAGCCGTGCCGATGTGGAAAACAGCCTGGGCAAGCCGGACAGGATCAGCCGCCAGAATGGCAGCCAGCGCTATTACTACGACGACAAACGCGGCAAGCGCCAACAGATCAACTTCGACGAAGCGGGTTGCGTGAAGAAATGACGCACAAAGAAAAAGGGCCTGCATCGCTGCAGGCCCTTTTGGTATGGCGGACTCAGGAGGATTCGAACCTCCGACCGCTCGGTTCGTAGCCGAGTACTCTATCCAGCTGAGCTATGAGTCCACTTTGGCGCTTTTAGACCAGATCACCGCTGGTTGAAACAAAATGGCTTGCAGCGATGCAAGCCATTGAATATGGCGGACTCAGGAGGATTCGAACCTCCGACCGCTCGGTTCGTAGCCGAGTACTCTATCCAGCTGAGCTATGAGTCCGTTTGGCGCTTTTAGACCAGATCACCGCTGGTTGAAACAAAATGGCCTGCAGCGATGCAAGCCATTCAATATGGCGGACTCAGGAGGATTCGAACCTCCGACCGCTCGGTTCGTAGCCGAGTACTCTATCCAGCTGAGCTATGAGTCCGGTCGGTGCTTTTATACCAGATCACCTCTGGTTGATTCGCCAGCCCGACTTGCGCCCGACCCGCTGAATAATGGCGGAGAAGGGGGGATTCGAACCCCCGACACCCTTTTGAGGTGTACTCCCTTAGCAGGGGAGCGCCTTCGGCCACTCGGCCACCTCTCCGCAACACGGGGCGCATGATAAACATGTTTTCCCCGTTTGCAAACAAAAATTTGTAGAAAAATTAGTGGCTTGGTTCGTCACCCTTCTCTTTCTGGATGCGCTGGTAGATTTCCTCACGGTGCACGGCAACCTCTTTGGGCGCATTGACGCCAATGCGCACCTGGTTACCTTTCACGCCCAACACGGTGACAGTCACTTCATCACCTACCATCAGGGTCTCTCCGACCCGGCGAGTCAGAATCAGCATTCCTTTCTCCTCACGGATTACATTTTCAGGACAACAGTCTGCAAAAAAGAAAATGGTGCCAGCTTCCTGCTTGATGAGCCTGGAAACCTCCACCCAAGTATTGACCAGCCCGCGCAGAAAGAAAGTTCCCGCATAGCAGTCAAAAAAACGAAAGGCGCGGAACCAGCCGCGCCTTTCGGATCATCTGCGTTACTCGCCCTGTCGGGCCGGCGCATCGAGTTCGAAAGCCGTGTGCAGCGCACGCACCGCCAGCTCCAGGTACTTCTCCTCGATCACCACGGAGACCTTGATCTCGGAAGTGGAAATCATCTGAATGTTGATGGTTTCCTTGGCCAGGGCCTCGAACATGCGGCTGGCGACGCCCGCATGGGAGCGCATACCGACACCGACGATGGATACCTTGGCAATGTTGGTGTCGCCAACCACTTCACGTGCACCCAGCTCGTCTGCAGTTTTCTGCAGCACGTTGAGCGCGTTGTTGTAGTCGTTGCGATGCACGGTGAAGGTGAAATCGGTGGTGTTATCGTGCGCCACGTTCTGCACGATCATGTCGACTTCGATATTGGCAGCGCTGATCGGGCCAAGAATCTTGAAGGCCACGCCCGGCAGATCCGGCACGCCACGGATGGTCAGCTTGGCTTCGTCGCGGTTGAAGGCGATGCCGGAAATGATCGGCTGTTCCATGGATTCCTCTTCATCAAGGGTAATGAGGGTGCCCGGCCCCTCCTGGAAGCTGTGCAGGACGCGCAGCGGGACGTTGTACTTACCGGCGAACTCCACCGAACGAATCTGCAGCACCTTGGAACCGAGGCTGGCCATTTCCAGCATCTCTTCGAAGGTGATTTTCTCCAGGCGCTGAGCCTTGGGCACCACGCGCGGGTCGGTCGTGTAGACACCATCGACGTCAGTGTAGATCTGGCACTCGTCAGCCTTCAGCGCCGCAGCCAGGGCCACACCAGTGGTGTCGGAGCCGCCACGGCCGAGTGTGGTGATGCTGCCCTGCTCGTCGACGCCCTGGAAACCGGCGACGACGACGACACGACCAGACTTGAGGTCGGCGCGAATCTTCTGGTCATCGATCTGCAGAATGCGCGCCTTGTTATAAGCGCTATCGGTGAGGATACGCACCTGGCTGCCGGTGTAGGACACCGCCGGCACGCCGCGCTTGATCAGCGCCATGGCCAGCAGGGCAATGGTCACCTGCTCACCGGTGGATACCATGACATCCAGCTCGCGCGAAACCGGCTCGCCATCGGTGATCTGTTTGGCCAGATCGATCAGGCGGTTGGTTTCACCACTCATGGCGGAAACCACGACGACGATGTCGTCCCCGTTCTCGCGGAATTTCTTCACCTTCTCGGCCACCTGCTGAATACGTTCAACAGTGCCGACGGAGGTGCCACCAAACTTCTGTACGATCAAAGCCATTTCAAAAAGCCGCCTGAATCCTCGAAGGGCGCCCATTAAACCCGCATCGGGTCACACTGCCAAGGCCCGCCGGACGCACTGCAGGCCTTGTTTTCATGCTACTTACAGACCTTGCTCGGCGAAGGTGCTGGCCAAGGCCAGTGCTTCATCCAGCTTGCCCGCATCGACGCCGCCACCCTGGGCCATATCCGGGCGACCACCACCCTTGCCACCGACCACGGCAGCGGCCTGACGCATCAGGTCACCGGCCTTGAGCTTGCCGGTCAGATCCTGAGTCACACCGGCAACCAGCACCACCTTGTCGTCGAGCACACCGCCGAGCAGGATCACCGCGCTGCCCAGCTTGTTCTTCAGCTGGTCGACCAGCGCCAGCAGGCCCTTGCCGTCCAGACCGTCGACACGCGCGGCGAGCACCTGAGCACCCTTGACCGCAACGGCAGCCGCAGCCAGGTCGTTACCGGCAGCACTGGCGGCCTTGGCCTTGAGTTGCTCCAGCTCTTTTTCCAGCTGACGGTTGCGCTCGATCAGCGCCGACAGTTTTTCCAGCACATTGTCGCGGTTGCCCTTGACCAGGCTCGCGGCTTCTTTCAGCTGTTCCTCGGCACCATTGAGGTAGGCCATGGCTGCAGAGCCCGTGACCGCTTCGATACGGCGCACGCCAGCGGCCACACCGCCCTCGCTGACGATCTTGAACAGGCCGATGTCGCCGGTGCGCGCTACGTGGGTACCACCGCACAGCTCGACGGAGAAATCGCCACCCATGCTCAGCACGCGCACCTGATCGCCATACTTCTCGCCGAACAACGCAGTGGCGCCCTTGGCCTTGGCGGTCTCGATGTCGGTGATTTCGGTTTCCACCGCCGAGTTCTCACGCACCACACGGTTGACGATGTCTTCGATCTGCTTGAGCTGCTCCGGCTTGATCGCCTCGAAGTGGCTGAAGTCGAAACGCAGGCGCTGGCTGTTGACCAGCGAGCCCTTCTGCTGCACGTGGTCGCCGAGCACGATGCGCAGGGCTTCGTGCAGCAGGTGCGTTGCCGAGTGGTTCAGCGCAGTAGCCTGACGCACCTCGGCCTCGACCTCGGCCTTGACGCTGGTGCCGACATTCAGGCCGCCACGCACCACCACACCGTGGTGCAGGAAAGCGCCGCCAGCCTTGGTGGTGTCACGCACGTCGAAGCGCACACCGGCACCTTCGAGGAAGCCGCAGTCACCAACCTGGCCGCCGGATTCGGCGTAGAACGGAGTCTGATCCAGCACCACCACGCCCTCCTCGCCTTCGGCGAGGCTGTCGACGGCAGCGCCCGCCTTGAACAGGGCGATGATCTGGCCGCTGCCGCTGGTGCCTTCGTAACCGAGGAAGTGGGTGTCGGCGTCAACCTTGACCACGGCGTTGTAATCCATGCCGAAGGCGCTGGCAGAACGGGCGCGCTCGCGCTGCGCTTCCATCTCGCGCTCGAAGCCTTCTTCGTCCACCGACAGCTCGCGCTCACGGGCGATATCGGCGGTCAGGTCGACCGGGAAGCCGTAGGTGTCGTACAGCTTGAACACCACGTCGCCGGGAATGACGTTGCCTTTCAGCTCGATCAGGTCCTGCTCGAGGATCTTCAGGCCCTGCTCCAGGGTCTTGGCGAACTGCTCTTCTTCGGTCTTCAGCACGCGCTCGATGTGCGCCTGCTGTTGCTTGAGTTCAGGGAAGGCTTCGCCCATCTCGGCCACCAGGGCGGCGACGATCTGGTAGAAGAAGCTGCCCTTGGCACCCAGCTTGTTGCCGTGACGGCAAGCGCGGCGAATGATGCGGCGCAGCACGTAGCCGCGACCTTCGTTGGACGGCGTCACGCCGTCGGCAATCAGGAAGCTGCAGGAGCGGATGTGGTCCGCCACCACTTTCAGCGATGCCTCACCTGCGTTGGCGCAGCCGATGGCCTTGGCCGAGGCCGCCAGCAGGTTCTGGAACAGGTCGATCTCGTAGTTCGAGTTGACGTGCTGCAGCACTGCACTGATGCGCTCCAGGCCCATGCCGGTGTCCACGCTCGGCGCCGGCAGCGGGTGCAGCACGCCGTCCGCAGTACGGTTGAACTGCATGAAGACGTTGTTCCAGATCTCGATGTAGCGGTCACCATCTTCTTCCGGCGAGCCAGGCGGGCCGCCCCAGATGTGCTCGCCGTGGTCGAAGAAGATCTCGGTGCACGGGCCGCACGGGCCGGTATCGCCCATCGCCCAGAAGTTGTCGGAAGCGTACGGCGCGCCCTTGTTGTCGCCGATGCGGATCATCCGCTCGGTGGGGACGCCGACTTCCTTGGTCCAGATGTCATAGGCCTCGTCGTCGGTGGCGTAGACGGTGACCCAGAGTTTTTCCTTGGGCAGCTTCAGCCATTTGTCGCCAGTGAGAAACTCCCAGGCGTAGTGAATGGCATCACGCTTGAAGTAGTCGCCGAAGCTGAAGTTACCCAGCATTTCGAAGAAGGTGTGGTGACGCGCGGTGTAACCGACGTTTTCCAAGTCGTTGTGCTTGCCGCCGGCGCGCACGCACTTCTGGCTGGTGGTGGCGCGGGTGTAGGCGCGCTTTTCCAGGCCGAGGAAGCAGTCCTTGAACTGGTTCATGCCGGCGTTGGTGAACAGCAGGGTCGGGTCGTTCGCCGGAATCAGCGAGCTGGAAGCGACACGGGTGTGTCCCTTTTCTTCGAAGAAGCTCAGGAAGGCTTCACGGATTTCTGCGCTTTTCATAGGGGTCATCCACGGAATCAGGCGGCCACGGCAAAGCCGGCGAAACAGACAAACTGAGAACGTCGCGAGCGAAGGTCAGCTGGCTGAGAAAGCGCAGTTTACCGGTGGTAAACAGGCATTCTGTGCCGGTATCTAACACAGCATGACCGAGCGCTGCAGTTGTCACTGCAGTCTGCAAAGGGACGCATTATATCGGCCCTATCGCCCGCGGCTAGTGCCTTGTTGATAGCCGACAGCTATGAGCTGTCGGCATCCTGTCAATGGGCGCGAAACGCGGCGAACGCCTCAATCACTCGCTCGACACCTTCGGAACCGACATCCAGGTGCGTGACCAGACGCAAACGTGGTGCCGCACTGACGACAATACGGCGCTCGGCCATGAAGGCCTTGACCTTGCTGGCTCGCTCGCCGAGCTGCACATAAACCATATTGGTCTGCACCGGCTCGACGCTGTAGCCCAGTTCACTCAGCGCTGCGCCCAGGCGTGCTGCCTTGGCATGATCCTCCGACAGACGCTCGACCTGATGCTGGAGCGCGTAAAGCCCCGCTGCCGCCAGCACTCCGGCCTGGCGCATGCCGCCGCCGACCATCTTGCGCAGACGCCGCGCCTTGGCGATCAGAGCCGAACTGCCACAGAGCACCGAGCCGACCGGCGCACCGAGGCCCTTGGACAGGCACACCGACACCGAGTCGAAGTGCCGGGTGATCTCACGTGCAGGCACACCCAGCTTGACCGCGGCGTTGTACAGGCGGGCGCCGTCCAGATGCAGGCTCAGTCCATGCCGACGGGTGAACTCACGGGCCGCTGCCAGATAGTCAAGCGGCAGCACCTTGCCCTGCATGGTGTTTTCCAGCGCCAGCAGACGGGTGCGAGCGAAATGGAAGTCATCCTGCTTGATCGCCGCCTCGACCCTAGCCAGATCCAGCGAGCCATCGGCTTCACCCTCGATCGGCTGTGGCTGGATGGAACCAAGCACGGCCGCTCCGCCGCCCTCATACTTGTAGGTGTGCGCCTGCTGGCCAACGATGTACTCGTCACCGCGCTCGCAGTGCGCCATCAGACCCAGCAGATTGCTCATGGTGCCGGTGGGTACGAACAGCGCGGCCTCAAAACCCAGCTCGTTGGCCAGCCAGCTCTCCAGACGGTTGACCGTGGGATCTTCGCCATACACGTCGTCGCCCAGCTCGGCAGCCATCATGGCCTCGCGCATGGCCGCAGTGGGTTGGGTGACGGTGTCGCTACGCAGGTCGATCAGGGGCATGACAGGCTTTCCCGATTATTGGCGAAAGCGCCATGCTAAGGAGGTCGCGGAGGGGGCCACAAGATACAGTTGACACAAAATCCGGCAGAACGGCGGGCTAGGCGGGCAAACCACCTGTCATTGCTGACAAGTGTCTGGTGGCGTATCGCGGCTGAAGCCGCTCCTGCGAGATGCAGCCTGGATGAAATCCGGGCTACGCCAGACCGGCGCCGTCGTCCGGGACGATCAGGATAGCGGCGCGCAAGCCGTTCTTGACCTTGGGGTTGGGGAATATGATGCGCGCACCCCGCTCCTCCACCAGCCAGCGGGTGTCGGCGATATCCTCGGCGAGCAGATAGCCAGGCTCCAGCTCGGTGAAGTTCTCGATATCCGCAGGCAGGTGCAGCAGGAAGCTGTCGCTGTGCTTGATGATCTCGCGCGATACGGCGAACAACTGCAAGCCATCCAGCGTCGGCTCGCCGGTGATGACCTCACGCCCTTCGATGAGCGCCTGCAGGGCATTTTCCAGCAGATCGAGGTTGGCCAGCTCGTTTTGCCCGAATGCACGCGCCTTGCCCAGCTCCAGGGTGAACGCCTCGGCGCCGAGCTGGGCATAGGTATAGGCGCTGAAGGTGATCGACGACTTGTTCTGCAGCAGCACCGCCTCGATCCCGGCAGCTCGCAGACGCTCCAGTTCGCGCCGCGAATGAGCACGCCCCTCCTGCCAGGGATACAGGGCGAACTGTTCGATCTTCGAGTCGCGAATCGCGGTGTGCAGGTCATAATGCAGGCGCGTGCGGCCAGTGTCCTTGCCGAAGAAGGTGGCGGCCAGGTGCTCGAGGTCACAAGCGCGGATGGCCTCGAAGCCACTGGATTGCTCGTGGCGACCACTGAACAGGCGGTTGATGTCCTGCTCGACGAAACGCTCACCACGGCGCATGGCCTCAGGGTTGCCGAACAGGAACAGGATACGTGCTGCCGGACGCAGCTCGTTGCGCGCAATGCCGCGCAACAAACGATCGAGCATTTCGATCGGGGCGGTCTCGTTGCCGTGAATGCCGGCCGATAACAGCAGGTCCAGACCGTTGTCACGCGCAGCCGGTGGGGTCACTTCCAGCGCGCCTTCATCCAGCCAGCGCAGTCGCGTGCCATCGGGCGTCAGTTGAATCTTCGCCGACGGCTCATGGCCGGCCAGGGTCAGTTCAAGCAGCTTGCCGAGGACCAGCATGACAACTCCTTGCTAAACAGCATGTTTGCCGGTGCAGGCAGCGCGCCCCGGCAAGGCTCAACGATCAGTGGTTGCAGTCAGGACCGTGGACGTGATCATCGTCCTGCTCCACCGGCTCCATCTCCAGCTGCAGGCTGACCAGATTGGTGGCCTGCGGACGCAGCAACAGGTTGGCGTATTCGCTGTCCCCTTCCGCCACATCGACACCGATCAGCAACTGATCGCCAACGGCCTGTACCCAGACCTCCTTGCCTTGCCAGATCACGGCAAAACGAGTGCAGGACGTCTCCAGCTGGGTACCGTCGTTATCTTCGAGAATCAGTTGCAGGGCGTCGCTCATAAAATCTCCGGAATTAAGATCAGTTCAATTGAAAAGGATAGACCGAGCCCAGTTTAAGGATCTGCGTCAGTTCATCCAATGCCGTACGACTTTCGCTCAGCAATTGCGGGTCAGCCAGATCGGCCTCGCCGAGACGATCGCGATAGTGCTTGTCGACCCAAGCCACCAGCGTGTCGTGCAATGCATGACTCATCACCACACCCGGATTGACCGCCGCCAGCTCCTGCTCGTTGAGCGCCACGCGCAAGCGTAGGCAGGCCGGGCCACCGCCGTTCTGCATGCTCTGCTTGAGGTCGAACACACGCACCTCTCGAATCGGACCGCCACTGGCAGTGAGTTGTTCGAGGTAGCGCCACACGCTGGCGTTGTTGCGGCACTCCTCCGGTACCACCAGCAGCATGCTGCCATCGGCACGGGTCAGCAGTTGGCTGTTGAACAGATAAGAGCGCACCGCATCCTGCACGCTCACCGCAGAGCCCGGCACGCAAACGGCCTGGAAGTGGCCGCCCCGGCGCGCCAGCTTGTCACTCAGCTCGGCCAGCACCTTGTCGGTATCAAGGAAGGCATCCTGGTGATAGAACAGCACCTCGCCATTGCCAACAGCGATCACGTCGTTGTGAAACACGCCCTGATCGATCACCGCCGGGTTCTGCTGGGCGTAGACCACGCCCGCGTCGCTCAGGCCATGCAGTCGCGCAACCGCCTGACTGGCTTCAAGGGTCTGCCGCGCCGGGTAACGCGCAGGCGCCGGGTAGCGGGTGTCGAAGGCGCTGCGACCGTAGACGAAGAACTCCACACCGGCATCGCCGTAGCCTTTGCAAAAGCGCGTGTGATTGGCCGCGCCCTCGTCACCGAACTGCGCCACCGCCGGCAACGCCGGGTGATGGGCGAAGTGCGCCTGGTTGGCGAACATCGCCTGCAGCACGCGACTGGTGGTCGGGTGTTCGATACTGCGATGGAACTTGCAGTTGAGGTTGGCCGCGGTGAAATGCACGCGGCCGTCGGCCGTGTCGGCGCTGGGGCTGACGGTGCAGGAGTTGGCCGTCCACATGCTCGATGCCGAGCAACTGGCGACCAGCAGCGGCATGGCCTCGCGCGCCGCACGGGCAATGACCTCGACATCGCTGCCGGTAAAGCCCAGACGACGCAAGGCACCGACATCCGGACGCTCCTGCGGGGCCAGCACGCCCTGCTTGAAGCCCATGTCCATCAGCGCCTTCATTTTGGCCAGCCCCTGCTTGGCAGCCTCTCTGGGGCTCGACATCACCTGGCTGTTGCTCTGCGAAGCGACGTTGCCGTAGGACAAACCACCGTAGTTGTGCGTTGGCCCGACCAAACCGTCAAAGTTCATCTCATAGGCGGACATCACAGGGTCACTCCCGGGGTCAGGGTCGCAGGCAGGGCCAGGCTGTCGCTTTCCAGCGAGGCCACCGGGTAAGCGCAGTAATCCGCTGCGTAGTAGGCGCTGGCGCGATGGTTGCCGGAGGCACCGATGCCCCCGAACGGCGCACTGCTGGCAGCACCGGTGAGCTGCTTGTTCCAGTTGACGATGCCGGCGCGGCTATGCAGCCAGAATTGCTCGTAGCGCGCCCGCGAGTCGGAGAGCAGGCCGGCAGCCAGGCCGAAAGCCGTGGCATTGGCTTCAGTGATCGCCGCCTCGAAGCTGTCGTAGCGGATCACCTGCAACAACGGGCCGAAAAACTCCTCGTCGGGCCGTTCACGCACTGCGCTGACATCGAGGATGCCTGGGGTCAGCAAGGCAGCGCCGGGCTGCGGCTGGGTCATTTCCAGCAGCGCCGTGGCACCGCCCGCCAACAGATTGTGCTGCGCCTGCAGCAACTGCGCGGCGGCATGCAGGGAGATCACCGAGCCCATGAACGGAGCCGGCTGCTCGTCGTAACGACCAACCCTGATCTGCCTGGCAACCTGTACCAGACGTGCCAGCAGGGCGTCGCCCCACTCTCCCTGCGGCACCAGCAGACGCCGCGCACAGGTGCAGCGCTGCCCGGCACTGATGAATGCGGATTGGACGATGGCATAGACGGCCGCATCGACATCGGCCACCTGATCGACGATCAACGGGTTGTTGCCACCCATTTCCAGGGCCAGGATCTTGTCTGGACGCCCGGCGAACTGGGCGTGCAGCAGATTGCCGGTGCGGCTGGAACCCGTGAAGAACAGGCCATCGATACCGGGATGTGCGGCCAGGGCAACGCCGGTTTCACGCCCACCCTGCAGCAGGTTGAGCACACCCTCGGGTAGCCCGGCCTCAATCCAGCATTGCACGGTCAGCTCGGCCACCTTGGGCGTCAGCTCGCTGGGTTTGAACAGCACGCAGTTACCGGCCAGCAGCGCCGGCACGATATGACCGTTGGGTAAGTGGCCCGGGAAATTGTAGGGACCGAACACCGCCACTACACCATGCGGCTTGTGCCTCAGCACAGCCGTGGCATCGGCCAGCGGCCCGCTCTTCTCGCCCGTGCGTTCGCGGTAGCTCTGGATGGAAATGGCGACCTTGCCGACCATGCTGTTCACTTCGGTGGCGGCTTCCCACAGCGGCTTGCCGGTCTCTTCACCAATCGCGCGCGCCACTTCGTCGGCACGCGATTTCAGGCAGGCAGCGAAACGCTCCAGCACGGCGATACGCCCGTCCAGCGAGTGCGCGGCCCACAGCGAAAATGCACCACGTGCGGCATGGATAGCGGCATCGACCTGCGCGGCCGAGGCGCCCTGCCCCTGCCATACGACGGCCTGGCTGACCGGGTCGAGCGACTGCAGCGGCTCGCCCTGACCTGGCTGCCACTGACCTGCGATGTAATGAGTGTTCATATTGTTCTACCACTCCCAGCATTCAGCGATGCCCTGCCAGCAGGGCATCACGCAAAACAAGAACTCAGCCGTGCGCAGCCAGCGGCACCGCGCGCACCTGATCGCCAGCTGACAGGCGCAGGCGTTTGGCCGTCTGCGGGGCGACCACCAGGGTGCCGGCCGCCAGCCGCGCCGGTGCGGCGGTGATACGGCAGTCCTGGCGCTTGCGGTTGTGCACCAGGAAAGGCTCGGCGTCGTCACCTGGCGTGCCGATGGCCAACACCAGGTTCTGGCTGTCGCGTATGGCGCGAATCTTCCCGGTTTCGGCTTCGATGGCCGGCCCGGCGTCGAAGATGTCGACATAGCCCTGATAGCTGAAACCCTCGGCCTTGAGCATGGCCAGCGCCGGCTCGGTGTCCGGGTGCACGCGACCGATCACGGAGCGTGCATCCTCGGAGAGGAAACAGGTATAGAGCGGGAACTTGGGCATCAGCTCGGCGATGAAGGCCTTGTTGCCCACACCGGTAAGGTAGTCCGCCTGGCAGAACTCCATCTTGAAGAAATGCCGCCCCAGACTTTCCCAGAATGGCGAACGCCCACGCTCGTCGGACATGCCGCGCATTTCGGCGATCACCTTGTCACCGAACAGTTCACGAAACTCGGCGATGAACAGAAAGCGCGCCTTCGACAGCAACCGCCCGTTGAAACCACTGCGGTGATCGGCATGCAGGAACAGCGAGCACAACTCGGAATTGCCGGTCAGGTCGTTGGCCATGAACAGGGTCGGGACCTGACGGTGGATGTTCAGCTCCTGCGAGGCGCTGACGGTCAGGCCGACGCGGTAGTTGTACCAGGGCTCACGCAGACCCACCGCCCCCGCTACGGCAGAAATGCCCACCACCTTGCCGGCATCGTCTTCGAGCACGAACAGGTAGTCGGCATCGGCACGCTCGGCCTCACCACGGAAGGTCTTCTCCGCCCAGCCAACCCGATGGGCCAGACGCGCCTCATTGGCTGGCAGCGTGGTCAGACCTGCGCCGGTGCTGCGCGCCAGGTCGATCAGCGCCGGCAAGTCGGCACTGCGCACGGGACGAACGATCATTGGATCCTCCGGATCAGCTATTCGCTTCAAGCAGCAAGCTAAAAGTTAGAAGACAAGCTGGCTTGCCACTTCGATTCAAACCGCGACCAGCCTGACGCTGGCGCCCTCACCGACACTCAGCACCTCGGCCGCCTCGCTGCTCAGCACCACGGGCTTGCCCGGCACCCAGTCGAGGTCCACGACGATGGCGCGGAAATCCTGCAACTGGCCGTTGCTCACCAGGTACTGCCGGCCACCGCTCTCGGCCTCGCCGATCGTCACCGGCACCAGGCGACTCTGGGCGATGCTGCGAATGCCCGAGGTGCGCGCGTGAAGGGTCGGGCCACCGTCGAAGATGTCGATGTAGTGATCGGTTTCGAAGCCTTCGCGCATGAGAATGTCGAAGGTGATCTGCGCGCGCGGATGCACTTGCCCCATGGCTTCCTGCGCCTCATCCGAGAGCAGCGGCACGTAGATGGGGTAATGCGGCATCAGTTCGGCGAGGAAGGTACGGCTCTTCAGCCCACACAGGCGTTCGGCCTCGGCGTAGCTCATGTCGAAGAAGTTGCGCCCCAGCGCTTCCCAGAACGGCGAATCACCCTTCTCGTCACTGAGCCCGACGATCTCCACCACTACCGCATCGGCGAAGCGCTCGGGGTGAGTGGCCATGAACAGCAGGCGGGCGCGCGAGTTGAGTTCGGCGAAAACGCTGCCGACCAGCGGGCGCTCGACATAGAAGCTGGTGAGCAGGCTGTTGCCGGTCAGGTCGTGACACAGCGACAGCACGTGGATCTTGTTGTGGATCTTCAGCTCGCGCGAGTTGTGCACGAAGGTTTCGTTACGAAAGCTGTAGAACGGCTCGGAATAACCAGCCGAGGCGACAATGCCGGAGCAGCCGACCAGACGCCCGCTCTTGGTGTCTTCCAGCACGAAGAAGTAGCGTTCCTCGCCGTTGAAACTGACCTCGGCAGCGAAAGACGCCTCCGACACCGCGATCTTGTCGCCCAGACGACCCGCATCGTCCGGCAATGAAGTGACCCCCACCGGGCTGTCAGCAGCCAGTCGCTGTACATCCGCCAGGTCCGCCATCTGCGCAGGGCGCATCACCAGCATGGGTCACTCCTTCTAAATACGGAAGCTGCAAGATTCATAGCCAGCGTGGGAGGCGCTTTAGCAGCGATGCGGCAATTGTCGCGGCTGAAGCCCCTCCCACAGACAGTCAGCAAGGACTCAGGCTGCCGTCAACTTGCTCAGCGCGCGCTCGAAACGCGCCAGGCCTTCTTCGATATCGGCGTCATCGACCACCAGGCTCGGTGCGAAACGCACCACGTCGGGACCGGCCTGCAGAATCATCAGCCCCTCGGCGGTGGCAGCATCGAGCACCTGCTTGGCCTTGCCCTGCCACTGCGCGTTGAGCACACAACCGAGCAACAGGCCCATGCCACGCACCTGCTCGAACAGGCCGAACTGCTTGCCCAACGCCTCAAGACGGCTCTTGAACTGCTCGCTCTTGGCCTTGACGCCATCCAGGGTCTGACGGGTGTTGACGATGTCCAGTACCGCCTCACCCACCGCACAGGCCAGCGGGTTGCCGCCATAGGTGGTGCCATGAGTGCCGGGCGAGAAGTGCTTGGCCAGCTCGGTGGTGGTGAGCATCGCCGCGATGGGGAAACCGCCACCCAGGCTCTTGGCGCTGGAGAGGATGTCCGGCACCACACCGTAATTCATGTAGGCGAACAGCTCGCCGGTACGGCCCATGCCGCTCTGCACTTCATCGAACACCAGCAGGGCGTTGTGCGCATCGCACAGCGCACGGGCGCCTTCCAGGTAGGCCTGGTCCGCCGGCAGTACGCCGCCCTCGCCCTGGATCGGTTCCAGCACCACGGCGCAGGTCTTGTCGGAAATGGCCGTTTTCAGCGCTTCCAGATCGTTGTACGGAACATGCGTGATGCCCTGGATCTTCGGCCCGAAACCATCGGAGTACTTCGGCTGCCCGCCTACGCTGACGGTGAACAGGGTGCGGCCGTGGAAGCTGTTGGTGGCAGCGATGATCTCGTACTTTTCCGCACCGAAGCGGTCATGCGCGACGCGCCGGGCCAGCTTGAATGCCGCCTCGTTGGCCTCGGCGCCGGAGTTGCAGAAGAACACGCGCTCGGCGAAGGTCGCCTCGACCAGTTTTTTGCCCAGGCGCAAGGTCGGCTCGTTGGTGAATACGTTGGAGATGTGCCAAAGGGTGTTGGCCTGCTCGGTCAGCGCGGCAACCAGCGCCGGGTGGCAGTGGCCGAGCACGTTGACGGCGATACCACCGGCGAAGTCGATCAGCTCTCGACCGCTCTGATCCCATACTCGCGAACCCAGGCCGCGAACCGGAACGAAGGCAGCAGGGGCGTAGTTGGGAACCATGAACTGGTCGAAATCGGCGCGTTGCACCGCATCGTGCTGAACGGACATCAAAGCTCTCCTGATGAGAAATCCAGTCATTGGCGGGCAGCAAAGCGCCCGAAACGACAGGGAATGCAAGGATTGTAGGGACTGAATCGGGGTCGGCATTGTCGCCATGCGACAACTTCTTACAGCGCTACCCCAGGTTTTCCGCGGGTTGTCGCCCAAGCGACAGAAAGCGTCGGAAAGGCGCAGTGTAATCGCAGATCACACGCCTGGAGCACGCCGCAGGAAAAAAACTCCGCCGACTGACCGACTGGTATCGAAACGCCCCTAATGCGAAGCCCGGATGGAATCCGGGCCGGCGCCAGATCCCCGGATTTCATCCGGGCTACCGTCTGCGCATACCCCAGGAATGACTTCAGCTGCTAAAGCGCCAATCAGCCGCGCTCGACCGGTGTGGAAGTCAGCTCGAAGGGGCTGTTGCTGCGCCGTTGATTACGGTCGTCACGCGGCGTGGCGCCGAAGAAGTTGCGGTAGGCGCTGGAGAAGTGCGGTCCGGAAGAGAAGCCGCAGGACAGACCGATCTGGATGATCGATTTGCTGGTCTGCATCAGCAGCTGGCGCGCCTTGTTCAGGCGCAGCTCCAGGTAATACTGGCTGGGTACGCGGTTGAGGTACTGCTTGAAGATGCGCTCGAGCTGACGGCGCGACACGCACACGTGCTGGGCGATTTCGTCGGTGGTCAGCGGCTCCTCGATATTGGCTTCCATCAGCAGCACCGCCTGAGTCAGCTTCGGATGACTGGAGCCGAGGCGGTTCTGCAGCGGAATGCGCTGGCGCTCGCCACCTTCGCGAATGCGTTCGACCACCAGTTCCTCGCTCACTGCGCCCGCCAGCTCGGCACCGTGATCACGCGCCAGTACAGCCAGCAACAGGTCGAGTACCGCCAGGCCGCCGCACGCGGTTAAACGGTCACGATCCCAGTCGAACAGATGGCTGGTGGCGATGACCTTGGGGAAGCGCTCGGCAAAGTCATCCTGCCAGCGCCAGTGCACTGCCGCGCGGTAACCGTCGAGTAAACCCAGCTGCGCCAGCGGATAGACCCCGGCGGACAGACCACCAATCACGCAACCAGCACGCACTTGCTGCTTGAGCGCCGCAGCCAGACCGGCAGATACCTGCGCCGGCGGTGCATCAGCGAGCAGAAACAGCTTGTCCAACCCCTCCAGATGTCCGGCCCAGGGCTCCCCCGGCAGGCGCCAGTCACCGGCCACCAGCGGCTCGGCCTGGAGGAAGACCAGTTCATACAGCACTTCCGGATGCACCCGCTGGGCAACACGCAGGGCTTCTTCAGCCAGGGACAGGGTCAGGGCCTTGGTGCCGGGCCAGTATAGAAAGCCGATTCGATGGGGAGTCATTAGTGTCTATTCAGTGGTTCCACGCACCAGTCAGTGCGCAGTCTAGCTTCTTCTTATTTGAGACTGCCGGAAAGGAACTGCTTGAGGCGCTCGGATTGCGGATTGGCCAGCACGTCCTTCGGGCAACCACGCTCTTCCACCAGCCCCTTGTGCAGGAACACCAGCTGGTTCGACACCTCGCGGGCAAAGCCCATCTCGTGAGTCACTACCACCATGGTACGCCCTTCGGTCGCCAGGTCCTGCATCACCTTGAGCACTTCGCCAACCAGTTCCGGATCGAGCGCCGAGGTCGGCTCGTCGAACAGCATCACCTCCGGCTCCATGGCCAAGGCACGGGCAATGGCCACGCGCTGCTGCTCGCCGCCACTCATATGCGCGGGGTAAGCATCCTTGCGGTGCGCCACACCGACCTTGGCCAGGTAGTGCTCGGCCTTGTCACGGGCCTCGGCCTTGCTCACGCCAAGTACGTGCACCGGTGCCTCCATCACGTTCTCCAGGGCGCTCATGTGCGACCACAGGTTGAAGTGTTGGAACACCATGGCCAGACGCGAACGCATGCGCTGCAGCTGCTTGGCATCGGCCGCACGCAGCGAACCGTCCTTGGCCGGCACCAGCTTCAGCTCCTCGTTGTTGAGCAGAATCCTGCCGGCATGCGGCTGCTCCAGCAGGTTCAGACAGCGCAGGAAGGTGCTCTTGCCCGAGCCGCTGGAGCCGATGATGCTGATCACATCGCCCGCCTTGGCCGCCATCGACACGCCCTTGATCACCTCATGGCTGCCGTAACGCTTGTGCAGGTCCTGAACTTCGAGTTTGTACATGTTCGGGTTCTCTTGAATCGTCATGGCCTCAGCCCTTGCGCGGTGCCATATAGGCCAGCCAGCGGCGCTCGGCCAGCTTGAACAGGCGCACCAGAATGAAGGTCAGCGCCAAGTAGAACAGGCCGGCAGTGATGAAGGCTTCGAACGGCATGTAGTACTGCGAACTGACCGTACGCGCGGCGCCGGTGATGTCGATCAGCGTGACGATCGACGCCAGCGAGGTGGTATGCAGCATCATGATCACTTCATTGCTGTACTGCGGCAGCGCACGGCGCAATGCCGAAGGCAGCAGAATGCGCCGATACAGTTTGCTGCGCGACATGCCCATGGCCTTGGCCGCCTCGATCTCGCCGGGCGGCGTGGCCTTGAGGCTGCCAGCAAGGATTTCCGCAGTGTAGGCACTGGTATTGATGGCGAAGGCCAGGCAGGCGCAGAAGGTGGCGCTGGAGAAATACGGCCAGAGAAAGCTGTCACGGATGAACTCGAACTGGGCCAGGCCGTAGTAGATCAGAAACAGCTGCACCAGCATCGGCGTGCCGCGAATCACGTAGGTATAGAGCCAGGCTGGGAAGTTGATCCACTGCGACTTCGATACCCGCATCAGTGCCAGCGGAACCGCCAGGCTCAAACCAAACGCCAGGGAAATCAGCAGCAGCTTTAGGGTCACCAGCACGCCGCTCCAGTACAGCGGCAGGTTATCCAAGATCATCTGGTAGTCGAAAATCATAGGTCAGCCACCTTGGTGCCCACCGAATAACGCTTCTCGAGGAAGCGCAGGGCCAGCAGGGAAACGCTGGTCAGCACCAGATAAAGCCCCGCCACCGCGAGATAGAAGGTGAAAGGCTCACGCGTGGCATCGGCGGCGCTCTTGGCTTTGAACATCATGTCCTGCAGACCGACCACGGAGATCAACGCAGTGGCCTTGGTCAGCACCAGCCAGTTGTTGGTAAAGCCGGGAATGGCGAAGCGGATCATCTGCGGCACGAGGATGCGAAAGAACACCTGCACCCCGCTCATGCCATAGGCCGCGCCCGCCTCGGCCTGCCCCTTGGGAATGGCCATGAAGGCGCCACGGAAGGTTTCCGACAGGTAAGCGCCGAAAATGAACCCCATGGTGAAGACACCGGCAACGAAAGGATTGATGTCGATGTAATCGTCATAACCAAGCATCGGCGCGATACGGTTCACCATGTCCTGGCCGCCGTAGAAGATCAGCAGAATCAGCACCAGATCGGGAATACCGCGAATCACTGTGGCGTAGGTATCGCCCAGCATCGCCAACCAGCGAATCGGCGACAGGCGAAAAGCCGCACCGAGCAGACCGAGAAAGATCGCCACTGCCATCGACGTCAGCGCCAGAAGCAGTGTGAGCCAGGCGCCATCAAGAATGGTCGAGCCGTAGCCTTGGAGCATGCGCCAATACCTCGCGGGCACCCTGATGGCGCCGTATAGCACAAAGGAAATTCATGTCACTCGGGCGGCAGACCGCAGCTTGATAGCCGGCAACACCGCTCCGTCGGAAAAGCAAAAAGTGGCACAACCTCCGCAAAGGTTAGTGCCACTTTTTCTCTCTGCGCTCGCTTACTCGCCGTAAACGTCGAAGTCGAAGTACTTGTCCTGCACTTCCTTGTACTTGCCGTTGGCGCGGATGGCCAGGATGGCAGCACTGATCTTGTCAGCCAGGGCCTTGTCTCCCTTGCGCACGGCGATGCCCTGGCCTTCACCGAAGTACTTCACGTCGGTGAAGTCCGGCCCAGCGAACGCAAAGCCCTTGCCGGCATCGGTCTTGAGGAAGCCGTCATCGATATTCACCGAGTCAGCCAGGGTGGCATCCAGGCGACCGGACTGCATGTCGAGGAAGATTTCGTTCTGCGAGCTGTAGCGCACGACTTCCACACCCGCCGGGGCGAAGATGTCGGTCGCATAGCGGTCGTACACGGAGGAACGCTGCACACCGACCTTCTTGCCTTTCAGATCAGCCAGCGGGTCTTTCAGCTCGGTGCCGGCCTTCATCGCCAACTTGGCCGGAGTGGCGTAGTACTTGCCGGTAAAGTCCACGGATTTTTTACGATCTTCGGTGATCGACATGGACGACAGCACCGCGTCGAACTTGCGTACTTTCAGCGCCGGGATCAGGCCGTCGAACTCCTGTTCGATCCACTTGCACTCGACCTTCATCTCTTCGCACAGGGCGACGCCGATGTCGTAGTCGAAGCCGGAGATCTGGCCATCGGGAGTCTTGAATGCGAAGGGGGGATAAGCAGCTTCGATGCCGATGCGCAGCGGCTTTTCAGCCATGGCCAGGGGCGACATCAGGGACAGCGCCAGGGCGCCGAGCAGTGCGATCTTCTTCATTCTTTGCTCCTTCGAATTGGGTATGGCATCGATGGCAGTGAGGGGCCCGGGCCTTGTTTGGTTTGTAAAAGGCGATGCAGCGCCATCCGGGTAGGATGAGCGACAAGGGGCCTTGGCTGGGTGAGCGGCATTCTAGCGGCAGCCAATGAGGCGATATTTCCTTAATGCGACAACTAATTACAGAAGCAGAGGAAGCGCCTGGGGAGGATATTGACAGCCAGAAAAAGGCATGATCAAGCAGAAAAGACAAACGAATTAATAAAGCAAAACTCAAGCCATGAATCATATAAGGCCCATTTCATGGGCACCCGGCTCTCTCATGCAGCTCATTCGCTGTTGAAAACGGCACTATATCGGAGCAGCGGCGTTCCCTAACCGCCCAATAGGGTGCGCGATGTTACCGCTGCGCCATGCGTACCGACATGGCAGCGCTCGCCAGCGAACGGGGGCTCACCCTACCCATCTACGCGCAGGCTGAGCCGCGCCAGCACACGATTCTCCTCGGCGCGATCCAGCCCGGCCTCCTCCACCCGTACGCCCTGCCCCTCCAGCGCCTCGATCCAGCGCAGCAGCTGGGCGAACGCCACCGGCTGCAGATTGACCTGCACGGCGCCATAGCCTTCGCTGTCCAGACGCTCGATGACCAGCCCCTGCTCGGCCGCAGTGGCCGTGACCAGCCCTTGCAAACGCGCCGGGTCGAGGCTCGCGCGTGGCTGCAGGTCGCGTCCGCGCAACAACGGCGCACGGCTGTGCAAATAGGCATACAGCTCGCGCTGCTCCTCGAAGGCCTGGCGCGCGGCCTGCGCCTGGCGCTGCGCCGACTGCCACAACGTCACGTAGAACAGCACCAGCAGCAGAAACAGGCCCAGCACCAACAGCGCCATGCGGTCACGCGCCGGCAGCGCCTGCCAACGCTGCGCCAGCGGTGAGCGCAGCCACTGCTGCTGCACTTTCTCGCTCATCGACATGCCGCTCATCCTCCAATCACCATGCGCGCGCTGACGCCCTGCGCCTCGCGGCTGGCCGAGCCCATCTGCACCGCCAGACCGGCCTGTTCAAGACGCTCACGCAGCCCTTCCAGTTCGGCGAAACCTGCCGCCTGCAGTTGCAGGGACAGATCGCCACGCAGCGCGCTGTAGTCGAGCTGATTGACCTGCACCTGCGCCGCACCGTCGACACTCAGTGCGCTCGCCACCTCCGCGAGCAGGCCGAGCAGCGCGCTGTCAGCAGCGCTGGACTGCGCCAGGTGTTGATCCAGCTGCGCGCGCAGGTTGATCAGCTTGCTGTCCTGCGGGAACAGCTCGCGGTAAAGCGCCTCACTGGAGGCCGCATAGGCATCGGCTTCGCGCTGCAGGTACCAGCCCTGCGCCAGGTTGAACCCCCACTGCAGCAACAGACACAGCACCAGCACTGCGCCCAGCGGACGCCAGCGCCGCCAGCCAGCACCGCTCTGCTGCAGGGCGAACGCGCCTTGCGCCAGGTCCGCGCCCGCACCCTGCTCGACCAGCCATTGGTG
The DNA here is from genome assembly GCF_050473265.1 of Pseudomonas pichavaramensis. NCBI lineage: Bacteria > Pseudomonadati > Pseudomonadota > Gammaproteobacteria > Pseudomonadales > Pseudomonadaceae > Pseudomonas > Pseudomonas pichavaramensis. The sequence continues at coordinate 117,713 of NZ_JBJKFJ010000005.1, read as the reverse complement.
AGCATTCTCAACTAGGTGCTGCTCATCGACCGGCTCAAGTGCGAGCTGCTCGGCAGTGGCCCGCGCCACCCGCGGCTGCGCGCAGCTTGGCGCCAACAATGGCCAGTCCGCCGCCTGCACGGCCAGTCGCCAGGGCGCTGCGCCACCCAACAGCCAGCGCGAATGCAGCCAGAGCATCTGACTGCCGTGCGCCGGCAGCATGTCGGCGTCCATGCGGATCGCCTGCGGTGGCTGCGTGGCGAACAGCGCCAGGCATTCGCGCAGCCAGTCGGCGCGCACGGCATAGACGCGGTGACGCCCATCAGCCAGCGCCTCGCCCAGGGCCAGGTGCATCAGCTCGACATCCTCGGCGAGCATTTCCTCGACCGCGAACGGCAGTGCCTGACGAATCCAGCGCGCCTTCTGCGTCGGCAACTGCACGGCACAAGCGGTCACCGCCTCCACCGGCAGCACCAGTTGCCACTGCACCGGCAGCGCGAGCAACGCCTCGGCCAGGCTCAGCGTGCGGCTCTCGCCAGGGCCAACCCACTGCACCAGCAGCTCCGGCGACAGTGCCTGGCAGGCCTCGGGCGGCAGGAAAATCCATATCGGCTTCATTATTGCTGTTCTTCCCAGAGCCTATTCAAAGCCTCGCGAGCTAGAGCCATGCAAGGCAAAAACAGGCGAGGACGCGGAGTTTACGAGCTGTAAATGAGCAGTCCGAGCCTGTTTTGAACGCAGCAGGGCCGACGCGCAGCAGGCTTTGAACAGGCTCTGATGGACTAAGGCGGCATGCCGCCCTGCCCCAAATCACGCGTGAGGACACGCACCTGACCATCATTGCTGCGCTGCAACAGGCTGCGCAACACCACCCGGCGCTCGCCGAGGCTGACCTCGCTGAACACCTCGAAATACTGACTGCCCACCGCCAATCCCTGCATCACCTGCTGGCCCTGCCCGGCCAGCGCAGGCTGGGCGGCGAAAGCCGCCGAACTGGAATAACCCTCGGCGCCACGCGCCGCGATCAAGCCCATGGCGGCGTCCGGGCTGAGGCCGTCGGACAGGCTGGAAAGAACCATGGCACTGGCCGTATTGACGTTGAGCAGCGCGGTGCCGGGCAACGCGCTGACGAAGGGCGCGAGGCGGCGATAGTCGGCCTCGTCCATCTCCAGCAGCAGGCGCAGCTCGGAGACATCGCTGATCTCGCGGTTGGCGGTGCGGTAGGCCGGCGTGGCCAGCAGGTACAGGCCATCCTCGGCGCCATTGCCGCCCTGCGGTTCGCTGTCCTGGTCGAGCCAGTCGAGCAGGCGTTCGGCATAGGGTTTGTCGATGCCCAGGCGCAGCAGCAGGCGGCGAAAACGCAGCACGGCCTGCTGGTTGGGGCGGCCCTGGCTGACTAGGCTGTTGAGGTTGAAGCGCCCGCTGGGGTCGACGATCTGCACGCGCAGCTCGCCGCCTTCATCCAGCGGGAACGGTGGCAGCGGCCTGGCCCAGGGTTCGAGCAGATGATCGACCGGCTGCTGCGGATCCCCCTCACGCAGGTCGCGTTGCAGAATCGCCTTGGCCAGGGTCTCGCCGCCCAGGGCGTAATGCCAGGCCTGGGTCACGTGCAGCTGATTGGCGCTGCTGCGGATCGACAGCTGCTGACGGGCGATCAGCCCGGCGCAGACTACCGTGACCACGGCGACCACCAGCAGCACGGTGATCAATGCCACACCTTGCTGGCGTCTCATTCCTGCTGCCCCTCGGCGCTCTCGCCCGGCGCCGCGACGACCTGCTCCTGCACGGGCAGATCGGGCAGGCGCAACAGGCGGCGCAACTCGCCATAACGGCGATGCTGCAGGCGCAGCTCCACTGCACGTGGCAACTCGCTGAGCGCGGCATCGCCGGTGCTGCTGGTCGGCGGCCAATCCACCAGCCATTGGCCGTCCTTGTCCAGGTAACGCAGGCTCAGCGACTCGACGCCATCGAGTGCCTGCTGCACCTGCGGCGCGCTGTCCTGGGCACGGTCGAGCACGCGCCAGTAGCGGCGCTGCCATTGCTCGCCACTCAATTGCCAGCGCACCCGCTGCACCTCGGCGCGCCGTTGCCCCAGCGGGTTGCGCCAGCCGGCGCGGGTCAGCTCCAGGGCCGTGGCGTCGGCCAGATCGCTGTGCAAGGCCGGTTGCGGGTCACCGAAGCCATCGCGAATCGGCCGCAGCGTGACCTGGCGCAGGTCACGCTCGAACGCCGACAGCGCACGCGTCAGTTCACGCAGCTGGCGTTCATGCTCACGGGTCACGGCATCGGCGCTGAGCACGCTGTCGAGCATGCGATAAGTGGCCAGCCCCAGCAGGGCGAAGATGGCGATGGCGATCAGCAGTTCCAGCAGAGTGAAGCCGCGTTGTGCCCGCATCACTGCGCCGCCCCGAGAAAGCCACTGAGGCTGACCACGGCGCGCTCGCGCAAATCGCCACGGGCGCCGCGCTCATCGGCGGCGACCCACAGATTGACCCGGCGCATGGCCGGCTCACTGGTGGCTTCGATCTCGCTCTGCCATGACCAGCGCCGCCCGGCGAACTCCACCTGGCCCTGGTCGCGACCATCGGCCGGTGGCGTTTCGGCCAGTTGCAATTCGCTCAGGCGATTGTCGGCCACCCACATGGCCAGGGTCTTGTCCTCCAGCTGGCTGGCGGTGCGCACGCTGCGCGCGCTGGCGGTCAGCACGCTGGCGGCGACCAGGGCGAAGATGGCCAGCGCCACCAGTACTTCGAGCAGGGTGAAGCCGCGCGCGGACCGAGCTGCAGCAGAGCCTCTGTTCATCCGGCGCGCCCCGCATCCAGTTGCTCGACTCGCGGCAGGGCAAAGCCGTCGCTGCTCAGTTGCAAACGCAGGCCATCGCGGCGCCGTTCGCTCAGGCGCAGGCGAAACGGGGTCAGTTCGCCACTGGAGAGAATCAGCAATTGCGGGGCGCTCTCGCCGCCCTCGCTCGGCAATGCGGCCACTTCGTTTTCAGCCTGCCCCTCGACCTCCAGAGTCAGCTCGGCCCACTGCGGCAGGCGATGCGCCTGGCGGTCCACGGTTTGCCACTCGCCGCGCAGCGGGTCATAGCGCAGCACGCGATAACCCTCGCGGGTGAAGCTCAGGCCGTACTCGCGGTTGTCCAGCACGGCTTCGTCGAGCAGCACACCAATCAGCCCACTGAGCCGCTCGGCTTCGCTGCGCAACTCGCGCGCCGGCCCGGCGAGGCCAGTGCTGAACACCGCCAGGCCGATCAGGCTGCCGAGAATCACCAGCACCACCAGCAGCTCAATCAGGGTAAAACCGCGCTGGCCGGGCGCGTGCCTGGAGGCGAAGCGCGGCATGCTCGGCTCAGAGATCCCAGTTGCCGATATCGGCATTCAGGTCGCTGCCGCCCTGCTTGCCATCGGCACCGAAGGAGTACAGGTCGAAGGCGCCCTTGGTGCCTGGCGCCAGGTATTGATAGGGGTTGCCCCATGGGTCGACCGGCAGGCGCTTGAGGTAGCCGTCCTTGTTCCAGTTCTTCGCCGGCGGGTTGCCGCTCGGCTTGCTCACCAGCGCCTCCAGACCCTGCTGGGTGCTGGGGTAGTTGTGGTTGTCGAGCTTGTACATGTCCAGCGCCGCGCCGATGGCACGGATGTCGTTCTGCGCAGCGGTGACCTTGGCCTGATCCGGCCGGCTCATCACCTGCGGCACCACCAGGGCGGCGAGGATCCCGAGGATCACCACCACCACCATGATTTCGATAAGCGTGAAGCCCGCTTGTCTGCTTTTCACCTAGTTACCCCACCATTTGGTTCAAAGAAAGAATCGGCAGCAGGATGGCCAGCACGATCACCAGCACCACTGCGCCCATGAAAACCAGCATGAATGGCTCGAATAACCCGACCAGCAAGGCGATCTGCGCGCTGAGGTCACTCTCCTGGTTCTTCGCCGTGCGTGCCAGCATCTGATCCAGCTCGCCAGAGCGTTCACCGCTGGCGATCATGTGCAACATCATCGGCGGAAACTGCCCCGTGGCCTCCAGCGAGCGGGTCAGGCTGCCGCCCTCGCGCACCTTCTGCGCCGCCACCAGTACCTCGGCGCGAATCACCCGATTGCCGATCACCTCACCGGCAATCGCCAGCGCCTCCACCAAGGGCACGCCACTGTGGGTGAGAATGGCGAGAGTGGAGGCGAAACGCGCACAGTCGGTGGCGCGGCCGAGCCGACCGAGCAAGGGAATGCGTAACAGAAAGCGGTGCCAACGCAGGCGAAACGCCTCGTCGCGCAGCGCCGCGCGCAAGGCGATGACGGCCAGCACCAAGGCCACTAGCGCCAGCAGCCCCCAGGTCTTGACCCAGTCACTCAAGGTGATCAGCCCGCGCGTCAACGCTGGCAGGGTTTGCCCAGAGTCGACGAACACCTTGACCACGTCCGGCACCACGTAACCGAGCAGAAAACCGACGATCAGCAGCGATGCGCACATCAGAATCAGCGGATAGAGCAAGGCCAGCTGCACCTTCTGCCGCGACTGCTGGCGCTGCTCGGTGTAGTCAGCCAGTTGTTCCAGCACCGGCCCCAGGTGCCCGGCATGCTCACCGGCCGCCACCGTGGCGCGGTACAACTCGGGAAAGGCGGCAGGAAATTCCTTGAGGCTGCCGGCCAGGCTATGACCTTCCAGCACCCGCGCACGCACGGCCAGCAGCATGCCCTGAATACGCGCATGGGTGGCTTGCGCCGCCGCGGCGCGCAGCGCTTCTTCGATCGGCAGCGCCGCCTGGATCAGCGTCGCCAGTTGCCGCGTGACCAGGGCCAGGTCGCGCGCCGACAAACCGCGCACGAAGCCCAGCCGCGCCTGGCCAGAACCAGCCTCACGGCTGCGCGTGGTCTTGACCTCCAGCGGCGCCAGCTGGCGCTCACGCAGCAGCTGGCGCACCTGACGGGCGCTGTCGGCTTCCAGCACACCTTTGTGCTGGCGGCCGCGGCCATCCAGGGCAATGTATTCAAAGGCCGCCATCGGCAAAGCGCTCCAGTTGTCCCCGTAGGAGCGGCTTTAGCCGCGATATGTAAAGCCTCGCGGCTAAAGCGCAATTCCCCCCAGCCGCGCCTGCAAGAGCCATTGCCAACATCCCAATCGCCATCATTCTTCTCGCGTCACGCGCAGCACTTCCTCGACCGTGGTAACCCCTTCCAGCACCTTGCGCCGGCCATCATCGCGGATGCTCGGCCCCAGCGAGCGGGCGTGACGGGTCATCTCCTGCTCGGCGGCGCGACTGTGCACCAGGCTGCGCATGGTTTCGTCGAACACCACCAGCTCGTAGATACCGGTACGCCCACGGTAGCCCTGCTGATGACAGTGGGCGCAGCCGCGCGCGTGATACAGCGTCGGCGCTGGGCGGGCCGGCACACCGAGCAGCGCGCATTCGGCCGCATCGGCGCTGTAAGGTTCCTTGCACGCCGGACACAGCACCCGCACCAGTCGCTGCGCCAGCACACCGAGCAAGGACGACGACAGCAGAAAGGGCTCCACGCCCATGTCGACCAAGCGGGTAATGGCGCCGATGGCACTGTTGGTGTGCAGGGTCGAGAGCACCAGGTGGCCGGTCAGCGAGGCCTGTACGGCGATCTCGGCGGTTTCCTTGTCGCGGATCTCACCGACCATCACCACGTCCGGGTCTTGCCGCAGGATGGCGCGCAGGCCACGGGCAAAGGTCATGTCCACCTTGGCGTTGACCTGGGTCTGGCCGATGCCCTCGAGGTGATACTCGATGGGGTCCTCGACGGTGAGAATGTTGCGCGTGTGGTCGTTGAGGCTGACCAGGCTGGCGTACAGCGTGGTGGTCTTGCCCGAACCGGTGGGCCCGGTGACCAGCAGAATGCCGTGCGGCTTGCGCACGGTGTCTTCCATCAGCGCGCGATCCTCGCTGCGCATGCCCAGATGCTGCAGCGACAAACGCCCGGCCTGCTTGTCGAGCAAACGCAGCACCACCCGCTCGCCGTTGGCCGAAGGCAACGTGGACACGCGAATATCCACCTCGCGTCCGCCCACCTTGAGCGAGATGCGCCCATCCTGCGGCACGCGCTTCTCGGCGATATCCAGGCGCGCCATGACCTTGACCCTTGAGACCAGCAGTGTCGCCAGCTCGCGTTTGGGTTCGAGCACCTCACGCAGAATGCCGTCCACGCGAAAGCGCACCACCAGGCGTTTCTCGAAGGTTTCCAGGTGAATGTCGGAAGCGTTTTCCTTGATCGCCTCACCGAGAATGGCGTTGATCAGACGGATGATCGGCGCGTCGTCTTCCTGCTCCAGCAGGTCTTCGGTCTCCGGTACCTGCTCGGCCAGCGAGGCCAGATCGAGGCTGCCGCCGATATCTTCGGCCAACTGCATGGAGGCCGAATCATGCTGATAAGCCGCGCCCAACGCCTGGGCGAACTCACTGGCGCTCATCGCCTGCAACGGCAGGCTGCGCCCGGCAAAGCGTTGCGCCTCGGCCAGCACCACCAAATCACAATCGGCGCGGTAACCCAGGCGGGCATGCCCATCATGCATGACGATTACCACGCCATGACGCTTGGCAAAGCTGAAGGGCAACCGGCGCAGCGGAGTTTCGAACAGCGAAGCGTTCATGCATAGCCTTAGAACAGAACCTGATCCCAGTCATTACAGACTAACCTGACTGCTCGCCCTCAATGGGCCATCGCCGGGACGGTTTTCTTGATAGTTATCGAGTTATCTTTAACACATTGCCTGAAACTGCACACCCACCCGCCCCTGGGGATGCCAACAGCGCGCAGGCTGCTATGATCAGCGCGCGACGCCCGCCCATAAGAAGAACTAGAACGTCGTTTGCGGAGTAATGTTTTTGTCCATTTCAGCCCTCTCCCAAAGGCTCAAGGCCAATGCCCCGAGCCTGATCGGCATGCTCGTGCTGATCGCCCTGAGCGTCAGCCTGGTCTGGCAGAGCGCAGATCTGCTACGCCTGGTACGTAGCCCCGTGCCACAGGCTTCCAGCCAGCCCACCGCCAGCTTGCAACAGCGCGCGCAGGCGCCCATCGCCCAACTGTTCGGTACCCCGCGCCAGGCCGACAGCGGCCCTGCGCCAGCCACCGATCTGCAACTGACTCTGCTCGGCAGCTTCGTACACAGCGACCCGCAGCGCTCCAGCGCGCTGATCCAGCGCCAGGGAGAAAGTGCTCAACGTTACACAGTCGGTATGGAAGTGAGCGATGGCGTGCGTGTGGACGCCATCCATGCTGACCGTATCGAGCTGCTGCGCAATGGTCGCCGTGAGAGCCTCGCCTTCCCCCGTCATCAGAGCGAACAATACAGCTACACGCCGCCAGCCGAAGCCGCTGCGCAAGACCCGGTGCAGCAATTGGAACGCCTCGACCAGGACAACCTCGAACAACTGCGCCAGCGCATGCAGATGCTGCGCGAAGAGATGGAGGCCAGCGGCACTCCATCTGAAGAAACGCCCTCCGATCAGCCCATGGAAAGCGACTGAACCGATGCCTGTTCTCCGAAGCCGAGTGACACTCGCCCTGCTTGCCGCCAGCCTGGCCGCTGCCCCCATGCCGTCGCTCGCACAGATCGAGCAGACGCCAAACAGCACCAACCAGCAGGAAGAAAGCTGGACCATCAATCTCAAGGGTGCAGATATCCGCGAGTTTATCGATCAGGTCGCCGCCATCAGCGGACAAACCTTCGTCGTCGATCCGCGCGTCAAGGGCCAGGTCAATGTGGTGTCCAGCACGCCGCTGGGCCTGGCCGAGGTGTACCAGCTGTTTCTCTCGGTGATGGCCACTCACGGTTTCAGCGTGCTGACCCAGGGCGACCAGGCGCGCATCGTCCCCAACGCCGAGGCCAAGGCCGAAGCCGACTCGGGCCGGCCGGCACCGGACCGCCTGGAAACCCGCCTGATCCAGGTACAGCACGCGCCGGTGGCCGAGCTGATCCCACTGATTCGCCCGCTGGTGCCGCAATATGGTCACCTGGCCGCCGTCACCTCGACCAATGCGCTGATCATCAGTGATCGCAGCGCCAATATCGCGCGTATCGAAGAGCTGATGCACCAGCTCGACCAGAGTGGCGCGAAGGACTTCAGCGTGGTCACCCTGCAACACGCCTGGGTGATGGACGCCGCCGAAGTGCTCAACACGGCCATCGCCCGTGGCCAAACCAAGGGTACCGGCGCCACCCAGGTGGTGGCTGATGCGCGCACCAATCGCCTGCTGCTTCTCGGCCCGCCGGATGCCCGCGCAAGGCTGGCCGACCTGGCCCGCTCGTTGGACACGCCCACCAGCCGCTCGGCCAACATGCGCGTGATTCGCCTACGGCACAACGACGCCAAGTCGCTGGCCGAAACCCTCGGTGAAATCTCCGAAGGCCTCAACGATCAGGACGGCAGCGCCACCAGCGGCAGGCAGTCGAACATCCTGATCCGCGCCGACGAGAGCCTCAATGCCTTGGTGTTGCTGGCCGATCCGGATCAGGTCGCGACCCTCGAAGATATCGTCCGTCAGTTGGATGTTCCGCGTGCACAGGTAATGGTCGAAGCGGCCATCGTCGAAGTCTCCGGCGACATTACCGATGCCGTGGGCGTGCAATGGGCGGTGGATGCTCGTGGCGGCCGGGGTGGCCTGGGCGGCGTCAATTTCGCCGGCACCGGCCTGTCCGTCGGCACCGTGCTGCAGATCCTGCAGGACGGCGAGATACCCGATAACACCACCCTGCCCGACGGCGCCATCATCGGCGTCGGCAGCGACCGCTTTGGCGCACTGATCACCGCGCTGTCGGCCAACAGCAAGAGCAACCTGCTGTCGACACCGAGCCTGCTGACCCTGGACAACCAGAAGGCCGAGATTCTCGTCGGGCAGAACGTGCCCTTCCAGACCGGCTCCTACACCACCGACGCCTCAGGTGCCGGCAATCCCTTTACCACCATCGAGCGCAAGGACATCGGCGTCACGCTCAAGGTCACCCCACATATCAACGACGGCGCCACGCTGCGCCTGGAGATCGAACAGGAAATCTCATCCATCGCGCCGAGCACCGGCCTCAATGCCCAGGCGGTGGATCTGGTGACCAACAAACGCTCGATCAAGAGCACCATCCTCGCCGATGACGGCCAGGTGATCGTGCTCGGTGGATTGATTCAGGACGACGTTACCGAGGCCGTGTCCAAGGTGCCGCTGCTGGGCGACATTCCTCTGCTGGGCGGCCTGTTCCGCTCCACCCGCGAGTCGCACATCAAACGCAACCTGATGGTCTTCCTGCGCCCCACCGTGGTCCGCGACGGTGCCGGCCTGGCTGCGCTGTCGGGCAAGAAATACAGCGACATCCGCATTCTCGGTAATGGCGGCTCGAACAGCGGTCGCCCCAGTATCCTGCCCAGTCAGCCGGCGCAGCTGTTCGATGGCCAGGGCGAGCCGGCGGTGGATTTGCGTCAATAAGCAAGCCCGAGCCAGCCCGCTCCCCGGATTACCTCCGGCTACACCGCAACGTAGCCCGGATGCAATCCGGGGCAATCCCACGGGTCGTGCTCGCCCAGATCATTTCGCCAACTACATCTGACAAAAAACCACCAATACGGAGCGACTGGGCGGCATCTCCGCTTCAGCCGCGATGCTGTCGGACCAGGCCCTGATCGCGGCTGAAGCCCCTCCCACAATGGCTGGCGTGGCCGAGCGCGGCCCCGGATTGCATCCGGGCTGCGGGGTGGTGTGCGGCGCTGGGTGTGGAAGGCGCTTTAGCGGCGAGCTTTTATCACGGCGCAAACCAGCCCCGCGCCCGCTCAACCCAGCGGCGGTGTACGCGGCGGCACCAGGCGTTTGCTGCCAGTGGCCTCGTAAGCCGCCGCCAGTTGCAACAGCGCCGAGTCGTCGTAGGCGCGGCCGGCGAAGGTCAGGCCAACCGGCATGCTGATATCGGCCATCACGCCCATTGGCACGGTCACGGTCGGCACGCCCAGGTGACGAATCGCCAGGTTGCCGTTGGCCACCCACACGCCGTTGCTCCAGGCGATATCGGCGGACGCCGGATTGACATCAGCATCCGCCGGGCCGACATCGGCCACGGTGGGGAACAGCACCGCATCCAGGCCCTGCTGCGTCATCCAGTCTTCCAGATCGATCTTGCGCGTATGTTCCAGACCGCGCAGACCATCGGGCAGCGTGGCGATCTGGTCCCAGGCTTTGATGCCGCGCTTGGCCATGTTGACGTATTCCTCCATGCCGGCCGCCAGATCACCCTCGCGGTTCGGCAAGGTGCCCGGGTCATGCGGGAAGATCTGCGGGCCGTCGACATCGGCCAGACGATTGAGCTTGGGGTCGCCATTGGCGCGCAGAAAGTCGTCGAACGCCCAGCCGGAAAGCTCCCACAGCTCGTCATGTAGGAACTCCGGCGTGACGATGCCGCGATTGAATACGGTCGGCGCGCCAGGGCGGTCGCCTTCGCAGTTCGACACCAGGGGGAAGTCCACCTCCACCACCTCGGCGCCGGCTGCCTCCAGCGCCTGGCGCGCGGCCTCCCACAGAGCGATCACCGTCGGCCGGGTGTGAATGCGCTGACCGGTCGGCCCACCGATGCCCGGACTCTCGCTGGTACCGGCCAGCTCGTCCTTGTTGATAAACATTTTCGGCACGCCCAGACGCTTGCCAGCCAGCGCTTCAGCCTTGGCCGCCAGCGCCAGATAGGACTCCGGACGCACCTCGGAGGCCTTGGGAATCGGCACCCAGGGCTGTAAGCGCCACAGGTCGCCACGCTTGTCGGCATCGTCGGCCACCACCACGTCGAGCACTTCGAGCAGATCGGCCATGGTCCGCGCATAGGGCACCACCACGTCCATGGTCGGCGTCAGCGGCCAGTTGCCGCGCACCGAGATCACCCCTCGCGACGGCGTGTAGGCGCACAGGCCGTTGTTGGACGCCGGACCGCGCCCGCTGGACCAGGTTTCCTCGGCCAGACCGAAGGCGGCGAAGCTGGCAGCCGTGGCCGTACCGGCGCCGTTAGACGAGCCCGAGGCGAACGGCGCAGTCAGGTAAGCGGCGTTGTACGGGCTTTCGGCGCGGCCATAGACGCCGCGCTGCATACCGCCGTTGGCCATCGGCGGCATATTGGTTTTGCCCAGGCAGATGGCGCCGGCCGCGCGCAGGCGCTCGACAGTGAAGGCATCACGCTGCGCCACCAGGTCCTTGAACGCCGGGCTGCCGGACGCAGCAGTCAGGCCCTTGACCAGGTAGCTGTCCTTGGCGGTGTAGGGAATGCCATCGAGCGGGCCCAGCGCCTCACCGCGGGCACGACGTGCATCGGAGGCCGCGGCTTCCGTCAATGCCTCAGGGTTACGCACCACCACGGCATTGAGTTTGCTCGGCGTATCCGGGCCATCGTAGGCATCCATACGCGCCAGGTAAGCCTTGACCAGTTCGACCGCCGTGGTGCGCCCGGACTCCAGTGCGGCGCGCAGTTCGGCAATGGAAACTTCAGTTACCTCGATCATCGTGTCATCACTCGCAGATGGCCGGGCCTGCCGATCTCGGACAGCCCGGAATACGGGAAACAGCGCTTCAGCGGGCCAACATACCACCGCACAGTGGCGAGTCAGGCCATCGAAACAAAGCAGCGCTCAGCCTGAAAACAGGCGACAAGGGCAAATGATACATGCCAAGACCAACGGCTTGCGATGAGCATCAGGGGATGGCGACGGGCACGATTTCCGCCCGGTCGAGATGGCTAATCATGCGAAAGGCGCGGAATCTCGAATTGTTACAGCCACGCTCATCCGTGAAGCGATCGCCCACCAATACGATCAGCTCCGGGTAAAGAGACTCGCCCGGATTGAAGTGCGCGACCGACAGCACCGAACTGGTTTCCCGCTCAACAAGCGGTGGGGCCAAAATGACCAGCTTGCCGCGGTGATACACGCGGTAATAGACGCTCACGCCGCCGGCCGGATGCGGCTCGTGTACTTGCCGAATCGACCACCAGTTGCCGCCCTCATAAATCACACGTTCGCTGACACTACGGCTGCAACCGGGTAGCCAAGCGATGGCTAAAGCCAGAAGAAAATAAAAGAGTTTCATCACCCGTCCCTGTGCTGAGAAAGTCTGTCTTGCCACACCAGCCAAGCCTAGGGTCTGTACGAAAAGTCTCCGAGCGAAGGTCAGGCGAGGCAAAAATCGGTGAGGAAGCGGAGTTTACGAGCTGTAAATGAGCATTCCGAACCGATTTTTAACGAAGCATCACCGAGCGCAGGTACTTTTCGTACAGAGCCTAGCAGTGCGACAGACGAAATCATGGACGACATAGCGGCAATGTCGCCAGATGACACCAGCACCCCACAGGACGTAGCGGAGCGCCAGCGAACCGTCCGCCACAACGACGGCTGTCGCTCACTGGGTCGCGGGCCGCGATACAAGCACGCCCCTGCTATGTTCTCTATCCCTGCACAGGAAACAGGAGAACTCACCATGCACCACCTCACTGGCGGCTGCCTCTGCGGCCAGGTGCGTTTCGAAACCAGCGGCCAGCCTTATCGGGTTGGCGTTTGCCACTGCATGGATTGCCGCAAGCACCACGGTGCCCTCTTCCACACTTCGGCGATATTCCCGCAGGACGCGGTGAAGGTAGAGGGCGAAACCGGCCAGTACGCCGGCCGCCACTTCTGCCCGCGCTGCGGCTCGCCGGTATTCGCCCGCTCGGGGGATGAGATCGAAGTGAACGTCGGCTCGCTGGACGAACCGAACCGCTTCACCCCCACCTACGAACTCTGGACCGTCCGCCGCGAAACCTGGCTACCGCCCTTGCCCTTCGACCGGCACTACCCAGGCGACCGCGACCGCAGCACGCGTCACGAGTAGCGCCACTCAGGCATCGGCTGCGCGCCGACTGACCCAGCCATGCATCAGCCCGGCCTGGAAGAACGGCACCGGCGCCTCGAAACCGGCGGCCTGAATGATGTCAGCCACCTGCGGCGCCGGTAGCACTGCCACGTCGCGGGCGTAGGCTGCCCGCGCGCGCTCCAGCATCTGCGCATCGACCCCGGCCGCTGACATCAGCGTCATCCAGCCAGGCAGCAATACCTCGTAGGCCGGCGACTGGATATCCGCTGCCAGGTCGACACTGGCCAGCAGCCCGCCAGGCTTCAGGCGCTGCGCGATCTGAGCGAAGAATGCCGTACGCAGGGCCGGTTCGAGCAAGAACTGCGACACCAGAAAACAGGTAGCGCCGTCGTAGGCCGTCCCAGGCGCCAGTGTATCCAGATAGCCCTCGTGAAAGTCGCAACGCTCGGCAAAACCTCCATGCTCCGCGCGCTGACGGCACACCTCGAGCATCGCCCCGGACGGATCGAGCGCGGTGAAGCGCCAGCCCGGAAAGCGCTCGGCCAGATGGGCGATTTCCACGCCCGTACCAGTACCCACGCACAGTATCCGCGCGTTGGCCGGCAGATCGATGAACAGCGCATCGAGCAGCAGATACAGCGCCTCACGAATCGGCGACATCCCCGCCCATTGCTTGTCGTAGCCCGCCGCCTGCTGATCGAACAGCGCCTTGATTTCCTCGTCACGCATGCCGTGTCTCCGTCGAATGCCCGTGCTCATGCCTTCCAGTATCCCAGAGCTGTCAATCCCCCTTGGCCGCCTGACTAAAACCCCACTCCAACTTTGTGGGCACTTTGCCAGAGCATCGGGGGACTAACTGGCATGTCCCTTCCCGGCGAAACCGATATGCGAAACCCGACCTTCGAACAGAAAGCCTTCATCCTCCTGCTCGTTCTGGTGACGATTGCCTTCTTCTGGATACTCCTGCCGTTCTACGGCGCGGTGTTCTGGGCAATGGTCCTGGCCGTGGTGTTCGCCCCCCTGCAGGAGCGTCTCAACCAGCGTATCAACGGCAGCCGCAACCTCGCCGCCCTGCTGACACTGACCATTTGCCTGCTGGTAGCGATTCTGCCGGTCATCTTCATCACCTCGGCGGTGGTTGCCGAGGGCACCAGCCTCTATGAACAGCTGGAGTCCGGCGAGCTGGACTTTGGCGCCTACGTGACCAGTACGGTACGGGCACTGCCAGTGCCCATGCAGGAGCAGTTGCACCGTTTCGGCCTCGCTAACCTCGACGGTCTGCGTGAGCAGATCTCCAGCAGCGCCACCGCCGGCAGCCAATACCTGGCCACCAAGGTATTCGCCATCGGCCAGGGCACGTTCGAGTTCTTCATCAGTTTCGGCGTGATGCTGTACCTGCTGTTCTTCCTGCTGCGCGACGGCCAGGATCTGGTGCGCAACATTCGCAACGCCATCCCGCTGGCCGACAGCACCAAACGCCGCCTGCAGATCAAGTTCACCCGCGTGGTGCGCGCCACGGTCAAGGGCAACGTGGTGGTTGCCGTCGTGCAAGGCGCGCTCGGTGGCTTCATCTTCTGGGCGCTGGGCATCCACAGCCCGCTGCTGTGGGGGGTGCTGATGGCATTCCTGTCGCTACTGCCAGCAGCTGGTGCCGGCATCGTCTGGGCACCGGTCGCGGTCTATCTGATGCTCAGTGACAACCCTTGGCAGGGCGTCATCCTAACCGCCTTCGGCGTGCTGGTGATCGGCCTGGTGGACAACATCCTGCGCCCCATCCTGGTTGGCAAGGACACCCGCCTGCCGGACTACCTGATTCTCGTCTCCACTCTCGGCGGCCTGGCTCTGCTGGGGCTGAACGGTTTCGTGATCGGCCCTCTGGTGGCCGCACTGTTCGTGGCCAGCTGGAATCTGTTTGGAGCGAAGAAGAAGGTCAGATTGCCGGAGTGAGGCACGCGAGATTCACGCAGGCGTTCGAACCTGGAAGGCAATGCGGCAGTTCGCCCTAGCGCATATTCAGCAAGGCGGTGATAAAAGACCGAGACATCAGGTCAATCAGAATCAGACATGGAATTCACCCAGTACGGCTGCTCTGCGGGGCACCCCGTGATCTACTTCCATGGCGTGCCAGGCTCGCCACTCGAGAGCGCCATCTTCGATGCACCGGCCCGGATGCAGGGGCTGCGTATTCTGAGCTTCGATCGTTTTGCCATCGCCCCGTCGCTTGGCGGTGCCGACTACTACCAGCACATCGCACACTTGATCGACAAGACGCTTCAAGGCGCCCCGGCAGACTTTATCGGTTTTTCCCTGGGCGCTCATGCCGCCCTGGAAGTCAGCGCTCTGATGCCGGGCCAGGTTCGCTGCCTACATTTGATTTCGGCTGCCGCCCCTCTCGACGCCGGTAACTTTCTCGATGGCATGGCCGGCAAGGCGGTGTTCTCGCTGGCCACGCTTAACCCAACTCTGTTCCACTGGCTTGCAAGGTGGCAAGCGCTACTGGCTAGGCGCGCACCTCGGCTGCTGTTTGGCGCCCTATTCGCCAGCGCCTGCAGCGGAGACCGGGCGCTGGTGAAAGACCCGGCGTTCAGAGCACTCATTTGCCGCGTGTTGCGAAACGGCTTCGCCCATGGGACGGCCGGCTACATGCGGGACATCCATCATTACCTGCAACCTTGGTCAACCGAGGTCTTCGACGGTGCGGCAAGCGTCTGCCTATGGCATGGCACGCAGGACAACTGGTCACCTTTCGCCATGTCGACGTATCTGGCCGAACGCATGGCGCAGAAGGCGCGCCTCGAGCGCATGAACGGGCTTTCTCACTATTCTTGCCTGTACGCGGCTGCACCGCGGATTTGTGCGCGACTCGCCAACGCGTGACTCAGCGAATCGTCGCTTGCAGTGCCTCGTCTACTTCCCGAGTGGCCAAGGCTTAATGCCTGTCTCTTCAGCCGCGCAAAGAAAGCTTGGCAGCAACCGCCTACCTCACCAACCGCGCACCGATAGACCTCCACGCCACTTCTGGGCATTAGGGTCATAGAGCCTCGCATCAAACCCAACGCGTTTCCTGGCTTGAGCCAAGAACGACCGGCAATTGGCCCTGCCACCAGGAGCACGACAAAAACACTGAATGACTGGACCGCCCGCAGTCTAACCCTCAGTCGTTAGCTACGGCTCGTAGAGCGGCGAAACACAACCGACAGTCGAGCAGGATCGATGAAGACTTCACGAATCGTTACGCCCTCAGCGCATGCCGCGCAGCAGGCAGATCACGCCCAAACCCTGATCTTCGGCACGCCGAAAGAACGACTGGATTTCTACCGTCGGGAAGTTCAGTACGAGACCAGCCTGCTGGCTGGGCGTACCAACGCCTATTTGACGGCGCAGTCGTTTCTGGTCATCGCCTATGCGACCTCGATGGCCAATTCGAACCCGCACTGGGGCGCCGTGTTCACCCTGATTTTCCCCGCCCTTCTGGCGCTGCTGGGTGTGATCAGTTCACTGCATGCCTGGCCTGGCATCAGGGCTTCCGCGACCATCGTCAAGCACTGGCACTACAAGCAGGAGCAATTGCTGCGCAGCGACCCCGAATTCGGCCACGCCTATGACGATTCCCCCCTGTTCAGCGAGCAGGAGGCCAGCAGCGACAGCACCTACAAATCACTGCTGTTCTCGCTCCGCTCCCCCTGGCTGTTCGTTGTTTTCTGGTCCGTACTGGGGCTGTTCTCCACCTGGCTGCAACTGCCATCGGCGAATCTGTGAGCTGGCCCGCTAGTGGCTCACCGCTCGTCAGCTACCAGCAAGCGCAGCGTGGAAATAGAGTGAACGCAAGCGGCGACAGTTTTCTCCATTGCTTCACGGAGGCAATCCTGCCTCTGCAATCGGGAGAACCGAAATGACCAATAGCAAAAGCACCGGTAACAACAATCCGGGTAACTTCGCCAATGATCGTGAGAAAGCATCCGAAGCCGGCAAGAAAGGCGGTCAGGTAAGTGGCGGCAACTTTGCCAACGATCGCGAGAAGGCTTCTGAAGCAGGACGCAAAGGAGGCCAGAACAGCCACGGTGGTGGCCGCCAGTAGGCGTACCCCCGGAGAGAGGCCCTTGATGGGCCTCTTCGGGGATGGCCATGCGACTGGGTGAGCTGGCCGGACGCATTCCGGGCTACCGCATCGAAAGTATCGGGCCGCAACAGGGCGATACGGGCGTGACGGTAATCAATCAGGTAAACGGCAAGCGTTTCGCCATCGCTGCAACCCGAATCGAACAACTCGCGGTTGGCACAGGCATCAGGCCCAGCAGATAACGATCCAATGATTGCAGGAGAGTTCGATGGCTACAACTCAACTGAATGACGCACTGGTGGTCATCACCGGCGCATCGAGTGGTATCGGCCGCTGCGCCGCCCACGAGTTCGCCCGCCATGGCGCACGCCTGGTGCTCGCCGCACGTGATGACGCGGCACTGGCTTGCGTGGTCGAGGAATGCGAGCAACTTGGCGCATGCGCTTTGGCTGTACCTACTGACGTCACCCGCAACGAAGCAATGGAAAATCTGGCCGAGCGCGCTGCCGCATTCGGCGAAGGGCGTATCGATGTCTGGGTGAACAATGCTGGTGTTGGCGCAGTGGGCTGCTTTGAAGACACGCCGCTGGCAGCGCACGAGCAGGTGGTGCAGACCGACCTGCTCGGTTACCTGCGCGGTGCCTATGTGGTGCTGCCGTATTTCAAGAACCAGACCACCGGCGTGCTGATCAATACGCTGTCACTCGGCAGTTGGGTCGCCCAGCCCTACGCGGCAGCCTACTCCGCCGCCAAATACGGCCTGCGTGGACTCACCGAGGCGCTGCGTGGCGAGTTGGCAAGCTGGCCGAACATTCATGTCTGCGACATCTATCCTGCGGTGATGGACACGCCGGGCTTCCGCGATGGTGGCAACTTCACCGGCCATGAGCTGAGCCCGCCGCCCCCGCGCTACGATCCACAACGCGTTGCCGAAGCCATGGTCGAGATGGCACTGAGCCCACGGCCCAGCAGAACCGTTGGCAGTGCGGCGACCCTGCTGCGCCTCGGTCATTTCCTGCTACCAGGTTTCGCAAAGATCTCAGGGCTGATCGTGGGCCGTGCTCTCAAGCGTGGGCAGCGCACCCAACATTCCACCGGCAATCTGTTCCAACCGCCGTCGGGCGAAAGGCGCATCGACGGCGGCTGGCGCGCCCAGAGCAGTGCTCAGCCTGTTCCGATGCTGCTGGCGGGTACGGCGGCGGCTCTGCTGCTGGGCTGGGGCCTGCGGCGCTTGCGCAAGAGCTCAGGCTGAGCAAACACGCCTGGCTGCAGGCGCCCTGCAGCCAAGGCGATTCAATTGGCGCTCGACGAACCCAGGCGCTTACGAGCCAGGCTGATCATGCAGCACAGGATTGCACCGCCCAGGGCAAGTGCCATGTCCTTCTGGGCGTCCCAGGGGTCCTGCTGAGTGGCCAGGAATGCTCTGGCCTGGTCCTTGCCCAGATACTCTCCCCCGATCCACTCGATCAGTTCATACGACGCCGAAGTGGACATCACCAGGCTCAGGGTCAGCAGAATCAGCCAGCCGCCACGCATCGGGGTCAGACGCAGCAGCAGCTCACGCAGCGGTACAGCGATCAGCAGGCCGTAACTGAAGTGCACCAGACGGTCGTACTGATTGCGCCTCCAGCCCATCGCATCATCCAGTGATTGGCCGCTCAGGCTGCGCAGCCACTGGTCATAAGGCACCTTTGCATAGGTGTAATGCGCGCCCAGTTCGTGGACTACCAATAGCGCCAGGATCGCCAGATAGGCGCCAGGCGAAAAACGTAGCCAGGGCCAGGCGATGCTCAGCCCGAGCAGCAACAGGATGGGTAGTGCACTTTCCAGCACCCAACTGACCCTGTCCTGTGGCGCCATGCCTGCAAGGGCCAGCACCGCGATGCCCATGCCCAACAGGATAAGCGCTGTTGCAGGCCTGGCTGACGGGGCAAGGTCAGGCACTGTGGCCATAGAGCATCCAGGCCCCCATCAACAGCATCAGCAGGTTTTCGCCCAGTGAGACAGGGCCGAGCGGAACGCTGCTGTCACCGCCCACACACGCGCACTTAAGCTCCCGCTTCTGGATGTAAACCGCATAGAAAACCGAAACAGAGCCGATGGCGCCGATGAAAATGGCCAGTGGCGCCGCCAACCAGATCAATGCGCCCGCGACCATGAGCACACCGGCCAACGCCTCCGCGAACGGATAGAAATAGGCGTAAGGGACGTAGCGACGCGCGAGCAGATCATAGCCAAGAAAGGTATTGCTGAAGCTTTCCAGATCCCTGAGCTTGAGCATTGCCAGCAGACACATGCTGATGGCCACGAACCACTGCAGAACGCGTCCCTGCAGCAAGGAGCCGAAAGCCATCCAACTGAGCGCCAGGGCCATCGCCCCGGCCATGGCAAATACCACCAGTACCGGCTGATAGACGGACAACGATGAGTGCCCGCCCTTACCCAGATGCTGGCGCAACTCGTCATAGCCGCCGATGCGTTGTCCGTCGATGAAAATCTGTGGCGTACTGTCGACCTGATGCGCCTCTTTAAACGCGTCGGTTTGCTCACGATCACGCAGCCAATGATCCTCGACCTCGTAACCTTCATGTCGAAGCAGGTGCAGGGCCTTCAGGCCGAATGGACAGATATGATCCTTCATCACCATGCGATGGATTGCCGCGTGTTTGGTCGTCATGCGCGTCTCCCCTATTCACTGTCGTGTCGATCAGTAGAGGCCGAGCACGGTGTCGAGTTCGAAGAGTCTTTACGGCCTGTAGCGCAGCACCGGCATTCGCCGACAGGCAGCCGGCGTCACCTATGTGAGTGATGGACTTCGATTTGCCAGGCAGAACAGCCACAGGCTAGTGTCTATGCTACCGGGGCGCGGAGTCGTCGCTCGTTTTCTACAAGGAGGTTTGCATGTTCCCCATCGATACCTGGCTCGCTTATACCGGCGCCTGCATTCTGCTGGTGCTGGCTCCCGGCCCGGACAATCTGCTGGCGATCGCTCGTGGTCTCGGTCAGGGACGTTTGGCGGCCATCGTTTCCGGCATGGCCTCGGGCACCGGCATTCTTTTCCATGTTCTGGCTGCATCACTGGGGCTGACCCTGCTGATGCAAACCTCGGAGCTGGCGTTCTGGCTGATCAAGTGCATCGGTGCCGGGTACCTGCTCTGGCTGGGCATCAAGGTACTGCGCAGCCGCAACCTGATCAGTTTTCGTAGCGTCAGCCGACAATCGCTGCCGAGCATCTTCGCTACCGGCTTCCTCTCTGCTGCTCTCAACCCCAAGCCGGGCTTTTTCGTGCTGGCGTTCATCCCGCAGTTCGTCGATCCGCAGTTGGGTTCGGTCACGACGCAAATGCTGGTCTATGGCCTCTGGTTCGCTGTGCTGACGGCTGTGGGTTTTGCTCTGATGGGCGTGTTCGCCTATAGGCTGTCGGCTTACCTGCAACAGCGCCCCAGGTTGGTGAAAGGCTTGAACCTGGGCGCCGGAATGACTTTCGTGGCGTCAGGCGTATCCGTCGCCACGCTGAGCCAACGCTAATACCTCTTCAGATCGACAGCGCCCATCAGTCGGCGCTGTCTGAACTCGTATTGAGCGCCGCGTGGGTTCGCAATTCTTCGCGGATGAATGCAGCGATCATCGCGCGATAGACCTGCTCCACGACCTCGGCCGAGGCACCGCGCTGATCGGCGAGTTCACGCACCTTGTCGATGACCTGCTCGACGCGTGCCGGTGCGCGGACGTCTGCATCATCCTTCTTGAAACGTGCCGCCTGCGCGACGAAACCGCCGCGTTGAGCGATCAGGTCGACCATGGCGCGGTCGATCTGATCGATGTGCCGACGTACCTCGTCGAGAGAGCTGCATTGCACGTCCATATGAAGATTCCCTGTATTGGTTTCGAGTAGACGCCACACGGTAGTCGACACAGTGCCTGAGGTTCAAGGCAATGGCTTTGGCCCATGCCATCGCACATCTGCTTGAGTCGAGCCCTGAGGCAATCTGTTCGAACTTCTGCACCTCATATCCCTCAATCCTGATACATGCCGCGTTCACCAACGCGACCATTTACTGCGCCGTCGGGCGCACCAGCGGAGGTATTGATCATGAGTTCGAATCTGCAAGGCAAGAAGGTGCTGTTCATCACCGCCAACAGTGGCATCGAGCGCGACGAGTTGCTCAAGCCGATGCAGGCCCTGAAGGATCAGGGTGCGAGCGTTACCCATGCGAGCGTCAAAGGCGGCGAGGCCGAAACCTGGCTCAAGGACAGCGAGAAAGACGTTACCGTGCAGTCTGACACGCAGATCAAGGGGCAGAGCGCTGAGGAGTACGACCTGCTGGTGATTCCTGGCGGCACGGTCAATGCGGACAACCTGCGCCAGGACGAGGATGCCCAGCGTCTGGTTCAGGAGTTCCGTGACGCCGGCAAAACAGTCGCGGCGATCTGCCACGGGCCCTGGCTGCTGATCGATGCCGGCGTGGTACCAGGCAAGGTGATGACCTCGTACTCCAGCGTGCGCCTGGATCTGAGCAACGCGGGCGCCGACTGGGTGGATGCCGAGGTGAAGGTTTGCCCAGGCCAGGACTGGACGCTGATCACCTCACGCAATCCTGGCGATATCACGGCATTCAATGAGGCGATCAGCCAGGCGTTAAAGGCTGCGTGAGTCGGCCAGCGCTCAGTGATACTCGATCCGGTTGCGCCCACCGCGTTTCGCGCAGTACAGCGCGATATCACTGCGCGACAACGCGGCTTCGACGCTGGTGTCGTTGGCCGTGAGAGATGAGATGCCGACGCTGACGGCGAGAAATATCTGTTCACCGGCGTGTAGCACCGGCGTTCTGGCCAGCTCGCTCTGGATGCGCGTGGCGAAATGCATGGCTTTTTCCAGGTCAGCCTCGCTGAGCACCACGGCGAATTCTTCACCGCCCAGACGGCCAGCGGTGTCGGTCTTGCGCAGCTGTGAGCCGAGTATGGCCGCGAAGTGGCGCAAGGCCTGGTCACCGACATTGTGCCCCCAGCGGTCGTTGATGGCCTTGAAGTAGTCCAGATCGAACATCAGGATCGCCGCGCTCTGCCCCGCGCAGCGCTGCAACCGCGCCAGCTCGGCTTCCAGCTGACGCATGAAATGCCGGCGATTGGCGAGCTGCGTGAGAAAGTCGGTGGTGGCGAAGGCCTGCAGCTCGGCCTCGATCTTCTTGCGCTCGGTGACGTCGGTCATGAAGCCATGCCAGATCACACTGCCGTCACTCTGCCGCCGCGGACAGGCTTCAGCTTGGCACCAGGCGATGGCGCGCCCCGGCACCTGCACGCGAAACTCGTGGCGCCAAGGCGCCAACTGCTCGGCACTGTGCATGAAGGTCTGCACGAAAGCGTCCCGATCATCCGCATGGATGATCGCCGTAAGCGCCTGGGTATCAGCCATCAACTGAGCCGCCGTGAGGCCGCAGATGGCGTGCGCGCCGGCGCTGACGTAGGTGAACCTCGGCTCACCACGCAGCGGCCGCAGGAACTGAAAGACCATGCCGGGGATTTCATTGGTGAGGTCCGTCATCAGCTCCACGGTTTGCTGCACCTGCTCGGACAGCCGGCGCATGGCGGTGATATCGGTCGTGGTACCGATCATTCTCAGCGCCTGGCCCTCGCTACCGCGCTCGACCACCTTGCCGCGACTGCATACCCATTTGTACTGACCATCCCGGCAGAGCAGCCTGTGTTCCACTTCGTAGGCTTCGGTGCGCTGCTCGAGGTGCGCCTGAATGGTCGCGCGAACGTAGTCGAGCTCGGACGGATGCACACGTGTGTAGCTTTCTTCGATGCGGTTGCCGATTTCATGATCGGCATAACCCAGCAGCGCCTTCCAACTGCTGGAGTAGTGAATTTCCCCGGTAATGATGTCGCGATCCCAGATACCGGTACCACTGCCGGCAGTGGCCAGCGCCATGCGGCGCTCGCTATTGCGCAGGGTTGCAAGCTCGGCTTCCCGCTCCAGCTGGTGCAGCGCCAGGGCCGCGAAATCCCGCAACGCCTGCTGCTCGCTGGCATCGAGTTCACGGGGCGTGTCATCGAGCAAATAGAGTGTGCCGATCCTGCTGCCCTGGCAGGAAAGCAGCGAATGGGCGGCAAGAATGCGCAGAGGCGGAGCTGCAACGGATACTCCCTCCTCCTGGATATCCACGATCTGGGATCGCTGTAACTCACTTAGGCCAGGGCTGGCCCAGATACGCCGTGCGCGCCCCTCTCCCGCAACCAGCATGCTGGCAAGAATGCTGAAGTGAGCGCAGAGCAGACGGACGATTCCGTCGAACTGCTGATCAATGGAACTGGCAGGTGTGTTGATCGAACCCAGAGGCTGCATAGGACTTCTGCTTCGCATGGACCGTACAAGACACTGATAGTGATACGCCATTAGTGCGCAGACGTCTAATCGTTCATGGCGCAGTTGCTGGGCTGCAAGGCTCGGGCAGCGGTGAAAGCTGTCTAGCACGGCATTCCACCGAGCAAGCATCGAATGGCTGCTTTAGTCGAATCAAACAATATAGTTATGATATAACATCTTTATCGCAGCAAACCTCAGCGCGGAATCTGCCCTGGATCCGCCACAAAAAACACGACTTCAATCCAGCAAACGCAACACTAGGATCCCCCCATGAAAACCACCTCGGCCTCCCTCGCCGTGCTCTCGGCGCTGGTCACGACCGACCTGTTCGCCGCCCAGCCCAGCAACTCCAGCGTGTCACTGGGCGCCGTCTACGCCTACCCGGATTCCAGCAACACGCTGAGCACCGAAAGCATCCTCACCTCGGTGGACGTATTGGGCAGTGATCGCATCGAGAATCAGAACGTCAGCAACAGCTGGGAGCTGCTCGGGCAGATGCCGGGCATCCAGATGACCGAGACGCGCATGGGCGCCGAGTCCGGCAAGGTGACCTTCCGCGCCTTCAACGGCGAGGGCTACATCAACGGCATCAAGACCCTGATCGACGGCATCCCGAGCAACGTCAACAGCGGCAACCAGCGCTTCATCGACATGATCTTCCCGCTGGAGCTGGACTACATCGAGGTGGTGCGCGGCACCAACGATCCGCGCTACGGCCTGCACAACATCGGCGGCAACATCAACTTCGCCACCCGCCAGGGCGGCAACTACAGCGACGGCCGCATCACCTACGGCAGCTTCGATACCCGTGAGCTGCAACTGGCCATCGGCCGTGAAGAAGGCAACTTCGCCCAGAACTACATCCTCGCCAAGCAGGACAGCGAGGGCGAGCGCGATCACAGCCGCTCCAACAAATACTCGCTGGGCGGCAAGTGGTTCCTCAGCAACGACGCGCAGACGGCCAAGGTCGGTCTGGTCGCCCGCCTCTACCACCATCAGGCCGACGAGCCGGGCTTCCTCACCGCTAGCCAACTGCATGCCAGCCGCAGCCAATCGCCGGCGAAGAACGCCCATGACAACAGCGACCGCGACATGAAGCACCTCGGCCTGCACGCCGACCTCCAGCTCAGCGACGACCTCAGCCTGAGCAACAAGCTGTACTACAACAGCTACGACGATGACCGCCGCATCACCTTCACCGATTATCAGCCCGGCAACGCGCCGCGCCAGCGCCGCCTGTGGGAGGAACGCCAGACCGGCGTGCTGAGCAACCTGACCTGGCGCGCCCACGAACGCCTGACCCTCGACGGCGGCGTCAACTACGAACAGCAGAACAACCAGTACACGCGCCACCGCTTCGCCTACAGCCTGCCGACCAACTTCCATGACATGCCAGCGCGGGTGCAGAACGACGACAGCTACACCCTGTACAACACCGGCGCCTACGTGCAGGCGATCATCCAGGCTACCGACAAGTTGAAGATCATCCCCGCCTACCGGGTCGACCAGTTCTCCGGCAACACCGAGATGCTCGGCGGAGTGAAGGCCAAGCTGCAGGACTACGGCTGGATTCGTCAGCCCAAACTCAGCGTGGTCTACAGCCTGACCGACGACATCAACCTGTACGCCAACTGGGGGCGCACCTTCCAGATCCTCACCGGCTCCACCAATCCGGCCTATGTCACCGTCGGGCAGACGCACTTCAGCCCGTCGATCAACACCGGCAAGGAAGTGGGCGTCAAGTTCAAACCGTTCGCCGGCAGCGAGGCGCGCATCGCCGTGTGGCAACAAGACGCCACCGACGAAGTGGCCAACATGCCGGCCACCGGCACCAACGTCGGTCTCGGCGAAACCCGCCGCCGCGGCGTCGATCTGCAGCTCAATGCGCAAGTGACGGACCGGCTGAGCCTCTGGGCCTCGCATTCCTATCAGGAAGCCAAGGTGATCAGCGCCTTCTCCGGCGGCGAGTCACTGGCCGGCAAGGAGGTGTTCTCCACCCCGCGCACCATCAGCAACCTCGGCGCCGACTACCAACTCGACCAGGACTGGCGCATCGGCCTGCAGGCCCGCGCCCAGGGTGACTACTACATCGACGAGCGCAACGCCCAGGGCAAGTACGGCGGCTTCGCCGTGCTCGACGCCAGCGTCAACTACCAGCTCAACGACAGCACCAGCCTCGACCTGCAACTGAAGAACCTTACCGACCGCGAGTACGAGTACGTCTGGTTCGACAACTTCTTCTGGGGTGGCGACGACCAGGCCATGTTCTCCCCGGCCCCGGGCCGCTCGGCTTACCTGTCGCTCAACGTCAAGCTGTAAGACCGCAGCCATCTTGTAGGCGCCCGCTTGCGGCGATTGCCACCCGCTATCGCCCGCAAGCAGGCGCCTACCACACCAATCCGACTCGTAGGGTGGACAATGCTTTACCTGTCCACCATTGACCGCTGCACTGGCGACGGCCTTTTGCCGTTACAGGTACTTGAGCCAGGCAATATCACGTCGACGCGCCTTGAGCCGGCCGAACCAGCGCGTTGGCAGGTACAGCGCCACGCCCAGCAGCCCGCTCATGGCCCAGACCCAGATGACCGAATCGAAGCCGAAGTAAGTGCCCTGATTGCTGCCCCATAGCGCCAGCGCCGCCAGGTAGAGCAACTTCAGCACGTACAGGTGCAGCAGGTAGAAGAACATCGGCGCGCAGCCGAAGACGGCGAGCGTAGCGACCAGACGTCCGTCATTGCGCCGCTCCAACGCGGCCAACAACAGCAAACCGACACCCAACGTCAGGGCCAGGAACAGCAGTGATGGCGGGTACTTGGTGATGTTGAGCAGGCTCATCAGCGTCAGCAAACCACTTTCTTCGAATGCCCAGGGCTGCTCGCCGTAACCGTTGATCAGGCGCAGCGCGACGAACAGCGCCAGTGCGCTGAAGCCAGCGTTGCGCAGGTACTGGCGACGCTGCTCAGGTGCGCAGGTGCTGCAAAACCAGGGACCTATTACGTAACCGAGAGCGATCACGCCGATCCACGGCAGCAACGGGTACGAGGTGCGCAGACGCAACGACTCGGAGAGCTCGATCCAGCCACGATCATGCAGCACCGCCCAGGGCACGTGCAGCAACGACTGCGGTGCAAAATGCAGCCCGTCGAGCAGGTTGTGTCCGGCCACCAGCAACAGCCCCAGGGCCGCCAGCCAGCCGCGCGGCAGCCACAACAGCAGCGACAGCGCCAACATGCTCAGGCCGATGGCCCAGATCACCTGCAGGTAGATCACCGTGGGCGGAAACTGGAAGGTCCAGGCGAAATTGACCAGGGTGAACTCCAGCACCACGAGGAACAGTCCGCGCTTGAACAGAAAGGCACTGGCCGCCGCCCGGCTTGATTGCTTTTCACCGTAAAGGAACGCCGAAAGCCCGGTAAGCAGGATGAATACTGGCGCACACAAATGCGCCAGCGTGCGGCTGAAGAACAGCATTGGATCGGTGCTTGCCACATCCATCGGGTCACTCACCTGCTGGTGCAGGTAGAAGGTTTCGCGGACGTGATCGAGCAGCATGAACAGGATGACCAGGCCACGCAGGGCGTCTATCGAGAGTAGGCGATGGGAGGGCATGGAAGACTTCGGATGAGCGCTCAAGAAACGTAATACCATAACACTTAACACTGGACTTAGCTCGGCTCAGGCGAGGCGACTCAATGCCCCGACGCCTGAACGAAGCGCGGCCAAGACAGTCGGAAAAGCAGGACAACCGCCACGGAGGCCCTGCCCCATGCTCCGCAGCCGCACCATTCTTCCCGCGCTGGCCATCGCAGCGCTCAGCCCGTTCGCCGATGCACAGGAACCCCTGCGTATCGAGAGCTTGCAACGCTGCGGCGATCTGCTCACCAGCGAGCGCCAAGACTGGTGCCTGCAGGTACGCGGCCTCGGCAAGCAGATACCCAAGGTGCAACTGGGCGACAGCACGCTTCCCGCCTCGGAGGTGAAACGCAGTGGCGATAACCTGCGTCTGCAATTAAGCCACGACCAGCACCACAGCGCGCCGCTGTGGCTGGAAGACGACTCGCGCAGCAGCAACCCGGTCTGGCTCTCGCTACAGGGCAGCCACGTGCTGGCCGCCCGGCCCGATGAGGTGGCAAAGAACATGGATGGCCTGACGACTTACGTCGACCTGGTCAGTCTGCTGATCGAGGAAAGCCACGATGGCCTCGATGAAGCCAGACGCCTGGCCCGGAAATACGATGCCGAGGTGGTCGGCGCCATTCCCCCGCTGAACGTTTACCAGCTGCGCCTGCCGGTGAAGAACCTCACCGAGCGTGATGCGCTGGTACTGCGCATGGGCAGTGAAACCAGCGTCGATGCCGTGGTGATCGAGGAAAGCGCAGCAGAGCGCGGCGAAGAGGCAGAACCGAAGGCCGAGCTGAAGTCGCAGCCGGACAAGAATTCCGAGGAGTGGGCGGCCAATCGCTTCATGGACGCGGTGAACTATTACCTGCGGCGCATCCCTGCCGGCGAAACGCCCATCGACACCAAGTCGGTGCGGATCGGCGTGATCGAACGCAACGTCGACTTCGACGCGCCTGACTTCGCCGATTATCAGGGCGCCTGCCCTGAGGGCGCACGACGCACCTGTCTCTACGCCCGCGACGCCGGCAAGCCAGACAACCACGGCAGTACCGTGGCCGGCATACTGGCCGCGCACTGGGACAAGGGTGGCAATACCGGCTTTCTGCGTGGCCTGGACAAGGCCAGTAACGGCTTCGAGGTCATCGTCGAACGCAACTCGGATGCCGGCATCACCGCCAACATCGCGGCCTCGGTCAATCTCGTGGAAGACGGTGTGCGCGTGCTCAACTGGAGCTGGGGCATCCACCGTGTCGGTACCCGCAATGTCGAAGGTGACGAGATCGACTCGCTGGTACGCTCGGGCATCGCCATGAGCGGCTATGAGGAATTGCTGGAGGAGTTCTTTCTCTGGCTGCGCGAAGAACATCCGGACGTACTGGTGATCAACTCCGCGGGCAATGGCTCGTCCTACTCTGGCAGGGACGAATACCGCCTGCCCTCCTCGTTCATTACCGAGCAACTGCTGGTGGTCGGCGGGCACCAGCGCAGCAAGGACGACAAGGCCGATGTCGACGACCCGGCGTATGTGGTGAAACGCAACTCGTCGAACGTCGATATGCGCGTCGACATCACCGCTGCCGCCTGTGCTCGCGCTTCCACCCGCGAGGTCGATGCGACCGGCGAGGTGCACTGCGGCACCTCTTATGCCACGCCGCTGGTTACTGGCGTGGTCGCGGCCATGCTCTCGATCAACCCACGCCTGCAACCGGAGCAGGTGCGCATGTTGCTACGCCGCAGCGCCATGACCATTGGCGGTGACTACGACTTCGAGCCCATGGATGCCGAAGACCTGACAGCGCCCATCCTGCCCTCGGAGCGTAACTATCAATTGAGTGACAAGGATGTCGGCCGCTCGGCGCGACTGGACATGCAGAAGGCCTTGGATCTGGCAGTGCAAAGCCGGGACCGGGTGCGTTGAGCCCACGCGGATCAACGTAGCAGCGCGGGCACCTTGCGCTGCAACAGGCTGATCAGCTCCGGCTGCATGTAGCCGTAATCGTCGGGAATATCCAGACAAATCACGCGTTTGCCGGCCAGCACCTGACGGTACTGGCGCATCAGCCTGCTGCGGTGGTTCTTCTCCATGACAAAGACCACCGTTGCCCAGTCGAGTTGCTCGGCCGAAAGGCGCACCTCGGCATCAGGGGCCAGCCCGGCGGAATCGGTTTCTACTCCGGGAAAATCGGCGAATACCCGCTCGGCCGTCGGGCTGCGCAAGCGATTGCGACTGCAGATGAACAGGGCACGGGTCACTCGCCGGACACCCGCTCATACAACTCGACAGGTTCCACCTTGCCCTGGCTGCCACATGCACAGTGCCCCAGCCCCAGATGGCGGAAACCGGCCTTGAACAGCACTCGGCCGGATTGCGGATTGCGCGTCAGATGGCTGGCATGCAGACGCCGCAGACGCAAATGACGAAAAGCGAACTCCACCAGTGCGTTGCAGGCTTCGCTGGCATAGCCACGGCTCCAGTACGGCACACCGATCCAGTAGCCCACTTCGGCCTCGCCGCGACTGATGTCTTTCAATGCCATGCAGCCGACCAGCTTGCCGCTGTCGGCCTCGGTGATGATGAAGTTGGCTGCGGCTCCGCTGGCCCACTCCTGCGCGCAACGCTCGATCCACTGCTGCGCCAGCTCGGGCGGATAAGGGTGAGGAATACTGCTGGTGACATCGGCGATACGGAAGTCGCCGGCCAGGCGCTGCACCTCGGGCGCATCGTCAGGTTGTGGCGAGCGCAACAGCAGGCGCTGGGTTTCGATTCGTGGCTCATCCATCTGCATCTCCCTTCAACCCGTAGGGTGCGCCACGCGCACCGAATCGACTGGCCTCAGACCTGGGATTGCCCGATGGGGTAGAACTGCCCGTCGCTCCACACGCCCAGCCAGAGTTCTCCGTCGACCTCACGCTCTACCGCCAGTTCCACCATTTGATAGAACACGTTGCGGTGAATCAGTGCCTCGAGGTTACGCCGCACCAGGATGTAGGGCGAGGGTTCGAGTGTCGCAGGATCGATCTCCACGCGAATCGGATGCTCGGCGCATGCAGTCACTTCATCTTCGACATTGGTAGTGAAACGCAACCGCTGCGTCTCGCCTTCCCCTTCGACCTGCAGAGTCACAGCGACGAAGGGCGCATCGTCGACCTGGATGCCAACCTTCTCGACCGGCGTGATCAGGAAATAGTCGTCGCCATCGCGGCGAATGATGGTGGAGAACAACCGCACCATGGGTTTGCGGCCGATGGGCGTACCCAGGTAATACCAGGTGCCGTCGCGGGCGATACGCATGTCGATATCGCCACAGAAATCGGGGTTCCACAGATGCACGGGAGGCAGGCCCTTGCCTTCGCCCTTGGGGATCTGCGTCAGCAGGTCACCCGCCTTGCCTGGATCGCTCATGCTCTCTCCTCTTGCTTTTCCGTGAGCCGAAGAGGATACACCGCGCAAGGAAGCTTGACCGCGACAGCTACTGCTAAAGGCGCGAAGAAGGCTTTGCCCCTGACAGCCAGCTCTGCTCTCAGCGCCCCAGGCCGATCAGGCTGCGCGCATAGTCATGCAGCGGCGGGCCGATGAGATCCTGTGGTTGGGCATCGTAGAACGTCAGGAAACCGCCGCGGCTACGGATACGTGCAGTATCGACCAGATAGCGAGTATTGGTTTCGATCAGCATCAGCTGGATCGATGCGCGGTCGGTGCCGAGACGATCCAGCGCCTCCTGATCCGCCCATTCATCCTCGTTGCCGATGCGGTCGTCACTGTAGGCGAAGCGTGCGTACAGCAGGTAATGCGCGCCAACAGAGCGTGCTTCGGCCACGGCCTGCTCCAGGCCAGCCGGCTCACGGGCGCGACGTACCAGCGGGAAATATTCGACGAAGCCCTTGAAGGCTTCCTCCGCCACGACGTTAGGCCGCGGATAACCGTGCCCCGGTGGCACAAAATGGCCCTGGGCGATGTAGATGAAAGAGTCCTGCTGCAGACGCCGCGACGCCATGCGCTCGGTACGCCCATGGTCGAGAAACCCGGCGTCGCGCAAATGGTATTCGGCGCCATCGGCCAGATCGCTCACCTTCATGCAGCCGGCCAGGCCCAACAGCGCCACCAGTAGAAACAGGTTACGCATCAATCATTCCTCCTCATGCCGGCGACGGAAAACCGGCGGATAGAGGAGAAATGCAGATTCCACGCCAGTATTGCCGCCGCTCGCCTTGACGAAATTTTCAGACGTTTTTTACGAGAGCACGACACCCCTGCGTGGAGGATGTCGCTCAGCCGGCTGCCGCTACCCCAGTCTGGTGAAACCGCATCTGCAGGAACAAACGCTCCTGCAGATTGCGATCAGTTGCTGACCTGCGCCCCTTTGTCGGCAGAGCGCCGCTTGCGCCAGGCAACCAGCACAGGTGACAACAACGACAGCACGATCAGGGCCAGCAACAGGATGGAGAACGGTCGATCGAGGTAATAAGTCAGCAAATTGCCTTTGGACATTACCAGCGATTGCCGGAAACCCAGTTCGGCCATCGAGCCGAGGATCATTGCCAGCACGACCGCAGCCGTCGAAAAACCTGTTTTGCGCATCAGGTAGCCCAACAGGCCGAAGGCCGCCATCACATAGACGTCGAACATGCTGTTGTTGA
Source organism: Pseudomonas pichavaramensis (assembly GCF_050473265.1). NCBI lineage: Bacteria > Pseudomonadati > Pseudomonadota > Gammaproteobacteria > Pseudomonadales > Pseudomonadaceae > Pseudomonas > Pseudomonas pichavaramensis. The sequence goes on along the minus strand of NZ_JBJKFJ010000005.1, from coordinate 86,226 downwards.
TGGTGTAGGCACCAACGACCGAGAGCACCACGATGATGGGGGCCAGGATAGCAAACGGAATCATCGAAACCTTGACCACCTGACGAGCCAGAGAAAGTCCGACGATGCCCATCAGCAAGTTGGCGAGAAACAGGCCGACGATCACCGCATAGACGACGTGCGCATTCACGGTGAACAGCTCATGGCCAGGCTGCAGGCCATGAATGTATAGCCCGCCAAGCATTACCGCCGTGGCAGCACTGCCCGGGATACCCAGCGTCAGCAGCGGAATCATCGCGCCGCCTGTCACGGCGTTGTTGGCCGTCTCAGCGGCCGCCAGTCCCTCGACCTCGCCTTTACCGAAGTTGTCCTGGCGCTTCGAGTTACGCCGGGCTTCGTTGTACGCCACCCAGGAAGCGACATCCCCGCCTGCTCCCGGCAGAATGCCAACCAGAACGCCAATAGCCGAAGAACGTGGAATGGTGCGCCACATGCCACGCCACTCTGCCCAGCTGGGAAAGAGCCGGCCCTGCAGCGCAGCCACAGTGGAAGATTGCTTTGCCGTGTGAATCTTCTCGGCCTGAACCATCACCTGAGAGATGGAAAACAGGCCGATCATGGCAGGAATCAGGGAAATGCCATTTTCCAGATCCGGCAGATCGAAGGTAAAGCGCGGGAACGCGGTCATGATGTCCACGCCGACCAGGCTGATCAAAAGCCCCAGCAGACCGGAAGCCAGACCTTTGGCCATGGCACCGGAAGACAGACTGCCAATGATGGTCAGGCCGAAAATCGCCATCAGGAAATATTCCGGCGCGCTGAATTTCAGCGAAATCTGCGCCAGAGGTGGGGCCAACAGCAGCAACGCCACAACGCTGACCAACCCACCGATGACCGAGCAGACGGTGGAAGTCCCCAGCGCCTTGAGGCCTTCGCCGCGCAAGGTCATCTGGTATCCGTCCAGCGCCGTTGCCGCCGAAGAAGGCGTGCCTGGTGTGTGAATCAGAATTGCCGTTATGGACCCGCCATAAACCGCGGCGCAATAGATCGCACCGAGCAAGACCATGGCAGCAACCGGGTCCATGCCGAACGTCAGCGGAATCAGCAGGGCAATGCCCATAGTCGCGCTCAAACCCGGCAGCGCGCCGAGAAAAATGCCGCCGACAACGCCGAGCAACAGCATCAGCAGGACCTCTACCGACGCCAGCTTGGCCAGCACGGCCATCAGCAAGGAAGTATCAATATCCATCGTGTCTCCCCCTTCAAACCAGCAGGCCGGTCGGCAAGAAGATCTTCAGTTGCCAGACAAACAGCAGGTAGATGAACGCATTGATGGACAGCAGCACCATCAGCGCCTTGACGTATGAGCGATAGCCGAAATACAGCATGAAAAAGGCGGTCGCCAGTGACGTAGCGGCAAAGAAACCCAGCACGGGAATCAGCGCGACATACGCGACCACCCCGGCATAGACGCTCAACGGGCCGCGCAAACCATCGGCGAAAAAACGCGTAACCGCTTCGCCACGATTGCGTGCACGCAGGCTTTTAATCAGCCCACCGCCCAGCACGAACAAGGAAAATGCGCCAAGCGCTACGAGGATCAACCTGGGAAACAGTGCCGGATCTCTCGGCATGTCTGCCGCCAGGCTGTAAAAGAAAAGGCAAAACAACAGCATGCACAGCCCGATGACTGCGTCCAGATGCAGATATTTCATAGTGAGAATCGAAACCTGTCGAGTTGGCCAGTCGCGCCAAAAACCTCTGGCACCCGCATGAACCGGGGGTGATGCCAGGCAGCATCACCCCGTCCTGGACTTACCAGCCCAACAGCTCACTGAGTTCGCGGATACCGTTCTCTTCTTCAAGGAGCATGGCGCGATAGTCATCCCCTGTGCGGATGTCGACCTGCAGACCCATTTCTTTCATCTTGGCCAAATGCTCGGGGTCGTTCAAACCGGCGATGAATGCCTCTCGCAGACTAGTCAGTTGCTCTTGCGACAGACCTTTGGGCGCGGCGATACCCCGTGCCGACCAGGACACTACCCCCGGGAAACCAGACTCGGCGAGCGTGGGAACGTCCGGAATGAAGCTGGAACGCTCCGGTGCCATGACCGCAATGATCGTCAGATCACCGCCTTTGTGCGCCAGGTTGGTATCACCCACATTGGAGAAGCTGACGTCCACATGACCGCCCTGAAGAGCGGCACGCTGCTCCGCGGTACCAGTGGTATGCACGGGTACGAACTGGGTCGCGAACTTCTGGTTCATTTTCAGCATGGCGATATGGTCATCACCATTGGCCCCTGTTGTAGAGGCAGTCAGGGTGTTGGACTTGGCGAACTCAACCAGTTCCTGAATATTGCTGAAGCGTGTTTCATCCTTGTTGATGGAGATGACGCCGTAATCGGTCACATGGTTGGCGATCAGGTCGAAATCATCCAGCGTCGCCTTGCGCTTGTAGTGAGGGTCCAGGTAACCCGTGGTCAGATTGGGTGTGTTGAGGTAGCCCAGGGTGTAACCATCACTTTTCGCATTCAGCATCTGCGTCCAGCCGACCCAGCCACCACCACCGGGGCGGTTGATGATATTCAGGGTAGCGCCCAGTGCCTGCTCGACCTTGGGGAAAAGAATGCGTGCACCCACATCGGTATTACCACCGGCACCGTAGGCGATGATGACCGACACAGGACGTTCGGGATAATCAGCAGCAGCTGGCAGCGCCATGAGCATGAATGCTGCGGGTACGATGCCTTTGAGGATGTTGACTGTTGTTTTTATGGTCTTCATGAGTCGGACTCCGATTTTATTTTTATTGAGTTGCAGGTATTCAGTTTTTGCCGCGTGCTCCGTCGCCGGAGAGATCACGCGGTCAGACCAGCCCCATCTGGCTCAGGGGAGCATTGAGTTCCAGCAGTTCGACGGTGCTTACACCCTCTCGAATTTTCGCGCGGAAGCTGGCCTCTACGTGCTCACGCGCCAACGCACTCTCCAGCACACTGGCCAGGTTCGCTGCTGGTACCACCACCAGGCCGTCCACGTCACCGAAGATGTAATCCCCTGGGTGGATCGTCACATCACCGATGGTGACCGCTACGTTGATCTTGCCTGACTGCTTCTTGGCGGTTCCCTTGATGCTGACGCCACGGCAGAACACCGCAAAGCCCATCTCCTGGATGGCCTGGACATCACGCACCGAACCATTGATCACCAATCCGGCGACCCCTTTGTGCAACGCCTGCTCAGTGAGGATGTCGCCCCAAGGGCCCGCTTCGATAAACGCCTTCGCATCGACCACCAGAACGTCTCCCGGCTGCACATGCAACAGGGAGTAATGCAGCATCAGGTTGTCTCCGGGACGCACATCCACCGTAAAGGCCGGGCCTGCGACCTTCATGCCGGGCGACAGAGGTTTCATTCCCGAATCCAGAGCACCGAACGCACCCTGCGCCTCATAGATGGTGGCGCTGCCAAGCTCACCGAGCTGCCTGGCCAGCTCTTCATTACGGAGGTTATCGATCATATTGTTGACCCCTTGTTTGATCTGTAACCCACTATTACCTAGTATTTATCTTCACTCAATCAGCGTTTTCCGCAGGAACATCCAATAAAAATGAACCTAAGACAGGTCAAATATTTCTGCAAAGTGGTCGAATCAGGTAGCGGCAACGCCGCAGCCAAACTGCTCTGCGTTGCGCCGACGGCCATCAGCACCCAGTTGGGGCTGCTGGAAGAGGATCTGGGAGGCGAACTGTTCGACCGCTCGAAACGGCCCATGCAGCTGACCTCGCTCGGGCAATTCTTCTATCCACGGGCGAAGGAACTGCTGCTGCAGGCTCAACGTCTGGAGGAAGAGTCGAATCGGGTTGCGATAGGCAACGGTGGCTGGCTTGGCGTCGGTTTCATCCGCTCTACCCTGTTCTCGCTGCTGCCCAATGTCATCCGGCATTTTCGCGAGGCGCATCCGGATGTGCACCTGGATCTGGTTGAAAAGCTCTCGGAGTACCAGGTCGAAAGCCTGCATCAACGTCGTATCGACATCGGCATCTCACGCTTCATTGGTGAATATGAACGTCACCCCGACATGGACTACCGCCTGATCTTCGATGACCCGCTGGTAGCGGTACTGCCTGCCAGCCACCCGCTGGCCGGGCAATCCAGTTTCTCGATCACCAGCTTCCAGCACCTGCCATTCATTCTTTATCCCAAGGATGCCCGCAGCCCCTACGGTCAGAAGCTGCATGCCTACCTGAGAGAAAAAGGCGTCAATCCGACGGTCCACCATGAGGCGATTGAGATACATACGGCCTTTGCCCTGGTCGGCGCCGGGCTGGGCGGTACGCTGGTCAGCCGTTCCATGACCGATAACAATCGCCATGACGTGGTGTTCCTGCCGGTCGATGGCATCGAAATCAGCACGTCCCTGGTGGCGGTCACCCGCAAGGGTGAGCAGAACAAGTTGCTCGACAACTTCATCGAGATCTTGATGAGCAGAGGCAAGCAGGCCCAGGCGGCATGGGCTGACTAGGACGGCGCGTCAACCGCCGATGATCTTCATCACCGTGACGCCACCGGAGAAGGCCAGGTCCTGTTTGTCACCCAGCGCCTTGACCAGCAGACGCTGCAAGGCCGGCAGAGCCTGGTGACGCGGCTTGTCCAGCAGGTCACCGACGAAATGGCGGTTGCTCGATGACAGGCAGCCATGCAGCCAACCGGTGGACGACAGACGCAGGCGCGAGCAGGTCCTGCAGAACGGCACGCTTTCATTGGCGATCACGCCGAAATGGCCGGCGCCGGGAATGGCGTAGCGCATCGCCGTGGCGTCCACCGGAGCGCTGGCCTGCACGTACTGATGGCGGCTGCCGATCAGCTCGAGTAATTCGGGCAGCCCCACGAACTGTTGATTGAAGGCGTTGGGGTCGCGTGCCAGATGGCCCATGCGCATCAGTTCGATGAAGCGCAGCTCGAAGCCACGTTCCAGGCAGTACTCCAACAGCGGCAGAACCTGATCGAGGTTCTGCCCGCGCAGCGGCACCATGTTGACCTTGATCTTGATACCGGCCTCACGCGCCGCCTCCATGCCCGCCAACACCGTGGCCAGATCACCGCCACGGGCAATGCCGCGGAATGCATCGGCATCGAGAGTATCGAGGGAAACATTGAGACGGCGGATACCACACTCGACCAGCAGCGGCAGCTTGCGCTGCAGCAACTGACCATTGGTGGTCAGACTGATGTCGTCGAGACCGAGCTGGCTGACCTGACGCAGGAAGGGCTCCAGACGGGTGCTGACCAGCGGCTCGCCACCGGTGACGCGCAGGCGTTCGATACCGGCTGCTTCGATCAGATAAGCCACGCCCCGCGCCATGGCGTCAGCGGACAGTTCGTCTTGCGCAGCGACCAGTCGCTTGCCGTTCGGCACACAGTAGGTGCAGGCATAATTGCAGGCGGCGGTCAGGCTGACGCGGAGATTGCGGAAGCGTCTGCCTTGGCGGTCGACGATCATGGGGAACTCCAGTGGATCAATAGGCTGGAGTATATCGCCATGTCGGCCACGGAACATTCCCGTGGCCGACATGAAGGTATCAGGCGTCGCGCTTGCGCTTGTTGCCCATGCGCACGCCGATATCCATGAGGAACTGGAAGAAGCCCTCCTGATCCTCGAGCACGTTGCTCCAGAACGGCGAGTGATACAGCGCCACGGCACCGTGCACCAACGCCCAGGCGGCGCAGTAGTGGAAGTACGGCGGCACGTCTTCCAGCTTGCCTTCGGCGATACGGCCCTTGATCAGCTGGGTCAGACGCTCGAAGTTGGAGGCGCGGATCTTGTGCAGTTGCTCGACCATCTCCGGGACCTGGTTGCCCTTGACCACCTTTTCCTCCAGGCGGTCGAACAGTCGATAGCGCTGCGGATCGCGCATGCGGAACTCGAAGTAGGCGCGCGACAGCGCTTCCTTGTCGCGGTCGACATCGGCCGAGTGCAACAGCTCGTTCAGATCACGCTCGTAGTCGAGCATCAGGCGCAGGTAGATCTCCGCCTTGGACTTGAAGTGCTTGTAGATAGTGCCTTTGCCGATACCAACTGCGTCGGCGATCATCTCGACGGTTACGCTGTCTTCACCTTGTTCGAGGAAGAGTTTCAGCGCGGTGTCGAGAATTTCTTGTTCGCGGCGACGGAATTCGCGGACCTTACGGGGTTCTTTCTGCATAAAGGGACTACGGGGTCAAAAATCGAAGCGAGCTATTATGCCCAAATGTAGCCAAATTGCACGGATCTTCCGACCATGTACGTGTTTCATGATGAGTTTCCCCAGGAACAGGGACTGCGTTATCTCAACCATGCGGCTGTTTCACCCTGGCCGAAACGCAGCGCTGAAGCGATTCGACGGTTTTCCGAAGCGAACGTAACCTACGGCGCACGCGGCTATTCCGACTGGTTGAAAGCTGAGCGTAGCTTGCGCGAACGCCTCATGCGCCTGATGAACGCACCAAGCACAGGCGATATCGCCCTGGTCAAGAACACCTCCGAAGCGTTGTCCTTCGTCGCCTTTGGGCTGGACTGGCGACCGGGGGATCAGGTGATCATCAGCGATGAAGAGTTTCCCTCCAATCGCATCGTCTGGCTTGCCCTGGCCTCTCAGGGCGTAGAGGTCATGGAGGTCAGCCTGAAAGGCGACGATCCAGAGGGAGCCCTGCTCGCGGCCGTCACCCCGCGTACACGCTTGCTGTCGATCAGCGCCGTGCAATTTGCCAGCGGTTTGCGCCTGGACCTGCCGCGCCTCGGTCAGGGTTGCCGTAAACATGGCGTGCTGTTCTGCATCGATGCCATCCAGCAACTGGGCGCCCTGCCCTTCGACGTACAAGCCTACGGCTGTGACTTCGCCATGGCCGACGGCCACAAGTGGATGCTCGGCCCGGAGGGGCTGGGGGTTTTCTACTGCCGTACGGCAGTGCGCGAACAACTGAAATTGCATGAGTACGGCTGGCACATGCTGGAACATGCAGGTGACTACAACCGTCAGGATTGGCAGCCCGCACGCAGTGCCCGGCGTTTCGAATGCGGCAGCCCGAACATGCTTGGCGCATTCGCGCTGGAGGCGAGCCTGTCGCTGCTGGAAGAGGTCGGTATGGAAAAGGTCGGCGAGTACCTGGAAGAACGCGTGCAGCGCCTGACTGACGCAATTGGCAAGCTACCGGGGGCCATGCTGCACAGCCCGCTCGCTGCGCGACGCCGCGCCGGCATCCTCAACTTCAGCCTGGCCGGCTGGGACAATGCGGCGCTGTATCAGCGTCTGCGCGAAGAACAGGTGATCTGCGTACAACGCGGAGCCGGCGTGCGCTTGTCTCCGCATTTTTACACTCGTGAACAGGTCATCGAGGAGACGCTGGGGCTATTGAGCCAGCTGGCAAAAGGCTGAGGACTCAGCAGCGCCAGCGGTATTCCAAATCCGTTTAAAAAAGTCAGGTTTTGCTCTGGACGCTTGGCCAGCTTGGCCAATACTGAAGATTACTGACGTGCGGCATCTCCCCCCAAGTGCCCCGTCGGCCAAGGTACCGTGGACCGCGTACCTTGATTTACTCCTAATGGTCTTGACCCGGATTCATCCCCCAGAATCCGGGTTTTTTTTGCCTGCACCGGGCATGCAAACCCGGAAGTGGCGAACTCAGTCCCGTAGCCCGGATGCAATTCGGGGAATAGATCTCAAGCGGTACCCGGATTGCATCCGGGCTACACCACACTGGCCAGGGGAAACAGGCGCTTGAAGTTCTCCGAAGTCTGCTCGGCCAGGGCTTCGTAGCTGACGCCACGCAACACAGCCAGATACTCGGCCACCTCACGCACGTATTGCGGCAGGTTGGGTTTACCCCGATGCGGCACCGGTGCCAGGTAAGGTGAGTCGGTTTCCACCAGAAGACGGTCAGACGGCACCTGGCGCGCGACTTCACGCAGCGCTTCGGCATTGCGGAAGGTGACGATGCCCGACAGCGAGATATAAAAGCCGATATCCAGCGCAGCCTTGGCCATTTCCCAATCTTCGGTGAAACAATGCAGCACACCGGCCTGCGGCAGGGCCGCTTCACGCAGCAACGCCAGGGTATCGGCGCGCGCCTCGCGCGTGTGCACGATCACTGGCTTGCCGGTGATACGTGCGGCGTCGAGATGCAGGCGGAAAGATGCCTGTTGCAGTTCGGCAGACTCGGGCTCGTAGTGATAATCCAGTCCGGTTTCACCGATGGCCACCACCTTGGGATGCGCCAACTCGCCCAGCAGCCAGTCCAGCGCCGGTTCCGCGCCCGGTTGCAGATCCAGAGGGTGCACACCCACCGAGCAATCGACATCCGTATAGCGCTCGGCAAGCTCCTTCACGGCGGCGGCGTTGTCGGCGCTGACGCCGATGCACAGAAAATGCCCCACACCCACGGCACGCGCCGCGTCCAGCGCGGCATCCAGCGAGCCATCATGGGCGGCAAGGTCGAGACGATCAAGGTGACAGTGGGAGTCGATCAGCACAGCGGGAAACTCGGGCAACGGAAAAACCCGAATTGTAATCGAAAGGGGCGAAGGTCTGCTTACGCAGCAAACCGCAGCTGTGAAGAGGAAGATTAGCGGCCGGCAGCGTTACATCGTATGAGTCGGGCGGTCGGACTTCAGCGCACCGGCCAGGTAGGTCTCGATTTTGTTGCGCGCGGTGTTGTCACCGTCGTTGAACTGCACGCCGACACCGGCTGCACGGTTGCCCTGGGCGCCTTTCGGGGTGATCCACACGACCTTGCCGGCAACCGGAATCTTCTCCGGCTCGTCCATCAGGTTGAGCAGCATGAACACTTCATCACCGAGCTTGTAGCTCTTGTTGGTAGGAATGAAGAGACCGCCATTCTTGATGAAAGGCATATAGGCCGCATAGAGCACGGACTTGTCCTTGATGGTCAGGGACAGGATTCCGTTACGGGGCCCAAGATTGGGTGGCAGGCTCATCAGTGCATTCCTAGCGTTTATTGCTTAATGATTGATTCTAGGGCCTGTTCATGCTGCTACGCAAACCACCCGATAGCACGCAGCCAGCAGAATGTGACGCCCTGCCGAATCCCGTGATCGTCGGCTCAGCGCCCAGTCGTCGGGAGCGCTGCCCATTGCACCAGCAATGCTTCGAGAAGCAGCACGCGATTGAGGTTGGCTTTGCCGAGCACCTTCTGCCGCTGAGCGAGCAACCACTCCTGAATGGCCAATACCTTGTTCTGTGCGGTTTTGTCCGCCAGATACTGCACCACCTTGCGCATATCGGCCTGGCCCAGCCCCTCCTCGTCCTGAGTCAGCTGGTAACGCAGCATCAGCTGCGCCCAATCACAGAACCAGTCGAACAGCAGGTTCAGTGGCAGCGCGTTCCAGCTTTCCGCCAGTTGGCTCGGCGATATCTGCTGTTTGAGCAGCTTCTTCACGCCCTCCACGGCCTGAGCGCGTTGCTCGCGCACGCCCTGCGCCTGCAAGCGCACGGCTGCCAGCGGTGAACCGCCGGCCAGGGTCAGCAGGTCGCCGCGCTCCTCGTCGCTCAACTCCGGCAGCGCCTGGCTCAGCCAGGTCAGACTCATCGCTGCGCTCGGCAGCGGGCAGGCCTGCTGCACGCAGCGGCTCTTGACGGTCGGCAACAGACGGCTGGGTTGGTGGCTGATGAGCAACAACACGGTATTGCCGGACGGTTCTTCCAGGCTTTTCAGCAGCGCGTTGGCGGCGTTGATGTTCATCGCCTCGGTCGGCTCCAGCAGCACCACCTTGCGTCCGCCGAGTTGCGCAGTCTGCACCACGAACTCGACCAGCTCACGTACCTGGTCGACCTTGATCGGCTTGTCCGCCTCTTCCGGTTCGAGGACGAAGTTGTCCGGATGGGTGCCCGCCGCCAGCAGATGGCAAGACTTGCAGCTACCGCAGGCATCCAGCCCGTTCGGACTGAGGCACAGCAGGCGCTCCATCAGCCGCTCGGCCAGGGCGCGCTTGCCGATTCCGGCCGGACCGTGCAGCAGATAGGCGTGGGCATGCTGAGCGCGCCCCGCCAATTGCTGCCAGAGGTTTTCCTGCCAGGGGTAGACATCAGCCACGGCATGCCTCCAGCAGGCTCGGTAGCAAGGCATCGAGGTCGGCCTGAACCTGGGCCAGTGTCTGCCCAGCATCGATCACGCGATAACGCTGCGGCGCCTGCTCGGCGCGGGCAAGGTAAGCCTGGCGCACCGCCTCGAAGAAGCTGCGCTGTTCCTGCTCGAAGCGATCCAGGCGACCACGTGCAGCGGCACGGGCCAGGCCGACTTCCACCGGCAGGTCGAAAATCAGCGTCAGGTCCGGGCGCAACTCGCCCTGAACGAACTGCTCCAGTTGCGCGATGCGCGCTGTGGACAGGCCACGACCACCGCCCTGATAGGCGTAGGTGGCATCGGTGAAACGATCGCAGAGCACCACGCTGCCATTGGACAGCGCTGGACGAATCACTTGCTGCAGGTGCTGGGCGCGCGCAGCGAACACCAGCAGCAGCTCGGTGTCGGCCGACATCGGCTCGTCACTGGGTGCCAGCAACAACTCACGAATCCGCTCGGCCAGCGGCGTGCCGCCCGGCTCGCGCGTCAGCAGTACATCGATGCCCTGCTCACGCAGGCGCTCGGCCAGGTACTCGCGGTTGGTGCTTTTGCCGGCACCTTCCGGGCCTTCCAGGGTAATGAACAGACCGGTCACGGATTGCCCTTATTCAGTTTCTGCCGCCGCGCGTGGCGCGGGGCTGGAGCGGTAATCGGCGCGGCGCTTGAGCTGATACTCACGCACAGCACGGTTGTGCTCGGCCAGGCTGTTGGAGAACACATGGCTGCCATCGCCCCGGGCGACGAAATACAGCGACTTGCCCTCGCGAGGGTTGAGCGCAGCGTGAATCGCCTCGCGGCCGACCATGGCGATCGGCGTCGGCGGCATGCCATCGATGGTGTAGGTGTTGTAAGGCGTTGGCGTGCGCAGGTCAGCGCGAGTGATGCGGCCGTTATAGCGCTCGCCCATGCCGTAGATCACTGTAGGATCGGTTTGCAAACGCATGCCGATACGCAGACGGCGGACGAACACACCGGCGATCTCGCCACGCTCCTCGGGCACACCGGTTTCCTTCTCGATCATCGACGCCATGATCAACGCATCGTAGGGTTCGCGATACGGCAGTCCGTCTACGCGCTGCTGCCACTCTTCGGCAAGCACCGCTTCAAGCCGGGCATTGGCCTGCTTGAGCAGATCCTCGTCGCTCATGCCGCGCACGAAGCGATAGGTGTCGGGAAAGAAGCGCCCTTCCGGATTCTGCCCAGCGAGCCCCAGACGCTCCATCAGCTCGGCATCGGTCAGATCGGCCAAGCGCTGCTGCAGACGTTCCTGGCTAGCCAGTGCAGCGCGGACCTGGCGGAAGTTCCAGCCTTCCACCAGCGTCATGCTGTACTGCACCACTTCGCCACGCTGCCAAAGGCTCAATACGTCCCTGGCCGTCTGCTCGGGCAACAGGCGGTACTCGCCGCTGTGCAATGCAGGAGCACGCAGATTGAAGCGCCAGTAAAGACGCAGCCAGAAAGCGTTGTCGATCACCCCTTCGGCTTCCAGGCGATTGAGCAAACCACCGGGCGTAGCACCCGCAGGCACTTCCAGAAGCAACTCGTCATTCAGATGCAGGGGCTGTTCGAGCGCCTGTTGCTGTTGCCAGGCGGCAAATACAACCAACAGCAGAGCCAATAGCACGCCGCACTCGAGCAGCAGCAGAATCTTGCGTAGCACCGGTTAATTACTCAATAGGTCACGAACGATGGCCTGCAGTTTACGGGTGACCAGCCCGACCGGCCAGTATCGTTCCTGCAGCGCCCGCACAGGCCAGATGCCGTACAGGCTGTTGCAGAGAAAGACTTCGTCCGCATTCAGCAGTTCGTCATGGGAAATATCACGTAGCTCGATGGGAATACCCAGTTGCTGCGCCTGCTGCAGGATTTCGGCGCGCATCACCCCTGCCACCCCGCAACGCGACAGATCGGCGCTGAGCAAGCGGCCCGCGCGCAGCAGAAACAGATTGCTGTAGACCCCCTCGATCACCCGCCCCGAGGTGTCACGCATCAACCCCTCGGCGCAGTCAGGGTCCTGCCATTCAGCACGTGCCAATACCTGCTCGAGACGATTGAGGTGCTTGAGCCCGGCCAGCAGCGGCTGCTCGGCCAGACGGGTCGCACAGGGGAACAGACGCACGCCCTGCTCGGCATGCTCGGCTGGGTAGTGCGGCATGGGCGCCGCCTGCAGGATACGCAGAGGCTGGCAAGGTTGTGGCGGCGCATAACCGCGCTGCCCCTGGCCACGGGTAACGGTGAGCTTGACCACGCCGTCACCGAGCTGCGCGGCGAACGCCTGCAACTCGCGTTGCATCAGGGTCATGTCGAGGGCAATGGACAGTCGCTGGCAACCTTGGCCAAGACGCACCATGTGCCGCGCCAACAGCGGCATGCGCCCGCCACGCACAGCGATGGTCTCAAACAGACCATCGCCGTAAGCCAGGCCACGGTCGCGAACCGACAACTGCTCGCCGGGCGCACCGTTGACCCAGCTCAGCATCAACCGTGGAACCGACGGAACAGCAGCGAACCGTTAGTGCCGCCAAAGCCGAAGGAGTTCGACAGGGCGATCTCGATTGGCATGGCCTTGGCCTGATGCGCGACGAAGTCCAAGTCGCAGCCTTCGTCCGGCTCATCCAGGTTGATGGTCGGCGGAGCCACCTGATCGCGCAGGGCGAGGATGCTGAAGATCGCCTCGATGGCACCGGCAGCGCCCAGCAGGTGGCCAGTCATCGACTTGGTCGAACTGACCGACAGCTGATAGGCATGCTCACCGAATACGCTTTTTACCGCTGCGACTTCAGCCTTGTCGCCCGCAGGAGTCGAAGTGCCGTGCGCGTTGATGTACTGCACCTGGTCGGCATTGATGCCGGCATCACGCAGAGCGGCGGCCATGCAGCGGGCAGCACCGGCACCGTCCTCGGGTGGTGAGGTCATGTGGAAGGCGTCGCCGCTCATACCGAAGCCGATCAGCTCGGCGTAGATGGTGGCGCCACGCGCCTTGGCGTGTTCCAGCTCTTCCAGTACCAAAGCGCCGGAACCGTCGGACAGGACGAAACCGTCACGCCCCTTGTCCCACGGACGGCTGGCCTTGGTCGGTTCATCGTTACGCGTCGACAGTGCACGCGCCGCGCCGAAACCGCCCATGCCCAGACCGCAGGCTGCCATCTCGGCACCACCGGCGACCATCACGTCAGCTTCGCCGTAGGCAATGTTGCGCGCCGCCATGCCGATGCAGTGGGTGCCCGTGGTGCACGCCGTGGCGATGGCGTAGTTAGGCCCCTGCAGACCCAGGTGAATCGACAGGAAACCGGAAATCATGTTGATGATCGAGCCCGGCACGAAGAACGGCGAAATGCGCCGCGGCCCCTGCTCGTGCAATGACTTGCAGTTGTTCTCGATATTGGTCAGGCCGCCGATACCGGAGCCCATGGCCACACCGATGCGCTCACGATTGGCATCAGTGATGTCCAGCCCGGAATCACGCACGGCCTGATAACAGGCAGCGAGACCGTACTGGATGAACAGGTCGAGCTTGCGCGCCTCCTTGGCGGAGAGGTAATCCTCGACGTTGAAATCCTTGACCGCCCCGCCAAAACGGGTGGAGTAGGCGGACAGGTCCATGTGTTCGATCAGACCGATGCCACTGCGCCCGGCCAAAATGCCCTGCCAGCTGCTCGGCACATCGTTACCCAGCGGCGACAGCATGCCCATACCGGTAACCACGACGCGTCTACGCGACACAGCAATCTCCTCTTGTTCTACTCAGGCGCCACATGCGCCTTGCACGTAAAGAAAAGCCGCACGCCTGTTTAAGGCAGTGCGGCTTTTCTCGGTCAGAAAGCTGACTGTGACTTATTGCGCGTTGGCAGTCACGTAGTCGATGGCTTCCTGAACGGTGGTGATCTTCTCTGCTTGCTCGTCCGGGATCTCGGTCTCGAATTCTTCTTCGAGAGCCATCACCAGCTCAACGGTGTCAAGAGAGTCGGCACCCAGGTCTTCTACGAAGGAAGCGCTGTTGGTGACTTCCTCTTCTTTAACGCCCAGTTGCTCGGCAACGATTTTCTTGACGCGTTCTTCGATGGTGCTCACGTGTTATCACTCCTAATTGGACAAATCCAGGCAGCTGGTAGCGGCCAAGTGTATAGAAAGGGTTTTTAGCATTTCAAGCTGAATGCCGGGGAGCCCCCAGGAACACTTCAACGATCTGTCTATAAACCTGTTGCAGCTTTATAACGGATTTTAGACAGCGACTATGACAGTTTTCTGATGGCTCGCGTCACATTCGTCAGCCTCCGGAGTCTCCGAAGGCCTGTTTTTAGCTCATGTACATACCGCCGTTAACCGGAATAGTAGCCCCGGTCACGTAGGCTGCGCCATCGGAAGCCAGAAAACCGACCACCTTGGCAATTTCTTCTGCCTGACCCAGACGGCCCAGCGGAATCTGTGTCAGCAGCGCGTCACGCTGCGCTTCCGGCAGCTCACGGGTCATGTCGGTATCGATGAAACCAGGGGCAACCGAGTTGACCGTAATACCACGAGAACCCACTTCACGCGCCAGAGCACGGCCGAAGCCTTCCAAGCCCGCCTTGGCGGCCGCGTAGTTGGCCTGCCCGGCGTTGCCCATGGCACCGACCACCGAACCGATGTTGATGATACGACCGAAGCGCGCCTTGGTCATGCTGCGCAGCACGCCCTTGGACAGACGGAACAGGCTGTTGAGGTTGGTATCGATGACATCGGTCCACTCGTCGTCCTTCATGCGCAGCATGAGGTTATCGCGGGTGATACCGGCGTTGTTAACCAGAATGGCCGGGGCGCCGAACTGCTCGGCGATAGCGCTCAGAACACCGTCGACGGACTCGGCGCTGGTCACGTTCAGCTCCATGCCGGTACCGTTGATGCCGTGCTCCTTCAGCGTGGCAGCAATGCGCTCTGCGCCAGCGGCCGAGGTGGCAGTACCGATGACGGTAGCACCCTGACGACCCAGTTCCAGGGCGATTGCCTGGCCGATGCCACGGCTGGCGCCGGTTACCAGCGCGACCTTACCTTGCAGACTCATGCTCGTTCTCCTATCTCAAACCAGCGCTGCGCGAGCGGCAGCAAAGGCTTCTGGGGTATCCAGATTGTGGGTGTTGATGCCTTTGACGCAGCGCTTGTTCAGGCCGCTCAGCACCTTGCCCGGGCCGCATTCGGCCAGATCGGTCACGCCCTGCTCGGACAGGCGGACCATGGATTCGACCCAGCGCACCGGGCTGTACAGCTGCGCCAGCAGATCGGCCTTCAGCGTGGCCAGATCGGAAACCACGGCAGCGCTGACGTTCTGCACCAGCGGAATCTGCGGCGCCTGCCAGTCGAGCGCCTCGACGGCCTCGGCGAAACGCTCGGCAGCCGGCTTCATCAGTGCGCAGTGCGATGGCACGCTGACCGGCAGTGCCATGGCGCGCTTGGCGCCACGCGCCTTGCAACCTTCGATGGCGCGCTCGACGGCGGCGGCGCTACCGGCAATCACCACCTGGCCCGGCGCGTTGAAGTTGACCGCGCTGACCACATCACCCTGCGCAGCTTCGGCGCAGGCAGCCAGCACGTCGGCATCTTCCAGACCGAGAATCGCCGCCATACCGCCCTGCCCGGCCGGCACGGCCTGCTGCATCAGCTGGCCACGACGCTCGACCAGCTTCACCGCATCCGTGAAACCGATGCTGCCAGCGGCAACCAGCGCGGAATACTCACCCAGGCTGTGACCGGCAACGAAAGCCGGCTTGGCGCCACCTTCGGCCTGCCACAGCCGCCACAGGGCGATAGAGGCAGTGAGAATAGCCGGCTGGGTCTTGTCGGTCTGGTTCAGCTGCTCTTCAGGGCCTTGCTGGGTCAGCGCCCAGAGATCGTAACCAAGCGCCTCGGAAGCTTCAGCGAAGGTGTCGAGCACCAGTTTCTGCTGAGCACCGTGATCGGAGAGCATGGCCAGAGCTTGCGAGCCCTGACCGGGAAAGACGAATGCGAGGGATGCAGACATGAATAAGTCCCTTGAGTCGAAAAACCAGCGCCAGGCGAGCCTGGCGCAGCAAACTGACAGTTGGATGACAGGCTACGTGCCGCAGTCACATTCCGGCACCCATCACAACGTAAAAACGCGACGAGTCTACAGCAACAAGTCCTCGAGTCGACCATGCAGTCGCTGTGGCAGATTCTCCTGCACCTCACGCAACGCACAGCGAATGGCGCTCTGGAAACTCTCCTGCCCAGCCGCGCCATGACTCTTGACGACAATGCCCTGCAAACCGAGAAAACTCGCACCATTGTGCCTGGCCGGCGCCAGATCGGCCTTGAGACGGCGCAACAGCGGCATGGCCAACGCACCAATGGCCTGCGCAAACAATCCTTCGTTAAACAGCGCCTCGACCCGCCCGGTAACCATTCGTGCCAACCCCTCACTGGACTTGAGCAGGATATTGCCGACGAAACCGTCGCATACCACCACATCAGCCTCGCCGCGATACATGCCGTCGCCTTCTATATAGCCGACGAAGTTCAAGCCATGCGCCTGCTGCAGCATATTGGCCGCCAGCTTGACCTGCTGATTGCCCTTGATGTCCTCGGTGCCGACATTGAGCAAAGCGATTCGCGGCCGAGGGACGCCCAGCGTCTCGGCAGCAACCGCGCCCATGATCGCGAACTGGTAAAGGTGCTCGGCACTGCAATCGACGTTGGCGCCCAGATCCAGCAGGTAGCAATGACCGCGCTCGGTGGGTATCGGGCTGACCATCGCCGGCCGATCGATTCCAGGCAAGGTCTTGAGTACGTAGCGCGACAGCGCCATCAGCGCACCGGTATTGCCGGCACTGACGCAGGCATGAGCCTGGCGCTGACGCACCAGCTCCAGCGCCACGCGCATCGAGGCATCGGGCTTGCCGCGCAATGCTTGCGCCGGACGCTCATCCATGGCGATCACTTCGCTGGCATGCTGAACCTGCAGGCGCGCACGATCGACGCCAGACTGGCGAGCGAGCTGTTCTTCGATGAGGGGAGCTTGACCGACAAGGGTCAGGTGTAGCGAGGGGAATTCGGCCAGCGCAGAAATACAGGCCGGAACAATGCAGTGGGGACCGAAGTCCCCACCCATTGCATCAATCGCGATGATCGAGGCGGACAAGGATTACTCGTCAGCGCCCTTGTCGATCACTTTGCGACCGCGGTATACGCCTTCCGGAGAAACGTGGTGGCGCAGGTGAACTTCACCGGTGCTCTTCTCTACGGACAGGGCGTTACCTTCGAGCGCGTCGTGCGAACGGCGCATATCGCGGGCGGAACGGGATTTTTTGTTCTGCTGAACAGCCATAACTCATTAACTCCTAAACGTTTGGGTCACGCTTTAACTGCGCCAATACACTGAACGGGTTGGACCGCGATACCTCGTCCTCGCCCGGCGCGGGCTCATCGAGACCGTCCGGCTGCTGGCAATCACCTGGGGCATGAGCAGGAACGATCGGCAGGGCGAGTAGCAATTCATCCTCGACCAGACCGAGCAGCTCCAGCGGCTCTTCACCCACTTCCAGCACGTCGTAGCCCTTCGGCAAGGACTGAGTGTTCGCTCCAACCCGAACCACCGCGTATTCACATTCGCTGCGGATGGGTAGCGCGACCAGCTCCAGACAACGCTGGCAGACCATTTTGACCTCAACCTCGAGCTCGCTGCGGATCACCACAGTTTTCTGCTCGTCACGCCCGAACTGAAACTTCGCCTGCACCGCACCCGCCGTATCGGCAAGCGGGTCGCAGAGACGCAGCAGGCTGGCCAGTTCGAGCTGCCCTTCGAGGGTAGCTTCGCGGTCGGCGAGCTTGCGCGGATCAACGTGAGGTGGAATCGGCCCATTCAACATAGGCGCAGCATTCTAGGGATGCACCCTGCCGCTGTCAAAGGAAATTCAGCCTGTATTCACCCAGGCACGACCAGTAGAATTTCTCGCCCACCTATATAAGGAAGAGAACATGCCCGCGCTGCTGCTCGCCTCCAGCTCCCCCTACCGCCGCGAACTACTCGAGCGCCTGCAACTGCCCTTCACCTGGCAGTCACCAAGCATCGACGAAACGCGCCTGATAGGCGAAGCCGGTATCGACCTGGTCAAACGCCTGGCCGAGGCAAAAGCCCGCGCACTGGCCGACCAACACCGCGACCACCTGATCATCGGCTCGGACCAGGTCGCCATCCTCAGCGACGGCCAGATTCTCGGCAAACCCCACGACCTGCCGAGGGCACAACAACAACTGCGCGCCGCCAGCGGCAGCAGCGTCACATTCCTCACCGGCCTGGCCCTGCTCAATACCAACAGCAACCAGTGCCAAGTCGACTGCATCCCCTTCACCGTGCATTTTCGCTCGCTCGATGACGGGCAGATCCTGCGCTACCTGCAGCGCGAGCAACCTTTCGACTGCGCCGGCAGCTTCAAATCCGAAGGACTGGGCATCAGCCTGTTTCGCAGCACGGAAGGCGAAGATGCCAGCAGCCTGATCGGCCTGCCGCTGATCCGCCTGGTGGACATGCTACTGAACGAAGGCGTCGAGATTCCCTGACCCACTGATGAAGAAGGCCCGTCAAACGGGCCTTCCTTTATTCCTCACTGCAGTGTCGGCCCCTGAAAGCCCATCCACAGCGCGATACGATCCGCCACACTGGTACCCAGGCGCTTGGCGAAACGGTCGAACGGCGTGTCACGCTGGGTGTAGTCGACCATTTCCTTCTCGCCGATGACCTCGCGCGCCACATAGCTGGCACTGCCCAGGGCATCCACCAGACCAAGCTGCAGAGCCTGCTCGCCGGACCAGATCAAGCCGGAGAACAGCTCGGGATGCTCATCGGCCTTGAGTCGATCACCCCGCCCCTTCTTCACGCTGTCGATGAACTGGCGATGCGTGGTGTCGAGCACGGTCTTCCAGAAGCGCGTTTCCTCTTCCTTCTGCGGCTGGAACGGATCAAGGAAGGCCTTGTGCTCGCCGGAGGTATAGACACGACGCTCGACACCGAGCTTCTCCATGGTATCGACAAAACCGAAGCTGGCCGCCGTGACCCCGATCGAACCGACCAGACTGGCCTTGTCGGCGTAGATCTCGTCCGCAGCACTGGCGATGTAGTAGGCACCGGAAGCCCCAAGATCACTGATCACCGCATAGACCTTGGTCTGCGGGTACTCGCCACGCAGACGACGAATCTCGTCATAGATGTAGCCAGACTGCACGGGACTGCCACCCGGACTGTTGATGCGCAGGATCACACCCTTGGTGTTGGTATCCTCGAACGCCGCACGCAGACTGCCCACCACCTTGTCGGCACTGGCTTCCTCACGGTCAGCGATCATGCCACGAATCTCGATCAGCGCCGTGTGCGCAGTCGTGGTCGAGGTCGACTTCAGATCGAGAGCTGGCAACACCAGGGCCAGAGCTCCGAATAGATAGATGAAAGTCAGCAGCTTGAAGAAGATCCCCCAGCGACGCGAACGACGCTGCTCCTGAACCCCCGCCAACAGAGTCTTTTCCAGCAGTTTCCAGCTCTTGGCATCCTCGCCCGACGACGACGATGACTTCCACTCATCCGACATGCTCACTCACCTCTGAAGGTTGCTGCGCATGGCGGCCTTCCAGCCACGCACGCAGCTCATTGAATTCATTAATTGCCAAACGCGGTGCACATTCACGTAAAACCGACAACGGCTGAGCACCGAAACCGACCGCAACGGCATCCATGCCAGCGTTACGCGCCATCAGCAGGTCGAAGGTCGAGTCCCCCACCATCAACGCCCGTTCGGGCTGCACCCGGCAATGCGCAAGAATCTCATGCAACATCAGCGGATCCGGCTTGCTCGCCGTCTCGTCAGCGCAGCGGGTGATATCGAAGAAATCCAGCCAGCCCTTGTCCGCCAACACCCGATGCAGCCCCTTGCGCCCCTTGCCGGTCGCGACCGCAAGACGATACCCCTGCTCACGAAAGACCTCGAGCGACTCGCGCACGCCTTCGAACAATGGTGACGGCTCGGTTTCCAGCACCAGATACTGTTCGCTATAGGCGCGCCGGATGGTTTCGATTGCCGCCGGCTCGGCGAGTTCCGGATAGAGCGTGCTGATCGCCACACCCAGCTCCAGACCGATGATGCCGCGCACCGCAGCATCGCTACAGCGCGGCACACCCGCGATATCGGCAGCGCGATGCATGGCCTCGACGATACGACCAATGGAGTCCACCAGCGTGCCATCCCAATCGAAAACCAGCAGCTGATAGTCAGGCACTCAGACGCTCCACGGTCTTGGCCCATACCTCGTCGACTGGCGCCTCGAGCTTCAACACACCGCCATCAGGCAGGGGGACGTGCAATTCGTATGCGTGCAGGAACAGGCGCTTGCCGCCCAGCTCACGAATCTCGCGAGTGAACTCATCGTCGCCGTACTTGGAGTCACCGGCAATGGAGTGCCCGGCATGCTTGGCATGCACGCGAATCTGATGCGTACGCCCGGTCACCGGCTTGGCCTCGACCAGCGTGGCGAAATCACCGAAGCGGCGCAGCACACGGAACAGGGTCAGCGCTTCCTTGCCCTCGCTGTCGACCTCGACCATGCGCTCACCGGAACGCAAATTGCTCTTCTGCAGCGGCGCATTGACCTGCTTCTTCGCCGTTGCCCAATGACCACGAACCAGCGCCATATAACGCTTGTCGACACCATCACCACGCAACTGCTCGTGCAGATGACGCAGCATGCTGCGCTTCTTGGCGATCATCAGCAGGCCGGAGGTATCGCGATCGAGACGGTGCACCAGCTCCAGATCCTTGGCATCCGGGCGCAGCTGACGGAAGGCTTCGATCACTCCGTAATTGAGCCCGCTGCCGCCATGCACAGCGATGCCGGCCGGCTTGTTGAGCACGATCAGCGCCTTGTCTTCATAGACAATCGCCGCCTCCAGGCGTTCAAGCAGGCCTTGCGCAAGCGGCTCAGGCTCGTCACGCTCGGCCAGACGCAACGGCGGCACGCGCACCACGTCGCCAGCCTGCAGCTTGTATTCAGGCTTGATCCGCCCCTTGTTCACGCGCACTTCGCCTTTACGCAGAATGCGATAGATCAGGGTCTTGGGCACGCCCTTGAGCTGCGTCCGAAGGAAGTTGTCAATGCGTTGGCCGGCGAGTTCCGGTGCAACCTCGATCAGCTGGACGCCGGAGGTTGGAGAGGCAGGAGTAGTCATCGCGCAATCATAACAATTTTTTATGGAATTGAAGCACTTAATCATTACTGCTATAGTCGCGAACGCCGCCAAAAGTGGCCTGGCCTGCGGATGATCGCCAACCTTGCCATCCCCTGCCCGCGCAACCCTTTCAGGACGTGAGGCCGTCCGACGGATTGTTCAGCCTGTGAAGAATTCGGAAACAACGCCTTGAGTATGATGCGCGACTCGCCCAATGGGCGGTCGCGGTAAATAGAACCGCTGCGGAATCCGCGCGGCACCCGATTTTCAGCGATACGTGTAGGGTGGAGATGTACAACTGTCGGCCTGCGTAGCCTTAGCTTGATCAAAGACGCCTCATCTCGTCCGCGACCGCCAGTTGATTCCTCCTCCTGACTGAGTGCTTTCTGTCACCACAGCAAGCAGGAAGACGTCCGTCGCGACCGCCGCTCTGCGGATCGGCCGTCGCTCGACAGAGGAACGATTTACGACCGTTTCTGACGCGCCTGACACCGACCCTGAGAGTCGTGTGTGCCTAACGTGGCTTCCGGTAGCCCCGGAACCCATTGGTACCACATGAAAAGAATGTTGATTAACGCAACTCAGCCCGAAGAGTTGCGTGTAGCCCTGGTAGACGGCCAAAAACTCTACGACCTGGACATCGAGTCCGGCGCCCGCGAACAGAAGAAGGCCAATATCTACAAAGGCCGTATAACTCGCGTAGAACCCAGCCTCGAAGCAGCCTTCGTCGACTTCGGCTCCGAACGTCACGGCTTCCTCCCCCTCAAAGAAATCTCCCGCGAATACTTCTCCAAGGCCCCTGAAGGCGGCCGCATCAACATCAAGGATGTGCTCAAGGAAGGCCAGGAAGTCATCGTCCAGGTCGAGAAGGAAGAGCGCGGCAACAAGGGCGCAGCCCTGACCACCTTCATCAGCCTGGCCGGTCGTTACCTGGTACTGATGCCGAACAACCCGCGTGCCGGTGGCATCAGCCGTCGTATCGAAGGCGAAGAGCGCAACGAACTGCGCGAAGCGCTGAACGGCCTCAACGCCCCTGCGGACATGGGCCTGATCGTGCGCACCGCCGGCCTGGGCCGCTCCAGCGAAGAAATGCAGTGGGACCTCGACTACCTGCTGCAACTGTGGAGCGCCATCAAGGAAGCTTCCACCAGCCGCCCTGCCCCGTTCCTGATCTACCAGGAATCCAACGTCATCATCCGCGCCATCCGCGACTACCTGCGCCAGGACATCGGCGAAGTATTGGTCGACAGCGTCGAAGCCCAGGAAGAGGCCCTGAGTTTCATCCAGCAGGTGATGCCGCAGTACGCCAGCAAGATCAAGCTGTACGAAGACAGCGTGCCGCTGTTCAATCGTTTCCAGATCGAAAGCCAGATCGAAACCGCCTTCCAGCGTGAAGTGAAGCTGCCGTCGGGCGGCTCCATCGTCATCGACCCGACCGAAGCCCTGGTGTCCATCGACATCAACTCGGCGCGCGCCACCAAAGGCAGCGACATCGAGGAAACCGCGCTGCAGACCAACCTGGAAGCGGCCGAGGAAATCGCCCGCCAACTGCGTCTGCGTGATATTGGCGGCCTGATCGTCATCGACTTCATCGACATGACCCCGGCCAAGAACCAGCGCGCAGTGGAAGAGAAAGTCCGCGAAGCCCTGGAAGCCGACCGCGCCCGCGTTCAGGTCGGCCGCATCTCACGCTTCGGCTTGCTGGAAATGTCCCGTCAGCGTCTGCGTCCGTCGCTGGGCGAAACCAGCGGCATCGTCTGCCCGCGCTGCAACGGTCAAGGCATCATCCGCGACGTCGAATCCCTGTCGCTGGCTATCCTGCGCCTGATCGAAGAAGAAGCGCTGAAGGACCGCACCGCCGAAGTCCGCGCCCAGGTACCGATCCCGGTCGCCGCCTTCCTGCTCAACGAGAAGCGCAACTCGATCACCAAGATCGAACTGCGCACCCGCGCGCGCATCGTGATCCTGCCGAACGATCACCTGGAAACCCCGCACTTCGAAGTGCAGCGCCTGCGTGACGACAGCCCGGAAGCCCTGAGCAGCCAGACCAGCTACGAAATCGCCGCCACCACCGAAGCCGAGGATGCCGCTGCACACCCGGCAGCCGCGACTCGCACCCTGGTTCGCCAGGAAGCCGCGATCAAGGCTGCCCCGCGCAGCAACGCGCCGGTCGCTGCCGAGCCACAAGCTCCGCTGGCGCCTGCACAAGCGCCGGAGCCAAGCCTGTTCAAAGGCCTGGTGAAGTCCCTGGTCAGCCTGTTCGCCGGTAAGGAAGAAGAAGCCCAGCCGGCCGTGGTAGAGAAGAAGAGCAACGAGCGTCCACCACGCGAAGAGCGTCGCAACGGTCGTCAGCAGAGCCGTAACCGTGGTGGCCGTCGTGGTGACGACGAGCGCAAACCGCGTGAAGAACGCGCACCACGCGAAGAGCGTCAGCCGCGCGAGCCGCGTGAAGAACGCCAACCTCGTGAAGAGCGTCAGCCGCGTGAAGAACGTGCGCCACGCGAACCACGTGAAGGCCAGGAAAATCGCCGCGAGCGCAAACCACGTGAAGAGCGCGCACCGCGCGAAGAACGTGTACGCGAACTGCGCGAGCCGCTGGATGCCGGCAACGAGCAACGTGAAGAACGCGCCGAGCGTCAGCCGCGTGGCGAGCGCCAGGAGCGTCAGCGTCCGCCGCGTGAGGAGCGTCAGCCGCGCGCCGAGCAGGCCGAGGCCACTCAGGACGAAGCACTGCCGAACGAAGAACAGCTGCAAGATGACGAGCAAGGCAATGGCGAGAACGAGCGTCCGCGTCGTCGCTCCCGTGGCCAGCGTCGCCGCAGCAACCGCCGTGAGCGTCAGCGCGATGCCGATGGCAACCCGATCGAGAATGCCGAAAGCAGCGAAAACGCCGCTGACGAAGCCCCGGCAAGCACGCCGGCTGCAGTAGCAACTGCCGCTGCCGTGGTCGCCGAGAGCGTCGACAGCAGCGAGGCCGTGGCCAGCGAAGCAGCACCTGCCGATGCCGATCCGGTCGCCGCCGAAGCGCCGCTGACCCAGCGCAGCGAAGTCGAAGCCGTACAACCGGAAGCTGCGCAAGCCGCCCCGGTCCAGACTGAAGCCGAAGCTGTCGTGCAAGCCGAAGAAACCGCTGCCGTGGTCGAAACCCCGGTAGAGCAAGCACCGGTTGCCGAAGCGGTCGAGCCGGTACAGCCTGTGGCCGAAGTTGCTGAAGCGCCTGCTCCGGCACCGGCTGTAGAGGCAACAGTTGTAGAGACCACTGTGGTCGAAGCTGCTCCTGTCGAAACCGCTCCAGTCGTCGAGGCACCTGCTGCAGTACCGGCCAACGCCACCGGCCGCGCCTCGAATGACCCGCGCGAAGTGCGTCGCCGTCAGCGCGAAGCCGAGCGCCTGGCCCGCGAAGCAGCCGAAAGCGCCCCCGCCCCCGTGGTCGAAGCGCCGGTAGCTGCCGAGCCCAGCGCTGCAGTAGAAGCTGAAGTCGCCGCCACTGAAAGCGAGCCCACTGTTACTGAAAGTCCTGTCGCCAGCGAGCCTAGTGCGAGCGAAGCGGTAGAACCTGCGCAGCCGGAAGAAGAAGTGAAGAGCGAGGAAGAGATCAAACCTCAGGTTTGATTCTCCCGCGCAGCAAAAAGGGGATGCCTAGGCATCCCCTTTTTTATATCCGCGTTTTAACAACAGCTCCGGCAAAACGTAGCCCGGATGAAATCCGGTGATAAGCGCCGCCAGATCAAAGCACGTTGGGCTCGATTTCCAGTGGAACGCCAAATCGGCCCAGGATATCGCTCTGAATGCGCTGCGCCAGTTGCAGTAATTGCGCGCCCGTGGCGTTACCGTAGTTGACCAGCACCAGCGCCTGCAAACGATGCACACCGGCATCGCCTTCACGATAGCCCTTCCAGCCGGCACGCTCGATCAGCCAGCCTGCCGCCAACTTGACCAGACCAACACCCGCCGGATAGCTGACCAGATCGGCATGCTCAGCGCGAATGCGCTCAGCCAGCTCGAACGACACCACTGGATTCTTGAAGAAGCTGCCGGCATTGCCCAGCTCAGCCGGGTTGGGCAGTTTCTCACTGCGAATGGCGCAGATCGCCCGACCGACATCGCTCGCCGTCGGTGCTTCAACCCCCATTTCGCTCAGGCGCTGACGCACCGGCCCGTAATCCAGCCGCAACGCAGCCTGGCGCACGAAACGAAAGCGCACGCGCAGGATCAGCCAACGCCCAGCCTCGCGCTTGAACAGGCTGTCGCGGTAGGCAAAGGCACACTCCTCCAGCGCGAACTCGCGCAGCTCACCGCTCTGCCGATCAAGCGCAGTCAGCCCGGCGAACAGGTCCTTGACCTCGACCCCGTAGGCCCCGATGTTCTGCATCGGCGCAGCGCCCACGGTACCGGGAATCAGGCTGAGGTTCTCTAGGCCACCAAGGCCCTGCGCCAGGCTCCACTGCACGAAAGGATGCCAGGGCTCGCCGGCCTCAGCTTCGACCAGCACCTGCTCGCCATCATCCTCGAGAACACGAATGCCCCGGCTGGCCATGCGCAGCACCAACGCCTCGACATCGGCAGTCAGCAGCAGGTTGCTGCCACCACCAATCACCAGCAGCGGCAAGTCTCGCTGTTCGGCCAGATTCAGCGCCTCGCGCACCTCGGTATCGTCATGCACCTCGACAAACAGGCGCGCGCGCGCCTCGACGCCAAAGCTGTTGAATGGCTTGAGCGAAACGTCGCTCTGCAAGTTGAGTGTCACAGACGCCCCTTGATCTCGATCAGCAACGCATCGCTGGCTTGTTCGATCAGGTCCAGCACCTGCTCGAAGCCGTCCTCACCGCCGTAATAGGGATCAGGCACCTCATCCAGCGCCAGTTCGTAGCGACGCAGATAGAGATCAAGATCGGCGCGCGCGTTGGCCGGACGCAGTGCCTGCAGGTTACGCAGGTTGCTCTGGTCCATAGCCAGGATCAGATCGAAGCGCTGGAAATCCGCCGCCTCGACCTGACGTGCACGCTGCGCCGACAGGTCATAGCCACGGCGCTGCGCCGCCTGGCGGGTACGACTGTCCGGCGCCTTGCCCACGTGCCAGTCACCGGTACCGGCGGAATCCACCTGCACCTGACCGTCCAGACCAGCAGCGCGCAGCTTGTGGCGAAATACGCCTTCAGCGGTCGGCGAGCGGCAGATATTGCCCAGGCAAACGAAAAGAACCTTCATCAGGCCCCCAGCAGGTGGCGAACCCGCTCCAGGTCTTCGGCTGTATCGACACCGGCGGCCGGAGCCTCGAGAGCATCGGCAACATGG
Source organism: Pseudomonas pichavaramensis (assembly GCF_050473265.1). Taxonomy (NCBI): domain Bacteria; kingdom Pseudomonadati; phylum Pseudomonadota; class Gammaproteobacteria; order Pseudomonadales; family Pseudomonadaceae; genus Pseudomonas; species Pseudomonas pichavaramensis. The sequence continues at coordinate 59,630 of NZ_JBJKFJ010000005.1, read as the reverse complement.
ATGCGTACGCCGTTATACAGGGCACGCAGTTGCTCCAGGCATTCGGTGTCTTCCAACCAGCACGAGCCCCAGGCGACGAAGTCATGCAGGAAACCGGCGCGGTAGGCGTAGATGCCGATATGGCGGCGATACGGCACACCTGCTGGCAGCTCGTCGCGGCTCCTGGCGAAGGCATCGCGCGCCCAGGCCAGCGGCGCGCGACTGAAGGTCAGAGCCAGGCCGTTTTTGTCAGCCACTACCTTGACCACGTTGGGGTTGAACAGCGCTGCGACGTCCTCGATCGGCTCGGCCAGCGTGGCGATGCCGGCCTGCGGATTGGCCGCCAGGTTGGCTGCCACCTGATCGATGATCTTCGGCGGAATAAGTGGCTCGTCGCCCTGCACGTTGACCACGATGGCATCGGCAGACAAACCGAGCTGGGTGGCCACTTCGGCCAGGCGGTCGGTGCCGGAGTTGTGATCCTCGCGGGTCAGCAGCACCTCAGCGCCGAACGCCTGGCAGGCTTCGACGATGCGTGCATCGTCGGTGGCGATCACCACGCGGCTGGCCGAACTTTTCTTGGCCTGTTCCCAGACGTGCTGCACCATGGGCTTGCCGGCGATGTCCTGCAGCGGCTTGCCTGGCAGGCGGGTGGAGGCATAACGGGCTGGAATGACGACGGTGAAAGCTGCGCTCATTTACTTGTCCAGACGCTCATCGGTATTCAGGGTGCGGGCTTCGCTCTCCAGCATTACCGGAATGCCGTCGCGAATCGGGTAGGCCACACCGGCACCCTTGCTGATCAGTTCGGTTTTGTCTTCGGAGAGCTGCAGCGGGCCCTTGCAGATCGGGCAGGCGAGGATATCGAGCAGTTTGAGGTCCATGACGCAGTCCTTGGATGGGGTCAGGAGGACCCCGGTATGAGGCGAGCCAATGCCGCATCCAGCCAATCGACGAAGGCCTGTGTAGGCACGGCATCGACGGCCAGGTACCACCAGTCGGCGGCGGCAAAGGCCCGGCATTTCACCGCATCCTTCTCGGTCATCAGCAACGGCAGCGAGGGCTCGAAGCTGAGCTGCGCCAGATCGTACTGGGCATGGTCGGCGAAGGGGTGCGGAACCGGCCGCCAGTTTAGCGCTTCGAGGGTATTGAAGAAACGCTGCGGATTGCCAATGCCGGCCACCGCATGCACGCCTTGGCCTCGGGGAAAATGATCCAGCCCGACGCGCTCGCCACTGGCCAGGTTGACCAGCGCAGTGGGCTGCAAACGAAAGGCGAACCCATCGACGCAATCAGCCTCGGCGCCGTTGAACAGCACCGCATCGACCCCATCGAGACGCTCGACAGGCTCGCGCAGCGGCCCGGCCGGCAGACAGCGGCGATTACCCAGGCCACGTGCGGCATCGATCAGCACCAACTCCAGGTCGCGCGCCAGGCGATAGTGCTGCATGCCGTCGTCGCAGAGAATCAGGTCCAGCGGCTCTTCGGCCAGCAGCGCGCGCACCGCACGGCTACGATCCGGGTCGATCATCAGCGGCACATTCGTGCGCTGCACGATCAACAGCGGCTCGTCACCGGCCTGCGCCGCAGGCTGATCGGCACGCACGCGCCAGGGCAGGCTCGGCGGCGCGGCGCCATAGCCGCGACTGACCACACCGACCTTGAGGCCGCGAGCCCGGCAATGTTCGATAAGAAAGAGGATCAGCGGCGTCTTGCCGGTGCCACCGACGGTGATGTTGCCCACCACCAAAACCGGCACCGGAGCGCGGTAGATGGCGCCCTCGCCCGCCAGAAAGCGCGCGCGTTTGACCTGCACCACACGGCGGTACAGCCACTCCAGCGGGCGCAACAGCGCCAACGCCGGGTGACCGCGATACCAGGCCTCGAGCAAGCGATCAGCGGCGCTCAATCAGGGCGCTTCCTGTGCTTCCACCGTGGTCATGCGCAAGTGCGCGAAGCCCAGCTTGCCGGCAGCATCCATGGCTGTGATCACCGCCTGGTGCGGCGTCTTGCCATCGGCGCTGATGATCAATGGCAGGCTGTTGTCACCGTCGGACTCTTTCTGCAGCGCAGCCATCAGATTACTCAGGTTGCTCTCCAGCAGCGCCTTGCCATTGACCGAATAGGCGCCATCAGCACCAATCAGCACTTCGACCTGCTTCAGTTCGGTCTGCTCCGGTGGCGTGCCACTGGCCGCCTCGGGCAAATCGACCTTGAGCTGGGTCTCACGGGTGAAGGTGGTGGTAACCACGAAGAACAGCAGCAGGATGAACACCACGTCGATCAACGAGGCCAGGTTGATCTCGACGTTCTCCCGCGGTTTGCGCCGGAATTTCACGCCTTGCCCTCACCCAGGTCGACGTCACGATCGCCTTGCACCATTTCCACCAGTTTGATCGCTTCCTGCTCCATGCCCACCACCAGCTCATCGACGCGACGTTGCAGGTAGCGGTGGAAGAACAGCGCCGGGATCGCCACGATCAGGCCTGCCGCCGTGGTAATCAACGCCTTGGAGATACCGCCGGCGAGCATCGGCGCATTGGCCATGCCGGCGCCCATGAAGGAGCTGAAAATTTCGATCATGCCCAGCACGGTACCGAGCAGGCCGAGCAACGGTGCGATGCCGGCGATAGTGCCGAGGGCGTTGAGATAACGCTCCAGATCATGAATGACGCGCGCGGCGGCCTCCTCGATGCACTCCTTCATGATCTCGCGACCATGCTTGGAGTTGGCCAGGCCGGCGGCCAGGATCTGCCCGAGCGGCGAATGCTCACGCAGCTCCTTGAGCTTCTGGTTGTTCAGCTTCTTGTCCTTGATCCAGCGCCAGACCTGGGCCAGCAGATTGGCCGGCGTGACGCGGGCGGGCCGCAGGGTCCACAGGCGCTCGGCAACGATACCGGCAGCAGCGATGGAACAGAGAATGATCGGCAGCATCATCCAGCCGCCAGCTTTGACCAGTTCCCACACGGTAGAGATTCCCCCTCGAAAAAGTGGCGCCACTCTAGCATAGGGTGCAGCTCCTTCTCATTTTTCCCTCCAGAAGCGTGCCTCGCTTCGCAACCCGCGAGGCGCGCGCCATTCACCCAGGCGCAGATGCAGAGCCCCCGTGTTCGCCGTGTCATGCACTTCGATGCCCGCCGCCTGGTAACGCGCCAGCACCTGAGGGTGCGGATGACCAAATGCGTTGTGCCGGCTACGGGTGATCAGCACGTGCTGCGCGCCAACTCCATCGATGAAAGCCTGAGTGGAGGAACTGCGGCTGCCATGATGCGGCGCCAGCAACCAGTGCGACGCAACTGGAAAATCGGACTGCAGCAACGCCATCTCGGCCTGGGCATCGATATCGCCAGTCAGCAGCAAGCGCTCACCTGCGGCGTCCACCTGCAGCACGCAGGAACTTGGGTTGCCCGAGCCGGCTTCCTGCCATTGCCACAACCTGAACATCACGCCATTCCACTGCCAGCTTTGTCCTGAATTACAGGTTTCAGCCGCCAGCGCTCGCTCAAGACGCTGCGGTTCGCCACTGATCACCCGCGCCACCGGCATTGCCGAGTGGATGGCAGCCGCGCCGCCAGCGTGATCGTTGTCAGCGTGACTGAGCAGCATGACGTCCAGACGGCGCAGGTTCAGAGCGCGCAATGAAGGCAGGACGATACGCTCGCCCGTATCGAAATCGCCGAAACGAGGCCCGGCGTCATACAGCAGGCTGTGCTCACGGGTACGCACCAGGACGGATAGCCCCTGGCCGACGTCAAGCACCCAGACTTCGGCCCTGCCCTCCTCGAGGTGCTGCGCCGGCAGCAGCAAGGCCGGCAGCAACAGCGCCACACCCGGCAGGCGCAGCGGTACACCAGTTGGCAGCAACAATAACAAGGCGCCCAGGGCAGCCAATGCCCAGGCCCACAGCGGTAACTCGCTGGGCAGCCAGGCAGGCAGCCAACTGGCAATCATGCCTAGCAGCTCGAAGAGTAGGTGCAATGCCCCACCGGCCAACCACAGCAAGCTTTCTCCAAGCCAGGGCACGGGCAACAACAGCGTGCCCAGCAACGCCAACGGCACCACTACTAGTCCCACCCAGGGTACGGCGAACAGATTCGCCAGCGGCCCGCTGTTGCTGACCGGCAAACCAAGGATCAACATCATCGGCAAAAGCCCGAGGGCCATGGTCCACTGCGCACGCGTCAGCCCACGCCACCAACCCCATACGCCCAGGCGACCGGCAAACACCAGCGCAAGAATGGCGACAGCCGAGAACGACAACCAGAAACCTGGCTGCAGGGACGCCAGAGGCTCCAGCAACAAGACCACCAGCATGGCGCTCAGCAGAGGCCAACCAGGGCCCAGATGACGAAAGCGCAGACGCCACAGCAAGACCAGGGCGACCATCACACAGGCTCTGCGCACCGGGACTTCGAATCCTGCCAGCCAGCCGTAGAGCAACGCACCACTCAATGCCAATGCACAAGCGCAGGGCAACCAGGGCCAACGTCGCGGCCAGGCGCCGAACCGCGCCAGCAGCGCGACCAATCCATAGAGAAAACCGGACAGCAAGGCGATGTGCTGCCCGGAAATGACCATCAGGTGGACGGTGCCGGTGTGCTGTAACAGCCGCCAGTCTTGGGCCGTCAGGCCGGAACCATCGCCAAGGACCAATGCAGCGACCCCACCTTCACGCCCCCAGGCCGGCACTGCCAACAAGCGCTGACGCAAGGCATCGCGCCAGCTCGCGACTCCGCTGGCCGCCTCCAGCCGCTCGCCAGCCTTGATCGTGCCAGTGGCGCCAATACGCTGCACCAACAACCAGGCCTCGTAGTCGAAGCTCTGCGGATTGACCAGGCCATGCGGACGTTTGAGATTGACCGCCAGACGCCAACGTTCACCTGCGTGCAGAGGCGGCCCGCCATACCAGGCCAGACGCAAGCGTTTCGGCAATTCAGCGCGCCGCGAATGAGCGTCCTGTAACTGGAAACGCACGACGCCATCGGCGACCTCGGGCAGGCCGACGATCCGCCCCTCCAACCACAGCGTCCGGCCATCCAGCTCGACAGCCAGGCGATCGTCCAGCGCCCATTGCGTAGAGCAGCAGGCCCAGGCCAGCCCGAGCAGAAAGAAGCCCAGGGGGAAAAGACGCGAAAACAGCAGTGCCAGCCCGCAACAGGCCGCGACGAGCAGCAACCAGCCCGGCGGCAGGCTTGGCAGAAAGCGTAGCGTCAACAAGCCCAAGGCCAGCGCCAACATCCCTGTACGCATCGCTCCCCCTGTTTCACCGAGCGCATCCAGCGCTCACCTTCCGTCACAATATGGAAACGCTGGCGATGAGGAATCAGTGCATAATATCGGCGCTTTTGCCTGCCCAGAGACTCTTCATGCCGCGTCGTTTATTCAAGCGCTACTTGCCCACTCCCGACAGTATCAAGGGTAACAAGTCCCTGCGCTTTCTCGGCAAACTCATTCACGACCCCAATCTCTGGCATCTCAATCGTCATTCGGTTGCCCGGGGTATGGCCATCGGCCTGTTCTGGGCGATGATTCCCATGCCCATGCAGATGCTGGCGGCCGCTGCGGTGGCCATTCCCCTGCGCGCCAACCTGCCGATCTCCATCGGCCTGGTCTGGCTGACCAACCCGATCACCATGCCGCCGGTGTTCTACTGCACCTACAAGTTCGGCGCCTGGCTGAGCAACTCACCCGCTGTGCGCTTGCCCAGTCATCTCAGCCTGGAGTGGATAACCGCCGAGCTGTCGATGCTGTGGAAGCCACTGCTGCTGGGTTCGTTCGTCTCCGGCCTGATCCTCGCGGCACTCGGTTACGTGCTGACCATGCTGTACTGGCGCTGGTGGGTACAGCGTAGCTGGCGCAAGCGCCAGGAGCGTCGTCGGGAAGTCCAGAGCTAGAAAAACAAAAGCCGTCGGATCGACGGCTTTTTTGCTTTCACTCGTAACGTAACGCTTCGGCAGGCTGCACCTGCGCGGCTCGCCAGGATGGATATAGCGTGGCGAGGAAGCTGAGGATCAGTGCCGCCGAGCAGATCAGCACGACGTCCAGCCACTGCAGCTCCGATGGCAGGCTACTGATGAAGTACACGTCGGAGCTCAGCACCTGCTCCCCGGCGAAAGACTCCAGCCAGGCCACCAGCGCACTGACATTCAGTGCGGCCAGCACACCCAGCACGGTACCGATCAGCGTGCCCACCAGGCCGATCACCGAACCCTGCACCATGAAGATGGCCATGATCTGCCGCGGCGTGGCGCCCAGGGTACGCAGGATGGCGATATCGGCGCCCTTGTCGGCCACCACCATGATCAGCGTGGCGATGATGTTGAAGGCAGCTACCGCGACGATCAGCAGCAACAGCAGACCGATCATGGTCTTTTCCATCTTCATTGCGCTGAACAGGCTGCCCTGGGTGTGAGTCCAGTCATCGGCACGGTACCCGCCTCCCAGATCGGCGACCAGCGCCTTGGACACCTGTGGTGCCTGGTACAGGTCCTTCAGCGCCAGGCGGATGCCCGGCACCGTGCCTTCCGGCAGGCGCTGCATGCTGGCAGCATCGGCGACATTGATCAGGGCCAGCGAGCTGTCCAGTTCAGCGCCAACCTTGAAGATCGCCGCCACGTTCAAACGCTGCATGCGCGGTGTTACGCCTCCTGGTGCGTTGCTCAATTCAGGGATGATCAGCGTCAGCTTGTCGCCGACCTGCAGGCCGAAACGGTGCGCAGTGATATCGCCGATCACCACGCCGAACTCTCCAGGCTGCAGATTGCTCAGGCTGCCCTGGCGGATATGTTCGGGCAGGATCGACACCTTGCCCTCCTCCGCCGGGTCGATGCCGTGGATCTGGATCGGCTGCATCACCCCGCGATGCGAGAGCATGCCCTCCAGTTCCGCGTAGGGTGCGGCAGCCAACACCTGCGGATTGGTCATGGCCTTGTTGGCCAGGGCGCGCCAGTCCGCCACAGGTTGCTCACCGTAGAGCATGGCGTGCGGCACCATGCCGAGGATGCGCGAGCTCATTTCCTTCTGGAAACCGTTCATCACCGACAGCACCACGATCATCGCCAGCACGCCAAGGCCCAGACCGATCATCGAAGTCAGTGAAATGAAGGAGATGAAATGATTTCGGCGCTTGGCCCGTGTGTAGCGAGCGCCGATGAAGATACTCAGCGGACGAAACATCAGATGCTCACCAGTTTGCCATCCTGCAGGCTGAGCACACGATCCATCTGCCGTGCCAGTTGCATGTCGTGGGTCACCACCAGGAAGGCAGTGTTGGAGTCGCGACTGAGCTCGCGCATCAGCTCCTGGATGCCTTCGGCGGTGTGCTGATCGAGGTTACCGGTGGGCTCATCGAGCAGCACCAACCCCGGACGGTTGACCAGCGCACGGGCAATCGCCACGCGCTGGCGCTCCCCCCCGGACAGCTCGGCTGGTTTGTGGTTGAGACGATGGCCCAGACCGACACGCTCGAGCAGCTTGGTAGCGCGCTCACGCGCCTCGGCGATCGGCGTCTTGCCGATCAGCAATGGCATGCAGACGTTCTCCAGCGCGGTGAACTCGGCCAGCAGGTGGTGAAACTGGTAGACAAAGCCCAGCGCGCGATTGCGCAGTAGACCACGCGCGGTTTCGCTCAGCGCCGACAGTTGCTCACCCGCCAGCCAGACGCTGCCTTCACTGGGCGTATCCAGACCGCCAAGCATGTTCAGCAGGGTGCTTTTGCCGGAACCTGAACTGCCGACGATGGCCACGCGTTCACCGGCAAAAAGCTCAAGTTCCAGACCGTCAAGCACGACCACCGACTCGGGGCCTTCGTCATAGCGCTTGCTCAGGTTACGACAGCTGAGCACGGCATTTTGCTGTTTCATGGCGATGGACTCACTCATAACGCAGGGCCTCGGCGGGCTGGGTGCGCGCGGCACGCCAGGCTGGATACAGGGTGGCGAAGAAACTCAGCAGCAGCGCCGCGGTACAAACCATGATCACGTCAGCGCTCTGCAACTGCGAAGGCAGGTAGTCGATGAAATAGACATCGGCGTTGAGAAACTTGATACCCAGCAGCTTCTCGATGGCAGCGATCAGGCCGCTGACATTCAGTGCGGCGAGGATACCCAGCAGTGCGCCAATGAAGGTACCGACCACACCGATGACCGTGCCCTGGACCATGAAAATGGCCATGATCTGCCGCGGCGTCGCGCCCAGTGTGCGCAGGATGGCGATATCGCCTTTCTTGTCGGTCACCACCATCACCAGCGTGGAGATGATGTTGAAGGCGGCGACGGCGACGATCAGCAGCAGCAACAGGCCGATCATGGTCTTCTCCATGCGGATGGCCTGGTACAGGTTGCCGTGGGTCCGGGTCCAGTCGCGGGCATAGAAGTCGCCGTCGAGGGTCTGGGCGATCTCCCAGGCACTGCGTGGCGCCTGGAACAGATCATCGAACTTCAGACGCAGGCCCTGCACCTGATCCGGCTTCCAGCGATGCAGGCGCGCCAGGTCGGTGATATTGGCGAGCGCCAGCGCACCGTCGATCTCGCCGGCGCCGACATGAAAGATGCCGGTGACGGTGAAACGCTTCAGCCGCGGGAACATGCCGGCCGGTGTGACCGTCACCTCGGGCGCGACGAAGGTGATCTTGTCGCCCAGCTTCACCCCCAGCTTGGCCGCAGCCTTGTCGCCGATGACCATGGCGAAATCGCCGGGCTGCAAGCTGTCCAGGCTGCCCTGCTGGAAGAAGCCGTCGATGATCGACACCTTGCGCTCCTGCTCCGGGTCGACGGCATTGATCAGCACCTTCTGCACCTTGCCGTCATGCGTCAGCAGCCCCTGCATCTGGGTAAAGGGGGCCAGCGCCTCGACGCGCGGGTGTTGCTCGACCTGACGCGCCAGCGCCTGCCAATCGCTGACTGGAGTCGGCGACTCGACGGTGGCATGAGGAATCATGCCGAGCACGCGCGTGCGCATTTCATGGTCGAAACCATTCATCACCGACAGCACCAGGATCATCACCATCACGCCGAGCGTGAGGCCGAGCATGGATGTCAGGGAGATGAAGGAAACGAAGTGGCTGCGCCGTTTGGCCCGCGTGTAACGCGTACCGATGAATACGAACAGAGGTCTGAACATGTCGGAGAGATTCGGGAGAAAGAAAAACGTCCTTGTGGCGGGGTCTGATCAGCGGCCTTACACTCAGAAACAAGTCAAAGTCCGCTGCATGACGAGCCTGCTGTGTTGAAGTCGACTCGAAGGCTGGTTCACCTGAGTGAACTGCGCATCCTCAGCGACTCTGGCCTTGCATGCATCCAGCTCGCGAGACTTTCAACAGGGTCTTCGACCACCACCGCTTTCATGGGTTCGCCATGTCGACAAACGATGTAGAAGATCGCCGCGAATACTATCGCATCGAAGATACGATCGCACTGGAATTCACCCTGCTGTCAGGCGCCGAAGCCCTGGCCGGCGACGAGCTTCACGATCCCTCACCACTGTTCAACCTGCTTAGCGATCTGCACCTGATGGACTTCGAGTCGCAGCATCTGCTGCGCCACATCAGCGAGCGCGACCGTACCCTGGCCAACTACCTGAAGGTGATCAACAAGCGCATCGACCTGCTTGGCCAGGCCGTAGCACAGAGCCTGCTGCGCGATATCGGCGCACCACGCCAGGTCTCGCTGTCCGAAGGCGGCATCAGTTTCAATCATGCGCAGGCCTTGGCGCCCGGCAGCCACCTGGCGATCAAGATGGTGCTGATGCCACAGGCACTCGGCCTGTTACTGCGCGCCCAAGTCGTACACTGCAGCCAGCGCACCGATGGCCAGTACGAGATAGGTACGGAGTTCGAAGCGTTGACCGACGCACAGCGCCAATTGCTCGCCAGGCATATCCTGCAGAAACAGGCTCTGGAACGTCGCCAGGCCCGCGAATGAACGCCGCCAAGGAATCCACATGCATCGTCTTGCTCTGCTGATCGCCCTGCTCGCCCCCGTTTCTCTTCACGCCGAGACGCTGACCATCCCAGTCGGCAGCCAAGGCGCCGATATCGATAACGCCAACCTGCCGCACAAGGGCCAGTCCAAGCGCGCGGTACTGGAGCGCTTCGGCCTGGCAGATGAAGAGCACAAGCCCGTCGGGCAGCCGCCAATCACCCGCTGGGACTACCGCGAATTCAGTGTCTACTTCGAATACGATCACGTGATCAACAGCGTGCGCCATCATCAGCCACGCCACCCAGAGACCGCCAAGGAGCAACAGTGACCCTCATCTACGGCCATCGCGGCGCCAAGGGCGAAGCCCCGGAAAACACCCTCGCCAGCTTCCAGCGCTGCCTGGAACACGGCGTCACCCGTTGCGAACTGGACCTGCACCTGTCACGCGATGGCGAGCTGATGGTTATTCACGATCCTACCCTCAAACGCACCACCGGCTTGCGTGGCAAGGTGGTCGAACACGATGCGGCCGAACTGGTGAAGTACGATGCGCGCAAAGGCGGGCCAGGCTGGGTTCGTCCCTGCCCGATTCCGCGCCTCGCCGAGCTGTTCGAGCAATGCCCGTTCGAACATTGGCAACTGGAGGTAAAAAGCGCCTCGAAAATCCGTTCGGCCCGCACCGTGCTGGCCATCGCCGAACTCGCCGAGCGTTTCGGCCTGCGCGAGCGCGTCACCATCACCTCCAGCTCCCGCGAGGTACTCAAGGCCGCCCGCGAACTGACACCACAACTGCAGGTGGGCCTGGTGGCCGAATATGCCTGGCTCGACCCGCTCAAGGTTGCAGCACACTACGACTGCCACCTGCTGGCACTGAACTGGACGCTGTGCACCCCGGAACGTCTGCTCAAGGCGCAGAAACAGGGCCTGCACGTATCGGTGTGGACAGTGAACGAGGCTGCGCTGATGCGCCGCCTCGCCGACTTCGGCGCCGACAGCATCATCACCGACTTCCCCGGTCTGGCCGTACAGACGCTGCGAGCTTGAAACTCGTAGGGTGCGCCATGCGCACCTGGCCTCGCTCGAACGAGCGGTGCGCGCCGCACCCTACGGACTGAGGCGCTCTGACTCTGTAGGAGCGGATTTATCCGCGATACGCGGCCAACACCTAACGCACAAGCATCCCGAGTGACGTATCGAGGCCGTGCAGCGGGATACAATCCGGGGATGCTCTAGCTCGGCATCCGGGCTGCGAATACAACGCCCAACAACGAAAAACCGGCCCAAGGGCCGGTTTTGTCGTTTGCTGCCGCCTGAGACGCTAGAAGCTCTCCCGATTCGGCCAGCGCCATTCGGAAGCCGCTATCCAGCCTGACTCCCCGACCGGCTCAGGCCGCCGGCCGGTGCCGCTCAAAAAAGCCGGTTGAGGCCGTCGAACGCGGCGACGCGATAGGCCTCGGCCATGGTCGGGTAGTTGAAGGTGGTGTTGATGAAGTACTTGACCGTATTGGCCTCGCCCTTCTGGTTCATGATCGCCTGACCGATGTGCACGATCTCCGAGGCCTGGTAGCCGAAGCAGTGCACGCCCAGCACTTCCAGGGTTTCACGGTGGAAGAGGATCTTCAGCATGCCCACCGGCTCGACCGAAATCTGCGCACGTGCCATGCCCTTGAAGAAGGCTTTGCCTACTTCGTATGGCACTTTCGCCTGAGTCAGTTCGCGCTCATTCTTGCCGATCGAGCTGATCTCCGGAATGGTGTAGATGCCGGTCGGCACGTCATCGACGAAACGCCAGCTGCCGTTGTCGACGATGCTGCCGGCAGCCGAACGGCCCTGGTCGGAGGCGGCACTGGCCAGGCTCGGCCAGCCGATCACGTCACCGGCCGCGTAGATGTTGCTGACCTCGGTGCGGTAGTGCTCGTCGACCTGAATCTGGCCACGGCTGTTGACGCCGATGCCGATGTTCTCCAGACCCAGCTTGTCGGTATTGCCGGTACGGCCGTTACACCACAGCAGGGCGTCGGCCTTGATCTTCTTACCCGACTTCAGATGCAGGATGACACCGTTCTCCAGGCCTTCGATGCGCTCGTAGTCCTCGTTGTGGCGAACCAGCACATTGTTATTGCGCAGGTGGTAGCTCAGCGCATCGGAGATTTCGTCGTCGAGGAAGCTGAGCAACTGATCGCGGTTATCGATCAGGTCAACCAGCACGCCCAGACCGCTGAAGATCGAGGCGTATTCACAGCCGATCACCCCGGCGCCGCAGATAATCAGCCGACGCGGCGTGTGGCCTAGGCTGAGGATGGTGTCGCTGTCGTAGATACGCGGGTGGTTGAAGTCGATATCGGCCGGACGATAGGGACGCGAGCCCGTGGCGATGACGATTTGCTTGGCTACCAGTTTTTCCATCACGCCGTTGAGGCAGACCACTTCGATGGTCTGTTCGTCAGCGAAACTGGCTGTCCCGAAATAGGTATCGATGCGATTGCGCGCGTAGTATCCAGTGCGCGAGGTGACCTGCTTGGCGATCACCTTCTCAGCGCTTTTCAGCACGTCAGGGAAGGAGAACCAGCGCGGCTCGCCGATCTGGCGGAACATCGGGTTGGTGTTGAACTGCATGATCTGCCGCACCGAATGGCGCAGCGCCTTGGAAGGAATGGTGCCCAGGTGGGTGCAGTTACCGCCGACCAGCGGACGGTTGTCCACCACCGCCACCTTGCGCCCGGCCTTGGCCGCGTTCATCGCCGCGCCCTCACCCGCCGGGCCGGAGCCCAGCACCACCACATCGTAGTTGTAGACCGCCATGTTTACTCCTCAGATCAGGCCGGAGCGCTTGTGGCGCACCCTCGGCAGGGCCGGCAACGGATACGGCTGCCGGCTGTCAATCTCTAACGACTGGTTCGCTCAGCGTTTGCTCGCGTCGTAAGCCAGGTCGCTGTTCGGCGCTTCGCCGTTTTCGCGGTTGACCTCTTCGCACTTCTCGCGGCTACCGCCACAGATCGAGCATTCCTTCTCGATGCCCAGATTGGCGATACCACCGCACGAACCGGCGATGGGCTTGCGCCCCATGATCACGCCGACGGCCATCATGCCGACGACCAGAACCATGGTCAGAAATACCACTAGAAACGTCATTGCTCATCTCCTGCAGCGAATAGCTGCTCGAATGCGGCCGTGCCATGTGTGACGAAACCCTCGCCCTCACGCGTCACGAAAAACGCCGCGATAGCGTTGCGCTCGGCAAACGCCATACCGGCGTCGGGTCCAAGCACCATCAATAGGGTAGACAAGCCATCGGCGCGCAAGGTCGATCGATCGGCCACCGTGACAGCTGCCAGCTTGTGACTGACAGGCTTGCCGGTGAGTGGATCGAGCGTGTGCGAGTAACGCTGGCCATTCTCCTCGAAGTAGTTGCGGTAATCACCCGAGGTGGAAATACCGTAGCCATCGAGTTGCAGCACGCGCTGCGCCACACGCTTGTCGTCACGTGGCGCCTCCAGGCCAATGCGCCAGTGGCTGCCATCTGGCTTGAAGCCGGCTGCCTTGAGCTCACCCGTGGCCTCGACCAGATAACTGGTGACGCCCAGTTCGCGTAGGCGCGCAACGATACGCTCGACCGCATAGCCGGCGGCGATGCTGTTGAAGTCGACCTGCACGTCAGCGTCTTTGCACAGCCGCTCACCGTCGATGCGCAAGTGCTGCTGGCCGACGCGCTGACGCACTTCGGCGAGCTGTTCCTCGCTCGGCACCGCCTCGCCCTGCCCTCTCGGGCCGAAACCCCAGAGATCGAGCAGCGGTTCGAGGGTCAGGTCGAAATAGCCCTGGCTCTGTTCGTGCAGACGATCACCGGCGCGCACCAGATCCAGCACACCCTGCGGCATGGCCTGACAGGCCCCGGCCGGTGCACGGTTGAACTGCTCGATCAGCGAGTCGTCACGGTAGGTGGACATCTGCAGGTCGATCTCGGCGAGGATCGCCTCGGTCGCGGCCTTGAGTTCGGCTTGTGGCGCGACACCTTCACTGCGGACGTATTTGATCGAATAGGTGCTGCCCATGGTCGGGCCACCGAACTCTTCGATCCGTTCAGAATGCAAGCAGCCCGTTAGGGCTGCCGCCAGGGCGACAGCAATAACGGGCTGAAGTACAGCTGACCTCATGCTTAGCCGCCGAAGTCGTCGAGGAGGATGTTCTCCGGCTCGACACCCAGGTCGGTCAGCATCTTGATCACCGCAGCGTTCATCATGGGTGGGCCGCACATGTAGAACTCGCAGTCTTCCGGAGCCGGGTGGTCCTTCAGGTAGTTCTCGTACAGCACGTTGTGGATGAAGCCGGTGAGGCCGGTCCAGTTGTCTTCCGGCTGCGGATCGGACAGCGCCAGGTGCCACTGGAAGTTCGGGTTCTCGGCCTGCAGCTGGTCGTACTCTTCGTTGTAGAAGGACTCGCGCATGGAGCGCGCGCCGTACCAGAAGCTGATCTTGCGCGTGGATTTCAGGCGCTTGAGCTGATCGAAGATGTGCGAACGCATCGGCGCCATGCCGGCACCACCACCAATGAAGACCATCTCCGCATCGGTGTCCTTGGCGAAGAACTCACCGAACGGTCCGTACACGGTGATCTTGTCGCCCGGCTTGAGACTGAACACGTAGGAAGACATCTTGCCCGGCGGCAGATCGTCCTTGCCTGGAGGCGGCGAGGCGATACGGATGTTGAACTTCACCAGGCCGCGCTCTTCCGGGTAGTTGGCCATGGAATAGGCACGGATCACGGTCTCGTCGACCTTGGACACGTACTTCCACTGGTTGAACTTGTCCCAGTCGCCGCGGTACTCCTCCTGAATGTCGAAGTCCTTGTAGTTGACGGTGTGCGGCGGGCATTCCAGCTGCACATAGCCACCGGCGCGGAAGTCGACGTTCTCGCCTTCCGGCAGTTTCAGCGTCAACTCCTTGATGAAGGTCGCGACGTTGGGGTTGGACTCGACGGTGCACTCCCACTTCTTGACACCGAAGACCTCTTCCGGGACTTCGATCTTCATGTCCTGCTTGACCGGCGTCTGGCAGGACAGACGCCAGCCCTCGCGAGCCTCGCGACGGGTGAAATGCGACTCCTCGGTGGACAGCATCTCGCCGCCACCGCTCTCTACGACGCACTTGCACTGCGCGCAGGTACCGCCGCCACCGCAGGCGGAAGACAGGAAGATGTTGTTGTCGGCCAGGGTTTGCAGCAGCTTGCCGCCGGCCGGTACCACGATGGTTTTTTCGCCGTTGATCTCGATGCTCACGTCGCCGCTGGAGACCAGCTTGGCGCGCGCAGCGAGGATGATCAGCACCAGCGCGAGCACGATGGCGGTGAACATGCCGATGGCGAGGAAAATTTCGTAATTCATCTGTTCATCCTTTCCTTACAGCTGCACGCCGGAGAAGGACATGAAGCCCAGCGACATCAGACCGATGGTGATGAAGGTGATGCCCAGACCCTGCAGGCCAGCCGGTACATCGCTGTACTTGAGCTTCTCGCGGATGCCCGCCAGTGCGGCGATGGCCAGTGCCCAGGACACGCCCGCGCCGACACCGTAGACGGTGCTTTCGGCGAGGTTGTAGTCACGCTCGACCATGAACAGCGAGCCACCCATGATGGCGCAGTTCACGGTGATCAGCGGCAGGAACACACCCAGGGCGTTGTAGAGCGAGGGCACGTACTTATCCAGGGTCATTTCCAGGATCTGCACGATGGCCGCGATCACGCCGATGAAGGTCAGCAGGCCGAGGAAGGACAGGTCGACATCAGGCAGACCGGCCCAGGCCAGCGCACCATCCTTGAGGATGTTGGCGTAGATCAGGTTGTTCACCGGCATGGTGATACCCAGCACCACGACCACGGCGATGCCGAGGCCGATGGCGGTTTCCACCTTCTTGGAGATGGCGATGAAGGTACACATGCCGAGGAAGAACGCCAGCGCCATGTTCTCGACGAACACCGCACGGACGAACAGGCTGATGTAATGTTCCATTAATAGGCCTCCTTGCTGGATACCTGAGGCGCCATCTTGTAGGCATTGGCCTCGACCTGGTCTTTCTTCCAGCTACGAATGGCCCAGATGAACAGGCCGATCAGGAAGAATGCCGAAGGCGGCAGCAGCAGCATGCCGTTAGGCTGGTACCAGCCACCGTCGTTGACCACGGAGAAGATTTCGTAGCCCATCAGCTTGCCGGCGCCGAACAACTCGCGGATCACACCCAGTGCAATCAGCATGGCGCTGTAGCCCAGACCGTTACCGATACCGTCGAAGAACGACAGCACGGGCGGGTTCTGCATGGCGAACGCTTCGGCACGACCCATCACGATGCAGTTGGTGATGATCAGACCGACGAACACCGACAGCTGTTTGGACAGACTGAAGGCGTAGGCCTTGAGCACCTGATCGACCACGATCACCAAGGACGCGATGATCACCATCTGCACGATCATGCGGATCGAGCCCGGGATCTGGCTGCGGATCATCGAGATGAACAGGTTGGAGAACCCGGTCACCAGCGTCAGCGCGGCGGACATCACCAGCGCGGTCTGCAGGTTGGACGTGACCGCCAGAGCCGAACAGATACCAAGGATCTGCAGGCCAATGGGGTTGTTATTGAAGATCGGGTTGAGCAGGACTTCTTTGATAGTCGGCTGCGACATGATCAGGCCTCCCCTGCGCGCAGGTTAGCGATAAACGGACCGAAGCCGTTCTGGCCGAGCCAGAACTTCAACAGATGATCCACCCCGTTACTGGTGAGCGTGGCGCCAGCGAGTGCATCGACCTGATGGTTCGCTTGCGGGCTCTGTGGGTCGACACCACCCTTGACGACCTGCACAGCGAGCTCGCCGTCTTCGTCGAACAGGGTCTTGCCCGGCCACTGGCCTTTCCACTTCGGATTATCGACTTCACCACCCAGGCCCGGCGTTTCGCCGTGCTGGTAGAAGCCCATGCCGACCACGGTATTGAGATCACCCTTGACCGCGATGAAGCCGTGCAGGGTCGACCACAGGCCGTAGCCACGCACCGGCAGGATCAGGGTTTCCACCTGGCCGTCCTTCTCCACCATATAGACGGTGGTGTAACGCTCCTGACGCTTGATGCCGGCGACATCCTCGCTGCTGCTCAGCGCAGTGGACAGCTGAGGGTCCTTGGCAGCCTTGAGCGGGTCGAAGGTGATCGGGTCGAAGGCGTCGGAGAACTTGCCGCTCTCCAGATCAACCAGTTTGGCAGTGATGGTGCCATCGAACAGATCCTTGACCTGCGCGGACGACATGCCTGGCTGCCCCAGACCAGCGATGGCCAGGATGCTGCGCTGCTTGTCCAGCAGACGGTTCTCGACCTGGGTCGGCTTCAGTGCAATGGCCGCGCCGGCGACGAACACCGAGCACACCAGACACACCAGCACGGCCACCGTCAGCGTGCGGACGGTGGATTCTTTTTGACTAGACATTGCGTGCCAGCCTCCGCTTGATATTGGCCTGAACGACGAAGTGGTCGATCAGCGGTGCGAACAGGTTGGCGAACAGAATCGCCAGCATCATGCCCTCTGGGAAGGCCGGGTTGACCACACGGATCAACACCACCATCACGCCGATCAGGGCACCGAAGATCCACTTGCCGGTGTTGGTCATGGAAGCCGACACCGGGTCGGTGGCCATGAAGAACATGCCGAAGGCAAAACCACCGACGACCAGATGCCAGTACCAGGGCATGGCGAACATCGGGTTGGAGTTCGAGCCGATGGCGTTGAGCAGCAGACTCAGGCCAATCATGCCGAGCATCACACCGACGACGATGCGCCAGGACGCGATGCGGGTCAGCAGCAGGACCAGACCACCGATGGCAATGGCCAGGGTGCTGGTTTCGCCCATCGAACCGTGAATGGTGCCAACGAAGGCGTCCATCCAGGTGATGCCGTTGTTGATCACGTTCTCCACGCCGCCGGAAGCCGCCAGGCTCAGCGAAGTAGCGCCAGCGAAACCATCGACAGCAGTCCACACCGCGTCACCCGACATCTGCGCCGGGTAGGCGAAGAACAGGAAGGCACGGCCGGTCAGCGCCGGGTTGAGGAAGTTCTTGCCGGTACCACCGAACACTTCCTTGCCGATCACTACGCCGAAGCTGATGCCCAGGGCGACCTGCCACAGCGGAATGCTCGGCGGCAGGATCAGGGCGAACAGCACGGAGGTGACGAAGAAGCCTTCATTGACCTCGTGACGACGGATCGAGGCGAACAGCACTTCCCAGAAGCCACCGACGATGAAGGTCACCGCGTAGACAGGCAGGAAGTAGGCTGCACCCTGGATGAAGTTGTCCCACAGGCTGCTCGGATCGAAGCCAGCCAGCGAGCCGATCAGCGCGAAGCGCCAGCCTTCCTGAGCCGCCAACAGCTCAGGGTTCTGCGCGAAGATCAGGTTGGCCTGGTAGCCGGTGTTCCACATACCGAAGAACATGGCCGGGAAGGTGCACAGCCACACGGTGATCATCATGCGCTTGAGGTCGATGCCATCACGCACGTGAGCGGTGGTCTTGGTCACACTGCCAGGACGGTAGAAGAAGGTGTCGATGGCTTCGTAGAGGGCGTACCACTTCTCGTACTTGCCGCCCTTTTCGAAGTTGTGCTCGATCTTGTCGAGGAATGCACGGATACCCACGGATTAACCCTCCTTCTCGATACGGGCGAGGTTATCCCGCAGGATCGGGCCGTATTCATACTTGCCGGCGCACACATAGGTACACAGCGCCAGGTCTTCTTCGTCCAGCTCGAGGCAGCCGAGTTTCTGCGCCATCTCGGTATCACCGACGATCAGGTAGCGCAGCAGTTGGGTCGGCAGAATATCCAGCGGCATCACCGCCTCGTAGTTGCCGACCGGAACCATGGCGCGTGGGCTGCCGTTGGTAGTGGTGGTGAAGTTGAACAGGCGGCCGCCTGCCAGTTTGGAAACGAAGACGTTCAGCACCGAGTGCTTGTTAACGCCGGCACGCAGGTAGTGCAGCATTTCGCGCTCATTACCCTCACCCAGGCAGGACACCTGGTTGTGGTAGCGACCGAGGAAGGCGAAAGCGCCCTGAGCGGTACGCCCACCGAACACCGAGCCGGAAATCACCCGATTGAAGCCGGGCTTGAGTTCACCGGCGCAGAGTTCTTCCAGGTTGGCGCCAAGGCGGGTACGCAGCAGACGCGGCTGCTCTGCAACCGGGCCGCCCAGTGCAACGACGCGCTCGACGAACAGCTGACCCGTGGTGAACAGCTTGCCAACGGCGATGACGTCCTGGTAACCGATCTGCCATACGCTCTTGCTGGCACTGACCGGATCGAGGAAATGAATATGGGTGCCCGGCAGCCCCGCCGGGTGCGGACCCGCGAAGGCCTCGCCCTGCACCTTCGCCAGCTTCTCGCCGGGCAGATTGGCGCCATCGGCCTTGCACAGGAAAATCTTGGCCAGATTGCCGAGCACCTTCAGGCCATTCTCGAAGTCAGCGGCATGCTCGCCAATGATGACCGCTGGATCAGCAGCCAGGGGGCTGGTATCGATCGCTGTCACGAAAATCGAACTGGGCACTGCATCCAGCGCCGGTACTTTACTGAACGGACGTGTGCGCAGCGCGGTCCATAGACCTGACTGCTGCAGGTTCTCGCGAACCTCGGCGTCGCTCAGCGACTCGAGCTTGTCGGCAGCATACTGAGTAAAGACTTCCTGCTCGTCGCCATCGACGTCGATGACCACCGATTGCAGGACACGCTTCTCGCCACGGTGAATGGCGCTGATAACGCCAGCAGCGGGAGCGGTATAACGCACACCTGCTGTCTTCTTGTCGGTAAACAGCAATTGACCGAGCTTGACCCGATCACCGACCTGCACTTCCATCGTCGGCTTCATCCCGTGATAGTCGAAGCCGATGACGGCGACACTGCGTACGGGCCTTGCGGCCTCGATACGCTGCGCCGGCGCACCCGTTATGGGCAAATCGAGCCCATGCTTTAGTTTGATCATAGGTTTGCCTAACCACTGATTTAGAAAGCTTTTTATAGGACAGGGGGCAACACTCGCGAACCCAATAGGGTCAGCCACCCCAGCGTGTCGCTGGCGTGAATGAAGGTGCCGGTCCTGGGTAAAAAATCTGCTCGATTATAAAGATGGCCCCTTGGACTGGCCACCCAAGCGCTTGCTTTTTTTGACCTTTCAGTAACAGCAAGCAACAGATTGTCGCACCCCGGACGACCACCAGCGGAGCCATGCATTAGCGACTACAGCTGTACATACGACTATGGTCGCGCAACGTGAAACAGACGATCCCCCTGCGCCCTCGGCGATCCAGGCCGGCAAGCCGAAGCAAAAAAAACGGGAGCCGAAGCTCCCGTTTTTTCATCAGCCTGCGCTTAGCGCGGGAAGGCCGGCGGGTTGACCCCAGCCATGTCTTCCATCACGCGAACCACCTGGCAGCTGTAACCGAACTCGTTGTCGTACCAGACGTACAGGACAACACGGTTGTCGTTGGCGATGGTCGCCTCGGCGTCGACCACACCGGCGTGGCGCGAACCGACGAAGTCGGTGGAAACCACTTCCTGCGAGCTGACGAAGTCGATCTGCTTCTGCAGATCCGAGTGCATGGCCATCTGGCGCAGGTACTCGTTGATCTCTTCGCGAGTGGTGGCCTTCTCCAGATTCAGGTTCAGGATGGCCATCGACACGTTCGGCGTCGGCACGCGAATGGCATTGCCAGTCAGTTTGCCTTTCAGTACCGGCAGCGCCTTGGCAGCTGCGGTGGCAGCACCAGTCTCGGTGATGACCATGTTCAGCGCGGCGCTACGACCACGACGACTGCCCTTGTGGAAGTTGTCGATCAGGTTCTGGTCGTTGGTGTACGAGTGAACGGTCTCCACGTGACCGTTGACGATACCGTACTGATCATTCACCGCCTTGAGCACCGGCACGATGGCGTTGGTGGTGCAGGAGGCCGCAGAGATGATCTTGTCGTCAGCACTGATCTCGCCATGGTTGATGCCGTGCACGATGTTCTTCAGCGCACCCTTGCCAGGCGCGGTCAGAACCACACGATCAACGCCCGGGCACTGCAGGTGCTGACCCAGGCCTTCGGCATCACGCCATTTACCGGTGTTATCCACCAGCAGGGCATTCTTGATGCCGTACTGGGTGTAGTCGATGGACGCCGGGTCGTTGGAGTAGATGATCTGGATCAGATTGCCGTTGGCAGTCAGGGTGTTGCTGGCCTCATCAATGGTGATGGTGCCATTGAACTTGCCGTGTACCGAGTCGCGGCGCAGCAGGCTGGCGCGCTTGACCAGATCGTTTTCGGCACCCTTGCGCACAACGATGGCACGCAGACGCAGGCCATCACCACCACCGGTTTTCTCGATCAGGATGCGCGCCAGCAGACGGCCAATACGGCCAAAGCCGTACAGAACCACGTCGGTGCCTTCGCGAGCGGCACCATTCTGCTTGCCAACGACCTCTTCCAGCTCGTCCTTGACGAACTGCTCGACGCTGCGACCAGCGCCTTCGGCCTTGAACTTGGCAACCAGCTTGCCCAGATCCACGGAAGCGGCGCCCAGCTTGAGCTCGCTCATGGCCTTGAGCATCGGGAAGGTGTCGTGCACCGAGAGCTCGACTTCGTCAGCCAGACGATGACGGGCGAAGCGGTGAGCCTTGAGGATGTCGATGACCGAACGGTTGATCAGGCCACGGCCGTAGATCGAGGTCACCACATTGTTGTTGCGATAGAGCTGACCAATCAGCGGAATCATCGCTTCCGCGAGGGCTTCACGATCGATCCATTCACCGAGACACTGGTCGGGCTTCTGAGTCACGGGCAGTACCTTCCACATGTAGGGGCTGAAAAAAGGGGCTACATTATGACGGCGCTCGCGTGCGGGAGCAATGCGCGCCTGTCGCGACTGACATTGACCCTAAAGCCCCGCTACAATTCCCGGCCTTTTGTCACGACCGCGAGCCGCCCGTGTCCGTACTGCGTCTTCCGTCTCTGCCGGCCAGCGCCGGCAAACAGCAATGGGGCAACCTGCCTGGCGCCGCCCTCTCCCTGGCCATTGCCGAGGCAGCCAGCAACGCTGAGCGTTTCACCTTGGTGCTGACCGAGGGCAGCCAGAGTGCCGAACGCCTGCAGGAAGAACTGGCTTTCTTCGCCCCAAGCCTGCCTGTGCTGCATTTTCCCGACTGGGAAACCCTGCCCTACGACGTCTTTTCGCCACATCAGGACATCATTTCCCAGCGCATAGCCACGCTGTATCAGTTGCCGCAACTCAAGCGCGGCATTCTGGTAGTGCCGATCAGTACCGCCCTACACCGCCTGGCGCCGAAGAACTTTCTGCTTGGCAGCAGCCTGGTACTCGACATCGGCCAGAAGCTCAATGTGGAAGAAACGCGCACACGCCTGGAGGCCGCCGGCTACCGCTGCGTCGACACCGTCTACGAACATGGCGAGTTCGCCGTGCGTGGCGCACTGATCGACCTCTACCCGATGGGCAGCGACACGCCGTACCGTATCGATCTGTTTGACGACGAGATCGAAACCCTGCGTACCTTCGACCCGGAAACCCAACGTTCGGTAGACAAGGTCGAATCGATCCGCCTGCTGCCGGCACGCGAGTTCCCGCTGGAGAAAAAAGCCGTCACCGATTTTCGCGGACGCTTTCGCGAGCGCTTCGACGTCGATTTCCGCCGCTGCCCGATTTACCAGGATCTGTCGTCCGGCATCACCCCGGCCGGCATCGAGTACTACCTGCCGCTGTTCTTCGAAGCCAGCGGCACTCTGTTCGACTACCTACCCGGCGACACCCAGGTATTTTCCCTGCCCGGCATCGAAAAATCCGCCGAGCAGTTCTGGCTGGACGCGCGCAACCGTTATGAAGACCGTCGCGTCGATCCGGAGCGCCCGCTGTTGCCGCCGGCCGACATCTTCCTGCCGGTGGAAGACTGCTTCGCCCAGCTGAAAAGCTGGCCACGCGTAGTGGTCAACCCCGAAGACATCGAGCCCGGCGTCGGCAACACCCGCTTCGACGCCCGCGCCCTGCCCGACCTGGCGATCCAGGCCAAGGCCGGCGAGCCACTCGCCGCACTGCGCCGCTTCATCGAGGAATATCAGGGCCGCGTACTGTTCTGCGCCGAGTCGGCCGGCCGCCGCGAAGTACTGCTGGAACTGCTCGCCCGCCTCAAGCTCAAGCCCAAGGAAGTCGACGGCTGGCCAGCCTTCGTCGAAAGCGGCGAGCGCCTGAATATCTGTATTGCCCCGCTGGATGAAGGCCTGCTGCTCGATGACCTGGCACTGATCGCCGAAAGCCCGCTGTTCGGCCAGCGCGTGATGCAGCGCCGGCGCCGTGAGAAAGGCCGCGAAGGTGGCGACAACGTGATCAAGAACCTCACCGAGCTGCGCGAAGGCGCACCGGTGGTGCATATCGATCACGGCGTCGGCCGCTACCTGGGCCTGGTGACCATGGAGTTCGACGGCCAGGCCGCCGAGTTCCTCACCCTGCAGTACGCCGACGAGGCCAAGCTCTACGTGCCGGTGGCCAGCCTGCACCTGATCGCCCGCTACAGCGGCAGCGACGATGCCCTCGCGCCGCTGCACCGGCTCGGCTCGGAGGTCTGGCAGAAGGCCAAGCGCAAGGCCGCCGAACAGGTGCGCGATGTGGCCGCCGAACTGCTCGACATCTACGCCCGCCGCGCCGCCCGCGAAGGTTTCGCCTTCCAGGACCCAGCGGTGGACTACGCCACCTTCAGCGCCGGCTTCCCCTTCGAGGAAACCCCGGACCAGCAGACCGCCATCGACGCCGTGCGCGGCGACATGCTCGCCGGCAAGCCGATGGACCGCCTGGTCTGCGGCGATGTCGGCTTCGGCAAGACCGAAGTGGCCATGCGCGCCGCCTTCATCGCCGTGCACAGCGGCAAGCAGGTGGCGGTGCTGGTGCCCACCACCCTGCTCGCCCAGCAGCACTACAACAGCTTCCGCGACCGCTTCGCCGACTGGCCGGTCAAGGTCGAGGTGATGAGCCGCTTCAAGAGCGCCAAGGAAGTCGAAGGCGCGGTGCAGCAGATGGCCGAAGGCAAGGTCGACATCGTCATCGGCACCCACAAGCTGCTGCAGGACGATGTGAAGTTCCACAATCTGGGCCTGGTCATCATCGACGAGGAACACCGCTTCGGCGTGCGCCAGAAGGAACAGCTCAAGGCGCTGCGCAGCGAGGTGGACATCCTCACCCTGACCGCCACGCCGATCCCGCGCACCCTGAACATGGCCGTGGCCGGCATGCGCGACCTGTCGATCATCGCCACCCCGCCGGCACGCCGCCTGTCGGTACGCACCTTCGTCATGGAGGAGAACAAGCCGACCATCAAGGAAGCGCTGCTGCGCGAACTGCTGCGTGGCGGCCAGGTGTACTACCTGCACAACGACGTGAAGAGCATCGAGAAGTGCGCCGCCGACCTCGCCGAACTGGTGCCGGAAGCGCGTATCGGCATCGGCCACGGGCAGATGCGCGAGCGCGAGCTGGAACAGGTGATGAGCGACTTCTACCACAAGCGCTTCAACGTGCTGGTAGCCTCGACCATCATCGAGACCGGCATCGACGTGCCCAGCGCCAACACCATCATCATCGAGCGCGCCGACAAGTTCGGCCTGGCCCAGCTGCACCAGCTGCGTG
The DNA here is from genome assembly GCF_050473265.1 of Pseudomonas pichavaramensis. Taxonomy (NCBI): domain Bacteria; kingdom Pseudomonadati; phylum Pseudomonadota; class Gammaproteobacteria; order Pseudomonadales; family Pseudomonadaceae; genus Pseudomonas; species Pseudomonas pichavaramensis. The sequence continues at coordinate 35,041 of NZ_JBJKFJ010000005.1, read as the reverse complement.
GCCGCGTCGGCCGCAGCCACCACCAGGCCTACGCCTACCTGCTAACGCCGCCACGCAAGAACATGACCGAAGATGCGCAGAAGCGCCTGGAAGCCATCGCCGGCGCCCAGGACCTCGGCGCCGGCTTCATCCTCGCCACCCACGACCTGGAAATCCGTGGCGCCGGCGAGCTGCTCGGCGACGGCCAGAGTGGGCAGATTCAGGCCGTGGGCTTCACCTTGTACATGGAAATGCTCGAACGCGCGGTCAAGGCGATCCAGAAAGGCGAACAGCCCAACCTCGACCAGCCGCTGGGCGGCGGCCCGGAGATCAACCTGCGTGTGCCGGCGCTGATCCCCGAGGATTACCTGCCCGACGTGCATGCACGCCTGATCCTCTACAAACGCATTTCCTCAGCCTCTGACGAAGACGGCCTGAAGGAGCTGCAGGTCGAGATGATCGACCGCTTCGGCCTGCTGCCGGAGCCAACCAAGCATCTGATGCGCCTGACCCTGCTCAAGCTGCAGGCCGAGAAGCTCGGCATCAGCAAGGTCGACGCGGGACCGCAGGGCGGCCGTATCGAGTTCGCCGCAGAGACCTGCGTCGACCCGCTGACGCTGATCAAACTGATCCAGGCCCAACCGAAACGCTACAAATTCGAAGGCGCTACCGTCTTCAAGATCCAGGTGCCGATGGAGCGCGCGGAAGAGCGCTTCAATACCCTGGAAGCCCTGTTCGAGCGCCTCGCGCCCACCACCTGAAGGACCTGACCATGCGCCCATTGCACCTGATCGCCCTGCTGCTCTGCCTGTTGGCACCGAGCGCTTTCGCCGAACGCCTCTACCAGGTCGAACTGCTGGTGTTTCGCCAGGCCGGCGAACCCGTGATCGCGCCGAAGATCGCCCCCGACGACTGGGCCGGCACCGCTCTGCCGATCGACGGCAACGAACGCGCCACCGCCCTCAACAACGAGGCCGCCAAGCTCAACCCCGGCAACGGCTATCAGGTCCTGCTGCACAAGGCCTGGAGCCAGACGCTGGGCAGCACCCCGAGCCGCGTCGCCGTCAGCACTGGCGACGGGCACTTCGGCCACCATCCGGTCGAAGGTACGCTGACCTTCACTCAGGAGCGCTTCGCCGATATGGATCTGGAGCTGTGGATCAACCACTTCAGCGCCGACGGCCTGCTCGACAGCAGCGAACACATGAAAGTCGCCCAGCGCCTGAAGGACAACAGCCTGACCTATCTGGACCATGGCAGCCTTGGCGCACTGGTACGCATCAGCCCACTGTGAGCGCACAACGCAAAAGAGCCGCTAAGCATAATGCTGATCAGATAAGGTTGCACAAGCCGCTTTCCGTAGGAGCCCCCCCCGGGGCGAAGCACTTCGAGAGCAGCGTCGTACAGGTTCGCGGCGGGGCGCCGCTCCTACAGGTTTGGTACGTTGAGGCTTAACTGACTGGCATTGGCCGCTAAGCGGCCCTTTCTTATTACAAGGATCAAAACTAGGCGCTCAACACTCGCGCCAACACGGCCTTGACCGTTCCCATCCCCTGCTCCAGCACGCGCTCGATCTCCGCCATGGTGATCAACCCCGGCGCCTTGCCCGCAGCCGGATTGACCACCAGCGCCAGATAGGCATAGGGCAACGCCAACTCACGCGCCAGGGCCGCCTCGGGCATGCCCGTCATGCCGACCAGATCGCAGCCATCACGCTCCATTCTGACGATCTCCGCCGCTGTCTCCAGACGCGGCCCCTGGGTGCAGCCGTAGACGCCATGACTGCTGCAGGCGGCCCCTTCATCACGCAGCGCAGCAATCAACCGCTCACGCCATGCCTCGTCATAGGGATGGCTGAAGTCCACGTGGGTCACGTACTCCAGCTCACCCTCGAACAAGGTGTGCGCCCGCCCGTAGGTGTAGTCGATGATCTGGTGCGGCACGCAGAAATGCCCTGCGCCCATCGCCGCGTGAATGCCGCCGACCGCATTGACCGCGACGACAGCACTGGCGCCGACCTGCTTCAGCGCCCAGAGATTGGCGCGGTAGTTGATCTGATGCGGCGCAATGCGATGCGGCTGACCATGCCGGGCAAGAAACAGCACCTCACGCCCGGCATACTCACCCCGCAGGATATCGGCCGAGGGAGCTCCGTAAGGTGTATCCACGGAAACCGCCTGACGGATCTCAAGGCCCGGCAACTGGGTCAGGCCGGTACCGCCGATGATGGCAAGAACGCTCATGGCAGCGCCCTCAATCCAGTAACTGCGCGGTTCTGAGCGCCGCTACCGCCCGGGACCAGCGCGGCGCCTGGCGATAGTCGGTGCACGCATGAGCACGTCCGCGCATTCGTTGCAGTCGTTCGGCCGGCCGCACTTGCAAACGCTGCAGCGCAGCAAGGGCCAACTCGGCCGAGCCACGATCGTTGCACACCAGGCCCATGTCGCAACCGGCGCTGAGCGCGGCCTCGATACGCTTGCCCGCATCCCCGGCGACATGCGCCCCGGCCATGGACAGGTCGTCGCTGAAGATCACCCCATCGAAACCCAGCTCACCGCGCAGGATGTCCTGCAGCCAGCGGCGAGAGAAACCGGCCGGCTGCTCGTCCACCTGAGGGTAGATCACATGCGCCGGCATCACCGCATCGAACTGGCCACCTAGTTGCTTGAACGGCTGCATGTCACAGGCGCGAATGTCCTCCAGGCTGCGCTCATCGACCGGGATCGCCACATGGGAATCGGCCTCGGCCCAGCCGTGCCCGGGGAAATGCTTGCCGGTGGCGGCCATGCCGGCCTGGTGCATGCCGCGAATGAAGGCGCCGGCCAGCTGCGTGGCACGCTGCGGATCACCCTCGAAGGCACGGCTGCCGACCACCGCGCTGCGCTGGTGATCGAGGTCGAGCACCGGCGCGAAGCTGAGGTCCAGACCGACGGCCAGCACCTCGGTCGCCATCAGCCAGCCGCAATGCTCGGCCAGCTCCTCGGCGCTGTGATTATCGGCGATGGCGCGCATCGCCGGCAGGCGCAGAAAGCCCTGGCGCAGGCGCTGCACCCGCCCGCCTTCCTGATCCACGGCCAGCAGCAGGTCCGGGCGCACGGCACGGATGCTCTGGCACAGCTCACGCACCTGGCGCGGCGATTCGATATTGCGGGCAAAAATGATCAGGCCACCCACTTCGGGCTGGCGCAGCATCTGGCGATCCTCGGCGGTCAGCCAGGTGCCAGCAACATCCATCATCAACGAGCCTTGCATGCAGGTATTCCTTACTGAAAATCGTGGTCCGCAGCCCACTGCGGGCATGGCGCCTCGTCGATACGCACCCGGCAATGCACGGGTACACGCTCGAACAACGCCAACATGTCGGCATTACGCAGCCGGATGCAGCCATGGGACAGCGGCGTGCCCATGGGTTCCGTATCCGGCGTACCATGCAGATAGATATAACGACGAAAGGTGTCCACCTCGCCGAGCCGGTTGCGGGCGGGCTCCAAGCCGCTGAGCCAGAGAATACGGGTGAGAATCCAGTCGCGGCCGGGAAACTGCTGATGCAGTTGCGCGGACCAGACCTCACCGGTCCAGCGCCTGCCGCGCAGCACTGCAGCCAGCGGCAGGCCGGCGCCGATCTTTGCCCGCACCTGATGCAGGCCGCGTGGCGTACAGCCGGAGCCGTTGCGCTCACCAGCGCCGTTCAAGGCGGTGGAGACGGGCACCCGTAGTAGGACCTGCCCGTCGCTGAGGCCATAGAGCGCCTGATCGGCAATGGAGATATGGAGTAAATCGAGATCGGACATGGGCCGCTAGCTTAGCCGAAGGGCCAAGCCAAGCCCAACTGCCGAGGCGTCAAACCTTGGCGGTAGCGCTCGGCGTCTTGCTGCGGGGCTTGAGCTGCGCTCCAGCCAGTGCGGGATCGTTGATTCCGGTTTCAGAACGCATGCCAGCCGCAAGGAACGGCACCATCATGCGCATCACCTGCTCGATGGAAGTGTTCACGCCAAAATCGGTCTCGGCCATCGCACGCAGTGCCTTTATACCCGACATGCTGAACGCTGCCGCACCCAGCATGAAGTGCACGCGCCAGAACAGCTCCAACGGAGGAATGCGTGGCGCGGTTTCATGCACCAGCAACATGTAGCGGCGGAATACCTTGCCGTACACCTCTTCCAGATACTTGCGCAGGTGCCCCTGGCTCTGACTGAAAGCCAGGCCAAGCAAACGCATGAAGATGGACAGGTCGTTACCGCTGCGCGGCTTCACCGCCAGGGCCTGCTCGACCAGAAGCTCCAGCAACTCTTCGAGTGTGGCCTGGCCTTCCGCCTTGGCCTGGCGACGATCCAGTTCCTTTTCCAGGCTGGCACAGAACGGCCCGAGAAAACGCGAGAAGACCGCCTGAATCAGCGCCTTCTTGGAACCGAAGTGATAGTTGACGGCGGCCAGGTTGACCCCAGCCTTACTGGTGATCAGACGAAGTGAGGTCTCGGCGAAACCTTTTTCCGCGAACAGCTGTTCTGCAGCATCGAGAATGCGTTCAACGGTTTCCGACTGGGCCATGAGCTATCACCTGACAAACACTTGTTTGAAACATACGTTTCAGCCCATCGAATTGTCAAGCCGCATGAGCCGCCTTTTGGCCGACCGGTCACAGCTTACAACAGCACAGACGCTTATGGCTTCGCACGGGTAACAGACTGCGCGAGCGCGATAGAAAAATTGATCGTTGCTAACCACGGCTTACTGTATATAATCCCAGTCACTGTATATAAAGACAGAGCCCAGCCATGCTGAAACTGACGCCCCGCCAAGCCGAGATTCTCGCCTTCATCAAACGCTGCCTGGAAGATAACGGCTATCCACCGACTCGAGCGGAGATCGCCCAGGAACTGGGCTTCAAGTCGCCCAATGCAGCAGAGGAACACCTTAAGGCTCTCGCTCGCAAAGGCGCGATCGAAATGACCCCAGGTGCTTCACGCGGCATTCGCATTCCAGGCTTCGAGGCCGGCGCTGCCAACGAAGACGAAGGCCTGCCAGTGATTGGCCGGGTTGCCGCAGGCGCACCGATTCTGGCCCAGCAACATGTCGAAGAATCCTGCCAGATCAACCCAGCCTTCTTTCAACCCAAGGCCGACTACCTGTTGCGCGTACGCGGTATGAGCATGAAGGACATCGGCATCTTCGACGGTGATCTGCTTGCAGTGCATACCACCCGCGAAGCACGTAACGGGCAGATCGTGGTCGCCCGCATCGATGACGAAGTGACGGTCAAACGCTTCAAGCGCGAAGGCAGCAAGGTTTGGCTGATCGCGGAGAACCCTGAATTCGCCCCGATCGAGGTGGACCTGGAACATCAGGATCTGGTCATCGAAGGCTTGAGTGTCGGCGTAATTCGCCGCTAAAGGAGACGCCATGCAAGTGCAGCAGTCGTTCGAGCGTTCGCAGCTTCCCCTGTTCAACGCCTTTCTCGCCGACGCCCCAAGTGAGCCCTCCCTGGAAACCACTGGAACGGCTCCTTGTGAGGACGATCAGGCATTCAGCGAGCTGGCACTCCGAGGCACAGCCGGTCATTGCCTGCACTTGTTAGCCCCCATTCTGCGTGAATTGAGCCAGAACCAGGACGCGCGCTGGCTGACGCTGGTCGCACCGCCAGCAGCTCTTACACAAACCTGGCTGCGTGATGCTGGCCTGAATCGCGAATGCATCCTACTGCTGCAGCCACGCCTTGGCCAAAGCGCCCTGGAGCTTGCCGAGGAAGCCCTCAGGCTCGGCCGAAGCCATACGGTGATCAGCTGGTTGCACCCAGTGGAACGCAGCACCCGTCAGCGACTTGCGCAGGCCGCTCACGCCGGCGAGGCACAAAGCCTGAATATCAGCCTGGGTTAGATACCCAAGCACAACGAAAACGGGGCTCCATTGGAGCCCCGTTTTCGTTGATTCACCGCCAGCGATCAATGCAAGACGCGCGGTTCCTCTTCTTCACTGACGAAATCGCCTTCAGCCATTCGGCCGGCCATCTGCACACCCACGTTCAGCATGGCCTTGGCAACTTCAATGTGCTGCCCCTGCAGGAAAGCCTTGGCATCGGCGGAGAAATCCAGAGTCACCAACGCCTCCTCATCCTCTGCACGACGCAGGGCAATACGCCCATCAGGCAGCTCGACGATTTCCAGAAAGGATGTAGGCATGGCTCAGTCTCTGTACGAAAACACGACATTGTAACAGCCAGCAGGGATCATCCCCAGCCCACTGGTCCAGTTAAACCCAATCAGCACTCACTGAGGCCTTCGCGAAAACGCAAGACCAGGGTCTTGAGCTGCTGACGCCAGGCGTCGATGTCATCGACGCCTGGCGTCAGCACCACCGGCTCTTCACCAACACTGACCGCCGTGATCAAAGGCATCGCCGGATCGACCTTGGCCTTGCGCTCCTCGCGTGGCGGCAGGAACAACTCGCTGTATGCTGCCAGCAGCTGCGCCAGCCAGGTTTCACGCTGCTGCGCGAACTCGATCAGCTCAGCCAGCTCCGGACTGGGCGCGCCATCAAGTACCACCTGATGAACAAATGCATCTACGCGCGAAGGCGCAAGGTCGTTCATACGGTAATAGCCGGCGATCTCATGGCACAGACTGAGAACCGCGCCATACAGATGAAACAGCGCTGCCTCTCGTTCAGCCTGCACCAGCGCCTGCACATTGAACGCCGCCGAAGCTTCGGCCTTGCGCCAGTTATCCAGGGCGAGGCCAGCGAAGAAGATCTTCTGATTGGTGCGGGTATAGATTTCTTTTGCCATTGCGGCGACCTCCACTGCAGATCGAGCCATGGTACGCGCGCCAGCTCGTGCCGGCGCGCATTTCGTCAGGGCGCTGAAATCAGCGCTTGTCCTCGACCTTCCACTTGCCACCATCGAAGAAGGCACGCCAGCCGGTCGGCTTACCGTCGACCTCAGACTGCACGTACTGCTCCTTGGTCTTGCGGCTGTAGCGAATCACTGCAGGGCGGCCGTCCGGGTCCTTCTGCGGGGCGTCGCAGAGGAAATGGTACTTGGGATCGATCTCCTGCTTGTGCGGCACGATTTCCAACACCAGCGGAGCACGGGTCTCGCGGTTCTTCGGGAACTGGCTGGCCGCGAGGAAGAGGCCCGAGGCGCCGTCGCGCAGCACGTAGGTGTCATCCACCTTCTCGCACTTGAGCTCAGGCATCTCCACCTTGTCCATTTTCGGCGGCGCCGCTTCACCATTCTTGAGCAGCTTGCGGGTGTTCTTGCAGCTGGCATTGGTGCAACCGAAGAACTTGCCGAAGCGACCGGTCTTGAGCTGCATTTCGCTGCCGCACTTGTCGCATTCCAGGCTCGGCCCTTCGTAGCCCTTGATGCGGTACTGGCCCTGCTCGATCTCGTAACCGGTGCAATCCGGGTTATTGCCACAGATGTGCAGCTTGCGGGTTTCGTCCAACAAGTAGGCATCCATGGCTGTGGAGCAGATCGGGCAGCGATGCTTGCCCAGCAGCACGCGGGACTCGGACTCGCCCTCGTCGTCTGCGGCGATCTCGTCGCCCGGCACCAGGTTGATGGTGGCCTTGCAGCGCTCCTTCGGCGGCAATGCATAGCCGGAACAGCCGAGGAACACGCCAGTGGAAGCGGTACGGATCATCATCGGCCGACCGCACTCGCGGCAGGGAATATCGGTCAGGGTCGGTTGGTTGGCACGCATGCCGCCCTCGCCTGCTTCGGCCACTTCAAGTTTCTTCTTGAAGTCGGCGTAAAACTCGTCGAGCAGGTGCTTCCACTCGCGCTCACCCTGAGCCACATCGTCGAGATGCTCTTCCATGGTCGCGGTAAAGCTGTAATCCATCAGGTTGGCGAAGCTCTCGTCGAGACGCTCGGTAACGATGTCGCCCATTTTCTCGGCGTAGAAACGGCGGTTGTGCACCGTCACGTAACCACGGTCCTGAATGGTGGAAATGATCGCCGCGTAGGTGGAAGGCCGGCCGATGCCGCGCTTTTCCAGTTCCTTGACCAGGCTGGCTTCGGAGTAGCGCGCCGGCGGCTTGGTGAAATGCTGGCTGGGGTCGAGCTGGATCAGCTTGAGGCCCTCGCCTTCCTTCATTTCCGGCAGCACGTCGTCTTCACCGGGCTTGCTCTGCTGCGGCAGCACACGGGTGTAACCGTCGAACTTGAGGATGCGGCCCTTGGCGCGCAGCTCGAAGTCGCCAGCCGCCACAGTGACGCTGGTGGACAGGTATTCGGCCGGCGGCATCTGGCAGGCCACGAACTGGCGCCAGATCAGGTCATACAGGCGCTCGGCATCGCGTTCCATACCGGACAGCTGGGTCGGACGCAGGTTGACGTCGGACGGACGAATCGCTTCGTGCGCTTCCTGAGCGCCTTCCTTGCTCGAGTAGAGGTTGGGTTTGCCCGGCAGGTACTTGTCGCCGTACTCGCTGCCGATGAAGCCGCGCACCATCTCCACGGCATCGGCCGAGAGGTTGGTCGAGTCGGTACGCATATAGGTGATGTAGCCGGCCTCGTAGAGACGCTGGGCCATCATCATGGTCTTCTTCACACCAAAGCCCAGGCGGTTGCTGGCGGCCTGCTGCAGGGTCGAGGTGATGAAGGGCGCCGATGGTTTGCTGCTGGTCGGACGATCCTCGCGCTTGGCCACGCTGTAGCTGGAAGCCTTGAGCTTCTCCAGCGCGGCCATGGCCTGGGCTTCGTTGACCGGCTTGAAGGCCGAGCCCTTCTCGCGTACCACCTCGAAACGCACCTTAGCGTTCTTCGCGGTGCCAAGGTCGGCGTGCACTTCCCAGTATTCTTCCGGTACGAAAGCGCGGATTTCTTTCTCACGCGCTACCACCAGCTTCACCGCAACCGACTGCACGCGGCCGGCAGACAGGCCACGGGCGATCTTCGCCCACAGCAGCGGCGAAACCATGTAGCCCACCACGCGGTCGAGGAAGCGCCGCGCCTGTTGCGCGTTGACGCGGTTGATATCGAGATCACCAGGCTTGGAGAAGGCATCCTGAATCGCCTTCTTGGTGATTTCGTTGAACACCACGCGCTTGTAGCGGGCGTCATCACCACCGATGGACTCGCGCAGGTGCCAGGCGATGGCTTCCCCTTCGCGGTCCAAGTCGGTCGCGAGATAGATGGTGTCGGCATCCTTGGCCAGGCGGCGCAGCTCGTCGATCACCTTTTCCTTGCCGGGCAGGATCTCGTACTTGGCCTTCCAGCCGTGCTCGGGGTCGACGCCCATGCGGGCGAACAGCTGACGTTTGGCCTTTTCCTTGGGCGACAGCGCCGGTGCTTCGCCAGCAGCGGCCTTGCCGCGCTTGGCTGGCTCCTTGGCGGCGCTTGCCGAGCCGCTGGTAGGCAGGTCACGGATGTGGCCGATGCTCGACTTCACCACGTACTGGCTGCCCAGATACTTGTTGATGGTCTTGGCCTTGGCCGGGGATTCCACGATGACCAGCGATTTGCCCATGGATCAGAAAATTCCTGAATTGCGAAATATAGAAGGCACGGAGCCGAGGGTGTTTACAAAGCAGCGAGCGAAGGTCAGGCAAGGCGAAAACAGTCGAAAAAGCGCAGTGTACGGGTTGTACATGAGCATTTTGAGGCTGGTTTCAGCGCAGCATGGCCGAGTGCAGCGATTTGTAGACGCCCTCCAAGGCCCCGCTATATATAGTGGTGACCAAGCGAAGGTCAAGCGCAGGGTCTGCGCAATCAGACTTGATGCGCCCCAATGGGGCTGGCCTCAGCCTGAATCAAAGCAAAGCGTGGAACGCGCTTGCCGTCCACCTCGACCTCTTCGCAGAACATGCTCAGCGGCCGCACCCAAAGGCCGAATTCGCCGTACAGCGCCTGATAAACCACCACCTCTTCCTCGGTTTCGGAATGACGTGCCACACCGAATACACGGTATTGCGGGCCTTTGTAGTGGCGATAGAGTCCTGGCTGCAACTGCATTGAGAGGTTCCCGATAAAAAAGCCTTAAAAAGCAAAACCGGGGCACTGGGCCCCGGTTTCGTGTCCGCTAGCGCTTAAACGCGCTCGAAGACGGTGGTGATGCCTTGGCCAAGGCCCACGCACATGGTGGAGACACCCAGGGTGCCGCCGTTCTGCTTCATGACGTTGAGCAGGGTACCGGAGATACGGGCCCCGGAACAACCGAAGGGGTGACCCAGGGCGATCGCGCCGCCGTGCAGGTTGACCTTCTCTTCCATCTTGTCGAGTAGTTTCAGGTCCTTCAGCACCGGCAGGGCCTGTGCTGCAAAGGCTTCGTTGAGTTCGACGAAGTCGATGTCGGCCATGCTCAGACCTGCGCGCTTGAGCGCTTTCTGCGTGGACGGCACCGGGCCGTAACCCATGATCGCCGGGTCGACACCAGCAACGGCCATGGCACGTACCACGGCCATCGGCTGGATACCCAGATCCTGAGCACGCTGGGCGCTCATGACGATCATGCAGGAAGCGCCGTCGGTGATCTGCGAGGAGGTGCCCGCAGTTACGGTGCCGCCTTTCGGGTTGAAGGCAGGCTTCAGAGTAGCCAGGCTTTCAAGGGTGGTTTCCGGACGAATGGTTTCGTCATAGTCGAACATCTTGAGGAAACCATTCTCGTCGTAGCCCTGCATCGGGATGATCTCATCCTTGAACTTGCCTTCGACGGTGGCCTTGTGCGCCAGACGGTGCGAACGCTCACCGAAGGCGTCCTGCGCCTCACGGCTGATGCCGTGCATCTTGCCCAGCATCTCGGCGGTCAGGCCCATCATGCCGGACGCCTTGGCGGCGTACAGCGACAGGTGCGGGTTCGGGTCGACACCATGCATCATGCCGACGTGGCCCATGTGCTCCACACCACCGACGACGAACACGTCACCGTTGCCGGTCTGGATCGCCTGCACGGCAGTGTGCAGCGCGCTCATGGACGAACCGCACAGACGGCTGACGGTCTGGCCGGCACTGGTGTGCGGGATCTGGGTCATCAGCGACGCCATGCGCGCGATGTTCCAGCCCTGCTCCAGGGTCTGGTTGACGCAGCCCCAGATCACGTCCTCGACTTCGGCCGGATCGACCTTGGCGTTACGCTCCAGCAGCTTGCTGATCAGGTGCGCAGACATGGTCTCGGCGCGGGTATTGCGGTGCATGCCGCCCTTGGAACGACCCATCGGGGTACGACCGAAGTCGACGATCACTGCATCTCTAGGATTCAGGCTCATAAATTCACTCTCGCTCTAGTCGTTGCGCGCTTAACCGAAGAACTTCTGGCCGTTGGCGGCCATTTCGCGAAGTTTTGCAGTCGGGTGGTACAGCGCGCCCAGGTCGGCGTACTTGTCGGCCAGGGCGACGAACTCGGCGACACCGATGGAATCGATGTAGCGCAGCGCACCGCCACGGAAGGGAGGGAAGCCGATGCCGTAGATCAGGCCCATGTCGGCCTCAGCTGCGGTGTCGACGATGCCGTCTTCCAGGCAACGAACGGTTTCCATGCACAGCGGGATCATCATGAAGTTGATGATGTCCTCGTCGGTGACTTCACGCTCTTCGACCACGATCGACTTGAGCAGCTCGTAGGCAGCCGGGTCGGAGACCTTCTTCGGCTTGCCGCGCTTGTCGGCCTCGTAGGCGTAGAAGCCCTTGCCATTCTTCTGGCCCAGGCGGTCGGCTTCGTACATCACGTCGACGGCGGTCTTGCCTTCCACGGCCATACGATCCGGGAAGCCTTCAGCCATCACGTCACGACCGTGGTGACCGGTGTCGATACCAACCACGTCGGACAGGTACGCCGGGCCCATGGGCCAGCCGAACTTCTCCATCACCTTGTCGATACGCACGAAGTCGACACCGAAGCCCAGCAGCTTGGAGAAGCCACCGAAGTACGGGAACAGCACGCGGTTGACCAGGAAGCCTGGGCAGTCATTGACCACGATCGGGTTCTTGCCCATTTTCTTGGCGTAGGCAACGGTGGTGGCCACGGCCACTTCGCTGGACTTCTCGCCACGGATGACTTCGACCAGCGGCATCATGTGCACCGGGTTGAAGAAGTGCATGCCGACGAAGTTTTCCGGACGCTTGAGCGCCTGGGCCAGCAGACTGATGGAGATGGTCGAAGTGTTGGAAGCCAGGATGGCGTCTTCACGCACCACGCCTTCCACTTCGGCCAGCACGATCTGCTTGACCTTGGGGTTCTCGACCACGGCTTCGACGACGATATCGACGTTGCCGAAATCACCGTAGGACATGGTCGGACGAATGGCGTTGAGGGCCTCGGCCATCTTCGCCGGCGTCATGCGGCCCTTCTCGACGCGCTTGCCGAGCAGCTTGGACGCCTCGGAAAGGCCCATCTGGATACCCTCTTCACGGATATCCTTCATCAGGATCGGCGTACCCTTGGAGGCCGACTGGTAGGCGATACCGCCGCCCATGATACCGGCGCCGAGTACGGCAGCCAGTTTCACGTCGCGGGCGATTTCGTCGTGGTGCTTGGCCTTCTTCTTCAGCTCCTGGTCATTCAGGAACAGACCAATCAGGCTCTCGGCAACCGAGGTCTTGGCCAGTTTGACGAAGCCGGCGGCCTCGACTTCCAGCGCTTTGTCACGACCGAAGTTGGCAGCTTTCTGAATCGACTTGATCGCCTCGACCGGAGCCGGGTAGTTCGGGCCAGCCTGGCCGGCGACGAAGCCCTTGGCGGTTTCGAAGCACATCATCTGCTCGATGGCGTTGAGCTTGAGCTTTTCCAGCTTGGGCTGACGCTTGGCCTTGTAGTCCAGCTCGCCGGAGATGGCGCGCTTGACCAGGTCCAGTGCAGCATCCTTGAGCTTGGCAGGGGCGACGACGGCGTCGACGGCGCCGACTTTCAGCGCATCGTCAGCACGGTTTTCCTTGCCCGAGGCGATCCACTCGACCGCGTTATCGGTACCGATCACGCGCGGCAGACGCACCGTGCCGCCGAAGCCCGGGTAGATGCCCAGTTTGACTTCCGGCAGACCGATCTTGGCGGTCTCGCTCATCACCCGGTAGTCACCGGCCAGGCACATTTCGAAGCCGCCACCCAGGGCGATGCCGTTGATGGCGACCACGGTCGGCACGGCGAGGTCTTCGAAATCGCTGAAGATCTTGTTGGCTTCCAGGTTGCCAGCCACCAGCTCTTCGTCGGGCAGTTTGAAGTTGTCGACGAACTCGGTGATATCGGCGCCGACGATGAATACGTCCTTGCCACTGGTGACAATCACGCCCTTGATCGAACCGTCAGCCTTGATCGCGTCGACGGAAGCGCGCAGCTCGTTGAGGGTAAGACGGTTGAATTTGTTGACGGACTCACCCTTGAGGTCGAAATTCAATTCGACGATGCCGCTCTCAAGAGCCTTAACCGTGATGGCTTTACCTTCGTAAATCATCAACTGATCTCCACGGTATGGAAGCTGAACAGTACACATCGGAGCCAACCGGCAGGCCTGCCCGCGACACAGCCGTCGAGCATAGCCCCAATCGGTACGACACACCCGCCGACGCGATATTCGGGCTGTGTTGGCGCGCCTGACCAGGCAAACGCTCAATTCATACGCCCGTTTGATTTGGGTGTGCACACCTTCGGGGAAAAGCCCGCGCTTGTCAATTGGCCTCGTTTCGACGTTTTTCCGACGATTTCTGCAACCCCGGTCACGCGCGGCCTCCAGGCGACTCCGATAAATAGCGTCAATATCGCGCCATTGCCGGCGTTTTCGTGCCCGTTGAGGGCACTCCCGGATGCCTAGCCAAACGCCCATGCTCCGGGTACAGTCGTCTCACTTTCGGCTGGCACAGCGCCACCCGTCTGCTAATACAACAACAAATCGAGCCCCATGACGGGCCAAACGGAGTTGCCAATGTCGAGCCGCCGTTCGCTTGCATTTCCACTGAGCACACTGCTCGTTTTGATTATCACGCTGCTCTCCTCTTCCGCGCTCCAGGCCGCGCCAGCCGACGATTTGCTGCGCCTGCACCAATTGCGCCTGGCAACCCAGAAAAGTCTCGGCGACTTCTACATGTACAACGGCATGGAGGGCGACCAGCGCTATGCGCGCATGATTGGCGAATCCCTGCAGCAGGTTGAGGCGCACCTCAATGCGCTGGGCGACATGCCCGGCGATGCCAGCAAAGCACTGCGTGCGCAGCTACAGCACAACTGGCAGACGTACCGAAACTCGCTGCAAGCCTTGATGGACGCCATGCGCACGAAAGGCTATACCGACCTTCAACCCGTCGCAGACCTGGCTGACAGCAATCAACACCTCATGGCCATTAGTCAGGAGCTGTATCAGAAAATTCAACAGGAAAGCGGTCACGCCGTCCCACCGCTTACTCAGAAGAGCCGCGAGCAGAGCCTGCTGATGCAAAACATCGCCCTAGACTATGCTTCGCGTAGCGCGTCGGTCGGCGCCAGCTTCTTTGGCGGCGGCGAGGAGCGGGCAATCGACGAACTGGCCGGAGAGTTCGCCAACAAGCTCGATAGCCTTAGCAGCGCGCAGCAGAACACTCCGCAGATCAGTGCAGCCTTGAACGCCATTGGCACCAAATGGCGTTACATCGAGAAATCCCTGCACAACTACAACGAAAACACCGTGCCCTTTCTGATCAGCAAGTACTCCGACAGCATCATCGAAGGTCTGGAAGGCGTATCAGCGCAATATGCCGCCAGCCAGCATTGATGCCCTGCATTCCGGCCTGCCTGGCCCCCTCTGCCCGGTGCTCGCACCGGGCTTTTCTTTTCATGTTCGGTCGCCCTATCTCACGCAATGGGGCCATACTTGATACAGCGCTATTTGCCCCTTAAGGAGGAGTTCACCATGCCCTACCAGCATATTCTGGTCGCCGTAGACCTGACCGAAGAGTGCGATCCCGTAGTGGTCCGCGCGCAGAAACTGGCACAAGCCAGCGGAGCGAAAATGTCATTGGTGCACATAGTCGAGCCCATGGCCATGGCCTTCGGCGGCGACGTACCGATGGACCTGTCGATGCTGCAGCAACAGCAGTTCGAACAGGCCCGCGAACGCCTGGACAGCTTCTCCGGCAAATACCCCGAACTGACTGCAGATCAGCGTCACCTGGCCTACGGACAGCCGCGCCAGGAGATTCATCGCCTGGCCGAAGAACAAGGTTGCGATCTGATCGTGGTGGGCAGCCATGGCCGTCACGGCCTGGCACTGCTACTGGGCTCCACAGCCAACGACGTGCTGCATGGCGCCCCCTGCGACGTGCTCGCGGTACGTCTGAAGAAACCGGAAAAAGGCGCTTAAGCGTAGGGTGCGCCATGCGCACCGGACACAGCACTGACACTCGGGACCTTCGCAGCAGCGGTGCGCGCGGCGCACCCTGCGTAAGCCGCCGATGCCTTATTCGAACGACTCGCCCGCACTCATGACCAGCGGGCGAATTTTTTGCAGCTGGGTCTCCAGCGACACCGTCATGCTCGACGACATGGAGAAGAAGGTCAGGAAGGCCTTGAGGTTGGAGTCACCTTCACAGGTATCGTGAATACGCTGCCAGAACGCCTGGTTGACCAGTTTCAGTTGCTGGAACAGTCGCACCAGTCCCTTGAGCTCCCAATCCGCCAGGCGTCCTTCACGCATGTTGAAATACTGCCGCGTCAGGTAGAGCGACACCGCACGCAGGATGAACTCCTGGTTGCTGGCAAACGGCAAGTGGTTTTGAGCCATTGGTCGCAGCCGCCCCAGAAGCGGGCAGGCGCTGGTAGCCATGATCACCCCCAGCAAAGCGCGCAACCCCTCCTCCAGCCCTAGGTGCTTGGTGTATTCACGCTCAGGTGTGCGTACCCAGACGCTGGCCTTCTTGAACGCCGGCAGACCGCGAAAATCCTCGATGACCCGATGCAGATCCACCGCAGCCGGGCAATTGCTGAACTGCTCACGGCTGAGCGGGCAGTTGCTGCATTGCTGGTGTCCGAGACGCGTCCAGGCCGGCGCCTGCTGCGCCTGCCCGGGGTCGTACTCTCGATTCAGCTCGATCCGGTAGCTGAACTGGTGGTTGTCATCCAGGGTGATACGGTACTCGATGGCCATACCTGTTCGTTCCTTCGTCAGCCTTCCAGCTCTGCCCAGCGCTCAAGCAAGCTGTCCATTTCCTTCTGCAAGTTTTCGAAACGCACCAACACCTCCGTGGTGACCGGTGACGGCTGCTGGTAGAAGCCAGGGTCAGCGATCTGCTCCTGCAACACAGCCATCTCCTGCTCCAGCGCATCGATCTGCCCGGGGATTGCTTCGAGCTCGCGCTGCAACTTGTAGCTGAGCTTCTTCTTCGCCGGCTCACTGCTGTCCTGCACCGGTTGCGGCGCCGCTGCCGCCGGCGCCTCGACGACGGCACTGGCCAGCTCGGCTTTGCCCGACTTGCTTTCACCGACCCCGAGCAGACGCGGCGAGCCGCCCTGGCGCAGCCAGTCCTGATAGCCACCGACGTACTCACGTACTTTGCCATCGCCCTCGAACACCAGGGTGCTGGTCACCACATTGTCGAGGAAGGCCCGGTCGTGGCTGACCATCAGCACGGTACCTGGGAAGTTAAGCAGGACTTCTTCAAGCAGTTCCAGAGTTTCCACATCCAGGTCGTTGGTCGGTTCGTCGAGCACCAGCAGGTTGGCCGGCTTGCTGAACAACTTCGCGAGCAACAGTCGTGCCCGTTCGCCGCCCGACAGAGCCTTTACCGGCGTACGCGCACGCTGCGGGCTGAACAGAAAGTCGCCCAGGTAGCTCAGCACGTGACGGTT
Source organism: Pseudomonas pichavaramensis (assembly GCF_050473265.1). Taxonomy (NCBI): domain Bacteria; kingdom Pseudomonadati; phylum Pseudomonadota; class Gammaproteobacteria; order Pseudomonadales; family Pseudomonadaceae; genus Pseudomonas; species Pseudomonas pichavaramensis. Next base: position 18,317 of record NZ_JBJKFJ010000005.1, on the reverse strand, counting down.
CTGACCATCGATGGTGATGAAATCACGCCCTTCGGCGACGTTGTCGATCACCGTTTTTTCCGGCTCGAGCTGGTGACGCAATTGGTCGAAATACGCCACTTCCAGTTTGGTGCCGACTTCGATGCTGCCCGAACTCGGCTGCAGGTCACCCAACAACAATTTGAGCAGCGTGGTCTTGCCAGTGCCGTTGGCACCGAGCAGACCGATACGGTCGCCGCGCTGCAATACCATGGAGAAGTCCTTGACCAGGAACGGGCCGCCGGCATGGGCAAAGCTGACATGCTCCGCCACCATCACCTGTTTGCCCGACTTGTCTGCAGTCTCCAGCTGGATGGTTGCCTTGCCCTGACGCTCGCGGCGCTCCGCGCGCTCGGCGCGCATGGCCTTGAGCGCACGTACACGCCCTTCATTGCGGGTACGGCGAGCCTTGATGCCCTGGCGAATCCACACTTCTTCCTGAGCCAGGCGTTTGTCGAACAACGCGTTGGCGGTTTCCTCGGCGGCCAGTTGCTGCTCCTTGTGCACGAGGAAGCTGGCGTAGTCGCCATTCCAGTCGATCAACCCGCCACGGTCGAGCTCGAGAATGCGCGTGGCCAGGTTCTGCAGGAAGGAGCGGTCGTGGGTGATGAACAGCACTGCGCCGCCGAAGTCCTTGAGCGCCTCTTCCAGCCAGGCGATAGCGCCGATGTCGAGGTGGTTGGTTGGCTCGTCGAGCAGCAACAGATCAGGCTCGGACACCAGCGCCTGGGCCAGCAGCACGCGGCGGCGCCAGCCACCGGACAGCTCGGCCAGGGTCTTGTCGGCCGGCAGTTGCAGGCGGCTCAGGGTGCTGTCGACCAGTTGCTGCAGACGCCAGCCGTCCTTCGCCTCCAGCTCCTGCTGGACGTGCATGAGTTTTTCCAGGTCTTCATCGCCATGGATGTTTTGCGCCAGATGGTGATAGCGCGCCAGCAACTCGCCGACCCCGGCCAGACCTTCGGCGACGACATCGAACACCGTGCGCTCATCGGCTCGCGGCAGCTCCTGCGGCAATTCACCGATCTTCAACCCAGGCGCGCGCCAGATTTCGCCGTCGTCAGGCATCTGGTCACCCTTGACCAGGCGCAGCATGCTCGACTTGCCAGTACCGTTGCGACCGATGATGCACACCCGCTCACCCCGTGCAATCTGCCACGACACCCCGTCGAGCAGGGGCATGGCGCCGTAAGCGAGGGATACGTCAGCGAACTTGAGCAGGGTCATGGGCACCTCCAGAAACAGGGGGCGCATTCTACCCGAGATGCAGGCAGGCTGTTGCCGTTTCGCGCCGGCAGCAGCGCTGCACTTTTTCAAGCGGTATGCGGCAGGGCTCCGCTTTATTTGCTGCATATGTCCGTCCGGCGTAGCGCCATTCACCCTGCCTTGATGAAGCGCTAAGCTAGAGGTATGCAACGACACGGACCGTGTTGCCCCATCACCCGCTTGCCCCTGGATATACCATGCGCAGTCGCTTTCTCTCCGTCATCTCCTGTCTGATCCTCACCACTGCAGGCGTCGCCAGCGCCGAAGCCGCCAGCCTCGCCCAACAGCGCCAGTACTACGACGAAGCCAGGCGCGCGTTGGCCAAGGGTGACAGTGGGCCCTACCGCAATTATCAGGCGGCTCTTCGTGACTACCCGCTGACGCCTTATCTGGCCTATGAAGAGCTGACCAGCCGGCTCAAGTCTGCCAGCAACGCCGAGATCGAAAAATTTCTCGCCGAACATGGCGATCTGCCGCAAGCCAGCTGGATGAAACTGCGCTGGCTGCGCTGGCTGGCCGAACGTGGAGACTGGAAGCCATTTCTCGCACATTACGACCCCGACCTGAACTTCACCGAACTGGACTGCCTCTACGGCCAGTACCAGATGAGCCATGGGCAGGTTGCCGAAGGCAACGCCACCGCCGAGAAGCTCTGGCTGGTGGGTAAATCGCAGCCCAATGCCTGCGACCCGCTGTTCGAGCGCTGGGCGGCCAACGGCCAACTCACCGAAAATCGCCGCTGGCAACGCACCAAGCTGGCTGTCGAGGCCGGCAACTATGGCCTGGCCAACTATTTGGTCAAGGGTCTATCCACGCTGAGCGGCCACGGCAAGCTGATGCTCGAGGTGGCGCAGAAACCCCAGATACTGAAGCAAACTGCGCGCTTCGCGCCCGCCGATGAGGCCATGGGCGACGTGGTCGGTCTCGGCCTGCGCCGCCTGGCCCGGCAGAGCCCAGAAGACGCCCTGCCCCTGCTGGACAGCTATGCACAACGCATGAAGTTCTCGGCAGACGAAAAGGTCGCCATCGCCCGGCAGATCGGCCTGACCCTGGCCAAGCGCTTCGATATGCGCGGGCTGCAGGTGATGGCCAAGTACGACCCGGAGCTGCGCGACAACAGCGTCAGCGAGTGGCGCGCACGTCTGCTATTGCGTAACGGTCGCTGGGAAGAGGCCTACCAGCTGACCCAGCGCATGCCCTCGGATCTGGCCAGCAGCAACCGCTGGCGCTACTGGAATGCACGCAGCCTGCAATTGGCTCAGCCCAACAGCCAGCAACCGGCGGTACTGTTCCAGGCCCTGGCCAAGGAGCGGGACTTCTACGGCTTCATGGCGGCCGACCAGGTCAAGGCGCCCTACCAGTTGAACAACCAGCCACTGAGCGTGGACCCCAAGGTCATCCAGAAAGTCCGCAATACTGCCGGCATCCGCCGTGCCATGGAGTTTCACGCCATGGGGCAGATCGTCGATGGCCGACGTGAGTGGTATCACGTCAGTCGCCTGTTCAGCCGCGATGAACTGGTGGCTCAGGCGCGCCTGGCCTATGAGATGGAGTGGTACTTTCCGGCCATTCGTACCATCAGCCAGGCCCAGTACTGGGACGACCTGGAAGTTCGCTTTCCCATGGCTCACCGCGATGAACTGGTACGCGAGGCGCGTCGGCGCGAGCTGCACTCCAGCTGGGTGTTCGCCATTACCCGGCAAGAAAGCGCCTTCATGGCCGATGCCCGTTCTCACGCTGGCGCAATGGGCCTGATGCAGCTGATGCCCGCCACCGCACGGGAAACAGCGCGCAAGTTCGGTATTCCCCTGGCATCGCCACAACAGGCACTCAACCCGGATACCAACATCCAGCTGGGCGCTGCCTACCTGAGCCAGGTCTACGGCCAGTTCAACGGCAACCGCGTGCTCGCCTCGGCAGCGTACAACGCCGGCCCCGGCCGCGTGCGGCAATGGCTGCGCGGCGCCAACCACCTGAGCTACGACGTCTGGGTGGAAAACATTCCCTTCGACGAAACCCGCCAGTACGTACAGAACGTCCTGTCCTACTCGGTCATCTATGGTCAGAAACTCGATGCGCCACACCCGCTGGTGGCGTGGAACGAGCGCTTTTTCGACGATCAGTAAAAACTGAAGCCCCAATCAGATGCGCATCCGATCGGGGCTTCACGTCGCCAAAGTGTCGCTGCCGGATTACTCCAGCACCTCGACCGTCATCCCTATCTGCAGTTCACCAACACCGCGCGGCAGCAGGTTCTGGCCGAAGTACACGTCGCCATCGCGCTCGCGATAGGTCTTGAGAGTCGCCAGTGGCTCTCGCTGGGCGTTGCGCTCACCGGTCTGCGGATCGATGGTGGTGAGGATGCAACGCGAACAGCCCTTGGCCACCTCGAATTCCACCTCACCGATGCGCACGCGTTTCCAGCTGTCCTCTGCGTAAGGCTCACTACCGGTGACGACCAGATTGGGGCGGAAGCGCATCATCGACAGCGGCTGCCCGACCCGTTGCGAGAGATCGTCCAGGGACGCCTGACCGATCAGCAGCAGCGGAAAACCATCGGCGAACGCCACACGGTCGCCAGGCTGTGCATAGGCGGTATCGACCTGGCGAGTGCGCTCTTCCGGCACCTGCACCAGGCGACAGGATTTGCCCAACAGCGCGCTGAGCCATGCGGCCGCCTCATCGCCGGCATCCGGCACGCGCAGACTGTCGCGCCAGACAGTCACGCCACGCAGCGCCTGCTCGGGGTCAGGCAGGGCCACGGACAGATCGTCGACACCCGGAGCGCTCAGCGTCAGACCACCTCGGACGTCGTAGAGAGCACTCAGCTGACTCATTTGTGGCAACAGGCGTTGAGTGATGAAGCGACCGTTATCAGCATCCACCACCATCCAACGGCGATCGCCGTTGAGGCCCAGAGCGTCGACAGCACTGCGCTGCAGCGCCTCGCCGCGCCCTGACTTGAGCGGATAACGATACAGCTCCGAAAGACTCAACATGGCTCAGCTCCTGTCGGCAAAACGCCGTTATACGAGCTGACAGCGATGCTCACAAGCACCAGGGCAAGCGGGTGGACGTGAATCGGCAAAGTGGGCGTAGGGTTAATGCTGACCAGATAAGGCTCGCCAAGCCGCTTTGCGTAAGAGCCCCGCCCCGGGGCGAAGCGCTTAGAGTCCGCGTCGTACGGGTTCGCGGCGGGGCGCCGCTCCTACATGTTCGACGTATTGAGGCTTAACTGACTGGCATTAGGCGTAGGATGGCTTCAGCCCACCACTCCAGCAGCGGCGCTCGGCGGGTTGCCCCCGCCCAACAGCGAACCGAAACGGCAACGATCCCTAGCGGGACTCGTCCAGCTCAAGACGCTGGCGAATCACATCGACCAGCTTGTCCGGCTGGAATTTGGAAAGGAAGTTGTCGCAACCGACCTTTTTCACCATGGCTTCGTTGAAGCTGCCGGACAACGACGTGTGCAGCACCACATACAAATCACGCAGGCGTACATCGCTGCGGATCTCGCTGGTGAGTCGATAGCCGTCCATCTCAGGCATCTCGGCATCGGTGAAGATCATCAGCAGCTTGTCAGTCATCACCTCACCGCTATCGGCCCACTTCTTCAGCAGGTTGAGTGCCTTTAGGCCGTCGCTGGCCATATGCATACGGATGCCCAGTTGCGAAAGGGTGTCGCGCAACTGGCTGAGGGCAACACTGGAATCATCGACCAGCAGCACCTCACGCCCACGCGCTTTCTCCAGCAGCGGATCGGCCAGCTTCTCCGCCGAGACCTTGGTACTCATCGGCACGATTTCGGCCAGTACCTTCTCGACGTCGATCACCTCGACGATTTGCTCGTCGACCTTGGTGATCGCAGTCAGGTAGTGCTGACGACCGGCACCACCAGGCGGTGGCTGAATCGACTCCCAGTTGAGGTTGAGAATGCGGTCCACACTGCCAACCAGGAAGGCCTGCACCGAACGGTTGTACTCGGTGACGATGATGGTACTGCGCTCATCCGGCACCAGCGGGCGCATGCCGATGGCCTGCGACAGGTCGATCACCGGCAGTGTCTGGCCACGCAGATTGACGACGCCACAGACGAAGCGGTGACGCTGCGGCATCAGCGTCAACTTGGGCATTTGCAGGACTTCCTGCACCTTGAACACGTTGATGGCGAACAACTGCCGACCGCCCAGGCGGAACATGAGAATTTCCAGACGGTTCTCGCCGACCAGTTGCGTGCGTTGATCTACTGAATCAAGAATGCCGGCCATCATGCGCTCCCATTGTGTTTAGTGAGTCTAGCCTGCCATTGCGGTTATCGGCGGGCTGCCGGCAGACTGAAGCGTTGCTGGCGCACGGCCATCATGCCTCAGGGCTCCTCCCCTGACCAGCAAGCAGCGGTGAATGCCTGGGCAGATGCAAACGCAAAGCACCAGGTTGTGCGCTGAAGCGCAGATGCTTGCTTTCCATCGGCTCGCCATCGAGGTTCAAATCCAGCCCCTCCTGCGCTTCTACCTCCAGCCAGGGCAACCGTGCATTGATCGCGACGCTCTGCAGACCGTGCATCCCACCGGAAAGCAAGGTGCCCAGCGTGCTCACCACATCCTGCGCGGCAGGCACGATGCTCACATCCAGCAATCCGTCATTGATAGTCGCTGCCGGACAAAGCATATGCCCGCCTCCGGCCTGCCGCCCGTTACCGATACCCAGCGCGAGAAACTCACCCTGCCATTCGAAATCAGGCCCGTGAAAATGCCCTGTGGCAGCACGCACCTCAGAGAAACGGCTGAGCCCGGTCAACAGGTAGGCGGCGCCACCGAGCACTTTCTTAAGTTCCTCCGGCGTATTGGCCGTGACGTTGGAGCCAAAACCACCGGTCGCCATATTGAGGAAAGCGCGCTCGCCTGCCATCCCGACGTCCACCGCCACCGGTTCGACCTCAAGCAAGGCCAGCGCGGCGGCGGGAGTCAGAGGCACGCCAGCAGCGTGGGCGAAATCATTGGCGGTGCCCAGTGGCAGCAAGGCCAGGCTCGCATCGCTCTGCGCCTTCACCAGGGCCTCGACCACATCGCGCAGCGTCCCGTCGCCCCCACCGGCGATCAGCGTCGGATAACCCGCCGCCAGTCCCTCCTCGACCAGCCGCTCGGCGTCGCCGCTTTCCCAAGTCAGGCGCACGGCCAGATCCCAGCCACGCTCACGCAGACCATTCACCGCAGCCCTGACCTCTTCGTTCAGGGCCTGCTTGCCATGCAGAATCAGCCACGCCTTGCGCTCGCCCATAACACTCCTCCTTGAAAGGTTCAGCGAAAGCCTAGTGGCTGGCTCTCGCCCAATTAATCGATATTTTAGATAAAAACACAGAAAATATTGCGCTTTTAAATCGACCCGTCAAAACGGATCATCTCGCCATCGACACTGCCGAGAACTCAACCCCGGCACGACAGGAGGATTGACCATGATCGATGTACGTCCGTTCGCACAACTCGGTGGCGCTCACCATGGCTGGCTCAACGCCCGCCATCATTTTTCCTTCGCCGAATATTACGACCCGCAGCGCATGAGCTGGGGCAACCTGCGTGTCTGGAATGACGATGAGATTGCGCCACACTCAGGCTTCCCACCGCACCCACATCGCGACATGGAGATCATTACCTACGTTCGCGAGGGGGCGATCAGCCATGAGGACAACCTGGGCAACAAGGGCCGCACCGAGGCTGGTGATGTGCAGGTAATGAGTGCCGGCACCGGCATCGCCCACAGCGAGTACAACCTGGAGGATGAAACCACCAAGATCTTCCAGATCTGGATTCAGCCCAATCAGGCTGGCCTGCCGCCTTCCTGGGGTGCCAAACCATTCCCGAAAGGCGACCGTTCGGGGGCCTTCGTTACACTGGCCAGCGGTTACGAGGACGACGTCGATGCCCTGCGTATCCGCACCGATGCCCGGCTGGTAGCCGCCACCGTCAAGGCTGGGCAGAGCGCCGAATATGCTCTGCAGCCGGGGCGCAAGGCGTACCTCGTCGGGGCCACTGGTGCCTTCAGCGTCAACGGCGTGGACGTCAAGGCCCGTGATGGCGTGGCTATCGCCGATGAGGCGCTGATCCGCATCAAGGCACAGGAAGACAGCGAGATCGTGCTGGTAGATGTCGCCTGATGCCTAACCAATCGCCCTCCACTCTGGAGGGCGACTTGTTTTCTGTAGGAGGGGCTTTAGCCGCGACCTGGGTATTGCTCGGTCGTGACTAAAGCGGAGCGCCGCCCGGCCCCTCCCACAATGTTCATCACCTTCAGCCTACTCCGGATAACCAGTGATCTTGCGAATACGCTGGTACAGCGGTTTCAGCTGGCGATACATACGCTGGTAGACCTGCCTGTAAAGCTGCTCATAGGTGCGCTGCGCAGACGGGTTGGGCTGGAATACCTGGCCGACGCGGGTCATGGCGGCGATTGCCGTCTGGTAATCGGCGTGCAGCCCCAGGCCTACTGCACAGTTGATCGCCGCGCCCAGACCGCTGGTCTCATAGAGATGTGGGCGCTCGGCTGGCAAACCGAAGATATCGGCGGTCAGCTGCATCGCCGCGTCACTCTGCGAACCACCACCGGAGACGCGCAGGCGCTCGATGGACGTTCCGGAGCGCTTCTCGATGCGCTCCTTGCCCTGGCGCAGGGCGTAGGCCAACCCCTCGAGAATCGCGCGATACAGGTGCGCGCGGGTATGTACATCCCCGAATCCGATGATCGAGCCCTTGGCTTCCAGGCCGGGCTCGCGGATGCCCGGCGTCCAGTAGGGCTGCAGCATCAGCCCCATCGAGCCGGGTGGCACGGCGTTGACCAACTCATCGAACAGCGCCTCGGGCGGCACGCCCAGCGCCTCGGCCCGCTGCATCTCACGCAGGCCGAACTCGCGCTTGAACCAGCTGACCATCCAGAAACCGCGGTAGATCATCACCTCGGTGTTGAAGTGATCCGGCAACGCCGCCGGATAGGGTGGGATCAGCCGAATGGTTTCCAGATAGCGGCTGCGCGTGGTGTTGATGGTCGCGGTGGTTCCGTAGGACAGGCAGGCCGTGCTGGCCTCCAGCGCACCGGAGCCGAGCACTTCGCACGCCTTGTCGGCACCGGCGGCGATCAGCGGCAGGCCTTCCGGGATACCGGTATGACGGCTCGCCTGGGCCGAGACATGACCAAGGTGCTCGCCCGGCTTGAACAGCTCGGGTAACTGTTCACGCCGCACCGCCAGCGCCTGCCACTTCCAGTCGCCGGGCGCTGCCCAGCGCAAACGCTTGTAGTCGAACGGCAGGTAGGCCACGCAACTGCTGGTGGAGTCGACGAAACGGCCGCACAGACGATGAGTGAGAAACCCCGAAAGCAGCAGCACCTTGTGTGCACGTTTCGCGATGTCCGGCTGGTGCTGGGCGACCCAGTTGACCTCGGCCTGACCACGGAAGTGATCGACCGCCTCCTCGGCGCGGACCAACTTGAACAGCCATCCCCAAAGACCCTTGATACGTCCGTGCACCTCGGCACGACGCTGATCGAGCCAGAGAATCGCCGGACGCAGAGGCGTCCCTCGTTCGTCGACATGAATAACGCTGCCACGCTGAGTGGTCACGGCCACGCCCTTGATCAGACGGCGGTCGATATCCACTTGCTGCCACAGCAGGCGGCAGGCTTCGCCGAGACTGGCCCAGTAATATTCCGGGTCCTGCTCGGCCCAGCCCGGCTGAGTGGAGAAATAGGGATCAAGCTCCACCTTGCCCTTGGCGAGCAGATTGCCCTGGGTATCGAACAACAGCGCGCGCACGCTCTGGGTGCCGTTGTCGATGCTCAGCAGGTAGCTTGGTTCGCTCAAGGTGTGGCCCTTTTGTTATGTCTCCCCTCTCCCATTCATGGGAGAGGGGCGGGGGGAGAGGGTGTTTCGTCTGAGCCAGGTGGCCTGCGAATAAACGCGTTCCCTCTCCCGCAAGCGGGAGAGGGAGCTGATCGGAGTTGCCGCAATCTAGCTACGTAGCCCGGATGAAATCCGGGAGCTGCATCGTCGTTCATCCCCGGATTGCATCCGGGCTACAAGCGACCGGCTCGGGTAGCAGCGGATTGCCGTTGCCCACGGTGCACCCTACGCACATCATTCGCTGTCATCCGGCAGGCTATAGCAACGCCGCCACAACGCCAGGTAATCCGCCTCCTCCTGCTGCCAGCGCGCATCGTTCCAACCCAGGCGCGGCTGGCACAGCGCGCGGATGCGCGGCAGTTCGGCGCGGCCGCCTTCGGCCAAGAGCAGGCCCAGGCGCGTGCGGCGCAGCAGCAGGTCGTCCAGGTGCAGTACCAGCTCGCCCTCGGCGGCCCAGGCCAGCTCGGCCCACAGGGCGTTCGTACCCGCGACGCAATCGCCGCCCACCTCGTCGATCAGGCGCAGTACCTCGCCCAGCTGGCGGCCATGGCGACCGGCCAGCCGGCGTTGCTGCGCCGGAGTCAATGCCGGCATCGGCGTCGGTGTACTCGAAGCGAAGACCGCGCCGCCCTGATCGTCCACCGCTTTGCCGACGAAGCCCGCGCAGGCGCGCAGTACCTCCAGCGCCAGCAGGCGAAAGGTGGTCAGCTTGCCGCCGGCCAGAGTCACGCTGCCTGGTTCGATCCATAGCGCATGTTCGCGCTTCTCGTCCGAGGGCTTGAGTCCGGTGCTGCCGTCGCTCACCACCGGGCGCACGCCGGCCCAGGTCGACAGCACGTCGCCACGCGTCACCTGGGCAGTGGGAAACTGCTGGCCACAGGCGGCCAGCAGGTAATCGGCCTCCTCGCTGCTGATCGCCGCCTCGGCGTCCAGATCGCCGTCGTGATCCAGGTCGGTGGTGCCGATCACCGTCGCGCCTTCCCAGGGAAAAACGAACACCGGCCGGCCATCAGTGCCATGCATGAAGCTGAAGGCATGCGCCACCGGCAGGCGCCAGCCCGGCAGTAGCAGATGACTGCCACGCAGCGGACGAATGCGGCCATTGCCGGGCTGACGCAGGCGATCGGCCCAGGCGCCAGTAGCTTGCGCCACGGCGCGACTGCGCAACCGATAGCGCGCGCCCGTCTGCGTATCTTCGACAAGCACGCCGGTTACCTTGTCCGCCTCGCGCAGCAGCTCGATCACGCGCATGCCATTGAGCGCCTCGCCACCCTCGGCGCGCGCCTCACCCAGCACGCGCAGCACCAGGCGGGCATCGTCGGTCACCGCATCGAAGAAGCGCGTACCACCGAGCAAACCTTCCTCGCGCAGGCCCGGCGCCAGGTAGCGCAGCTGCTGCAGCGGGTAAAACAGATGGTTGCGTTTGCCGGCCAGGGCGTCGTACAGGCTGAGCAGACCGCCGAATACCTTCGGCCCGGGAAACCCGCCACGATAATGCGGCATGACGAAGCTCAGCGGCTCCACCAGCCCCGGCGCCTCGCCGAGCAGGCGCTGGCGCTCGCGCACCGAGTCGCGGGTCAAACCCAGCTGGCCCTTGGCGACGTAGCGCAGGCCGCCGTGGACCATCTTCGACGAGCGACTGGAGGTGCCCCAGGCAAAGTCGCGCTGCTCCAGCAACAGGCAGCGCCAGCCGCGCCGCGCCGCCTCACGGAGGATGCCGGCGCCGCAGATGCCGCCGCCGATCACCAGCAGATCCCAGTCGCGCGCGGCCAGCTCAGGCAGTGCACGCTCGCGCCAGGCGGCGCTCCAGGCTTCCATCCTCAGTCCTGCAACAACACGCCGGGCGCCAGGCGTTGGTCGGGATCGAAATGCGTGGCCAGACTGCGCAGCGTGGCCATGCCCAGCTCGCCCTTCTCCGCCGCCAGATACGGCGCATGGTCGCGACCGACGCCGTGCTGATGGCTGATGGTGCCGCGATTCTCGGCGATGGTACGGCTGGCTGCCGCCTTGAGCCGCTGCCAGCGCGCCATGGCGGCGGCGTAGTCGGCGCCGGGGCGAAACACATAGGTGGTGTAGATGCTCGACCCTTCGCCGTAGACGTGCGACAGGTGGGTGAACACGTGCACCCGCTCGCCGTCGCCGGCCAGCTCGTCACGCAGGCTGGCCTCGACCTTGTTCAGCAGATTGTCGACGTTCGACCAGTCGGTGGCGGTTTCCAGGGTGTCCACCAGGTAGCCGCGCTCCCACAGGCCATGACGCAGATAGGGGAAGCGGAAGCGGTTCTGCTCCCACTTCTTGCCCAGCAGGGTGCCGGTGAACACACCGCCGAAGCCTTTCAGCAGGCGCCGTGCCTGTTTCAAGGAGGCGGCGTTCTGCACGCGGCTACCGGTGACACCGAAGGTCAGCATGCATTTGCCGTCGCGGGCGCCGCGCAGGGCCAGGTATTTCTCCAGCAGGGCGATCTGCTGCGGGTGGCCGGCCAGGGCCAACTGGGTGCGGGTTTCGATGGCGTTGGACAGGCGCAGCATGGACAGCGGCACACGCGCCTGGGCCAAGGTGCGGACGGCGCTCAGCGCCTGCTGCCAGTCGGGCAGGAACACGGCAAAGAAGCGCTCCTGCTCGGCCAGGCGGCTGATGCGCACGCGCACCTCGGAGATCACCCCGAAGCGCCCTTCCGAACCCAGCACCAGCTCGCGCAGATCGGGGCCGGCGGCCGATGCCGGGAAGGTCGGAATCTCCAGCGTACCGGCGAAGGTTTCCAGCTTGCCGCCGGCGAACAGTTGCTCGATGCGTCCGTAGCGTAGCGACTGCTGGCCACTGGAACGACTGGCGACCCAGCCGCCGAGGGTCGACAGCTCCCAGGATTGCGGGAAGTGGCCCAGCGTATAGCCGCGCGCGCGCAACTGGCTTTCCACCTGCGGACCGTTGGCGCCAGGGCCGAAGGTGGCGATCAGGCTGTCCTCGTCGATATCCAGCAGGCGCGTCATGCGTTCCAGCGACAGGGTCAGCACCGGGCGCTGCCCGGCCTGCGGGTTGATGTGGCCGGCCACCGAAGTGCCGCCACCATAGGGAATCAGGGTGACGTCGTGGTGCTGCACCCAGGCCAGCAACTCGCGGATCTGCTCGGCGCTTTCCGGGCAGGCGACACCGTCGGGAAACAGGCCGAAGTCACCGGAGCGCATGGCCAGCCAGTCCGGCAGGCTCTGGCCGCGGGCGTGGCGTACACGCATCTCGGCATCCTGGCTGACCAGCGGATTGGGGGGCAAGCGCGAAGCCGGCACCCGCGCCAGTACCTCCTGCAGGCTGGCATCGGCCAGGCGCTGCCCCGGCCCGACCCGTTCGGCGAGAAAGGCCTCGCCATGCGCCGGCAATTCCACTTCGGTCGCCTCGTCACCCCATCCGTTCCAGCGTCGCATTGCGTTCCCCATTCCGATCAGCGCTCATGGCTGCCTATACTAGCCAGCCGCCAAATTCCGTCACTGACGGATCGTGACAGTCGCTGTCGCCAATCGAGACAGGCTGAGCACCATTTCACCCAGAACAAGAAGAATCCATGGAAAACCTCGGCTACACCTCGGTTCCCGCTCTGCTCAAGTACCTGCGCCAGGCCGAACAACTCGGTCTGGATATCGACCGTGCGCTGGCGGCCGCCGGTGTCCAGGCGCAGGATCTGGCCGACAACGGCAAGCGGATTCCCAGCGAGGTGCACGAACGCCTGCTGGCGCATCTGCTGGAGGTGTCCGGCGACCCGCTGTTCGGCCTGCACGCCGCGCGTTTCGTGCAGCCCGGTTCGTGGAGCGTGCTCGGCTACATCGCCATGAACTGCGCCACCCTGGGTGAAGCCATGGGCCGCATCGTGCCGTACGAGAAACTGGTGGGCGACATGGGCACCAGCCGTCTCGAAGCCGCCGAGGATCACGTGCGGCTGATCTGGAGCTGCCGTCATCAGGCGCCGCAGGTGCGCCGGCACATGGTGGAGAACGTGCTCGCCTCCTGGCTGCTGTACGCGCGCTGGATCGCCGACTCCGAGCATTCGCCGCGCGAAGTCTGGTTCGAGCACGTGCAACCGGCCGGCACCGAGCTGGAGGAATACCAGCAGCTGTTCGGCTGCCCGGTATTGTTCGAGCAAAGCTGCAACGCCCTGCTGGTGCCGCTGGACTACCTTGGCGTACCGCTGCGCCAGGCCGACGCCAACCTGCTGCGCACGCTGGAAGAACACGCCCTGACCCTGATAGCCGGGCTGGACGACGACGAGCCGCTGCCGCATCGGGTGAAGAATGCCCTGCGCCTGCTGCTCAAAGACGGCCTGCCGCGCAAGGAACGGGTAGCCGAACGGTTCGACATGACTGTGCGCACCCTGCAGCGCCATCTGCAACAGGCCGGCACCAGCTACCAGCAGATCCTCGACGAGCTGCGTCAGGAGCTGGCCGAGCACTACCTGCTGCGCAGCGACCTGGCGATTCAGGACATCGCCTGCTACCTGGGCTTCACCGAGTCACGCTCGTTCCACCGCAGTTTCAAGAGCTGGACCGGGCAGACGCCGGGCGAATTCCGCGAGCGCCGGCGTCGGGACAATCCACTGGGCTAGCGTGGCGCCCTGAAGCGTCGCGCCAGCCAGTAATCCAGGCTCAACCAGCGCCCTGCCCCACTGAAGAACAACGCCACCAGCATCACCAGGTAAGTGGCAGCGAACTCGATGCCGTTGTTCAGCACCACGAACTTGCCACTACCGGTCAGCCAGTCGTAGTTGCCATGCTCACGCAGGATGCTGCGCGCCCGCTCGAGTTTCTCCGCCGCTGCCTGCACGCGCTCGTTGGCGAACGGCGCCGAGGGGTCGGCAATCGCCTGCCAGCCGTAAGGCCAGTGCACGGCGAAAATCGCCACCAGCATGGTGACGATCAGCGGGATGCTGATCCAACGCACGGCAAAGCCGAACAGCAGCAGAATCGCGCCGCCAGCCTCGGTCAGTGCAGCGGCCCACGCCAGCAGTTCAGGGAACGGCAGACCAAGGCCCCAGTCCGGGTTGCCGAACCAGGCGGCGGTGGCGTCGATGTCGGACAGTTTCTGCGTGCCGGCCATCCAGAACACCGGCACCAGATACAGGCGTAGCAGCAATGGGCCGAGAAAATCCAGGCGCCGGGTAGCCTCCAGCGCATCCTGGAAGCGATTGAGCAAAGCGATCATGACGGTCAGTCCTCGGAATGGGGAAACCAGATATCGCGCGCCTGCCAGTCAGCCAGCAGCGCGCGGGCATTGTCGAAATAGGCGCGATCGGCGGCCAGGCCATGGGCCGTGGCCAACTCCAGCTGCGCCTGCACGGGTGGCTCGCCGGCCTGCAGGCGCAGCGCCAGCTGATAAGCGAAGGGCGTCAGTTGCATGAAGCGCACCTGATCCTGGCGATCGCGCCAAACCAGAAGACAGGTCGGCTCGGCAGGCGGCTGCTCAGGGCAGTGATCGACACCTATCCTCTGCACCGGCCAGCAATACGCCAACGGCCAGGCCAGTGGTGACCAGCCGCGCGCCGGCAACTGCGCATCGCTGACATCCAGCGCCAGCTCGACCCACTCGTAATGCGCCAGCTCGAGCATGAACGCAGGATCGCCAGGCTCGGACCGATAACCCTGCTGCAGCCAGGCGATGAACTCCTGGCTGATCTCGAGAAAGTACGGCGTGCCTGCTTGGTGCTCGGCGAAGAACACCTTCAGCAGCCGTTGCCAGCGCTCGCCCCCAAGAATGCCGCGCAGCACCGGAAAGGCGCCACCGACCAGGCTGGCGACATTGTTGAAGAACAGCTCTTCATAAATCGCCATGCGCTCGGCGCTGATGCCCGGTAGCAATGGCTGCGCCGCGGGCTGGCGAATACGCGAGGCGAAGTCGCGCTGCTGCTGAACACCGCTCATGTGCCGTACCTGCTCAGCGGTTGCGCGGCCTGTTGCAGGCTGCGGATATGCGCCAGCTCGACGTAAAGCTCGGCCAGTGGCGGGAAGTTGAAATCACGTTCCAGCAGCGTCGGGCGTACGCCATGTTGTGCATAGGTGTTGCTCAACAGCGCCCACACCGGATCGATGACCGGCGCGCCGTGGGTGTCGATCTTCAAATCCGCCGCCTGGTCGTAATGACCGGCGACGTGCAAATAGGCGATGCGCTCGCTGGGCATCGCGGCAATGTAGGTATCGGCATCGAAGCCGAAATTCAGGCTGTTGACGTAGACGTTGTTGACGTCCAGCAGCAGTTGGCAATCGGCACGCTCCAGCACGGCGCAAACGAAATCCGCCTCGTCCAGCTCGCCAGGCAGACGCGCGTAGGCCGAGACGTTCTCGATGATCAGCGGCCGCTCCAGCACGTCCTGGACGATGCGCACGCGCTCGGCGATGCGCGCCACCGACTCTTCGGAAAACGGCAGCGGCATCAGGTCATACAGCTGGCCATCGTCGGCACAGGCCGACAGATGCTCGCTGTAGGCCAGCACGCCATGCGCGTCGAGAAAACCCTTGATGGCGTGCAGCAGCTCCGGGTTCAGCGGCGCGAAGCCGCCGAGGTTGAGGGACAGACCATGGCACAGCAGCGGCCGGCGCTCGCTCAGGGCACGCAACTGCTTGCCCAGTCGACCGCCGACACCGATCCAGTTCTCCGGCGCCACTTCGAGAAAGTCGGCGCCGTTTGCACCATCGCCGGTCAGCTCGGCGAGCAGCCCGCGACGCAGGCCGAGACCGGCGCCAGTGAGGTGTGCGAGTTGCATGATCTATCCCCCTGCCCTTACTCGCTCTTTTCGCCGCCGCACTTGCCTTCGCCGCATTTGCCCTCGGCGTCGCCTTTCTTATCGCCACCGCAGGAGCCTTCCTTGTCGGCTTTCATCTCGCCACCGCATTTGCCTTCGCCACAGGAACCTTCCTGCGCCTTCTCGGCAGCTGCCAGGCTATAGCCGCTGGACAGCTCCTGAGCGGCGAACGGGTTGCTCGCGGCATGAGCGGTGAATGCAACGGAAGTCAGCAGCGCGGCGCCCAGGGTAGCGGTCAGGGTATTGAGTTGTTTCATGGCATCTCTCCATCGGTTTCGAATGCGGGGCCGGATTGGCACCCTCGCAGCAATGGACGAGGCGGGGGTGCGGGCGTTACAGCGAGGCGGAAAATTTTTCGCAGCCCGCATGCAATCCGGGGAGCTTTGCCCGCCACCAGTCACGGCCGAGACTGCATGGATGCAGGAGATAGAGCGAAGCAGAATGCCAGAGCCAAAAGCCCCTCCCACAGGCACAGGAACATCCACCGCACCGTGGGAGGCGCTTCAGCGGCGATGCTTTCGATAGTCGGTAGCCTGAACATCCGCTGCCAACGGTGGATGAGAAAAGTGTCATCCAACCTACGCGCAGCAACTCTGTGTCGACCGTTAACTTCGACACAGTCGCTCGCGCGCCTTGCACCTTTCCAGTGCCTTTGTGTATACCTATCCAGTAGTAATGAAAGCGCGACGTGTGGAAGTCAAGCGAATACGTGCTGGCGCATGCTCCGCCTTCTAAACTATTGAAAGATTTAAACTTTTCTAATTCTTCAGCTTTCAATTTTCGGAGTTATACCGCCCTCCATGCTATTGAATTAGTACGGAAGACTATCTAATCACTGTTAGGCTTACTATGTTCCGAATAACAGAAAACCCTCCTGAAGCATATATAAACAACAAAAAAGTCACTCTGAAATATTACAGCGAGATAATTGAAACGGAAATTGAGTGCAACCTATCAGATCTAAAAGAAGTTAACACCTCGGATTTTCCAAACTTATTAATCGCAAGAGTAAATATTGATACAGGCATACTCGTACAAAACGCGAGAATGTTTATGATCCACAGAGATCAAGAGGCTGAAAGCTTTGCATTCACCATATTTTTTGGCCATGAGCCCGGAGCCTGGGGAGAAAAATTATCTAATAAAGCCATCTATCGAGAAATTTCAGAAATCCTCTCCGAAAAGAAGCTAGATGGGCGTATAGGTATCGAGTACTCAGACAGTGAGATATATATATTTTCAAATTTTCACGACACCCAGGAAGACACTTACGAATTAATTACAGAAACACTAATTCTGGCTCAGGAGTTAATTGATACCGCTGAGAGCCGCCTCCTTGGCTTCAAGTGGAAAAATGATTACAACACTAACGAAGATCTCTTCACAAAAGAGCTTGTAATTCCACTAATTCAAAAAATGGGCTTCATGCATGTCCGGTACAACCACGGCCCATCAGAATATGGTCGAGACATTCTTTTTAGCGAGCCAGACAAGCTCGGAAACATCCGCCGACTAGCGGCACAAGTTAAAGTAGGCGACATTAAAGGCGGCGCAAATTCATTAATTGACACAATAATCTCTCAAATTGATGATGCTTTCTCAATGCCAGTACAAGGGGCAGGACAATCGAAGACCTACCATATATCTGACATGCTCATCATCTCTAGCGGAAAAATTAGTGAGAACGCAGTAAAGAAAATCAACAGCAAAATTGACCCAAGGCTATCTGGTAGCGTCTTTTTTATCGACAGAGATGACCTCGACTGGTTAATTAAAAAGCACTGGCCCCTTTGAGCCCGCCTAACAATGTATATGGACTCACCCCACAAGCAGTGAGCAATAGCTTTTCGAACCTATCGACAGCGCGGTTGCATTCGTATATCCGGCCTGTTGTGGGCGCTACCGCCCTGGCCATTCTGTAGTTCGCGTAGCGGGGGCCAAGCGTAGGAAAAATGGGGACAGATTTTACGACACAGCGCCACCAGCCTGAAAATAAGTCTGTCCACCTCCTCCAAATCGGCCTCCGAGCCAAGGTGTTAGAAACCAAAGATGGAAAAGTATCAGTCCTTAAAACACAAAGATGACAGTATCAATCAACGTAGAAGATGGTGAGCCAATTGAGGTTGCACTACGCAAGCTCAAGAAAAAAGTAAAGCACGAGACAGACCGACGCTGGCACAAGCGAAGATTTGGTTATTACGAGAAACCATCCATATTGAAGCGCAAGGCAAAAAAGATGAAAGCGCTTTCAATACAGTCAGGTGGGAATTTGTGGTTGAAGATTGGCCTCAAGGAACAATTTTCCAAAAACGGTAACTCAGCTGCGGGGTGCTAACAAGTAGCCCGGACGACCACCGCAAACGGTGGATA
>NZ_JBJKFJ010000004.1:0-368110 GCF_050473265.1 Pseudomonas pichavaramensis | reverse complement strand
TTCGGGCCGCGCAGGTTCGAGCGCATCAGATCCAGCAAGTCAGGCGTCGGGTACTGGCCGGCCTCGTCCACCAAAAGCAGCGTGAACGATCGGCCCTGGTACTTGGTGTAGTCGGCGTGGCTTTCGAGCTGGCCAAGCTCCAGATAGCCGCCATTCGGGAAGCGCCAGACGTGCTCTGCTGCGTTGTAGCGAGCGGCAGTGCTGTAGACCGTCCCGAACAGCTCACGACAGACCAGCTCGAAGTCGGCCAGGCCCTTGTAGGTGCGTCGCAGATACAAGATCCGCGCCTTTTCATCGTACTGCTCAACGTGGCGTAAACACAGCAGCGCAAGCCCATAGGACTTGCCACCTCCCCGGCCGCCGCCGCAGAAAACGTCCAGCTCTTCAGGAAGCAGCATCAAGCGCTCTTGGAAGCCATTGAACTCAATCATGCCCAAGCTCCCCACCGCGAGGTGTTACGTCTTTCGTGAAGTCCTCCAGTTTCATGGCGCCGGGCATCTCGAACACCACGCTGACACGGTTGGC
Source organism: Pseudomonas pichavaramensis (assembly GCF_050473265.1). Taxonomy (NCBI): domain Bacteria; kingdom Pseudomonadati; phylum Pseudomonadota; class Gammaproteobacteria; order Pseudomonadales; family Pseudomonadaceae; genus Pseudomonas; species Pseudomonas pichavaramensis. The sequence goes on along the minus strand of NZ_JBJKFJ010000004.1, from coordinate 367,585 downwards.
GATTTCCGCCTGGTCACCCTCGCGATAGCCGTGACGGGCCTTCAGCAGGAATATCGCCGCAGCGACATTTCCGCCCTTGGTGGCACTGTCGAACAGAGCGGTGAACAGCGCGTTGTGCTCACGCTCCCTCCCCTCATCTATGGCCTGCTTCAGCTCAGGATAGAGTTCTAGCCATTTGTTCAGGGTTTCAACCGTGGTGCCCAGCCGATAGGCCAGTCCCTTCTTGTTGTACCCGGCCGCAGCCAGTTCTAGAAGCTTCTCGGCAGCATCACGTGGCGGTTTCTTACGGGTTCCCGTGTACCCGCGAAGGTCTTTCTTCTCGCTCATCAGCCCACCTTTTCAGGTCGTGGCGGGAACTCGAAAGCCTGTTCTATGCGGGTGCTGTTGCATCTGGCCTCAGCGATGAAGAAGCGGCCGCCACACGCAAAGTCAGTTGGCCTCTCCTCTCGCGCCTTCCGGCACTGCTCCTTAGCCAAGACTTCCATCCCTTTCCGATCAGCACAGATGCCAAGAGACTTGAGGTGATCATCTCCCCAGTAAGGCGCATAGAACTGAGGAATAGAGCGGTGATGCTCAATCGGCTGCGTGTGCTGCGTCCGCTGATAGGCATGCAGCGTCATCGCGCCGGAGGACTCAGAAAAGCCCGCAAGCACGATGTCCGTGATTAGCTGCTCTTTGGGCTGGCCATGAGCGTTAATGCAATGTTCCTCGCACAGGCGCATCAGCTCGGGGACGTATTCGGCCAAAGCATCGAATGTGCCCTTCCAACCCGAGAAGACAGGCGCCGCAGCCATGTGCATCAGATCCAATCCACGGAAACCAACGACTGCGCTTAGCACCGGATTGACGACGATCTTGCATACCTGCTGAAGGTCGCCGTTAGGAAGCATCGCCTCGGTGTCGACCCCGATCAAGGCGAGGTCAGGCGTTACGAATGCGTTAAGGATGCTCATTGCGCCCCCTCCATGTCGTCACCTTCGTCCAAGGTTTCATCACTGCTGGCACTGAGAAGGTTGCTGACTCCACCGGCCAGCTCTGCGCTTGCATATGCCCCTTGGGGCGTCCAAGTGACGAGGAAGCCAACTACAGCCCCAACAACACCACCAATGATCTGACCATTGCTGCTCATGTCTCGTACTCCTGATGCGAATCGCTTCGCTCGAAATTGGTTGTTTCAGACTCGGAATTTCGCAACAGCCTGATCGACTATGCGGCGGACTCTGGCGAGGTTACGGCGCACCATGCCGGCTGGAGATTGCATCGACCGCCCGTTCTCAAGGCCCTCGATATAGGGCAGTGAGTTGGACAAGAAGACCTCACGCCCTGCCAGCTCGGGCGTTTCGGAGATGACCTCTGCAATAGCCAAGGAACCATCTGGATCTTCTCGCTCGATCACGCCCTGAGCTGGTGTGTCCACCTGGGTGACCCAGTTGCCCCTGGCGCGCCCGGTATCCACCGGAGTGTCGCGAATGGTGCCGCTGAACAGGTCAATCGTCGCAGTGCGCACGATCTTGTCGTGCCCCTCGATAATGCGGCGTGTGGCCGCTTTCATTTCATCTTCGAAGCTCATGGCTTGGCACCTAGCGTCTTTGCTCTTTCGCCATGCGGTCGCGCATCAGCGCTACCTGCTTGGAGTCGAAGCCGAAAATGTCGAAGCCATGGGCGACGGGCTCAAATGGCGACTTGATCAGGGTCTGCAGTATCGTTTCGGCCTTCCAGCCAGACACACGCCCGGCGATACCGGCAACATGCGCCAGGCCACGACGCGACGTTTCGACCAAGCGCCGGTCGTTGTCGATGGTATGGGCGGTGACAGGATCTGCAGCGCGCTTTGCCTCTTTCCACGTCTCGGCTACGAACTTGGTTTGCCAGTCCAGCAGGGCGAGCGGCGCGGGCACACGCATTAGGGCGATCATCAGGCGCTCATGCTTCACCGGATCGGCCCTTACCTCATCCAGCATCTTGCGCTGCTCCGGAACCTCCATTGAGCGCCACCAGTCGCGAATCTCGCGGTCTTCAATGGCAGCAACGGCATTGCCAGGATCGATGGTAGGGAAGGCGTAAAGCCGCGCCTCCATGTTCGCTATGTTTCCTTCGAAAATCCGCACCTGGCCGGCTGCCGCAGCCACTCGGCTGACCATCTCAGCCTTGACCGGGTCAGACTTCTGCTCGATGCCGAGCGGCGACAGGGTGCGGTCATCGGCAATGCTCTTGAGGCCCGACATAGCGTTCGCCAGTAACGGCAGAGAGTTGCTGAAGATCTGGATCGGGTAGGTATTCAGGTCATCGTCGGAGATAACCGGCAGGTCGAAGCGTGAGCCGCCTGGCAGGCTTACGGATGTTCCATTTTCGTTGCGCTCAATCTCAAAGCTCATGACGCCCCCTTATGCCACGCCGTAGCGTTCAGCCATTGCGTTCATGACCTTGTCCGAGCCTTCCTTGACGTAGGACTGCCAGGCATCTTTGCCAAGGGCTTGCATGCGCTCCTGAATGGTCAGGGCAGACGCGCCGACTATGCGGTCATACACGCGACGCATGATGAATTGAGCCAGGTTGACCCCTTCGCTCAGCTCGCGAAACTCGGCCACAGCACCGGGGTTTTTACGCTGCAACGCAGAGTTGCCTACCGCGATACGGGTCTCTTCGTTCAGGCCGAACAGGGAGGCCGGGAGACGCAGCGCGGCGTCTATCTCGCGCTCATACTCCCCGGAAATCATGCGGCTAATGAACTTGCCGCGATCATCGCCGGTAAGGGTGCGGAAATGGCGGGCGATTTCGCAGTCGATCACCGCATCAGCAGCAGCCGTCGAACCGCCGTAGGGCGTTACTGCCGCCAGTTTCATGAACTCGGTATTGAACCTGTTTACAGCGCCCAGCAAAGCCCGTTGGCTCTGCCCCAAGTCTTCCAGGGCGGCCACTACGGCGGCCTTGCTGTCCTCGCTTTGAGCGATCTCAGAAAGGCGGGCATCTGCCTTGATCGCGTCCAGCTTCTTGAGCAGCAGCGACAGAGTGCTGCGCGAGCTGTTCGCCGCATTCCACAGCGGGGCGAAATTGCCGTCACGCGGAAAACGCCAGCTAGCCAGCAGGATTCGGTGGTTGCCCTGCAGGACTTCCACAGCGTTAGGGTCGAAGTTAGTCGATTCGGTCATTAGCGAGCCTCCAGGGCTGATAAAAGCGGTTTGTTTTCGGCGAGCGCCACCAGCAAGGCCGTGGCCTGGATATCGCCTTGATCAGCAGCGGCACGTAGGCGTACCCAGGCTGCTTCCAGTTCGCGACGGGTTGGCCGGCATTGGCGCCCGCGTTGCGGTTTGTTCATCGTCGATATCTCCACTCGTGAAGATGGTGTTTCTGCCATATTTGGCCAAATTAGCCTTAATTAGGCCTAATATGTATATCCATACAGTATTTGTCACTACCGTACGTCGGAATCAGGCCAGCGCCATTGGGCGGCCTCCAAGGCTTCTTGGCGGCTCATGGGTTCACCGATCATCACGCAGATGACCTTCCCCTCCAGAAGCACGCGCCAGTTACTCGAGCGCATCTGGCCGTCATTGGCGGCCAGCTCTGCGAGCAGCTCCAGGCGGTGCAACTTGATGTATTGGCGGTCGTCTTCAGTCAGCTTGCTGGCCGGGGAAACGATCAGGCGCTTGCCGGATACGCGGGCGGAAAACCCGTGTTCGGTGAGGTAATCGATGGCAGCCATCACACTGCCTCCGAGTCAGATTCGTTGAAGCTCGATAGATGGCCAATTCCCCATTCGTGCCCTTTTCCATCATTCGTGCCCTCTTCCAAGGGTGGGCACGAATGGGAACCCGAGGGCACGAATGCAGACAGCGACCAGTAGGACTTAATGTCCTTGCCGAAGCCCTCGCGCGTGGTGACGACTCCAAGCTTTTCGCGTGCAGTACGAATCTGTTTTTGCGTATAGCCGTTGTCAGTCATCAACCGTTTAGCGTCCTTTCCGGACAAAGGTCCTGTACTGAGGATGCGGCGCAGTGCCTCGGCAGGATCATCGTCATCAGACTGATCGTCCCCTTCGATACGCTCCACCTCGGCCAGGATCTCTCGCGCGCTACCTTCGATCCTGTCGCCCCACAGCACTCTAGTCGTCTCGATACCATCACCGACGGTACAAGGCTCGATCACATACCCCACGCCGCCCTGATCGTCGGCGATGTTGGATTTCGCCCGGGCCAGGACGCGAACATCAGAGTCCTCCTGCTTGGCAGCGACCAGCACCGCACGAGCCAGGGCGCCAAACGCCTGGCTACCGATCACCCGATCTGCTGGTGAAGAAGCGCCGCTGCCCTTGCTGAAGCCGCTGCCCTTGCTGAAGTGGCTGATACCCAGCACGGCGCATTGATGCGCCTCGGCGAAATCGACCACCGACTGTAGGGAGCGGCGAACCTCATTGGCGCGGTGCATGTCGCCCTTGACCACGTTCACAACCGGGTCAAGCAGCAGCAGAGAGGCGCCGCCGATCTGCTCCACGGCATCACGCAACAGGTCGAAGTCTGCGGCCGGGTCGAAGGGCTCACGCTCACCGGCAGAGTTCACACGCCCCTCGATGATATGGACGCGGGCAAGGTCGGCACCCGCTGCCATCAGCCGCGGCACCAGGGTGTCAGCCGGATCATCCTCGGACGACCAGATCAGGGCATTTCCTGGCTCTGAGCAGTTCTCACCGTCAGGCCAACGGCCGCAGTTGGTCACCGTGCCGATCAAGCCAATCGCCAAGGTCGTTTTGCCGCTACCACCAGCACCGGCCAGGACGGTCAGCTTTCCTCGTGCGACCCAGCCAGGCCAGAGCCAGCGAATGGCAACCGGCCTGATGGTCGATGCTGGTGTCAGCTCAGCCCGCCAGAGCCGTTTCATGGGTTCCGGTACCGGGAGGGTTGCAACCCCCTCCCACTCTTTGGCAAATCGATCACCTCCACTCATGCAGTCACCCCCAAGCGCTGCTTGGCCAGCTCGAAGCGGGCCTGATCGTCAGCGCTGAGCCGGCTGCCGCTCTGCTGCATCGACAGACCGATCTGGTAAACGGTGTGCTCATGCTCAACCGCTGCCTTGCTTGGCCCTCGGCGAGTGGTCTTTTCACCAGGGAACAGGTCACGCAGCGCAAGGCCAATGGCGGCGGTGATATCTGTGGAGCTGCAGCCGGCCCAGCAGTGCAACAGCACCTTGCCGTCCTCAGCCTCGCGGATACTCAGGCTCGGGTCTTTGTCATCATGGGCCGGGCAGCAAGCTTTCCACTTGTTGGTACCTGCAGGCCGCACCTTGTCGAGTCGAGGCAATAGCTGATCAATTGGATTGGCCATCTTCAGCCTCCAGCTGCTCGCGCAGGGTCGTCGTGACGTGAACGATTTCCTTGTTCTGCTCGTGGTACGCCTCGGCATCGATCAGGCCACTCAACAGCAGTGCATCCGCGCAGCCGGCGCCGACGTAGGCGGCAAGAACCAGGTCATCGAGCGTCTTCGCAGCGCCAATCTGTTTCAGGCTGCGGCTGAAGATCTGGTTTGGAGTAAGCACTTTCTTAGGGCCGAGTTTGGCCACCGGCGCATTGGCGCCGTTTTTCGTAGTCATGGTTTAAGCCCTCAGTTGTGCGAGGCGATGACGCGCTTTGGCGTTATCCAGAGAAAGCGCTTTGCCACAGTCGCCCATCCAGCCACCTTGCTCGGTGTGGAAATGGGAGGTTGGGAAAGCAGCGATCACCCGAGTCATAGCTCGCTGCGCCTCTTCGGCAGTGGCGAAAGGGCCACATACTCCATAGGGATACCGAGGGCTGCTGTCTTCCTGAACGTAGTGGAATAGCGTGAAGCCGTGATGCTTAGAGAAGTTCTTCATGGCCGTACCTCCTGGGCTTCCAGGGCACGAGCGCGCTGCATGGCTTCGTTGTAGCGAGCCAGGCGGACAGACAGGGAGGAATTGCCGCGCAAAGCAGCGAAGGCACGAGCCTTCCAGGCAGCGGCATGAGACGCAGACGGATTGAGGGCGTGTTTCATAGGTGGAGCTCCTAGAGTTGAGGAGCCATCACCGCTTGCGGCCAAGCAAGAAATGGTGACAGCTGTACGCGGGTTGGCCGACCGGGACTCTAGGCACCCGGCACACCCGAAGGTGTCCCACGCACAGCCGCCATAACACGATGCTGCGGGCACAAAAAAAGCGCCTGCAATCGGATGGTGGGCGCTTGTGCGCCTAGAGGTTCTCGACCGGCCAAGGTCGGCCACGGGACTTACCGTGACACGCAAACCATAGCCCTGAGTGAGACGAAGTGCAAGCGCGATCATGCTGCATCCCTCGCCTGAATCTTGGACTGAAGCCAGGCGTCTACCTCGGCAGCGACATAGTAGGCCGCAGCCTGGCGTGCCTCGCCATCCTTGATGGGTTTGGGAAACGTGGGGTCTTTCTTGCGAAGCTTGGCGAGCCCGGAGCGGGTCAGGTCGAGCCGTTCACAAAGGGTAGTCTGGCGAATCAGTGACTTGCCGGTGGTGGTGTCTGTACGCATTTGGGCGCCTCCGTATTGGTGACGCCCCTAAGCTATTGTCCAGAAGCCAAACTAGGAGGAGAAAAAATCAAATCCATTTTTTCGCCTAGAACCTGGCATTTCCGACAAGGTCAGGAGGGCACGCAGGTATTGCGTCCGAAATTTCCTGCCACTGGCGATCCCAATCGGGCTGGGGATCCCTTTCCATTGACCTGATTAGATCTTGCTCAAGCCCCGACTTTCTGACTCTTTTGGAGTAGTAGCCCTCAAGGGTAGAGGCCTTTTTGCGTTTGAGATGCGGGTATCTGAGGCTGTAGAAGGAAGCTGCCATTCGAGAAGCTTCAGCACAGGTAGCGCCGCGGATAACCAAGTTGGCCATAAACAGGAGCGCAGCCCACTCGGCACCTTCGTTCTGTATGTTTTCGGCAGTACCGCTAGGGGAGCCATAGAACCTGGCCGTACGCGCCGCGAGATCTTCTTGAAGCATGGTTTCGGTGGGCTGCCCACCGAGGCTGGAAAGCATCATGAACGCTAGGTCAACGTAGTACGGATTCCTTGTCGCTTTCCAACTTCCAACGTATGCAGCAATAGCCAGAGCATGGTGCCTGGCGATGGGCACACCCATCATTTCATCGCATATTGCCTGGTAGACCTTCTGGCTCTCAGATACAGGTTTTCCAAGTTCTTCCGCGATCATCCAACAGCGCTGGGTCAACTCACTAGCAGCCACAAGAAGCTCCTTCCTAAGCCCGCTTCATGCCGATCACATTCACGCCCTTCTCTTCCGGGTGAGCGAAGTCATACGGAGTAACGTGGTGCTCCCGGTTGGCATCAAGATAATCGGCCCACCACTGCACCATCAGCCGGCGCTCTTCCAGGTGTTCCGCCTTGTGAATGTAGGCGGCACGCACGCTGTTGCGCTCCTGGTGGCTCATTTGCCGTTCAACGGCCTCCCGACTCCACAAACCTGACTCGACCAGCGCAGAGCACGCCATAGCGCGGAAACCATGGCCACACACCTCGGTTTTAGTGTCATAGCCCATGCGGCGCAGTGCAGCGTTTACGGTGTTCTCGCTCATTGGCTTGTGGTGGTAGTGATCACCTGGGAACAGCAGCTCATAGCGGCCGGACAGCTGATCGACTTGGGCCAGCAGATCCAGGGCCTGACGGCTCAGGGGCACGAGGTGCGGGGTACGCATCTTGGCGCCGCGGCTGGAGTGCTTCACGCCGTCGATAGCCTCACGCTCGGCCGGGATTGTCCAGAGGCTGTTGCGCGAGTCGACCTCTTGGCGGCGAGCAAAGCGCAGCTCACTGGAGCGGATGAAGACCAGCAGCGTGAGCCCTACGGCCAGCCGAGTCAGCGGGCGCCCCTTATAGTCGTCGATCCGTTGCAGCAGCTCGGGCAAGCGCTCCAGGGGCAATGCGGGCCTGTGTGCCGCCTTACGCGTGGCAGTGACGCCCTGTAGGTCACGGGCTGGGTTGCTATCGATGTGCCCGTGCTGGACGGCATAGCGCATGATGCCGTCGATGTACTGACGCAGCCGGCCGGCCAGCTCGAGGTGGTCATTCTTCTCAGCGGTCTTCAGGGGCTGGATCAGATCACGAACCTTCAGGTCAGCTACAGAGCGATCACCCAGCACCGGGAACAGGTGCTGCTCCAGGCGGGTCAGCACCTTGGCAGCGTGATCCTTCGACCACTTGCGGGCGCCTGCTGCGTGCCACTCCAAGCCCACCACCTTGAATGTGTTGGTGGTTGCAGCGACTACTGCCGCCCTCACCTGCCTGGCGTTCTCGATTGGGTCTACGCCATTGGCCAACAGCTCCAGCGCCTCAGCACGGCGCACCCGGGCAGCCTTCAGGCTCAAGGCTGGATAACTGCCAAAGGTGGCCAGCCCGCCCTTCCCGCTCGGTCTGGTGAACTTGAAGCGCCAGACCTTGCTGCCGTTGGCCTTTACCAGCAGGTACAGGCCCTGGCCATCGAACAGGGTGTAATCCTTCTCGCGCGGCTTAGCTGCCTCGCACTTGGCGTCAGAGAGCGGAGTAACGGTGCGTGCCATGGGTATACGATCCTCAATCGAACCGACGTATACCCAAACGTATACCTAAAATAGGTATATGTACAGACGCATGCGGGAACATACGGGCACAAAAAAACCGGCTACAGAGGCCGGTTTACTTGGATTTCAGAGTCATGTGGGAACATCTGAAAACATGTCATTGGTGCCCGAAGCCGGACTCGAACCGGCACGCCATTGCTGGCGAGAGATTTTAAGTCTCCTGCGTCTACCGATTTCGCCATTCGGGCGGTAGCGCTGTGCGAAGGGGAGGAATATATACAGCCCTCCGCTTCCCCGCAAGGCGCGCAAAAGCATACCTTCGGGAATGAAAAAGGCCTCGTAAATCGTTGATCTACGAGGCCTTTAGATTGGAGGCTGAGGTCGGAATCGAACCGGCGTTCACGGATTTGCAATCCGGTGCATAACCACTCTGCAACTCAGCCTTAAATCAAACGAGCCGCCTGGGCGACTCGTGTAAAACTGGAGCGGGAAACGAGACTCGAACTCGCGACCCCGACCTTGGCAAGGTCGTGCTCTACCAACTGAGCTATTCCCGCTTGTCTTGTCGACGGGCGCCATTCTATAGATTCGAATCGCGGCGTCAACCCTTTGATTCAAAAAAACTTATTTCTTCTCCACGGTGGTGCTGAGGTGCGGCCAGGCGGCCAACAGGTACTGCAGCATCGACCACAACGTCAGCACCGCGGCAACGATCAGCAGGATATAACCGAGCACGACCCAGAAGGTAAATTGTGGTGGATTACCTAACAGGATGACCAATGCCAACATCTGTGCAGCGGTTTTCCATTTGCCCAGGTTGGAGACCGCAACATGGGCCCGGGCACCCAGCTCAGCCATCCACTCGCGCAGAGCAGAAACCACGATCTCACGACCAATGATCGTGGCCGCGGCCAGTGTCAGCCAAAGGTTGGAGTGCTCAGCTACAAGCAGCACCAAGGCGACAGCCACCATCAGTTTGTCCGCAACTGGGTCTAGGAACGCGCCGAACGGCGTGCCCTGCTCCCAGCGTCGCGCCAGATAGCCATCGAGCCAGTCGGTCACGGCGGCGATCGCGAAGACGCCGCTGGCAGCCCAGTAACTCCAGGAGAACGGTAAATAGAACAGCAGGATGAAGACCGGAATCAGCGCGACCCGGAGCACGGTAAGCAAGTTGGGGATATTCATCGGCACAACTGAGCTGCGAGGTGAGCGGGCATTCTACTCGCTGTGCAGAGTCGCATAAATCAACTCAGCGAGCTTTTTGCTGATTCCAGGCGCTTTGGCGATTTCCTCGGCACTGGCACGCGTGAGCTCCTGCAGACCACCGAAATGATTGAGCAGTTCGCGACGCCGCTTGGGACCAATACCTGCAACCTCCTCAAGGGTAGAGGTACGTCGCGCCTTGCCTCGCCGTGCGCGATGGCCGGTGATGGCAAACCGGTGAGACTCGTCACGGATCTGCTGGATCAGGTGCAGCGCTGGCGAATTGCCTGGCAAGGTGAACTCGTGGGCTGCGTCGTTCAGATACAGCACCTCCAGCCCCGGCTTGCGCGTCGTCCCCTTGGCCACGCCCAGAAGAATCAGATCTAGCACCGCGAGTTCCTGCAGCACCTCGCGTGCCATGGCCAGTTGCCCCTTGCCGCCATCGACCAGCAGGACATCCGGCAGCTTGCCTTCGCCATCCTTGATCTTGCTGAAGCGCCGAGTCAGTGCTTGATGCATTGCCGCGTAGTCGTCACCCGCAGTGACGCCTTCGATGTTGAAGCGACGGTAGTCGGACTTCAACGGCCCCTCCGGCCCGAACACCACACAGGAGGCGACCGTTGCCTCGCCGCTGGAGTGACTGATGTCGAAGCACTCCATGCGCTGCGGCGGCTCATCCATCTCCAGCACGGCTGCCAGCGCTTCGAAGCGTTCGGCCATATGCTCGCGATTTGCCAGGCGTGCCGTCAGCGCTTGCTCGGCGTTGGTAACCGCCAGTTGCTGCCAACGCGCACGGGTACCGCGTACCCGGTGGCTGATCATGAGGCTACGCCCTCTAATCGAGTCGATAGCCTCGACCAGCGTATTGAAGTCTTCGTGCTGCACGTTGACGATCAACTCGCTCGGCAGATCGCGCTCCGCATTACCCAGGTAGTACTGAGCGAGGAAGGCCATCAGTACATCGCCGCCCTCCTCTTCAATGGCCACCTGCGGGAAGAAATTCTTGCTGCCCAGCACACGGCCGCCACGCACGCTGATCAGGTGCACGCACGCGCCGCCCGGATTGAGCATGACCGCGACGACGTCGACGTCGCCCGTGCCGCCCTCCATGCTCTGCTGGTCCTGCACACGACGAAGCATGGCAACCTGATCACGCAGTTCGGCAGCCCGCTCGAATTCCAGCGCCATGGAGGCTTTCTCCATGCTGGCGGACAGTTCCTCGCTCAGCGCATTGCTGCGTCCATCCAGAAACATCACCGAGTGACGTACGTCCTCTGCATATTCTTCCGGGGAAACCAGGCCTACGCAGGGGCCTTTGCAGCGCTTGATCTGATACTGCAAGCACGGGCGTGTCCGGTTCTTGTAGTAACTGTCCTCGCATTGACGCACGAGAAAAGTCTTCTGCAGCAGGCTGAGGCTCTCACGGATGGCCAGTGCACTTGGATAGGGACCGAAATAACGCCCCTTGGCCTTCTTGGCGCCGCGATGAATACCCAGGCGCGGAAAATCACCATCGGACAGAAATACGTAAGGGTAGGACTTATCGTCGCGCAGCAGGATGTTGTACGGCGGCCGCCATTCCTTGATCAAGGTCTGCTCGAGTAGCAGCGCCTCGGTCTCGTTGGCGGTGATGGTGGTCTCGATCTGCGCGATACGGGCTACCAGGGCGGCAGTCTTGGGCGCCTGACCGGTCTTGCGGAAATAGCTGGCGAGACGCTTCTTGAGGTTCTTGGCCTTGCCTACGTACAGCAGCCGCGCCTCGCCATCGAACATGCGATAGACGCCTGGGCGACCGCTGCAGGTCGCCAGGAAAGCACTCGAATCGAACGGGTTGGACATCTTCAGCTGACGGCGTCGACCATGCCGTGGCGCACCGCAAGCAATGCCAGCTCTACGTCGCTGGTGATGGAGAGCTTCTCGAAGATCCGGTAACGGTAAGTATTGACCGTCTTGGGCGACAGGCAGAGCTTGTCCGAGATGTTCTGCACCTTGTGGCAGTTGGCGATCATCAGCGCGATCTGGATTTCACGCTCGGACAACAGGTCGAACGGCGAGCCATTGTTCTGTGGCTGGAAGGACTTCAAGGCCAGTTGCTGAGCGATTTGCGGGTCAATGTAGCGTTGACCGGCGAATACCAGGCGAATGGCCTGAACCATCTCCTCGAGCGCCGCCCCTTTGGTCAGGTAACCGGCAGCACCGGCCTGCAACAGGCGAGTCGGGAACGGATCTTCTTCGCAGACGGTGACGGCGACGACCTTGATGTCGGGATGACTGCGCATCAGCTTACGTGTGGCTTCCAGACCACCGATGCCCGGCATCTTGACGTCCATCAGCACCACATCCGGCTTGAGCTCGCGCACTTTGAGCAAGGCTTCTTCACCGGTGCAGGCCTCGCCCACTACCAGCAAGCCGTCAATGTCGGCGAGCATGCGCGAGATTCCCGTGCGCACCAGATCGTGATCGTCGACCACCAGCACCTTAATCAATCGCCACCTCGTTGCACCTTGTCAGCCACCGCATATTGGCGGTGAGGTTAGACTTGCCGGCCACCTTAGCAAAAAGCCAAGGTCTGACCTAGCTTGGCGCACGCAAGTCAAAAAGCAAGCGCCAGATTAAGATCGGGAATTGCGCGGGGCAATATAGAGAAATGGCGGAAGCGGTGAGATTCGAACTCACGGATAGTTGCCCATCGACGGTTTTCAAGACCGTTGCCTTAAACCACTCGGCCACGCTTCCAAATTCTTTCTGCGGAGGGGATCAAGACTGCTGCCTTGAACCTCCGCGTCAGTGCGGGCGGCAATCTTACCGGAACGCAACACACTGTCAAACTCTCTGTCTTGGCACATGGACCTGCTCTGCTATGATCCGGGCATTCGAATACCGGAATCCTTGTGCCACAGGAGCGTCGCCATGCAAGAACGAGACTACGTCATCAACCATTCGCAGGCCGACCAGCAGGAAGTCAGCAAGGTGCTGCGCAACACCTATGGCCTGCTGGCAATCACCCTGGCATTCAGTGGCCTGGTGGCTTTCCTCAGCCAGCGCGCCAACCTGCCCTACCCGAACTTCTTCGTCGTGCTGATCGGCTTCTACGGCCTGTTCTTCCTCACCTACAAACTGCGTGATTCGGCCTGGGGCCTGGTTTCCACCCTCGCTCTGACCGGCTTCATGGGCTACACCCTCGGCCCAATCCTTAACCTCTATCTGGGCATGGCCAATGGCGCTGAGGTAATCAGCTCGGCGTTCTCCATGACCGCCCTGGTGTTCTTCGGTCTGTCCGCCTACGTGCTGACCACCCGCAAGGACATGAGCTTCCTCAGCGGCTTCATCACCGCCGGCTTCTTCGTGCTGCTCGCGGCTGTACTGGCCAGCATCTTCTTCCAGATCAGCGGCCTGCAACTGGCCATCAGCGCCGGCTTCGTGCTGTTCTCCTCGGCCTGCATCCTGTTCCAGACCAGTGCCATCATCCACGGTGGCGAGCGCAACTACATCATGGCTACCATCAGCCTCTATGTATCGATCTATAACCTGTTCGTCAGCCTGCTGCAGATCTTCGGCGTGATGGGCGGCGACGACTGATAGGGTTTCGTCCCCTTCAAGCCCGCTTCGGCGGGCTTTTCTTTTTTATCTGCCTGACTTTGTGCGCCGCAGGCCGCTGGCCTTATCATTGCGGCTGTTTTACCTCGCCGGACGTCCCATGAAGTTTGCCATCGCCCTGTTCGCCGCCCCTCACCTGCCCGCCTCGCGGCGTGCGCTGCGCTTCGCTCAGGCCGTGCTGGCCGGCGGCCACGAGATCGTCCGCCTGTTCTTCTATCAGGACGGCGTGCACAGTGCCGCCAGTAACGTCGTCAGCCCGCAGGACGAACTGGATTTGCCCACAGAATGGCGCGAGTTCGTCACCGAACACCAGCTGGACGCTGTGGTGTGCATCGCCGCCGCACTGCGCCGCGGCGTGCTGAACGCCGAAGAAGCACAGCGCTATGCACGCCCCGCCGCCAACCTGGAGGCGCCCTGGGAACTGTCTGGCCTCGGCCAGTTGCATGAAGCAGCGCAGCAGGCCGATCGCCTGATCTGCTTCGGAGGCCAGTGAATGAGTAAATCCCTGTTGATCATCAGCCGTCAGGCGCCCTGGAGTGGCCCTGGTGCACGCGAGGCGCTAGATATCGCCCTGGCCGGCGGGGCGTTCGACCTGCCAATCGGCATGCTGTTTCTCGACGATGGCGTATTCCAGCTGAGCAAAGCCCAGCAGCCGAGCACACTGCAACAGAAGGACCTAGGCGCCAATCTGCAGGCGCTGCCGATGTTCGGTGTGGAAGACCTCTATGCCAGCGCGCGCAGCCTGGCCGAGCGCGGCCTGAGCGAGGCTGAACTGAATCTGCCCGTGCAGACCCTGGATGACAGCGCACTGACAACCCTCCTCGATCGTTATGACCAGGTGATCACCCTCTGATGGCCACCCTGCACATTCTCTCCCACTCGCCATTCGCCGACAGCCGCCTGGGCAGCTGCCTGCGCCTGCTCGGCGCCGAAGACGCGTTGCTGCTCAGCGGCGATGCGGTCTATGCGCTGCAGCCCGGCACCGCCAACCTACAAGCGCTGAAGCTGATGCCGACCAGCGTTGCACTGTATGCCCTCGACGAAGACCTGAGTGCACGCGGCCTACAAGCCCCCGAACGCGCTCAGGCCCTGGACTACCCGGATTTCGTCGAACTCTGCACCCGCTACGCCAAGGTCAACAGCTGGCTATGAACGCACTGAACGTTGCCGGGCAGCACATCGCCCTGGACAAAGATGGTTACCTCACCGAGCTGCAAGACTGGTCGCGTCCGGTCGCCGAAGCGCTAGCCGCGACCGAAGACCTGCAGCTGAGCGCCGAGCACTGGGAAATTCTCGAACTGCTGCGCGCCTTCTACAACGAGTTCCAGCTGTCGCCAGCCAATCGCCCGCTGATCAAGTATGTAGCCCTGAAACTGGGCCCGGAGAAAGGCAACAGCCTACACCTCAACCGCCTCTTCAAGGGCACGCCCGCCAAATTGGCGGCCAAGCTCGCTGGCCTGCCGAAACCGACCAATTGCCTATGAACCTGATCACGCCTACCGAACACCCTTTCGCGCAGTTCGTGCGCATTCTCGGCAAGGGCAAGCGCGGCGCTCGTGGCCTGACCCGAGAGGAAGCCCGTGATGCCATGGGCATGCTGCTCGACGGCAAAGTCGAGGACACCCAGCTGGGCGCCTTTCTCATGCTGCTGCGGCACAAGGAAGAAAGTGCCGAAGAACTTGCCGGTTTTACCGAAGCGATTCGCGCAAGGCTGTCCGCTCCCACAACCCTGGTCGATCTGGACTGGCCCAGCTATGCAGGCAAGAAGCGCCATCTGCCCTGGTACCTGCTGGCGGCCAAAGCCTTGGCAGCCAGCGGCGTGCGTATATTCATGCACGGCGGCGGTGCGCATACCGCAGGCCGGCTGTATACCGAACAACTGCTGAAGCAGCTGGAGATTCCTCACTGCCGCGACTGGCAGGCAGTCGCGAGCGCACTCGACCAGCACGGCCTGGCCTACAGCTACCTGGGCGACTGGATGCCGCCCCTGCAACGCATGATCGATCTACGCAACACACTCGGCCTGCGTTCACCGATTCACTCCCTGGCCCGCGTGATCAATCCGCTGGGCGCCCGCTGTGGCCTGCAAAGCATCTTCCATCCCGGCTACCAGGCCGTCCACCGCGAGGCCAGCCGCCTGCTCGGTGACAGCGCCATCGTGATCAAGGGCGAAGGCGGCGAAATCGAGGTCAACCCGGACGCCACCTGCCACCTTTACGGCACGCGCAGTGGCGAAGACTGGGACGAAGAATGGCCAGCGCTTTCGCCGCAGCGCCACGTCAAACCTGAGCAGCTCACCCCGGCCTTGCTGAACGACTTCTGGCAGGGCGAGCATGAAGATGCCTACGGCCGACTGGCAGTGATCGCCACGATTGCGATGGCTCTGCGAGGACTGGGCCTGCCCCGTGACCAAGCCTTTGCGCAGGCGCAACAGTGCTGGGACAGTCGATTGACATCTACAAACCCGATTGATTGAGCCAGGTTTTTCCACTATTTAATCGATTGGATAACGCTAGACTCCAGGTTCATTCAAAACGGAGGCAAGCGATATGGGCCTGTTAATCGATGGGCGCTGGCACGACCAGTGGTATGACACCGGCAAAGGTGGCCGCTTCCAGCGTGAGAGCGCACAGCGCCGTAACTGGGTCACAGCCGATGGCAGCGCCGGCCCTAGCGGTGATACAGGCTTCAAGGCCGAAGCCGGCCGCTATCACCTGTACGTATCTCTGGCCTGCCCTTGGGCCCATCGCACCCTGATTCTGCGCAAGCTCAAGGGACTTGAATCCTTGATCGATGTATCGGTGGTCAGCTGGTTGATGCGCGAGCAAGGCTGGACCTTCGATCGCGATTTTGGCTCCAGCGGCGACCGCCTCGACAATCTGACCTACATGCACCAGCGCTACACCGCTGACGATCGAAATTACAGCGGGCGCGTAACCGTACCCGTGCTGTGGGACAAGCAGACCGGCGGTATCGTCAGCAATGAGTCGGCGGAAATCATCCGCATGTTCAACAGCGCTTTCGATGGACTGACCGGCAACGACCTGGATTTTTACCCGGAACCGCTGCGCGAACGCATCGATCAGCTCAACGAGCGCATCTACCCGGCGGTGAACAACGGTGTCTACCGCGCGGGTTTCGCTACGACGCAAGAAGCTTACGAGGAAGCCTTCGACGAGCTGTTCGCCATGCTCGATGAGCTGGAGGGGCTGCTCGATAAGCACCGCTATCTGGCAGGGGAATACCTGACCGAGGCCGATATCCGCCTGCTCACCACGCTGATCCGTTTCGACGCGGTCTATCACGGCCACTTCAAGTGCAACCTGAAACGCATCGAGGACTACCCGAACCTCTCCAACTGGCTACGCGAGCTCTATCAGTGGCCGGGGATTGCCGAGACGGTGGATTTCACCCATATCAAGTCGCACTACTACGCCAGCCACGCCACCATCAACCCGACGGGCGTGATCCCCAAGGGCCCGCAGCAGGACTTCACGGGCGAGCACGACCGCCAGCGCCTGCCAGGCAAGGGCGTGTGGCAAGAAAGCTGAGCGCCAGGCCGTAGGGTGGATGAGACTTTTTTCATCCACCGATAGCCAGTCGACGAAGCGCAATCCACCCCAGGTATCAGACGCTGCCCTGCGCACCCTCGAACCAGGCGAGCTTGTCGCGTAGCGTCACCACCTCACCGACTATTACCAGTGTTGGCGCATGCACTTCATGCTCGGCAACCAACTGCGGCAGCGTGTCCAGAGTACCGGTGAATACACGTTGGTTGTGCGTGGTGCCTTGCTGCACCAATGCCGCCGGCGTCGCACCGGAACGGCCGTGGGCAATCAGCTGCTCGCAGATGCCAGGCAGCCCCACGAGCCCCATGTAGAACACCAGCGTCTGCCCTGACGCCACCAGATCCTTCCACGGTAGATCGCTGCTGCCATCCTTGAGATGCCCGGTCACGAAGCGCACCGACTGCGCGTAATCGCGATGGGTCAGCGGAATACCGGCATAAGCGGCGCAACCCGAAGCCGCAGTGATACCCGGCACCACCTGGAAGGGAATATCCTCGGCGGCCAGTTGCTCGATCTCCTCACCACCGCGGCCAAAGATGAACGGATCGCCACCTTTTAAACGCAGCACGCGCTTGCCCTGGCGCGCCAGGTCGATCAGCAGCTGATTGATCTGCTCCTGCGGTACCGCGTGATCGGCGCGGCGCTTGCCGACGTAGATGCGTTCGGCATCGCGCCGGCATAGCTCGATGATCGCAGGCGCCACCAGACGGTCGTACAGCACCACATCGGCTTGCTGCATCAGGCGCAAGGCGCGGAAAGTCAGCAAGTCCGGGTCGCCAGGCCCGGCACCAACCAGATAGACCTCACCCAAAGCGCGCGGCGCGGCACCGGCCAGACGCTCTTCGAGCAGACGCTCGCCCTCCTCCGGCTTGCCGGCAAACACGCTCTCGGCAATTGGTCCCTGAAACACGTCTTCCCAGAACACCCGGCGCTGCTGCACATCGGGGAACAGCTGTTTGACCCGTTCACGGAAGCGCTTGCCCAGGTTGGCCAGTTGGCCGTATGAAGCCGGAATCCAGGTTTCGATCTTGGCGCGGATCAGCCGCGCCAGCACCGGCGCATCACCGCCGCTGCTGACCGCCACGATCAGCGGCGAGCGATCGACGATGGCCGGGAATATCACGCTGCACAGCGCAGGCGCATCGACCACATTGACAGGGATACCCAAGGCTTGCGCCTCGGCAGAAATTTGCGCATTGAGCGGTACGTCATCGGTTGCAGCGATAACCAAGCCGACACCCTGCAGGTCGCTATTGGCGTAGCCCCGCAGGAAAACGCCATCCGCACCGGCCAATTCCTGCAGCTCGCTACGCACCTCTGGCGCCACGACTCGCAAACGAGCCCCTGCATCACTGAGCAGGCGTGCCTTGCGCAGCGCGACCTCGCCACCGCCGATCACCAGTACCGGGCGATCCTGCAGCTTGTGGAACAACGGAAGAAATTGCATCAGATCAGCCTCACCAGAGGTCGCTTGGCAGGGTGCGCTGTACGCACCAACCTATGATGGAGGGTCGGCATACCTATCCCCCAATCAAAAACGGGGCAGCTGTGGCCGCCCCGCTCTTTACATCGAAGTGACCCGCTCAGCCGATTACTTCGATACCACCCATGTATGGCTTCAGTACCTCAGGCACGCGGATGCTGCCGTCGGCCTGCTGGTAGTTCTCCAGCACCGCCACCAGGGTACGACCAACCGCCAGGCCGGAACCATTGAGCGTGTGCAGCAGCTCGGGCTTGCCGGTTTCCGGGTTGCGGTAGCGCGCCTGCATGCGGCGCGCCTGGAAGTCACCGCAGTTGGAGCAGGAAGAAATCTCGCGGTACTTGTCCTGGCTCGGCACCCAGACTTCCAGGTCGTAGGTCTTAACGGCCGAGAACCCCATATCGCCGGTGCACAAGGCCAGCTTGCGGTATGGCAGCTCAAGCAGCTGCAGCACGCGCTCGGCGTTGGCGGTCATACCTTCCAGCGCCTCGAAGGAGGTCGAAGGCTCCACCACCTGCACCATCTCGACCTTGTCGAACTGGTGCTGGCGGATCATGCCGCGCGTATCGCGACCGGAAGCCCCCGCTTCGCTGCGGAAGCAGGGTGTGTGGGCGACGAACTTCAGCGGCAGTTGCTTGGCATCGAGAATTTCACCGGCAACGATGTTGGTCAGCGACACTTCGGCAGTCGGGATCAGGTACAGATCAGCCTGATCCTCACGGCGGACCTTGAACAGATCTTCCTCGAACTTGGGCAACTGGCCAGTACCCTGCAACGCCGGAGCCTGCACCAGATAAGGGGTGTAGGCCTCTTCGTAGCCGTGCTCGCCGGTGTGCAGGTTGATCATGAACTGCGCCAGGGCACGATGCAGACGGGCAATCGGGCCGCGCAGCAGAGCAAAACGCGCGCCGGAGAGCTTGGCGGCGGTTTCGAAGTCCAGCCAGCCGTGTTGTTCACCCAGAGCAACGTGATCCTTGATCTCGAAATCGAAGCTGCGCGGCGTACCCCAACGAGCGACTTCGACGTTTTCATCTTCATCGGCGCCGACCGGCACGGACTCGTGCGGCAGGTTGGGGATGTTCAGCAGCAGGTTGTCCAGCTCGCCCTGGATCGCGTCCAGCTCACGCTTGCCGGCTTCCAGGTCGCTGCCCATCTGGTCCACTTCCGCCAGCAGCGGCGCGATGTCTTCGCCGCGCGCCTTGGCCTGGCCGATGGACTTGGAACGACTGTTACGCTCGGCCTGCAGTTGTTCGGTGCGCACCTGCACCGACTTGCGCTGACTCTCCAGGGCCTCGAAGCGGGCGACGTCAAGAGCGAAGCCACGGGTGGCGAGGCGCTCGGCGATTTCGGTGAGTTGCGTGCGGACGAGTTTGGAGTCGAGCATGTTCGGGTCTCAATACATCATCGAAAAGGTGGATCGCCAGCAAACTGGCGCGGGTGGTGGAGTGTAAAGCCTTAGCGGGTCAGGATGCCAATCGGGCCAGACTCAGGCCGGCCCAGGCCGCCAACAGACCGCCAAGTATGCTGAAGGCCAGATAGCCGAGTGCTTCGGTCGCGCGCCCGCCTTCCATCAGCTTCATGATCTCCAGGCTGAAGGAGGAAAACGTGGTGAAGCCGCCCAGCACGCCGGTAATCAGACCGGTGCGCAGCTCCAGTGGTAAATCAGTACGGGTGAGAAAAAGCCCGGAAAGCAGCCCGATAAGCAGGCATCCGAGCACGTTCACCGCGAAGGTAGCCAGATAGAAATGCCTCGGCCAGTTACCCGCAACCCAGCTGGCGACCAGAAAGCGCATCAGCGAACCGACCGCCCCCCCCGCTGCCACGGCAAGCGCCACACGAATCATCTCTTTCTCCTCTGCCGGGTACTGCTGGCATCCAGGCTGCGCAGATGCTTGAGCTTCTCGCGAATCTTCGACTCCAGGCCTCGCGGCACAGGCTGGTAGTACTCGCGCGGTTCCATCTCATCGGGAAAGTACACCTCGCCGGCGGCGTAGGCGTTGGGCTCATCATGGGCGTAGCGATATTCCTCGCCATAACCGAGTTGCTGCATCAGCTTGGTTGGCGCATTGCGCAGATGCAGTGGCACATCCAACGAACCGAACTCGGCGACATCGCGCTTGGCGGCAGCAATGCCCAGGTACACGGCATTGCTCTTGGCCGCACAAGCCAGATAGGTCACCGCCTGCGCCAGCGCCAGATCACCCTCGGGACTGCCCAGACGCTTGACCGCATCCCAGGCTGCCAGACACAACGGCAGCGCGCGCGGATCGGCATTGCCGATGTCCTCGCTGGCCATGGCGACGATACGCCGGCAGATGTAGGACGGGTCGCAACCGCCGTCTAGCATCCGCGCCAGCCAATACAGTGCACCGTCGGGGTTGGAGCCACGGACGGACTTGTGCAGCGCACTGATCTGGTCGTAGAAGGCCTCGCCGCCCTTGTCGAAACGCCGGCGGGTATCGCCCAGCAGGTTGTGCAGCGACTCGACGGCGATCTCGCCGCCGTCTTCGGCCAGGTCAGCGGCATTTTCCAGAAAGTTGAGCAGGCGCCGACCATCACCATCGGCGGCGGCCATGAGCATCGCGAAGCTTTCCTCAGGCAGGCGCAGATGGCGTTCGCCGAGGCCTTTCGGATCAGTCAGCGCGCGTGTGACCAGCTTGCGCATGGCCGCTTCGTCGAGGCTCTTGAGCACATAGACACGGGCGCGCGACAGCAGCGCGTTGTTCAGCTCGAACGAGGGGTTCTCGGTGGTGGCACCGATGAAGATCAGCGTGCCGTCTTCCACGTAGGGCAGAAAGGCGTCCTGCTGGCTCTTGTTGAAACGGTGCACCTCATCGACGAAGAGGATGGTACGGCGACCGTACTGGGCGGCATGCTGCTGCGCCACCTCGACCGCCTGGCGAATCTCCTTGACCCCGGACAGCACCGCCGAAATGGTCTCGAAATGCGCATCGCTGACCTTGGCCAGCAAGCGCGCCAGCGTGGTCTTGCCCACGCCTGGCGGTCCCCAGAAGATCATCGAATGCAGAGCGCCCTGCTCTAGCGCCTCACGCAGTGGTTTGCCGGCCCCCAGCACATGCTCCTGGCCAACGTACTCATCCAGGCTGGTAGCACGCAAACGCGCAGCCAGAGGCTGCGCGACAGGTTGGCGAGCAAACAGATCCACCACTTACTCCTGGATAACGTCCGCGCCTTCGGGAATGTCGAAACTGAACTGGCCATCGTCGACGGGCTCGTTCATCTTCACATTGAGGAACAGAATGTTGGTGCGCTGGCCAATGCTGTCGATCAGTTGCATGTCATTCAGCACACGATTGCGGAACGACAGGCGCAGGCTATCGAACAGGCTGTCCTTGGCCTTGGGCTTGAGAATGAAGTCGACCACATTGCCGCCTTCCTTGTAGTCGATCTCGAAGTTATCGCGAATTTGCGATACATCACCGGACAGCAGCAGAGCCGGGGTGTGGGTCAGGCGCTGATCAAGCGTCTGGATAGTCACCTGTTCCAGGTCCGGGTCGTACAACCAGACCTTCTCGCCATTGGAGACCAGCAGTTGCTCCATCGGCTCGTCGGTGTGCCAGCGAAACAGTCCTGGGCGCTTCAGCACCAACTGCCCGGCAGTTTCCTGCAGCTGGGTGCCACTGGCATCCAGGGTCAGCTGAGAGAAGCGCGCACTGATGGTCTGCGCCTGGTTGAGCAGCTCGGTCAGGCGCTTGGTGGCTGCCTCTTCGTCTGCGTGGGCGGTCAGCAGGGTAAAGCTCAGAACAGCCAGCGTCAGCAGGCGAATAAAACGCATAGAAACCCCTTGATTCCGTGTGAGGATGGCGAGATGAGTCCGCACCTCGCATTGCCCAGCCACGCTTGAGTGGCCGTGATTCTGTAGACCGCGATTAGGACGTTTTATCCGCGATCGCGCGAAGTCAGTCGCGAGACGGGCCCGGCGCCAGGACTTCGCGCGAACCATTGGTGTTCATCGAGCTGACCACCCCTGCCATTTCCATCGCCTCGATCATCCGCGCGGCGCGGTTGTATCCAATTTTCAACTTGCGCTGAACGGCAGAGATGGACGCGCGACGACTCTCCAGGACGAAATTGACGGCCTCATCGTATAGCGGATCTTCCTCGCTGCCCTCACTGCCTTCGCCGCCACCGCCTTCGAAGCTGCCACCACCCTCTTCGACTCCGGCGAGAATGTCTTCGATATAGTCCGGCGATCCGCGCTGTTTCCAGGCCTCGACCACTCGATGCACTTCGTCATCGGAAACGAAGGCGCCATGCACGCGAATCGGCAAGCCGGTGCCCGGTGGCAGATAGAGCATGTCACCATGGCCCAGCAACTGCTCGGCGCCACCCTGGTCGAGAATCGTGCGTGAGTCGATCTTGCTCGAGACCTGGAACGCCATACGCGTCGGGATGTTGGCCTTGATCAGACCGGTGATCACGTCCACCGACGGCCGCTGAGTCGCCAGGATCAGGTGAATCCCCGCCGCACGCGCCTTCTGCGCGATACGCGCGATCAGCTCTTCGACCTTCTTGCCGACGATCATCATCATGTCGGCGAATTCGTCGACCACCACCACGATGGTCGGCAGCGGCTTGAGCAGCGGCGCCTCGTCGTCCATGTTCTCGCGACGGAACAGCGGGTCGGTCAGCGGTGTGCCCGCCTCGATGGCGTCCTTGACCTTGCGATTGAAGCCGGCCAGGTTGCGCACGCCCATGGCCGCCATCAGCTTGTAACGGCGTTCCATCTCGGCGACCGACCAACGCAGCGAGTTGGCGGCTTCCTTCATGTCGGTCACCACCGGGCACAGCAGGTGCGGAATGCCTTCGTAGATCGACAGTTCGAGCATCTTCGGGTCGATCATGATCATCCGCGCCTCTTCCGGCGTGGACTTGAACAAGATCGACAGGATCATCGCGTTGACCCCCACCGACTTACCGGAACCGGTGGTACCGGCCACCAGCAGGTGCGGCATCTTGGCCAGGTCGGCGATCACCGGACGGCCACCGATATCGTGGCCCAGCGCCAGGGTCACCGGCGACTTGGCATCGTCATACTCGCTCGACGACAGCACTTCGGAGAAGCGCACGATCTGCCGGTCTTCGTTGGGAATCTCGATGCCCACGGTGGTCTTGCCGGGAATCACCTCGACCACGCGCACACTGACCATGGCCATCGAGCGGGCCAGATCCTTGGCCAGGTTGGAAATACGGCTGACCTTGACGCCGGCAGCAGGCTGAATCTCAAAGCGGGTAATGACCGGCCCCGGATGTACGGACTCGACCACGACCTCGACGCCAAACTCCTTGAGTTTGATTTCCAGCAGCCGCGACATGGCCTCGAGCGACTCGGGGGAATACTGCTTCTGCTTCTTCTCGGCCACATCGAGGATGGAAATGGGCGGCAGACTGCCTTCAATGGCCGTATCGACGAACAACGGCGCCTGCTTTTCCTTGAGAACGCGCTTGCTCGGTTCAGCAGCCTTGGGCGGCGCAGGCGGCGTGATTACTGGTGCAGGGCGCTTGTCGCGCTCGCTCATGTGCTTGCTCAACGATTCCTCGCGTTCGAGCAGACGCTCCTTGACCTTGGCCTGTTCGCGACGATCCGCAACCACAGGCGCTGCCACCTCGGTGACGCGGTCATCGAACTCGCGCAGCTGCGCGACCATCTGCTTGCGTTCGCTGCGGGCATTCCACCAGCCCGTGATGGCACCGTGGATCAGTTCGATCAGATCGAGGGTGATCTTGCCCGTCAGGTCCATTACCCGGAACCAGGACAGATCGGTAAAGACGGTCAGGCCAAACAGGAACAGGGCCAGGAAGATCAGCGTGCTGCCCTGCACGTTCAACGCATGCACGGCCAGATCACCGAGGCTGGCGCCGAGCATGCCGCCACCGGAACCCTGCATACCGGCAGCCGCGGCGAAATGAATGTCGCCCAGAGCCGCGCCGGAGAGAATCAGGAATACCAGACCGATGCTGTGCCAGGAAAACAGCCAGCCGTTCCAGTGCCAGGGCTGATTACGGGTACGAAACACCTGCCAGGTCTTGGCTCCCAGCAAAAGCGGGAAGATGTAGGCGAAATAACCTAGAGCACCGAACAGTGCACTGGAGAGCCATGCGCCGATGCTGCCGCCGGCATTGATGATGCGCTCGACCTGCACACTGTTGTCCCAGGCCGGATCGGCGGCGTTGTAGGTCAACAATGCCATCAGCAGATACAGGCACATAGCGCCCAGGGCGATCAACGCGCCTTCCTTCAGTCGATACTGAAGCTTCTGACGCCAATCGATAGTCTGGGTGGGAGAATTCTTCAAAACAGCCATTTCCTGCGCACTGGGCGCGTCCATCTGATGGTTGATCGCACAAGCGCGCTATTGTAGGGCCAGGCTGGCGCGCAGGCCAATTGCCAAGCTCCCGCACTTGCCCTGCTTCGGTGTAGCATAGCCGCCAGCAGCTTCCATGCGGCTCAATTGGAGCACGCATTCTCTTTTGTGACAAAGGCTTATGGGGTTTTTTTATGAGCGAAGTCAAGCATTCACGCCTGATCATCCTGGGTTCCGGCCCTGCCGGTTATAGCGCCGCTGTTTACGCCGCACGCGCCAACCTCAAACCCGTGGTCATTACCGGCATCCAGCCTGGTGGTCAGCTCACCACCACCACCGAAGTGGACAACTGGCCGGGTGACGTCGAAGGCCTCACTGGCCCGGCGCTGATGGAACGCATGCAAAAGCACGCGGAACGCTTCGACACCGAGATCCTCTACGACCATATCCACACCGCAGAGTTGCAGAGTCGCCCCTTCGTGCTCAAGGGCGACAGCGGCACCTATAGCTGCGACGCACTGATCATCGCCACCGGCGCCAGCGCCCAGTACCTCGGTCTGCCTTCGGAAGAAGCCTTTTCTGGCAAGGGCGTCTCCGCCTGCGCCACCTGCGACGGCTTCTTCTATCGCAACCAGGTGGTCGCGGTAATCGGCGGCGGCAATACCGCTGTTGAAGAGGCACTGTACCTGTCCAACATCGCCAAGGAAGTGCACCTGGTGCACCGCCGCGACAAGCTGCGCTCAGAGAAGATTCTGCAAGACAAGCTGTTCGACAAGGTCGAGAACGGCAACATGCGCCTGCACTGGAACCACACCCTGGACGAAGTGCTGGGCGACCAGACCGGCGTGACCGGTGTACGCCTGAAGAGCACCGCAGACGGCAGCACCAAGGAACTGGACCTGGCCGGCGTGTTCATCGCCATCGGTCACAAACCCAACACCGAGCTGTTCGTCGGCCAACTTGACATGCATGACGGCTACCTGAAGATCAAAGGCGGCAGCGAAGGCAACGCCACGGCCACTAGCATCGAAGGCGTATTCGCCGCCGGCGATGTCGCGGACCACGTCTACCGCCAGGCCATCACTTCGGCCGGCGCTGGCTGCATGGCCGCACTGGACGTCGAGAAGTTCCTCGACAGCAACTGACCGGCAGTCAGGGCGAGCTCGCTACTCGCCCTCCCCTGCCCCGCTGGACGGACACGCATGCTGACCTGGCTGCAACGTGACTCCCTGCAGTTCCCGCCGCTGGCAAAGGCCATGCGCGAACCCAACGGCCTACTGGCTGCTGGTGGCGACCTCAGCGCCGAACGCCTGATCAGCGCCTATCGCCACGGTTGCTTCCCCTGGTTCGACGACAGCCAGCCGATTCTCTGGTGGTCGCCCGACCCACGCACCGTACTCTTCCCTGACGAGCTGCATGTATCACGCAGCCTTGCCAAACTGCTGCGCCAGCAGCGCTATCGAGTCACATTCGACCAGAACTTTGCAGCCGTCATACATGCCTGCGCCGAACCACGCGCTTACGCCGACGGCACCTGGATCACTCAGGACATGCAGGATGCCTACCTGCAACTGCATCAACGCGGCATCGCCCACTCGGTCGAAGTCTGGCTTAATGACCAGTTGGTCGGCGGCCTCTATGGCCTGGCCATGGGTCAGCTGTTCTTCGGCGAATCCATGTTCAGTCGCGCCGACAATGCCTCGAAAGTCGGCTTCGCCACGCTGGTCGGCAAACTGCATGAATGGGGCTTCATCCTCATCGACTGCCAGATGCCCACCCAGCACCTGCACAGCTTTGGCGCCAGGGCCATCCCCCGCAGTTCCTTCGCCGACTATCTCGCCCGCCATCTCGACCAGCCCAGCACTGCCAACTGGCTCGCCTAGTCGAGTGGCCAACCCTGACATACACTCATAGTCAGGTTTTACCGAGATACCGCCATGACCGAGCTGGCCCGCCTGAAGTTCTATGCCACTCAGCCACATCCATGCAGCTATCTGCCGGAAGAGCAGGCCACCACCCTGTTCCTCGACCCCAGCCAGCCCATGGATGTGCTCGTCTATGCCGAACTGTCGGAGATGGGTTTTCGCCGTAGCGGCGACCATCTCTACCGCCCCCACTGTCAGCAATGCACGGCCTGCATCCCTGCACGCATTCCCGCTGCGCTCTTCACCCCGAACCGCCAACAGCGGCGGATTCTCAAGCGCAATGACGACATCAGCGTTCGTTCGGTACGCCCTGCATTCACCGAAGAGTATTACGCGCTCTATGTACGCTACATCGAGCAGCGTCATGCCGATGGCGATATGTATCCGCCTAGTCGTGATCAGTTCTCGACCTTTCTCGTTCGTGACCTGCCATTCTCTCGCTTCTATGAATTTCGCCTGCGCGGCAGGTTGGTGGCCATTGCCGTCACTGATGTTCTGCCAAACGGTCTTTCAGCGGTTTACACCTTCTATGATCCGAGCGAAGAGCGTCGCAGCTTGGGGCGATTCGCCATCCTCTGGCAGGTAGGGGAAACAGCACGCCTTGGCCTGGAGGCGGTGTATCTGGGCTACTGGATCAAGAACTGCCGCAAGATGAACTACAAGACCCAATACCGTCCGATCGAGCTGTTCATCAATCAGCGCTGGACGCAGCTAACCTGACACCGTCCATCTCTTTAAAACCAGGGCAAAAAACCAAGCCACTTGGCGCAGCCCCCTGTTTTCGGGCACAATGCACGCCGCTTTTGCCTGGGGCCAGTCGCGCCGGGCCATTTCCTGGATACCGAGGGCTTTACTGCATGTCGAAAGAAGACAGCTTCGAAATGGAAGGCACTGTCGTCGACACCCTGCCCAACACCATGTTCCGCGTGGAGTTGGAAAACGGGCACGTCGTTACCGCGCACATCTCCGGCAAGATGCGCAAGAACTACATCCGCATTCTCACTGGTGACAAGGTGCGCGTTGAGCTGACGCCTTATGACTTGAGCAAGGGCCGCATTACCTACCGCGCCCGTTAAGCCAAGCACCAAACGAAAACGCCCGGCAATCGCCGGGCGTTTTCGTTTGCATATGTAGCGCAACCGGCTACGGGCATCCTTGCCGCAGCCAGCCCATCCAGATCAGGCGACCTCCGCCGCCGTCTCGAACTCGAAGCTTGGCTCGCCATCCGCAATGTCGATGTGCACCACGCCGCCGTGCTCAGCCAACTCGCCAAACAGAATCTCTTCCGCCAGCGGACGCTTGATCTTGTCCTGGATCAGGCGCGCCATCGGCCTTGCCCCCATCATCACGTCGTAACCACGCTCGGCCAGCCAGCTGCGCGCAGCGTCGCTGACTTCCAACGTGACACGCTTGTCTTCCAGCTGCGCCTGCAGTTCGGTAAGGAACTTGTCGACGATGCTCTTGATGACTTCGTGACTGAGGCGACCGAACTGGATAATGGTATCCAGGCGATTGCGGAACTCCGGGGTGAAGCTCTTCTTGATCACTTCCATGGCATCGGTGGAGTGATCCTGCTGAGTGAAGCCGATCGACGCACGCGATGCGGTTTCTGCACCGGCATTGGTGGTCATGATCAGAATCACGTTGCGGAAGTCAGCCTTGCGCCCGTTGTTGTCGGTCAGGGTGCCGTGATCCATCACCTGCAGCAGCAGGTTGAAGACCTCCGGATGCGCCTTCTCGATCTCATCAAGCAACAGCACGCAATGCGGCTGCTTGGTGATGGCCTCAGTCAGCAGGCCGCCCTGGTCGAAACCGACATAGCCGGGCGGCGCACCAATCAGGCGCGACACGGTATGCCGCTCCATGTACTCGGACATATCGAAGCGTACCAGCTCGATTCCCATCGCCTTGGCCAGCTGCCGCGCGGCCTCGGTCTTGCCCACCCCGGTAGGACCGGCGAACAGGAAGGAACCGACAGGTTTGTCCGGCGCCTTGAGCCCAGCCCGGGACAGCTTGATCGCGGTAGACAGCGAGTCGATCGCGGCATCCTGGCCGAACACGGTGAGCTTGAGGTCGCGCTCCAGGTTGCGCAGCAGCTCCTTGTCGGAACTGGAGACATGCTTTGGCGGAATCCGTGCGATTTTGGCGACGATATCCTCGACCTGCGCCACTTCGATACGCGCTACACGCTTGTCTTCCGGCTGCAAGCGCTGATAGGCGCCCGCTTCATCGATCACATCGATGGCCTTGTCCGGCATGTGACGGTCATTGATATAGCGCGCAGCCAGCTCAGCCGCGGCACGCAGCGCCTCATCGCTGTATTCGATGTGGTGATGCTGTTCGAAACGAGCCTTGAGCCCCTTGAGGATGCCGTAGGTGTCATCCACCGAAGGCTCGACCACGTCGACTTTCTGGAAGCGACGCGCCAGCGCGCGGTCCTTCTCGAAGATGCCACGGAACTCCTGGAATGTCGTCGAGCCGATGCAGCGAATCTCGCCGGAGGACAACAACGGCTTGAGCAGGTTGGAGGCATCCATCACCCCGCCGGACGCCGCACCGGCGCCGATGATGGTGTGGATTTCATCGATGAACAGGATCGCGTGTGGGCGCTTGCGCAGTTCATTGAGCAGCGACTTGAAGCGTTTTTCGAAATCGCCGCGGTATTTGGTTCCGGCCAGCAATGCGCCGAGATCCAGCGAATAGACCACGCTGTCGGCCAGCAGGTCAGGCACCTGCTCATCGACAATGCGCTTGGCCAGACCTTCGGCGATAGCGGTCTTGCCGACGCCCGCCTCACCGACCAGCAACGGGTTGTTCTTGCGACGACGCGCGAGGATCTGCGCTACGCGCTCGACCTCATGCTCGCGACCAACAAGCGGATCGATCCGCCCTTGACGCGCGAGCTCATTGAGATTGCTGGCATAGGCATCGAGCGGATTACCGGAGGTGGCGGAATCACCTCCCTCCTCATCCTGCATGTCCTGATCGCTTTCGTGGTGATCACCATGCCCTGGCACCTTGGAGATGCCATGGGCGATATAGTTGACCACGTCGATCCGCGCCACGCTCTGCTGCTTGAGCAGGAACACGGCCTGGCTTTCCTGCTCGCTGAAAATCGCCACCAGCACATTGGCGCCGGTCACTTCGCGCTTGCCGGAGCTCTGCACGTGGAACACTGCACGCTGCAGGACACGCTGGAAGCCCAGGGTCGGCTGGGTCTCACGATCCTC
The DNA here is from genome assembly GCF_050473265.1 of Pseudomonas pichavaramensis. NCBI lineage: Bacteria > Pseudomonadati > Pseudomonadota > Gammaproteobacteria > Pseudomonadales > Pseudomonadaceae > Pseudomonas > Pseudomonas pichavaramensis. The sequence goes on along the minus strand of NZ_JBJKFJ010000004.1, from coordinate 337,714 downwards.
GTCATGCTGGGGAATCAACGGCGTGGTGGAATCGATGAATTCCTGCAGATCATGGCGCAGCTTGTCGAGGCTGGCCCCGCAGGCCCTCAAAACACTGGCCGCTGCCTCATTATCCAGCAAGGCCAGTAGCAGGTGCTCGACCGTCATGAACTCATGACGCTTGGCACGGGCCTCCTTGAAAGCCAGATTGAGGGTGACTTCGAGCTCTCGATTCAACATAGCTTCACCTCATACCCAAGTGGCCGGCGTTAACCGTCCTTCTCTATTTCACAGAGTAGCGGATGCTGGCTCTCCCGCGCATATTGGTTGACCTGCATTGCCTTGGTCTCCGCAATGTCGCGGGTGTAAACCCCACATACCGCACGTCCTTCTGTATGGACGGCCAGCATGATCTTGGTTGCCAGCTCCCGATTCATGCTGAAAAAGGTTTCAAGTACTTCGACGACGAAATCCATAGGTGTGTAGTCGTCATTGAATAGGACCACCTTGTACATCGGTGGTGCCTGCAGTGCTGGCTTGGATTCCTCGACAGCGATACCAGAGGAGACATCCTCATGCTCTGCCGGGTGATCCTGATTGAATGTTAGTCGAATCTGGCTACTTGCATGCATGCTGAATTCAGAGGTTCAAGGCTGGACGAACAGGGATGCTAGGGGGAGTTTGACTAAGTTCTCAGCCATCCGCCGTATAGCCTTGACTATCGGCAAAAGGGTGTTACAACCAAAGAATACCCGTTAACGGGTATCAGGGGTTCCACGCTTTCGCCCAGCCTGGTCGGTTATCGCGCGGAATCGAAGTGGATGATACTCCAGAGATGGAGTCCTTTGCAGAGGGATATCAGCATGCTCAGCGGTAAGGTCAAGTGGTTCAACAACGCCAAAGGCTACGGATTCATCCTGGCCGACGGCCGAGATGAGGACCTGTTCGCCCATTACTCGGCCATCCAGATGGAAGGTTATAAAACGCTCAAGGCCGGCCAGCCGGTCCGCTTCGAGATCGTGCAAGGCCCTAAAGGACTGCATGCCGTCAACATCAGCGCGGCTACCGCCAACCAGGACGCACCAGTGTCCACTCCCCAGACGCAGGCCGTCGCAAGCACTGTCGAAGTCTGAGCATCCTGGCAAATCGCCACGAAAAGGCCGGTCATGTGACCGGCCTTTTTTTCACCTGGGCGTGAGATCTTTCAACTACATATGACTGATCATCGCATCGCCGAACTCGGAGCATGACATCAGTTTCGCGCCCTCCATCAGGCGCTCGAAGTCATAGGTCACGGTCTTGGCTGCAATGGCGCCATTGGTGCCCTTGATGATCAGATCAGCCGCCTCGGCCCAACCCATGTGGCGCAGCATCATCTCGGCAGAGAGAATGACCGACCCCGGATTGACCTTGTCCTGGCCTGCGTACTTGGGCGCCGTGCCATGCGTGGCCTCGAACATGGCGACCGAGTCCGACAGGTTGGCGCCCGGCGCGATGCCGATACCACCCACTTCTGCCGCCAGGGCGTCGGACAGGTAGTCCCCATTGAGGTTGAGCGTGGCGATCACGTCATACTCGGCTGGGCGCAACAAGATCTGCTGCAGCATGGCGTCGGCGATCACGTCCTTGACCACGATGTTCTTGCCGGTACGCGGGTTCTTGAACTGCATCCATGGGCCACCATCGAGCAGCTCAGCACCGAACTCCTCACGGGCAATCTCGTAGCCCCATTCCTTGAAGGCACCCTCGGTGAACTTCATGATGTTGCCCTTGTGCACCAAGGTCACCGAGCCGCGATCATTGTCCACCGCGTATTGCAGAGCCTTGCGCACCAGGCGCTTGGTGCCCGCCTCGGACACCGGTTTGATGCCGATCCCGCACATGTCGGTGAAACGGATCTTCTTGACGCCCATCTCCTCGGTGAGGAACTTGATGACCTTTTCCGCCTCGGGACTGCCAGCCTTCCACTCGACGCCGGCATAGATGTCTTCGGAGTTCTCGCGGAAGATCACCATGTCCACGTCTCCCGGCTTCTTCACCGGGCTGGGTACACCTTCGAACCAGCGCACCGGGCGCAGACAGACATAAAGGTCGAGCTCCTGGCGCAGAGCCACGTTGAGCGAACGAATACCACCACCTACTGGTGTGGTCAGCGGCCCCTTGATCGAGACCACATAATCACGCACGGCCTCAAGGGTTTCTTTCGGCAGCCAGGTGTCCTGATCGTAAACCTGGGTGGCTTTCTCGCCGGCATAAACTTCCATCCAGGAGATCTTGCGGGTGCCGCCGTAGGCTTTTTCTACTGCGGCGTCGACGACCTTGATCATCACCGGAGAAATATCGACGCCAATGCCATCACCCTCGATAAACGGAATGATGGGGTTGTTCGGTACATTCAGTGACATATCGGCGTTGACGGTGATTTTGTCACCGCTGGCTGGCACCTGGATCTTTTGGTATCCCATGCTGGACTCCATCTTGTGGTTAGACAGTGTGCATTCCCGAGAGTAGCGCAAAGCGCTTGGCGAGACATATGTGCGAAGGTCTTATTCAACAGGGCATTCTGCGGCGCGGTGCCGCAGTGGTATACTGCTTAGGTGACTAACGAGTCATAAGGGGCGACCTGACTGGAACCAGACAGCAGCCTCTTGCAATCGGTAGACGGCCACACTGCCTATCGGTTCGAAATGCTCGACACTCTACGGGTGCATCCAACATCACCGCGGCGAGTCCTCGGCCCAGCCTCACCATCATGGGGCTCAAGCGCCTACCCGCGCAGGTCGAGTTTCTATGCGCGCTCAGCAAAGAAGAGAGTTAACCCTAAATGTCCACCCCTTCGAAGATCATCTACACCTTCACCGACGAAGCTCCGGCCCTCGCTACCTATTCGCTTCTGCCCATTGTAGAAGCCTTTGCCGCCTCGGCTGACATCTCCGTTGAAACCCGCGACATCTCTCTTGCTGGACGGATCCTGGCAAGCTTTGCCGACCGCCTGGACGCCGACAAGCGCATCGATGACGACCTGGCCAAACTGGCTGAACTGACTCTGCAGGCCGATGCCAACATCATCAAACTGCCGAACATCAGTGCCTCGGTACCGCAGCTCAAGGCCGCTATCACCGAACTGCAGGCTCAGGGCTTCAACATCCCGAACTTCCCGGAAGATCCGCAGAGCGACGAGGACAAAGAAGTCCGCTCGCGTTACGCCAAGGTTCTCGGCTCGGCCGTAAACCCGGTTCTGCGTGAAGGCAACTCCGACCGCCGCGCCCCGGCCGCCGTAAAGGCTTACGCGCGCAAGCATCCGCACAGCATGGGCAAGTGGAGCATGGCTTCGCAGTCCCACGCCGACTACATGCGCGGCGGTGACTTCTTCTCCAGCGAACAGTCGATCACCATGGCCAAGGCCGGTGACGTACGCATCGAATTCGTCGGCAAAGACGGCAAGGTCGAGGTCAAGAAACAACTCGCCCTGCAGGAAGGCGAAGTCTTCGACAGCATGTTCATGAGCTGCAACAAACTGCGTGCCTTCTTCGAGAAGACCCTGCAGGACTGCAAGGACACCGGCGTCATGTGGTCCCTGCACGTCAAGGCGACCATGATGAAGGTCTCCCACCCGATCGTCTTCGGTCACGCCGTCAGCGTTTACTACAAGGACGTGTTCGACAAGTACGGCGACCTGTTCAAGGAACTGGGCGTCAACCCGAACAACGGCATCAGCAGCGTCTATGACAAGATCAAGACCCTGCCGGCCTCGCAGCAGGAAGAAATCCTCCACGACATCCACGAGGTCTACAGCCATCGCCCGGAAATGGCCATGGTCGACTCGGTCAAGGGCATCACCAACCTGCATATCCCGAGCGACGTCATCGTTGACGCCTCGATGCCGGCGATGATCCGTAACTCCGGTCAGATGTGGGGCAAGGACGGCAAGCAGAAAGACACCAAAGCGGTCATGCCGGAGAGCACCTACGCGCGCATCTACCAGGAGATGATCAACTTCTGCAAAACCAACGGCGCATTCGACCCAACCACCATGGGCACCGTGCCGAACGTTGGCCTGATGGCGCAGAAAGCCGAGGAATACGGCTCTCACGACAAGACCTTCGAAATGACTGCCGATGGCACCATGCGCGTGGTCGCGGCCGACGGCACCGTGCTGATGCAACACGAAGTGGAAGCCGGCGACATCTGGCGCGCCTGCCAGACCAAGGACGCGCCGATCCGCGACTGGGTCAAGCTGGCCGTTACCCGCGCCCGCCAATCCGACACCCCGGCGATTTTCTGGCTGGACCCGGAGCGCGCTCACGATCGCGAACTGCAGAAGAAGGTCGAGCTGTACCTGAAGGATCACGACCTGACTGGTCTGGATATCCGCATGATGGGCTACAACGAAGCCATCCGCGTTTCCATGGAGCGCATGATCCGCGGCCAGGACACCATCTCGGTGACCGGCAACGTACTGCGTGACTACCTGACCGACCTGTTCCCGATCATGGAACTGGGCACCTCGGCCAAGATGCTGTCCATTGTCCCGCTGATGGCTGGCGGCGGCATGTACGAAACCGGCGCCGGCGGCTCGGCTCCGAAGCACGTTCAACAGTTGGTCGAAGAGAACTACCTGCGCTGGGATTCGCTCGGCGAGTTCCTGGCCCTGGCCGTCTCCCTGGAAGAAACCGGCATCAAGACCAGCAACGCCAAGGCCAAGGTTCTGGGCAAGACCCTGGACCAAGCCACCGGCAAACTGCTGGACAACAACAAGTCCCCGGCGCGCAAGGTCGGCGAAATCGACAACCGTGGCAGCCACTTCTACCTGGCCCTGTACTGGGCCCAGGCTCTGGCCGCTCAGGACGAAGACGCCGCACTGAAAGCCCACTTCGCACCGCTGGCCAAGCAGCTCACCGAGCAGGAAGCGACCATCGTTGCCGAACTGGCTGCCGTACAGGGCAAGCCGGCCGAAATCGGCGGCTACTACCGCTCCAACCCGGAGCTGACCAGCAAGGTCATGCGCCCCAGCGCCACCTTCAACGCTGCCCTGGCCGCGCTGAACGCCTGATAAGGCAACGCTGACAAGAACCCCGGCCAATGCCGGGGTTCTTTTTTTCATCCCCGACAAAAGGACCCCACCGATGCAATGGCAACCGCACATCACCGTGGCCACGGTGATCGAAGATCAGGGCCGTTTTTTGTTCGTCGAGGAACTGAAGGCCGGAAAAATGGTGCTCAACCAGCCTGCCGGCCACCTGGAAGCCAACGAATCGCTGCGCCAGGCCGCACTCCGCGAAACCCTCGAAGAAACCGCCTGGGAAGTCGAGCTGACTGGCCTGCTGGGCATCTATCTATATGTCGCGCCGAGTAACGGCGTCACCTACCAGCGCGTATGCTTTATCGCCCGCCCACTGCGCCATGACCCCGAACGCGCCCTGGATAGCGATATCAGCGGCATCACCTGGCTGACCCGCGACGAGCTGGCCGCCCAGCCCGAGCGCTGGCGCAGCGAGCTGGTTCTGCGCTGCGTCGATGATTACCTGGCCGGCATCAGCGGGCCGCTGGAGCTGGTACGCGATTGATCGTCAGCGCACGCCTTCGCGTAGGGTGCGCTGCGCGCACCACGAAACAGCGCGTGCTTGCTCGGTGCACACGGCACACCCTAGGCACAAGGACACCCGCCTCGATCGTCGCGGATTTCATCCGGGCTACGGGAGTAGGCTTTCTGGTAGACTCGGCAGTTTTTCAGGCTTCACTCGCAGACTCCCATGCAAGCACCTAGCACCCAACGCGTGATCGTCGGCATGTCCGGCGGTGTCGATTCGTCCGTTTCCGCCCTGCTACTGATGGAACAGGGCTATCAGGTCGAAGGCCTGTTCATGAAGAACTGGGACGAAGACGACGGCACCGAATATTGCACCGCCATGGATGACCTGGCCGACGCCCAGGCCGTATGCGATCGCATTGGCATCAAGCTGCACACTGCCAATTTCGCCGCCGAGTACTGGGACAACGTGTTCGAGCACTTCCTCGCCGAATACAAGGCCGGGCGCACGCCAAACCCGGACATCCTGTGCAACCGCGAGATCAAGTTCAAAGCCTTCCTCGACTACGCCCTGAGCCTGGGCGCCGACCTGATCGCCACCGGCCACTATGTTCGTCGCCGCGACATCGACGGCCGCACCGAACTACTCAAGGGGCTGGACCCGAACAAGGACCAGAGCTACTTCCTCCACGCTGTCGGCGGCGAGCAGATCGCCAAGACCCTGTTCCCGGTCGGCGAACTGGAAAAGCCGCAGGTACGCGCCATTGCCGAGAAGTACGAGCTGGCCACGGCGAAGAAGAAGGATTCCACCGGTATCTGCTTCATTGGCGAGCGTCGCTTCAGCGACTTTCTCAAGCAATACCTGCCGGCGCAGCCGGGCGACATCGAGACCATCGACGGCCAGGTCATTGGCCGCCACCACGGCTTGATGTACCACACTATCGGCCAGCGCCAGGGTCTGGGCATCGGCGGCCTCAAGGACGCCAGCGATGATCCCTGGTATGTATTGCGCAAGGACCTGACGCGCAACGTACTGATCGTCGGCCAAGGCAACGAGCATCCCTGGCTGTTCTCCCGAGCCCTGCTCACCTCGGACATCTACTGGGTCAACCCGTTGGATCTGAGCAGCCCGCGCCGACTGACCGCCAAGGTGCGCTATCGCCAGAGCGACCAGAGCTGCACCCTGGAACAGACCGCCAGCGGCTATCGCGCCGTGTTCGACGAACCGCAGCGCGCTGTTACCCCTGGCCAGTCCGTGGTGTTCTACGACGGCGAGGTGTGCCTCGGCGGTGGCGTGATCGAAACCGCAGAAGCCTGGTACGAGGACGCCCGATGACCCCGCTTCAGGAGCAACTGGTCGCGCTCGGCGCCGTATTCGAAGCGGCCGTGCTGGCGGACAAGATCGCCCGCACTGGCCAGGTCAGCGAAGCCTCGATGAGCTGCATGCTCGGCAGCCTGCTGGTGCGCGACCCGAAAGGCACGCTGGACGTGTATGGCGGCGACGACCTCAACCTGCGTGACGGCTATCGCGCCCTGATCAGCTCGCTGGAGCGCAACCCATCCGCTCTGCAACGCGAGCCGCTGCGCTACTCGCTGGCCCTTATCGGCCTGGAGCGGCAACTCGACAAGCGTGATGACATGCTGCAGATCATGGGCAGCCGCCTGGATCAGATTCAGCAGCAGGTCGAACATTTCGGTCTGGTCCACGACAATGTCATCGCCGCCTGCGGCGGCCTGTACCAGGACACCATCAGCACCTTCCGCCAGCGCATCCAAGTGCATGGCGACATGCGCTTTCTGCAGCAACCGAACAACGCGGCGAAGATCCGCGCCCTGCTGTTGGCCGGCATCCGCTCGGCGCGCCTGTGGCGGCAGCTGGGAGGGCACCGCTGGCAGCTGGTATTCAGCCGCGGCAAGCTGCTCAAAGAACTCTACGAATTGATGCGTAACTAGCCGTGACTGCAGCCAGCCGTAGTGTCAAACCTCTGCAAGGTGCCCTACTGCTGGCCCTCTCCGCACTGCTCTTCGCCCTCATGGGCGTTGGCATCCGGCAGATATCCAGTAGCGTCAACAACGAGTCGGTAGTGTTCTTTCGCAACCTGGTCGGCGTACTGTTCTTCCTGCCGCTGATACTCATGCGCGGTATCCGGCCGTTGCGCACCACTCGCCTGAAATCCCACCTGTGGCGCACCAGCTACGGCCTGGCGGCGATGTACTGCTTCTTCTACGCCATCGCTCACCTGCCGCTGGCCGACGCCATGCTGTTCACCTATTCGGCACCGGTGTTCACCCCACTGATCGCACACTTCTGGCTCAAGGAGCCGCTGACCAAACGCATGCTGCTGACCAGCCTGGCCGGGCTGGCCGGGCTGTGCGGCGTACTGATGGTGGCCAAGCCCAGCGCCGCGCTGCTCGATGCCCAGGCCCTGGTCGGGCTTGCCGCCAGCCTGATGGCGGCGTTCGCCTTCGTCTCCATCCGCGAGATGAGCGATACCGAGCCAGCCACCCGCATCGTTTTCTACTTCTCCCTGTTCAGCGCCCTGATCTCGGCGATCCCGCTGAGCTGGAGCTGGCAGCCGCTCGTCGGCCTGCAACTAAGCTGGCTACTGGGGATCGGCCTGCTGGCCACCGCCAGCCAGATCATCATGTCGCGCGCCTACGGCCTGGCGCCGCCCGGGCTGATCGGACCCGTCGCGTACCTCGCAATCGTCTTCGCCGGCATTATCGCCTGGCTGCTCTGGGGCGAAACACCCGACAGCCTGTCGCTGTTCGGCGCGGCGCTGATTTTCACCGCCAGTCTGTTATCGGTCGCCAGACGCAGCGCATAGACGGCCAAGCGTTCGTTTTCATGTATGATATGCGCCCTTTTCTTTAGAGGTCGTCCTGGCGCACGAGCCAAGGCCCGCTCTACCCGAGCAAGCCCGACGCAACGCAGCATCCGGACGACTTGATCAGCCCGACAGCCCGAGAACGCCTACATGCAGCTTTCCTCGCTCACCGCGGTTTCCCCCGTCGACGGCCGCTACGCCGGCAAAACCAGCGCTCTGCGCCCCATTTTCAGCGAATACGGCCTGATCCGTAGCCGCGTACTGGTCGAAGTACGCTGGTTACAGCGCCTCGCCGCGCACGAAAGCATCCCGGAAGTGGCGCCCTTCTCCGCCGAAGCCAACGCCCTGCTCAATGAACTGGCGGAGAACTTCGCCGTCGAGCACGCCGAGCGCGTCAAGGAAATCGAGCGCACCACCAACCACGACGTCAAAGCCGTGGAGTACCTGCTCAAGGAGCAGGCCGCCAAGCTGCCGGAACTGGACAAGGTCAGCGAGTTCATCCACTTCGCCTGCACCAGCGAGGACATCAACAACCTATCCCACGCACTGATGCTGCGCGAAGGCCGCGACGACGTGCTGCTGCCACTGATGAAGCAGCTGGCCGGCGCCATTCGCGAACTGTCGGTGAAGTTCGCCGACGTGCCGATGCTGTCGCGCACCCACGGTCAGCCGGCCTCGCCGACCACCCTGGGCAAGGAACTGGCCAACGTCGTCTACCGCCTGGAGCGTCAGATCGCTCAGGTCGCCGCCGTGCCGCTGCTGGGCAAGATCAACGGCGCCGTGGGCAACTACAACGCCCACCTGTCGGCCTACCCGAGCATCGACTGGGAAGCCAACGCGCGCCAGTTCATCGAAGGTGACCTGGGTCTGACCTGGAACCCCTACACCACGCAGATCGAACCGCACGACTACATTGCCGAGCTGTTCGACGCCATCGCCCGCTTCAACACCATCCTGATCGACTTCGACCGCGACGTGTGGGGCTACATCTCCCTCGGTTACTTCAAGCAGAAGACCGTGGCCGGTGAAATCGGCTCCTCAACCATGCCGCACAAGGTCAACCCGATCGACTTCGAGAACTCCGAAGGCAACTTAGGGATAGCCAACGCGATCTTCCAGCACCTGGCCAGCAAGCTGCCGATCTCGCGCTGGCAGCGTGACCTGACCGACTCCACCGTGCTGCGCAACCTTGGCGTCGGTTTCGCCCACAGCGTCATCGCCTACGAAGCAAGCCTCAAGGGAATCAGCAAGTTGGAGCTCAATGCTCAGCGCATTGCTGAAGATCTGGATGCCTGCTGGGAAGTGCTCGCCGAGCCGATCCAGACCGTGATGCGTCGCTACGCCATCGAGAACCCCTACGAGAAGCTCAAAGAGCTGACCCGCGGCAAGGGCATCAGTCCCGAGGCCCTGCTGGCCTTCATCGATGGCCTGGACATGCCGACCGCTGCCAAGGAAGAGCTCAAGCAACTGACCCCGGCGCGCTACATCGGTAACGCCGTGGCCCAGGCCAAACGCATCTGAGCGACACCAGCCTCGAGGACGCCCGGCTGAGCCGGGCGTTTTTGTTTAAAGGTTTTTATCTATTTCAAGGGCTTACCGATGAATCCTGATACTCCGCTGCAATTGCTGGGCGGCCTCACAGCCCGTGAATTTCTGCGCGACTACTGGCAGAAGAAACCCCTGCTGGTACGCCAGGCCGTTGCGGACTTCGAAAGCCCGATCAGCCCGGACGAACTGGCCGGCCTGGCACTGGAAGAGGAAGTCGAATCGCGCCTGGTGATCGAGCATGGCGAGCGTCCCTGGGAGCTGCAGCGCGGCCCGTTCAACGAAGACACCTTCCAGGCGTTGCCCGAGCGCGAATGGACCCTACTGGTACAGGCGGTCGACCAATTCGTGCCGGAAGTGGCCGAACTGCTGGAGGACTTCAAGTTCCTGCCCAAGTGGCGCATCGACGACCTGATGATCAGCTTCGCCGCTCCGGGCGGCGGTGTTGGTCCGCATTTCGACAATTACGACGTTTTTCTGCTGCAGGCTCACGGTCATCGTCGCTGGCAAGTTGGCCAGATGTGCGATTCCGACAGCCCGCTGCTACCCCACGCCGATCTGAAGATCCTGGCCGAATTCGAACCAACTGATGAGTGGGTACTGGAGCCCGGCGATATGCTCTATCTGCCGCCGTGCCTGGCCCACAACGGCATTGCCGAGGATGATTGCATGACCTATTCCGTGGGCTTCCGCGCGCCGAGCGCCGCCGAAGTACTGACCCATTTCACCGATTTCCTCGGCCAGTTCCTGCCGGATGAGCAGCGCTACAGCGACGCGGACATCCAGCCAAGCGAGGATCCTAATCAGATCCAGCGCGACGCATTGGAGCGCCTCAAGGCCCTGCTCAACGAGCACATGAGTGACGAGCGCCTGCTGATGACCTGGTTCGGCCAGTTCATGACCGAGCCCAAGTACCCGGAACTGGTCGCCGGTATAGACATCGAGGAAGAAGACTTCCTCGGTGCCCTGGAAGATGGCGCCATCGTCATCCGCAACCCCAGCGCACGCATGGCCTGGTCAGAGGTCGGTGAAGACCTAGTGCTGTTCGCCAGCGGCCAGAGCCGCCTGGTCACGGTACGCCTGCGCGAACTGTTGAAGCTGATCTGCAGCGCCGATGCGTTGCATATCGAAAACCTTGGCGCCTGGCTGGCCGATGACGAAGGGCGTACCCTGCTCTGGGAACTGGTCAAACAGGGCAGCCTGGGATTTGCCGATGAGTGACATCAGCGTCCGCGTCGCGGACTGGCACAAGGACAATGCCGAACTGCGGCGCATCCGCGACAGCGTGTTCGTCGCCGAGCAATCCGTTCCACCAGAACTGGAATGGGATGCAGAGGACGCCGATGCCGTGCACTTTCTCGTCGAGGAAGGTGACTATGCAGTGGGTACGGCACGCCTGCTGCCCGACGGCCATATCGGCCGCGTGTCGGTGCTCAAGGACTGGCGCGGCCTCAAAGTTGGCGAAACCCTGATGCAGGCGGTAATTGCCGAAGCGGAAAAGCGCGGGCTGCGTCAGCAAATGCTCACGGCTCAGGTGCACGCCACACCATTCTATGAAAGGCTAGGCTTCAGGATTGTCAGCGACGAGTATCTCGACGCTGGTATCCCGCACGTGGATATGGTGCGCACCAGCCAGTAGAGGACGCGATGGACAACGAAAACGCCCCGATCGAACCGAGCGATGAGCAAACACCAAGCGAGTTGGCAGCTATCGAATTCGAGTCGCCGGGGCGTTTTGCCGTGCACAATCCCGAGCCCATCATGCCAGACGCCGCGCGATGGGAGCCGGCCCCTTTTACGCTTGGCGAGCATGACCGCCTGGAGCGGTTCAGCCAGCCGAAGGACGCTCGCGCCCACGTGCTGGCACTGATCCAGCAGGCCCGGCGCAACCTGTGCCTGTACAGCGATGATCTCGAGCCCTGGCTCTATCACCACAGCAGCGTACAACAGGCCTGCACGCGCTTTCTGCTGTCCAGCCCACGGGCAAGATTGCGCATTCTCGTGCGCGATCCGACCCGCGCGGTAAAAGAGGGACATCGCCTGCTGACCCTGTCGCGGCGACTGTCCTCCAACCTGAGCATCCGCAAGCTCAACCCCGACTATCCCGGCGAAGAACTGGCTTACCTGATTGCCGACGACAGCGGTCTGCTGCTGCGCCCGGAACTCGACCAGCAGGCCGGCTATGCGCTTTATGCCGATCCCGCCCGCGTACGCCAGCGACAGGCCCAATTCGACCAGGCCTGGGACACCAGCATTACCGACCCTGACCTGCGGAGCTTTCTGCTATGACCCTTCGCGCACTGCTTGCCACCTTGCTGCTTGGCCTGTGCCTGCCTCTGCAGGCCGCAACGGAAGTGATACCGCTGAACTACCGCACGGCCGACGACGTAATCGGCGTGGTGCAGTCCATGCTGGGCAATGAGGGCAAGGTCAGCGCCTACGGCAACCAGTTGATCGTCAACGCATCACCGGCGAAGATCGGCGAAATCCGGGTATTGCTGCAGCAACTCGACACCCAACCACGGCGCCTGCTGATCACTGTGGAAAGCACTGACAGCAACTACCAGAATGATCGCGGCTATCGCGTCGACGGCACGCTCAGCGCCGGCAATGCGGAAGTACAGGTAGGCCGTGGTGAAGTGAATGGCCGCGATCAGGTGCGCATCATTCGCCGCAGCACCGACAGTCGTGGTGGTGGCACCCAGCAGGTGCAAGCCACCGAGGGTTATCCGGCGCTGATTCAGGTCGGCCAGAGCGTGCCGCTCACCAGCACCGGGACCGGCCCTTACGGCCAGATTTATCAGGACACCCAGTATCGCGACGTGACACGCGGTTTCTACGTGACAGCCAGCCTGTCCGGCGAACGGGTGCACGTGACCATCAGCAGCCAGCGCGACCGCGTCAACCGCGGCAACCCCAACGTGATCGACGTACAGAGCACCGACACCCGCGTCAGTGGACGCCTGGGTGAATGGATCACGCTCGGGGGTGTCAGCGAGGAAACCAGCTCCAGCGGGCGTGATGTACTGCGTCGCCACACCACTCAGGGCCGTGACGACATGTCGCTGCGCCTGAAAGTAGAGTCCCTCGACTGACCCCCGACCAAAGTCGCATACCCTCATATCCGAAGAAGCATGGACAGGCCGCGCACCCCGCGAATTCCCTGAAACGCCCGCGCCATGGGGCGTCAAGCGTGACCAGCCAGTCGCAGACTGAATATGTAGTAGTCTTAAAAAACCACTACAAAACGTTTGACGAAGCATTTCACCAGAGGCATGATGGCCTCGCTCCCGCTAGCCAGGGGTCCTGAAAAGGATCTCCAGACCGCCCGCGAAGTACTTCGCGCCGGTCCGTGTCCCAACAGCCCAAAAGGCCGTACGACGAGGTTGCGACTGGAACGAAGTTGTCCTGAGGGACGGGGAAGCGTTTAGCGTCAGACAGATCGAAGACCCAGCAAATGCCCAAGGTTTCCACGAGCCGGCCGGCCAAGCGAAGTTGTCGAGCTGTTAGCCACATCCCCCTCCTCCTGCGTCACCCTCGCCCCAGCCGTCCTCTCGCCGTCAAGCGGAAGCCTCCCGCATTCACTGCACTCGTCATGTGCGTTGAGTCGGTAGCCAGTGCTCAACCATCATTTTCTGGAAGGATTGACCATGTCCGCATATCAAAACGACATCAAGGCTGTGGCCGCGCTGAAAGAGCAATTCGGCAACAGCTGGAGCGCTATCAACCCTGAGTCCGTCGCCCGTATGCGCGCTCAGAACCGTTTCAAGACCGGTCTGGAAATCGCTCAGTACACTGCTGACATCATGCGCAAGGACATGGCCGAGTACGACGCTGACGCCTCCGTCTACACCCAGTCCCTGGGTTGCTGGCACGGCTTCATCGGTCAGCAGAAGCTGATCTCGATCAAGAAGCACCTGAAGACCACCAACAAGAAGTACCTCTACCTGTCCGGCTGGATGGTTGCGGCCCTGCGTTCCGACTTCGGCCCACTGCCGGACCAGTCGATGCACGAGAAGACGGCCGTCTCCGACCTGATCGAAGAGCTGTACACCTTCCTGCGCCAGGCCGACAGCCGCGAACTGGATCTGCTGTTCACCGCCCTGGACGCCGCTCGTGAGGCTGGCGACCATGCCAAGGCCGCTGAGATTCAGCAGCAGGTCGACAACTTCGAAACCCATATCGTGCCGATCATCGCCGATATCGATGCCGGCTTCGGCAACCCGGAAGCCACCTACCTGCTGGCCAAGCGCATGATCGAAGCGGGTGCCTGCTGCATCCAGATCGAGAACCAGGTTTCCGACGAGAAGCAGTGCGGCCACCAGGACGGCAAAGTAACCGTTCCGCACGCTGACTTCCTCGCCAAGATCGCTGCCGTTCGCTACGCGTTCCTCGAACTAGGCATCGACAACGGCGTGATCGTTGCGCGTACCGACTCCCTGGGCGCCGGCCTGACCAAGCAGATCGCCGTGACCAAAGAGCCGGGCGACCTGGGTGACCTGTACAACTCCTTCCTCGACTGCGAAGAAGTGTCCGCTGCCGAGCTGGGCAATGGCGACGTAGTAATCAACCGCGGTGGCAAGCTGCTGCGTCCGAAGCGTCTGCCGTCCAACCTGTTCCAGTTCCGCAAGGGCACCGGTGAAGACCGCTGCGTACTGGACTGCATCACCAGCCTGCAGAACGGCGCAGACATGCTGTGGATCGAAACCGAGAAGCCGCACGTTGGCCAGATCAAGGCCATGGTTGACCGTATCCGCGACGTCATCCCGAATGCCAAGCTGGTCTACAACAACAGCCCGTCCTTCAACTGGACCCTGAACTTCCGCCAGCAGGTGTTCGACGCCATGGCCGCCGAAGGCAAGGACGTTTCCGCCTACGACCGCGCCAAGCTGATGAGCGTGGAGTACGACGAGACCGAACTGGCCAAGCTCGCCGACGAGAAGATCCGCACCTTCCAGCGCGATGGCTCCGCCCAGGCTGGCATCTTCCACCACCTGATCACCCTGCCGACCTACCACACCGCCGCGCTGTCCACCGACAACCTGGCCAAGGGCTACTTCGCCGACGAGGGCATGCTGGCCTACGTGAAGGGCGTTCAGCGTCAGGAACTGCGTCAGGGTATCGCCTGCGTCAAGCACCAGAACATGGCTGGCTCCGACATCGGCGACAACCACAAGGAGTACTTCGCCGGCGAAGCTGCTCTGAAGGCAAGCGGTAAAGACAACACCATGAACCAGTTCCACTAAGAAGGACGGTTCTCTGCTGCGGACCACGCATCCGCAGCAGCTTTTTGCCTAATCCGCCCCGGCCAAACCGGGGCTCTTTTTTTGTGCTTTGCCATCCCAGGCGGCCACCCCTGGGGTTATCGCAGAGCGACGTCAAAAATCGCTCACGGCGATGTATTGCGGTCTATCTTCGCCCCAACAAGTGCTGCCTCCTGCTTTCGCCGCAGCACCAAAGTCTCAGTGAAATACTTATCTCGCTGAGTCTCTCCAGAGGCGCAAATGAGGCAAATTGGCTAGGTGAATCAAATGCATGATTTGTTATCTGCCGGTTGCCAGCTAGAGTTGCAAGAGTACTGGCCTAGACGGCCTGAGCACTCAGCGTGATCGTGCCGAGTCAATCAGAAGCACGACAGAAAAGATCAAAGTGCAAGAATATTTTTTTCACTGAAAAATTTACTTACAGTTATCTTGCTCATAGTATTGTGTACACACTTTGCGTCAGCGCCCTCGATGGCGTTTGGCGACTACTAAATTAAAAGCCGTTCCTTACTTCAAGGAGTACCGGCATGCCTGATGCGGTAACGAACATGTCCCAGAACTGGGCTTTCGCTGTTTTCTTGCTGGGTGTCTGTGGGCTCATAGCCTTCATGCTCGGCGTTTCCAGCCTGCTTGGCAGCAAGGCGTGGGGGCGCAGCAAGAACGAGCCGTTCGAGTCGGGCATGCTCCCCACCGGCAGCGCGCGTCTGCGCCTGTCAGCCAAGTTCTATCTGGTCGCGATGCTCTTCGTGATCTTCGACGTTGAAGCCCTCTATCTCTTCGCTTGGGCTGTCTCGGTGCGCGAAAGCGGCTGGGCGGGCCTGATCGAAGCTACAGTTTTCATAGCAATTCTGTTGGCAGGTCTTGTCTATCTTTGGCGAATCGGCGCGCTCGATTGGGCACCGCAGGGACGTCGTGAACGGCAGGCGAAGCTAAAACAATGAGGCTTTGGCGATGCAATACAAACTTACTCGGGTCGACCCGGATGCGCCCAATGAGGCGTACCCGATCGGCCAGCGGGAGGTCGTCTCCGACCCGCTGCTAGAGGATCAGGTTCACAAGAACATCTACATGGGCAAGCTCTCTGACGTGCTGAACGGCGCGGTCAACTGGGGGCGCAAGAATTCCCTGTGGCCATACAACTTCGGCCTCTCTTGCTGCTATGTGGAAATGACCACCGCCTTCACCGCCCCGCACGACGTTGCGCGCTTCGGTGCTGAAGTCATTCGTGCATCACCACGCCAGGCTGACTTCATGGTCATCGCCGGCACCTGCTTCATCAAGATGGCGCCGGTCATCCAGCGTCTCTATGAGCAGATGCTGGAGCCCAAGTGGGTCATCTCCATGGGTTCATGCGCCAACTCCGGTGGTATGTACGACATCTACTCGGTCGTTCAGGGCGTGGACAAGTTCCTCCCCGTCGACGTCTACATTCCCGGCTGCCCGCCCCGCCCCGAGGCGTTCCTGCAAGGCTTGATGCTGCTGCAGGAATCCATCGGCCAGGAGCGCCGCCCGCTATCCTGGGTCGTAGGCGACCAAGGCATCTACCGTGCCGAAATGCCTTCGCAAAAGGAACAGCGCCGCGAGCAGCGAATCGCCGTTACCAACCTGCGTAGCCCCGACGAAGTCTGAGCCGATGCTTGCCCGCGCAAGCGTCACGCCCACTTTCTACGTTGTTCGATAGCGACCGAGACCATGACTCAAGACACCGTTGTGTCCATACCGCCTTACAAGGCTGACGACCAGGACGTCGTCGCCGAACTGCGCGCCCAATTCGGCGACGACAGCTTCACCCTGCAAAGCACCCGCACCGGCATGCCCGTTCTCTGGGTCGCCCGTGAGCGCCTGATCGAAGTGCTCACTTACTTGCGCAAGCTGCCGCGCCCCTATGTGATGCTCTACGACCTGCACGGCGTCGACGAGCGCCTGCGCACCCAGCGTCGCGGCCTACCGGATGCCGACTTCACGGTGTTCTACCACCTGATGTCGCTGGAGCGTAATAGTGACGTAATGATCAAGGTCGCCTTGTCCGAGCGCGACCTCAACCTGCCCACCGCCACCAGTATCTGGCCCAACGCCAACTGGTACGAGCGCGAAGTCTGGGATCTGTACGGCATCACCTTCACCGGCCACCCGCACCTGAGCCGCATCATGATGCCGCCGACCTGGGAAGGTCATCCGCTGCGCAAGGATTACCCGGCGCGCGCCACCGAATTCGATCCGTTCAGCCTGACCCTGGCCAAGCAGCAGCTTGAGGAAGAGGCTGCGCGCTTCCGCCCCGAAGACTGGGGCATGAAGCGCGGCGGCGAGCATGAGGACTACATGTTCCTCAACCTCGGCCCCAACCACCCTTCTGCCCACGGCGCCTTCCGCATCATCCTGCAGCTCGACGGCGAAGAAATCGTCGATTGCGTGCCGGAGATCGGCTACCACCACCGTGGCGCCGAGAAGATGGCCGAGCGGCAGAGCTGGCACAGCTTCATCCCCTACACCGACCGCATCGACTACCTAGGCGGGGTGATGAATAACCTGCCCTACGTGCTCTCGGTGGAAAAGCTCGCCGGCATCAAGGTGCCGGCCCGTGTCGACTTCATCCGCGTGATGCTCGCCGAGTTCTTCCGCATCACCAGTCACCTGCTGTTCCTCGGTACCTACATCCAGGACGTCGGTGCGATGACGCCGGTGTTCTTCACCTTCACCGACCGCCAGCGCGCCTACAAGGTGATCGAAGCCATCACCGGCTTCCGCCTGCACCCGGCCTGGTATCGCATCGGCGGCGTCGCCCACGACCTGCCGCGCGGCTGGGACAAACTGGTCAAGGAGTTCGTCGACTGGCTGCCCAAGCGCCTCGACGAATACGAGAAGGCCGCACTGAAGAACAGCATCCTCAAGGCCCGCACCATCGGCGTGGCACAGTACAACACCAAGGAAGCGCTGGAATGGGGCACCACCGGCGCCGGCCTGCGTGCCACCGGTTGCGACTTCGACCTGCGCAAGGCGCGCCCCTATTCCGGTTACGACAACTTCGAGTTCGAGGTGCCGCTGGCCGCCAATGGCGACGCCTATGACCGTTGCATGGTCCGCGTGGAAGAGATGCGCCAGAGCATCCGCATCATCGACCAGTGCCTGCGCAACATGCCGGAAGGCCCATACAAGGCCGATCACCCGCTGACCACACCGCCGCCGAAAGAGCGCACGCTGCAGCACATCGAAACCCTGATCACCCACTTCCTGCAGGTTTCCTGGGGCCCGGTCATGCCGGCCAACGAAGCCTTCCAGATGATCGAGGCGACCAAGGGCATCAACAGCTACTACCTGACCAGCGACGGCAGCACCATGAGCTACCGCACCCGGATTCGCACCCCCAGCTTCGCCCACCTGCAGCAGATCCCTGCTGTTATTCGCGGCAGCATGGTGGCGGATCTGATCGCCTATCTGGGCAGTATCGACTTCGTCATGGCCGACGTGGACCGCTGATATGAACACGCTAATCCAGACAGACCGCTTCACCCTCAGCGAAACCGAGCGCTCGGCCATCGAGCACGAAATGCATCACTACGAAGACCCACGCGCCGCCAGCATCGAAGCGCTGAAGATCGTCCAGAAGCAGCGCGGCTGGGTGCCGGACGGCGCCGCTGACGCCATTGGCGCAATCCTCGGCATTCCCGCCAGCGACGTCGAAGGCGTGGCCACCTTCTATAGCCAGATTTTCCGCCAGCCGGTGGGTCGCCATGTGATCCGCGTGTGCGACAGCATGACCTGCTACATCGGCGGCCACGAGTCGGTGGTCGGTGAGATGCAGAAACAACTTGGCATCGGCCTCGGCCAGACCACTACCGACGAGCGTTTCACCCTCCTGCCGGTGTGCTGCCTGGGCAATTGCGACAAGGCTCCGGCGCTGATGATCGACGACGACACCTTTGGCGACGTTCGACCCGACGGTGTCGCCAAGCTGCTGGAGGCCTACAAATGAA
This sequence comes from Pseudomonas pichavaramensis, assembly GCF_050473265.1. NCBI lineage: Bacteria > Pseudomonadati > Pseudomonadota > Gammaproteobacteria > Pseudomonadales > Pseudomonadaceae > Pseudomonas > Pseudomonas pichavaramensis. The sequence goes on along the minus strand of NZ_JBJKFJ010000004.1, from coordinate 318,597 downwards.
AACCTTGACCTCCATCGGCCCGGCCAACCGCATCACTCGCAGCGAAGAAACCCATCCGCTGACCTGGCGCCTGCGTGACGACGCCCAGCCGGTATGGCTCGACGAGTACCAGCAGAAGAACGGCTATGTGGCCGCACGCAAGGCACTCAGCGAAATGGCCCAGGCCGACATCGTGCAGACCGTCAAGGAATCCGGCCTCAAGGGCCGTGGCGGTGCAGGCTTCCCCACGGGCGTGAAGTGGGGCCTGATGCCGGCCGACGAATCCATGAACATCCGCTACCTGCTGTGCAATGCGGATGAAATGGAGCCCAACACCTGGAAAGACCGCATGCTCATGGAGCAGCTGCCCCACCTGTTGGTGGAAGGCATGCTGATCTCCGCGCGCGCGCTCAAGGCCTATCGCGGCTATATCTTCCTGCGCGGCGAGTACGTCGACGCCGCGGCCAACCTCAACCGCGCCATCGACGAAGCCAAGGCTGCCGGCCTGCTCGGCAAGAACATTTTCGGCTCGGGCTTCGATTTCGAGCTGTTCGTACATACGGGCGCCGGGCGCTACATCTGCGGCGAAGAAACCGCGCTGATCAACTCACTGGAAGGCCGCCGCGCCAACCCGCGCGCCAAGCCGCCCTTCCCAGCCGCCGTCGGCGTGTGGGGCAAGCCGACCTGCGTCAACAACGTCGAAACCCTGTGCAACGTGCCGGCCATCATTGGTCAGGGCGTGGACTGGTACAAATCCCTCGCCCGCCCCGGTAGCGAAGACCACGGCACCAAGCTGATGGGCTTCTCCGGCAAGGTGAAAAACCCCGGTCTGTGGGAGCTGCCGTTCGGCGTCACTGCCCGCGAGCTGTTCGAGGACTACGCCGGCGGCATGCGCGACGGCTACACCCTCAAGTGCTGGCAGCCCGGCGGCGCTGGTACCGGCTTCCTCCTGCCCGAGCACCTCGAAGCGCAGATGTACGCCGGCGGTATCGGCAAAGTCGGCACGCGCATGGGCACCGGCCTGGCGCTGGCGGTGGACGACTCGATCAACATGGTCTCCCTGCTGCGCAACATGGAAGAGTTCTTCGCCCGCGAGTCCTGCGGCTGGTGTACGCCGTGCCGCGACGGCCTGCCCTGGAGCGTGAAGATCCTCCGCGCCCTGGAGCGCAAGCAAGGCACCGCCGAAGACATCCAGACCCTGCTCGGCCTGGTCAATTTCCTCGGCCCCGGCAAGACCTTCTGCGCGCATGCGCCAGGCGCCGTGGAGCCGTTGGGCAGTGCCATCAAGTATTTCCGTGAAGAGTTCGAGGCCGGTGTGGCCCAGGTGGCGACTACGCCCCGCACGCCAGCGACCGCGAGCTGAACAGACGAATTCCCTTAGCCAGCCGCTTTAACCAGCGGGTAAACGAAGACTTAAAGAAATGGCCACTATCCACGTAGACGGCAAAGATTTCGAAGTCGATGGTGCAGACAACCTCCTGCAGGCCTGCCTGTCCCTCGGACTCGATATCCCCTACTTCTGCTGGCACCCCGCGCTGGGAAGCGTCGGGGCCTGCCGGCAGTGCGCGGTCAAGCAGTACAACGACGAGAACGACACCCGTGGTCGTATCGTCATGTCCTGCATGACGCCTGCCACCGACAACACCTGGATCAGCATCGATGACGAGGAATCCAAGGCGTTCCGCGCCAGCGTCGTCGAATGGCTGATGACCAACCACCCGCACGACTGCCCGGTGTGCGAGGAAGGTGGTCACTGCCACCTGCAGGACATGACGGTGATGACCGGGCACAACGCCCGCCGCTACCGTTTCACCAAGCGCACCCACCAGAACCAGGAGCTTGGCCCGTTCATCGCCCACGAGATGAACCGCTGCATCGCCTGCTACCGCTGCGTGCGCTACTACAAGGACTACGCCGGCGGCAGCGATCTGGGCGTCTACGGCGCGCACGACAACGTCTACTTCGGCCGCGTCGAAGATGGCACCCTGGAAAGCGAGTTCTCCGGCAACCTGGTCGAGGTCTGCCCGACCGGCGTGTTCACCGACAAGACCCATTCCGAGCGCTACAACCGAAAGTGGGACATGCAGTTCGCCCCGAGCATCTGCCATGGCTGCTCCAGCGGCTGCAACATCAGCCCCGGTGAACGCTACGGCGAACTGCGCCGCATCGAGAACCGCTTCAACGGCTCGGTGAACCAGTACTTCCTCTGCGACCGTGGCCGCTTCGGCTATGGCTACGTCAACAACGCGGATCGCCCGCGCCAGCCACTGCTGGCTGGCCAGGCCATCGGCATCGATGCCGCGCTGGACAAGGCCGCCGAGCTGCTCAAGGGCAAGCGTGTGATCGGCATTGGCTCGCCGCGCGCCAGCCTGGAAGCCAACTTCGCCCTGCGTGAGCTGGTGGGCGCTGAGCACTTCTACAGCGGCATCGCCGCTGGCGAACTGGCCAATATCCGCCTGATCCGCGACATCCTGCAAAACGGCCCGCTGCCAACGCCGACCCTGCGCGATGTCGAGCTGCACGACGCCATCTTCGTCCTCGGCGAAGACCTGACCCAGACCGCCGCACGCATGGCCCTGGCCCTGCGCCAGGCGGTCAAGGGCAAGGCCACCGAGATCGCTGCCGGTGCGCGGATTCAGGATTGGCACATGGCAGCCGTGCAGAACGTCGCCCAGCACGCCCGCCATCCGCTGTTTATCGCCAGCGTCGCGGAAACTCGCCTGGATGATGTGGCCGCCGAAAGCGTGCACGCTGCCCCGGCGGATCTGGCCCGTATCGGTTTCGCCGTGGCCCACGCCATCGACCCGAGCGCTCCGACCGTCGACGGCTTGGAAGCCGAAGCGCAAGCGCTGGTACAACGCATCGCCGACGCCCTGCTCGCGGCCAAGCGCCCGCTGATCGTCTCCGGCGCCTCGCTGGGCGACAAAGCCCTGATCGAAGCCGCTGCCAATATCGCCAGCGCGCTGAAGAACCGTGAGAAGAACGGCTCGCTGAGTCTGGTGGTGCCCGAAGCCAACAGCCTGGGCTTGGCTCTGCTCGGCGGCGAGTCGGTCGATGCTGCGCTGGACGCCCTGAGCAGCGGCCAGGCCGATGCCGTCATCGTGCTGGAAAACGACCTGTACCGCCGCGCCGATGCCGCCAAGGTCGATGCAGCGCTCAGCGCCGCACAGACAGTGATCGTCGCCGATCACCAGCGCACCGCCACCAGCGAACGCGCCCACCTGCTGCTGCCGGTGGCGAGCTTCGCCGAAGGCGACGGCACCCTGGTCAGCCTCGAAGGCCGTGCCCAGCGTTTCTTCCAGGTCTATGAACCGAGCTACTACGACGCCGGCATTCTGATCCGCGAAGGCTGGCGCTGGCTGCACGCGCTGCACAGCACCCTGCAAGGTAAGGCCGTGGACTGGACGCAACTGGATCAGGTAACAGAAGCCTGCGCTGCCAGCAATCCGCTGCTGGCCGGGATCAAGGATGCCGCGCCGAGCGCCGCGTTCCGCATCAAGGGCCTCAAGCTGGCGCGCGAGCCGCACCGCTACAGCGGTCGCACCGCCATGCGCGCCAATATCAGCGTGCATGAGCCGCGTCAGCCGCAGGATCAGGACAGCGCCTTTGCCTTCTCCATGGAAGGCTACGCCGGCAGCAAGGAAGACCGGCAGCAGATTCCGTTCGCCTGGTCGCCGGGCTGGAACTCGCCGCAGGCCTGGAACAAGTTCCAGGACGAGGTCGGCGGTCATCTGCGTGCCGGCGACCCCGGCGTGCGCCTGCTCGAAGCTGCTGGCAATGCCCTGCCCTGGTTCGCCGTCAGTGCTGCGTTCAACCCGGCAGCCGGCACCTGGCAGGTGGCACCGCTGCACCACCTGTTCGGCAGCGAGGAAAACTCCGCGCGCGCCAAGCCGATTCAGCAGCGCATGCCCGAGCCCTATGTGGCCCTGGCCCGTGATGAAGCGGCACGCCTGGGCGTGAACGACGGCGCGCTGCTGGCCCTGCGCGTCAACGGCCAGGCACTGCGCCTGCCGTTACAGGTGCGCGATGACCTAGCCGTCGGCCTGGTCGGTCTGCCGCTTGGCTTGCCGGGCATTCCCGCAGCAGTCGCTGGTGCCAGCGTGACCCTGCTACAGGAGGCCGCGCAATGAACTGGTTGACGCCCGAACTGATCGAGATCGTCATCGCGGTACTCAAGGCCATCGTCATTCTGCTGGTGGTGGTGGTCTGCGGCGCGCTGCTGAGCTTCATCGAGCGCCGTCTGCTCGGTTGGTGGCAGGATCGCTACGGCCCTAACCGTGTGGGGCCGTTCGGCATGTTTCAGATCGCCGCCGACATGATCAAGATGTTCTTCAAGGAGGACTGGACGCCGCCGTTCGCCGACAAGTTCATCTTCACCCTGGCGCCGATGATCGCTTTCGCCGCGATGCTGATGGCCTTCGCCATCATCCCCATCACCCCGAACTGGGGCGTGGCGGATCTGAACATCGGCATCCTGTTCTTCTTCGCCATGGCCGGGCTTTCGGTCTATGCGGTGCTGTTCGCCGGCTGGTCGAGCAACAACAAGTTCGCCCTGCTCGGCAGCCTGCGTGCCTCGGCCCAGACCATCTCCTACGAGGTGTTCCTGGCCCTGGCGCTGATGGGCGTGGTGGCGCAGGTTGGCTCGTTCAACATGCGCGACATCGTCGATTACCAGGCGCAGAACCTGTGGTTCATCATTCCGCAGTTCTTCGGCTTCTGTACCTTCTTCATCGCTGCCGTCGCGGTGACCCACCGTCACCCGTTCGACCAGCCGGAGGCCGAGCAGGAGCTGGCCGACGGCTACCACATCGAATACGCCGGGATGAAATGGGGCATGTTCTTCGTTGGCGAATACGTGGCCATCGTCACCGTCTCGGCGCTGCTGGTAACCCTGTTCTTCGGTGGCTGGCACGGCCCGTTCGGCATCCTGCCGCAGATCCCGTTCTTCTGGTTCGCGCTGAAAACGGCCTTTTTCATCATGATCTTCATTCTGCTGCGCGCGTCGATCCCACGCCCGCGCTATGACCAGGTCATGGCCTTCAGCTGGAAGTTCTGCTTGCCGCTGACCCTGATCAACCTGCTGGTGACTGGCGCCCTGGTGCTGGCTACGGCCCAGTAAGGAGAAACGCAATGTTCAAATACATCTGGGACATCCTGGTTGGCACCGCCACCCAACTGCGCAGCCTGGCCATGGTGTTCAGCCATGGCTTTCGCAAGCGCGACACCCTGCAATATCCGGAAGAGCCGGTCTACCTGCCGCCGCGCTACCGTGGCCGCATCGTCCTGACCCGCGACCCCGACGGCGAAGAACGCTGCGTGGCCTGCAACCTGTGCGCGGTGGCCTGCCCGGTGGGCTGCATCTCGCTGCAGAAGGCCGAGACCGATGACGGTCGCTGGTACCCGGAGTTCTTCCGCATCAACTTCTCGCGCTGCATCTTCTGCGGCCTGTGCGAGGAAGCCTGCCCGACCACCGCGATCCAGCTCACCCCCGATTTCGAGATGGGCGAGTTCAAGCGTCAGGATCTGGTGTACGAGAAGGAAGACCTGCTGATCAGCGGCCCCGGCAAGAACCCGGACTACAACTTCTACCGCGTTGCCGGTATGGCCATCGCCGGCAAGCCCAAAGGCGCCGCGCAGAACGAGGCCGAGCCGATCAACGTCAAGAGCCTGCTGCCATGACTCGTTCTTACCCTCTCCCCCAGCCCCTCTCCCGCAAGCGGGAGAGGGGTGCAATGAGGAGCTTCTGATGGAATTCGCGTTCTACTTCGCCGCCGGTGTGGCGGTGGCATCGACGGTGGGGGTAGTCACCAACACCAATCCGGTGCATGCCCTGCTCTACCTGATCGTCTCGCTGCTGGCCGTGTCGATGGTGTTCTTCGCCCTCGGCGCGCCCTTTGCCGGCGCGCTGGAAATCATCGTCTACGCCGGCGCCATCATGGTGCTGTTCGTCTTCGTGGTGATGATGCTCAACCTCGGCCCGGCTGCCGCCGAGCAGGAGCGCAAGTGGCTGACACCCGGCATCTGGGTAGGCCCGGCGATTCTCAGCGCCCTGCTGCTCGGCCAGTTGCTCTATGTGCTGCTCAACCACGTCAGCGACGCCCATATCGGCCACACCACAGTGGAAGCCAAGGCCGTCGGTATCAGCCTGTTCGGCCCCTACCTGCTGGCCGTGGAGCTGGCCTCGATGCTGCTGCTCGCCGCACTGGTCGCCGCCTACCACCTGGGCCGCCATGACGCCAAGGAGCCCACCGTATGACCGGCATCCCACTCGAACACGGCCTGGCCCTGGCCGGCGTACTGTTCTGCATCGGCCTGGTCGGGCTGATGGTACGGCGCAACATCCTGTTCATCCTGATGAGCCTGGAAGTGATGATGAACGCCGCTGCACTGGCCTTTGTGGTTGCCGGCGCCCGTTGGGGCGCGGCTGATGGCCAGGTGATGTTCATTCTGGTGATCACCCTGGCCGCCGCCGAGGCCAGCATCGGCCTGGCGATCCTGCTGCAGTTGTATCGCCGCTTCAACACCCTGGATATCGACGCTGCCAGCGAGATGCGCGGATGAACCTTCTAGCCCTGACTCTATTCTTCCCGCTGCTCGGCTGGCTGCTGCTGGCCTTCTCGCGCGGACGCTTCTCGGAAAACACCAGCGCGGTGATCGGTGTCGGCTCCATCGGCCTGGCGGCGGCCAGCGCGGTCTGCGTGATCGCGCGGTTTCTCACCGAAGTCCCGGTTGGTGGCTCGTACAGCCTGACCTTGTGGCAGTGGCTGAACGTCGAAGGCCTGGCGCCGAGCTTCACCCTGCATCTGGATGGCCTGTCAGCCACCATGCTCGGCGTGGTCACGGGCGTGGGTTTCCTGATTCACCTGTTCGCCAGTTGGTACATGCGCGGCGAGGAAGGCTATTCGCGCTTCTTCGCCTACACCAACCTGTTCATCTTCAGCATGTTGCTGCTGGTGCTGGGCGACAACCTGCTGGTGCTGTTCTTCGGCTGGGAAGGCGTGGGCCTGTGCTCGTACCTGCTGATCGGCTTCTACTACAAGCACGTGCCCAACGGTAACGCCGCGCTCAAGGCCTTCATCGTCACCCGCATCGGCGATGTGTTCCTGATGATCGGCATGTTCCTGCTGTTCCTCAACCTCGGCACCCTGAACATCCAGGAGCTGATGGTACGGGCACCGCAGCAGTACGTGGCCGGTGACGCCTGGCTGTGGTTTGCCACCCTGATGCTGCTCGGCGGCGCGGTGGGTAAATCCGCCCAGTTGCCGTTGCAGACCTGGCTGGCCGACGCCATGGCTGGCCCGACCCCGGTGTCGGCGCTGATCCACGCGGCGACCATGGTCACCGCAGGCGTGTACCTGATCGCCCGTACCCACGGCCTGTTCCTGCTGACCCCGGAGATTCTCGAACTGGTCGGCGTCGTCGGTGGTGTCACCCTGGTGCTGGCCGGTTTTGCCGCGCTGGTGCAGACCGACATCAAGCGCATCCTCGCCTACTCGACCATGAGCCAGATCGGCTACATGTTCCTCGCCCTGGGTGTTGGCGCCTGGGACGCGGCGATCTTCCACCTGATGACCCACGCTTTCTTCAAGGCCCTGCTGTTCCTCGCCTCCGGCGCGGTGATCCATGCCTGCCACCACGAGCAGAACATCTTCAAGATGGGCGGCCTGTGGAAGAAACTGCCGCTGGCTTACGCCAGCTTCGTCGTCGGTGGCGCGGCACTGGCTGCGCTGCCGCTGCTGACCGCCGGCTTTTATTCCAAAGATGAAATTCTCTGGGAAGCCTTCGCCAGCGGCCACAGCGAACTGCTCTACGCGGGGCTGGTCGGTGCCTTCCTGACCTCGATCTACACCTTCCGCCTGATCTTCATTGCCTTCCACGGCGAACAGAAGACCGAAGCCCATGCCGGCCATGGCATCGCCCACAACCTGCCACTGCTGGTGCTGATCGTGCTGTCGACCTTTATCGGCGCCTGGATCACTCCACCGCTGGCCGGCGTGTTGCCGGAAAGTGCCGGGCATGCCGGCGGCGAGGCCAAGCACAGCCTGGAACTGCTGTCGGGTCTGGTCGCGGTCAGCGGTATCGTCATCGCCGCCCTGCTCTTCCTCGGCCAACGCCGCGTTGCCTCCGCCGTGGCACAGAGTGCGCCGGGCCACCTGCTGAGCGCGCTGTGGTTCGCCGCCTGGGGCTTCGACTGGCTCTACGACAAGCTGTTCGTGCGCCCTTATCTGCTGCTCTGCCACCTGCTGCGCCGCGACCCCATCGACCGCAGCATCGGCCTGATCCCGCTGCTTGCGCGCGGTGGCAACGCCGCATTGGTGCGCAGTGAGACCGGTCAGGTGCGCTGGTACGCCGCTTCGATCGCCGGGGGCGCCGTGCTGGTGCTCGCCGTCATCCTCTTTTTGAGTTAAGGAAAACAGCCTGATGATTCTGCCCTGGCTAATCCTGATCCCCTTCATCGGCGGCATGCTGTGCTGGCAAGGCGAGCGCTTCGGCCACGTCCTGCCGCGCTGGATCGCCCTGATCACCATGACCCTGCTGTTCGGCCTGAGCCTGTGGCTGTGGGTCAGCGGTGATTTCACCCTGGCGCCAGCCCCGGACGGCGGCCCGCGCTGGGCCCACGAGTTCGTCATCGACTGGATTCCGCGTCTGGGTATCACCATTCACCTGGCGATGGACGGCCTGTCGGTGCTGATGGTGGTGCTCACCGGCCTGCTCGGTGTGCTCTCGGTGCTCTGCTCGTGGAACGAAATCCAGCACCGTGTGGGCTTCTTCCATCTCAACCTGATGTGGATTCTTGGTGGCGTGGTCGGCGTGTTCCTCGCCGTCGACCTGTTCCTGTTCTTCTTCTTCTGGGAAATGATGCTGGTGCCGATGTACTTCCTCATCGCGCTCTGGGGTCACAGCGGCAGCGACGGCCGCACCCGCATCACCGCCGCCACCAAGTTCTTCATCTTCACCCAGGCCAGCGGCCTGGTCATGCTGGTGTCGATCCTGGCTCTGGTGTTCGTCCACTTCAACCAGACCGGCGTGCTCAGCTTCAACTACGCCGACCTGCTGAAAACCCAACTGGCGCCAGGCACCGAATACCTGCTGATGCTGGGCTTCTTCGTCGCCTTCGCGGTGAAGTTCCCGGTGGTGCCGGTGCACTCCTGGCTGCCGGATGCCCACGCTCAGGCGCCCACCGCCGGCTCGGTGGATCTGGCTGGCATCCTGCTGAAAACCGCCGCCTACGGCTTGCTGCGCTTCGCCCTGCCGCTGTTTCCCAATGCCTCGGCGGAGTTCGCCCCCATCGCTCAGTGGCTCGGCGTGTTCGCCATCGTCTACGGCGCGCTGTTGTCGTTCGCGCAGACCGACATCAAGCGCCTGGTGGCCTACTCCAGCGTGTCGCACATGGGCTTCGTGCTGATCGCTATCTACTCCGGCAGTCAGATTGCCCTGCAGGGCGCGGTGATGCAGATGGTCGCTCACGGCCTGTCAGCCGCCGCGCTGTTCATCCTCTGCGGCCAGCTCTACGAGCGCCTGCACACCCGCGACCTGCGCCAGATGGGCGGAATCTGGGCGCGCATGCCCTGGCTGCCGGCCATCAGCCTGTTCTTCGCCGCCGCCGCGCTGGGCCTACCGGGCACCGGCAACTTCGTCGGTGAGTTTCTCATTCTGATCGGCAGTTTCCCGGGCGCGCCCTGGGTCGTGGTGTTGGCCGCCTGCGGCCTGGTGCTAGGCTCGGTGTACGCCCTGGCGATGATCCACCGCGCCTACTTCGGCCCGGTAAAACAGGACGTACCGCTGCCCGGCCTGAAAGCCCGCGAACTGGCCATGGTGCTCGGTCTCGGCGTACTGCTGATTCTGCTTGGCGTCTACCCGCAACCGGTGCTCGACACCTCCGCTGCCAGCATGCATGGCGTGCAGCAGTGGATGGCTGGCGCCCTCGATCAATTCGCCTCGGGCCGGTAAGGGTAAGGATTAGAGACTCATGGAACATCACGCTGTCGACTTCACCCTGCAACACCTGATTGCCCTGCTGCCGCTACTGGTGACCGGCCTCACCGCCGTGGTGGTGATGCTGGCCATCGCCGCTAAGCGCAATCACACCCTGACCTTCATCCTCTCCGTGGTCGGTCTGAACCTGGCGCTGCTGTCGCTGATTCCGAGCCTGGAAGTGGCGCCGCAAGTGGTCACGCCCTTGCTGCTGATCGACCAATTCGCCTGCTACTACATGGCCCTGGTGCTGGCTGCCAGCCTGGCCTGCATCACGCTGATCCACGCCTACCTGGGCGGTGATTCGGGCAAGGGTTATCCGGGCAACCGCGAGGAGCTGTACCTGCTGGTGCTGCTCTCCGCTGCCGGCGGTCTGGTGCTGGTCAGCGCGCAGCATCTGGCCGGGCTGTTCATCGGTCTGGAACTGCTGTCGGTGCCGACCTACGGCATGATCGCCTACGCCTTTTTCAACAAGCGCTCGCTGGAAGCCGGGATCAAGTACATGGTGCTGTCGGCCGCAGGCAGTGCCTTCCTGCTGTTCGGCATGGCGCTGCTGTACGCCGAGTCCGGCAACCTGGCCTTTGCCGATCTCGGCGTCAGCCTGGCGCGGGAAAGCACACAGCTGGTGCAGATTGGTATCGGCATGATGCTCATCGCTCTGGCGTTCAAGCTGTCGCTGGTGCCCTTCCACCTGTGGACGCCGGACGTCTACGAAGGCGCCCCTGCGCCGGTGGCGGCGTTTCTCGCCACCGCCAGCAAGGTGGCGGTGTTCGCCGTGCTGCTGCGTCTGTACCAGATTTCTCCGGCCATGAGCGGCGGCTGGCTTAACGAGCTGCTAACGCTGATCGCCATCGCCTCGATCCTGTTCGGCAACCTGCTGGCGCTGCTGCAGAACAACCTCAAACGCCTGCTGGGTTATTCCTCCATCGCTCACTTCGGCTATCTGCTGGTGGCGTTGATCGCCAGCAAGGGGCTGGCCGTGGAAGCCGTGGGCGTGTACCTGGCCACCTACGTGCTGACCAGCCTCGGCGCCTTCGGAGTGATCACCCTGATGTCGACGCCCTACAGCGGCCGCGATGCCGATGCGCTGTACGAATACCGCGGCCTGTTCTGGCGCCGCCCGTACCTGACTGCCGTGCTCACGGTGATGATGCTGTCGCTAGCGGGCATTCCGCTGACAGCCGGCTTTATCGGCAAGTTCTACGTGATTGCAGCCGGTGTCGAGGCGCAGCTCTGGTGGCTGCTCGGCACCATGGTGCTGGGTAGCGCCATCGGCGTGTTCTACTACCTGCGGGTGATGGTCACGCTGTTCATGCGCGAACCCAACCTGCATCGCCACGATGCGCCCTTCGACTGGGGCCAGCGCGCCGGCGGCATCATGTTGCTGGTGGTCGCCTTGCTCGCCTTCTTCCTCGGCGTGTACCCACAGCCGTTGCTGGAACTGGTGCAACAGGCCGGGCTAGTCGCCCTGGCGCACTAACCAGAAGCCCGGCAAAGGAAAAGGCCTCCGCAGATGCGGGGGCCTTCTTTTGAGGGTCGCGGCTGAAGCCCCTCCCACAGTCTTCACTGCAATCTGTGGGAGGGGCTTCAGCCGCGATAAATTGTTGCGCTAACGCCGCGCCACCAGGAACAGACGCGGGAACGGTAACAACACGCGGCCATCAGCCTGCGCCGGGTAGGCCTCGGCAATTGCCGCCTGGTAACGCGCCAAGAATGCAGACTGCTGCTCCGCATCCAACGGTTGCAGGAACGGCCGCAGCGCAGTGGACTTGAACCACTCAACCACCGCCTTGGCGTCGTCCAGCACATGGAAATAGGTGGTGCGCCAGATATCCAGCTCGCTGGCATGCGCGCCGAGAATGTCGTAGTAGGCCTGCGCGCTGTGCCGCTCGTTGTGACGCACATGGCCGATACGCGCAGCCCAGGGGCCGTCAGCTGCCACTTCACAGGCCAGGCGATGCGCTGGCTCCTGCAGGTTATCCGGCGTCTGGATCGCCAGCCAGCCGCCCGGCGCCAGCTGCGCCAGCAGACGCGGGTAGAGTTGCGCGTGATCCTCCAGCCACTGCAGCGAGGCGTTCGCCAGAATCAGCTGCGGCGCGATGTCGGCCTGCCAGTGCTGGATATCCGCCAGCTGCACGCTGACCTGCGGCAGCCGTTCACGCGCCGCGCGCAACATGTCCTCGCTGCTGTCGATGGCGACGATACGTGCCTGCGGGGCATGCGCCTGCAACACTGCGGTGGAATTGCCAGGGCCGCAGCCCAGGTCGATGGCCAGTTCAATGCCCTCACGTGGCACCGCTGCTAGTAAGTCGTGGACCGGGCGGGTGCGCTGGCGTTCGAACAGGGAATACTGCTGGGCGGACCAACTACTCATCAGGAAACTCCTAGGATTCATCGACCGGCACAGAATAACAGGCAGCTGATCGCTCACACGCACCGGCAATTTTCCGCTGCACGCAGCGTCACGCCTGGCGGATATCCGCCACCCACTGTGCGCCAGATCACAGGCTTTCTACCAACCCTGGCAGCTTGGCGGATATTCGCCACACTGGCATAACCCTTGCGATACAGGGGCCAGCTCTGAACTGTCTGGGGTTCTGCCCATATTCCCCGCAACAGAACAGCGGAGCGACCAACACAAGGCCGCCATCAAGGCGCCGCTACCGACAAGAAGAAAAGGAAGCAGTATGTTCAATCCAGTCCGCGCCATGGCCGCTTGCGCCCTGGCGTTAGCCGCTTTCAGTGCCAATACGGTACTGGCCGATGAACCTATCCTGATCAAGTTTTCCCACGTCGTTGCCGATGGCACGCCCAAAGGCCAGGGCGCACTGCTGTTCAAGCAACTGGTCGAGGAACGCCTGGCCGGTAAGGTCAAGGTCGAGGTCTACCCCAACTCCAGCCTCTATGGCGATGCCAACGAACTGGAAGCGCTACGCAACGACGAGGTGCAATTGCTGGCACCCTCGCTGGCCAAGTTCGAGCAATACACCAAGCAGCTGCAAGTCTTCGACCTGCCTTTCCTGTTCGATGACATCGAGGCGGTCAACCGCTTCCAGAAGCGTTCCAAGGGCCGCCAGTTGCTACGTTCCATGGAAGATCACAACATCGTCGGCCTGGCCTATTGGCACAACGGCATGAAACAGCTCTCGGCAACTCGTGCGCTGCATACACCGGGAGACGCCAACGGCCTGGGCTTCCGTATCCAGTCGTCAGCAGTACTGGAGGCGCAATTCCGCCAAGTGGGGGCCAATACGCAAAAGCTGCCGTTTGCTGAAGTCTTCAAGGCGCTGCAGAGCGGCCAGGTTCAGGGGGCGGAAAATCCCTGGTCGAACATCTACAGCCAGAAGCTACACGAGGTGCAGCCTTACATCAGCGAGACCAACCACGGCGTGCTGGACTACATGCTGGTGAGCAACTCGCGCTTCTGGTACGGCATTCCGCATCAGATCCGCATGGAACTGGAAGGCATCATCGACGAAGTCACCTATGCAGTGAACAAACAGGCCGAAGCCGCCAACCAGGCCGACCGCCAGCGCATCATCGATTCCGGACGCAGTCAGGTGCTCACCCTGACGCCGGAGGAGCGCGAAGCCTGGCGCAATGCCATGCGCCCCGTCTGGCAACAGTTCGAAGCCGATATTGGCGCCGACGTGATCAAGGCCGCACAGACAGTCAACCGCAAGCAGCGCAACTGAATTGCGCCAACGGCATGGCGGGAAACCGCCATGCCGGTCATTGCCCTCTCAATCTGACTGAGACACCTGCTCTTGCAGTCGCTCGGTCTGCCATCCCCCACCCAGCGCAGCGATCAGTTGCACGCTGGCGGCCAGACGACTGCCCAGCAGGGTCAGACTGGAACGCTCGTTATTCAACGCCGTGGCCTGTACGGTCACCACGCTGCTGTAGTCGACGGTGCCGGCACGGTACTGGTTGTCGATCAGACGCAGTGACTCACGCGCGGCCTCCAGCGCTTCCTGCTGAATCCCGCTCTCCTGCTCCAGCACCCGTAGTTGCACCAGGTAATCTTCCACTTCGCGGAAGCTGTCCAGCACCGCCTGGCGATACTCGGCCACGGTCTGGTCATAGGCGGCCTCACTGCGCGAGAGCTCCGCGCTGCGTGCGCCACCATCGAACAGGGTCATCGCCAATTGCGGGCCAATCGACCAGAAGCGATTGGGCAGATCGATCCAGTCGGCGTAGTTGCTGCCGCGATAACCGCCACTCGCCGACAAGGTCAGATCAGGGAACCATGCGGCCTCCGCCACCCCGATACGGGCATTGGCGGCCATCACCCGGCGCTCGGCAGCGGCCACATCGGGACGGCGCTCTAGCAGTTGCGACGGCACCTGTGCAGGGATGCTCGGCAGCATCGGTACCGACTCGCGCGCGGCGATCTGCAGCTCGGCCGGGCTGACGCCCACCAGCACGGCGATGGCATGTTCCAGCTGAGCACGCTGCCAATCGAGGTCGATCGACTGCGCCTGGGTGCTCTTGAGCTGGGTGGTGGCCTGAGTTACGTCGGACTTAGGCACGATGCCGGCGCGGTACTGGTTTTCGCTCAGGCGCAGCGAGCGCGCATAAGCGGTGACGGTAGCGTCGAGCAGGCGCTTCTGTTCATCGAGCACACGCAGTTGCAGGTAGTTCTGTACCAGCTCGCTCTGCAGGCTCAGGCGTGCGGCGGCAAGGTCGGCAGCGCTGGCCTGGAAGTCGGCGCGGCTGGCCTCCAGGTCACGGCGCAGGCGCCCCCAGATATCCAGTTCCCAGCCAACGTTCAGGCTCAGGTCATAGCTCTTGCTGATACCACTGCTGCCGTTGCTCGACAGGCTGCCGCTGCTACTGCTGCCGGTACCCTGGCCGCTGCGGGTCATCCCGGCACTGCCGGACAGGGTCGGGAACAGGCTGGCGCGCGAGCTGCGCACCAGCGCACGGGCCTGGCGGAATTGTGCTTCGCTGGCAGCGAGGTTCTGGTTGGACACCTGCAGGCGCTCGACCAGAGCGTTGAGCTCGGCATCGCCATACAGCTCCCACCAGGCGCCACGCGCCAGAGCGTCTGCCGGGGCAGCCGGTTTCCAGCCCTCGACCTGACGAAACTGCGCCGGCACATCGAGCGCGGGTCGTTGATAATCCGGGCCGAGCGTGCAGCCACCAAGCAGGCCGAGCAGCACCAGCAGGCTGTAGCGACGAGCCCAGCTCGCAGGCGTTTTGCAGTCAAGAATGTCGCGAGCAGCGCTCGCTCCAACACGCATAGTCATAGCGAATTTTCCAACGAAGCATCGGTGCGCACGCCGCGCCAACGATTGACGCGATGGCGCAGGCGGTCGAAATAGAGGTAAACAACCGGTGTGGTGTAAAGGGTCAGCAACTGACTGAGCACCAGACCACCGACGATGGTGATGCCCAGCGGCTGGCGCATCTCCGAGCCTTCGGCACTGCCCAGCACCAGTGGCAAGGCGCCGAGAATGGCAGCGAGCGTGGTCATCAGGATCGGCCGGAAGCGCAACAGGCAGGCCTGGCGAATGGATTCCTGTGGGCTGAGACGCTCACCACGCTCCAGCTGCAGGGCCAGGTCGACCATCAGAATGGCGTTCTTCTTGACGATACCGATCAACAGGAACAGCCCCAGCAGCGAGATCAGGCTGAATTCCATCCCAACCAGTTGCAAGGCCAGCAATGCGCCGACTCCCGCCGAGGGCAGCGTGGACAGAATGGTCAGCGGATGCACGTAGCTCTCGTAGAGCACGCCGAGCACGATGTAGACCACGACCAGCGCCAGCAGGATCATCAGCGGCTGATTGTCCTGAGTCTGCTGGAATGCTGCGCCGGTACCGCCCATGGTGCCCTGCACCTCGGTCGGCAGGCCGACCCGCGCCACTGCGTCGTCAATCGCCCGACTGGCCTGGTCCAGGCTCACACCTTCAGCCAGCGAAAAACCGATGTTCTCCGCTGCGAACTGGCCCTGGTGCTGCACGCGATCCTCTTCCAGGCTGCGCTCCCAATGGGCGAAGGTAGACAAAGGCACCCGGGCGCCATCAGCGGTGATCAACTGGACCTGGTCCAGCGCCTCGGGGTGCTGGGCGTAACGCGGGTCGATCTCCATCACCACGCTGTACTGGTTCAGTGCCTGGTAAATGGTCGACACCTGGCGCTGGCTGAAGGCGTTGTTGAGCACCGCGGTAATCATGCTCATGTCCACGCCAAGGCGCTGCGCCGCTTCACGATCGACTACCAGCCTTATCTGCTGCGCGCCTTCGTTTTCCTTGGCATCGATATCCGTCAGCTCGGGCAGTGCGCGCAGCGCTTCACGAACTCTGGGCAGCCATTCACGCAGGGCGTCGAGATCCCCGGAAAGCAGCATGTATTCGTTCTCCGAGCTGCGCCCCTCGCGACCACCGATCTGCAGGTCCTGATCCGGCATGAGGAACATGCGCCCGCCCGGCACCTTCGGCACACTGGCACGCAGGCGATTGATCACCTCCTGCGAGGACAGCCGACGCTGTTCGATAGGTTTCAGACGCACGATCATGAAGGCGTTGTTGATGCCGCCATTGCCGCCGATGAAGCCGGCCACGCTATCGACTGCCGGATCGGCCAGCACCGCCTTGCGGAACACTTCCATCTTCGGCTGCATGACCTGGAACGAAAGGCCGTCATCGCCGCGAATGAAACCGATCAGCTGCCCGGTGTCCTGCTGCGGCATGAACGTCTTGGGAATGCTGACGAACAGATAGACGTTCAGGGCAATGGTCGCCAGAAAACTCAGCAGCATCAGCAGCGCATGTCGCAGCGCCCAGTCCAGCGAGCGCCCGTAAACGGCCAGTACCCGGCTCTGCAGACGATCGCCCCACTGCTGCAGACGTCCGCGAGAGGTTTCATCCTCGGGGCGCAGCCAGCGCGCGCAGAGCATTGGCGTCAGCGTCAGTGACACCAGCAGCGAGATGATCACTGCCACGGCCAAGGTGATGGAGAACTCGCGAAACAGACGTTCGACGATACCGCCCATGAACAAAATGGAAATGAACACGGCCACCAGCGACAGGTTCATCGACAACAGGGTGAAACCTACCTCTCGCGTACCCTTCAAAGCCGCTGCCATGGGCTTTTCGCCGCTGTGGATGTGCCGGGCGATGTTCTCCAGCACGACGATGGCGTCGTCCACGACCAGGCCGGTAGCGATGATCAACGCCATCAGCGACAGGTTGTTGAGCGAGAAGCCGAGCATGTACATGGCGGCGAAGCTGCCGATCAGCGATACCGGCACGGCCAGTGCCGGGATCAGCGCCGCTCGCCAGCGCCCGAGGAACGCCAGCACCACCAGGATCACCAGGCCCACGGCGATCAGCAGGGTCTGTTCCGCCTCGTGCAACGTGGCGCGAATCACCGGCGAGCGATCCATCGCCACTTGCAGTTCGACACTGGCCGGAATGACTTCGCGCAGCGCCGGCAGCTCCGCACGAATGTCGCTGATGGTCTGCAGGATGTTCGCCCCGCTCTGCCGGTTGATCACCAGCAACACCGATTCCTTGTCGTTGTAGAAACCGCTGTTGTAGCGATCCTCGACGCCATCGGTGACGGTGGCCACATCGCCGAGACGCACCGCAGCGCCATCCTGATAGCGAATGATCATCGGGATGTAGTCGGCAGCCTTGGCCAACTGATCGCTGGCCTGCACCTGCCAGCGGCGCTGCTCGTCCTCGACCGCCCCCTTGGGCCGCAGGGCATTGCTCGCGGCGATGGTCTGGCGCACTTCATCCAGAGCAATGCCGTAATGATCGAGCAGGCGCGGCTCCAGGGAAACACGTACGGCAGGCAGGGAGCTACCACCGACCTGGACCTCGCCCACCCCGCTCACCTGCGACAGTTTCTGCGCCAGAATGGTCGAAGCGACGTCGTACAGTTGCCCCTTGTTGAGATTGGGGCTGGTCAGCGACAGGACCATGATCGGCGCCTGCGACGGGTTGATCTTGCGGTAGCTGGGCATGGTGCGCATGCCGCTGGGCAGCAGCTCGCGCGCCGCATTGATCGCCGCCTGCACTTCGCGCGCAGCGGTGTTGATGTCCTTGTCCAGATCGAACTGCACCATGATCCGCGTGCTGCCCTGGCTGCTGCGGCTGTTCATCTGACTGATGCCGGAAATACTGCCAAGCGAGCGTTCCAGCGGTGTGGCCACGGTAGATGCCATGATCTGCGGGCTGGCACCAGGCAGACTGGCCTGCACGGTGATGGTGGGGAAATCCATCTGCGGCAGCGGCGCCACTGGCAACAGGCCGAAGCTGACACCACCAAGCAGCATGATCGCCAGGCTCAGCAGCAGCGTTGCCACCGGGCGGCGGATGAAGGGGGCCGAGAGGTTCATGCGCGCATACCCTGCTCCCTCTCCCATTTATGGGAGAGGGTTGGGGAGAGGGCCGATGGCACAGCACGACGCCCGCCCTCTCCCCCGGCCCCTCTCCCGCATGCGGGAGAGGGGAGGAAAAGCCGCGCCCCAGTCATACCGCCACCCCTGCTGCGCTACGTCCCGTCGCCCGACGCGACATACGATCGAACCACAGGTAGATCACCGGCGTGGTGAACAGCGTCAGTACCTGGCTGACCAGCAGGCCGCCGACCATTACCAGGCCCAGCGGCTGACGCAGCTCGGCGCCGGAACCCGAGGCCAGCATCAGTGGGATGGCGCCGAAAAGCGCAGCCAATGTGGTCATCAGAATCGGCCGGAAGCGCAGCAACGCCGCCTGGTAAATCGCCTCCTGCGGCGCCATGCCCTGGTTGCGCTCAGCCTCCAGAGCGAAATCGATCATCATGATCGCGTTCTTCTTGACGATCCCGATCAGCAGGATGATGCCGATGATGGCGATCAGGCCCAGGTCGTTACCCGTCAGCAGCAGCGCCAGCAAGGCACCGACACCGGCTGAAGGCAGTGTGGAGAGAATGGTGATCGGATGGATGTAGCTCTCGTAGAGCACACCGAGCACGATGTACATGGTGACGATGGCCGCCAGGATCAGCAGCAAAGTGGATGACAGCGAAGCACGAAATGCTTCTGCAGCACCCTGGAACTGCGTATTGATGCCACCTGGCAGGCCGATTTCCTGCTCGACCTGTTCGATCACGGCCACCGCCTCGCCCAGAGAAACGCCCGGAGCCAGGTTGAATGACAGGGTCACTGCGGGGAACTGACCGATGTGGTTGATCAGCAGACTGGCCGGGCGCTCTTCGATGTGCGCCAGAGACGACAGCGGTACCTGCGCCCCTTCGCTGGTCGAGACATGGATCTGGCGCAGTGCAGCCAGGCCGATGCGCCCACCGTCACGGCTTTCCAGCACCACGCGGTACTGGCTGGCCTGGGTGTAGATGGTGCTGATCTGGCGCTGGCCGAAGGCATCGTACAGCGCATCGTCGATATCGCCGACGCTGATACCCAGGCGTGCGGCGGCGTCGCGGTCGATATCCAGGTACACCTGCAAACCGCGGTTCTGCAGGTCACTGGCGACATCGGTCAGTTCCGGCTGCTCGCGCAGCGCTTCGACCAGGCGCGGCGTCCAGGTTTCCAGCAGTTCGTTATCCGGCGACTCGAGGGTGAACTGGAACTGGGTACGGCTGATGCGATCTTCGATGGTCAGGTCCTGCACCGGCTGCATGTACAGCTCGATACCGGGAATCTGCGCCAGTTCCGGCCGCAGTCGCTCGATCACCTGGCTGGCCGTGACGTCGCGCTCGGCATGGGTTTTCAGGTTGATCAGCAGCCGGCCGCTGTTGAGCGTCGGGTTGTCGCCATCGACGCCAATGGACGACGACAGGCTGGCCACCGCCGGATCACGCAGGATGACATCGGCCAGGCGTTGCTGACGCTCGCTCATGGCGCTGAAGGAAACCGACTGCGGCGCCTCGGAAATGCCCTGGATCACGCCGGTGTCCTGCACCGGGAAGAACCCCTTGGGCACTGCCAGATAGAGCAGCACGGTCAAACCCAGGGTGGCGACCGCTATCAGGAGGGTCAACGGCTGATGGCGCAACACCCACTGCAGACCGACGCCATAGCGCTCGATCATGACGTCGATGAAGCCGCCAGCCAGATGGTAGAAGCGCCCTTCCTGCTCGGGCTTTTCCGCCTTGAGCAGGCGGGCGCACATCATCGGCGTCAGGGTCAGCGACACCACCAGGGAAATCAGGATGGCCACCGCCAGGGTAATGGCGAATTCGCGGAACAACCGCCCTACCACATCGGCCATGAATAGCAGCGGGATCAGCACGGCGATCAGCGACAGGGTCAGCGAGACCAGCGTGAAACCGATCTGCCTGGCGCCCTTGAGCGCTGCATTGAGCGGTGTCTCGCCCTCCTCCAGGTGACGGGCGATGTTCTCCAGCATGACGATGGCATCGTCGACCACGAAGCCGGTGGCGATGGTCAGCGCCATCAACGTCAGGTTGTTGATGGTGAATCCGGCCAGGTACATCACGCCGAAGGTACCGATCAGCGACAGCGGCACGACAATGGAAGGGATTATGGTTGCCGACAGTTTGCGCAGAAAAAGGAAGGTCACCATCACCACCAGCACGATGGCCAGCAGCAGTTCATGCTGTACGTCACGTACAGCGGCACGGATGGTCTGCGTGCGGTCGGTGAGCACCTTGACCTCGACACTCGCCGGCAGCCCTTCGGTCAGGTGCGGCAACAGCGTCTGGATGCGGTCGACCACGTCGATCACGTTGGCGCCCGGCTGACGCTGCACATTGACCAGCACCGCCTGGTTGCGGTTGGCCCAGGCGGCCAGACGCTCGTTCTCGGCACCATCGATGATCTCGGCGACGTCCTTCAGGCGCAGCGCGGCACCGTCCTGATAGCTGAGGATCAGCTCGCGGTATTCGTCCACCGACTTCAGCTGGTCGTTGGCGTCGAGCTGCGACACCCGCGTCGGCCCGTCGAAGTTGCCCTTGGGCTGATTGACGTTGCTCGCAGTGATCAGGCTGCGTACGTCGGCCAGGCTCAGGCCGTAGGCCGCCAGTGCCTCCGGGTTGACGCGAATGCGCACCGCCGGGCGTTGACCGCCAGCCAGGGTAACCAGGCCCACACCGCTGGTCTGCGCCAGTTTCTGCGCGAGACGCGTATCGACCAGGTCGTTGACCTGCGGCAGCGGCAAGGTCGCCGAGCTGACCGCCAGCGTCAGCACCGGCGTGTCCGCCGGATTGACCTTGTTGTACACCGGTGGCGACGGCAGATCGCCCGGCAGCAGGTTGCTTGCCGCATTGATCGCCGCCTGCACCTCCTGCTCGGCAACCGCCAGGGAGACGTCGAGGTTGAAGCGCAGGATGATCACCGACGCACCACCGGAGCTGGTCGAAGACATCTGCTTCAAGCCCGCCATCTGGCCGAACTGGCGCTCCAGCGGCGCGGTGACTGCACTGGTCATCACATCCGGGCTCGCCCCCGGATACAGCGTCATCACGCGGATGGTCGGGTAATCCACCTCCGGCAGCGCCGACACGGGCAAAAGGCGATAGGCGATCAAACCACTGAGGAAGATCGCCACCATCAACAGCGTGGTGGCGACCGGCCGCAGGATGAAGGGGCGCGAGATATTCATGCGTCGTTCCGCGGCTGCGCCTTGCCGGGTGCATCAGCGCGGGACGCGCCAGCCGCCTGCGCAGCTTGCGGATCGATCACCTCGACCGGGCTGCCATCGCGTAAACGGTCGGTGCCTTCCAGCACCAGGCGCTCGCCCGGCTGAACGCCGCCGGACACCAGACTGCGCTCGGCGTCGGCGGCAGCGATGGTGACCTGACGCACGCTCACCTTGTTATCACTGTCGACCACATAGACGAAGGTGCCCTGGGTACCGAACTGCACCGCTGCCGACGGGATGATGGTAGCGGCCTCGCGGGTTTCCACGCGCAGACGCACGTTGACGAACTGATTGGGGAAGAGCATCTGCTCGGCATTCTCGAAGCGGGCCTTGAGCTTGACCGTACCGGTGGCCGTATCGATCTGGTTGTCCAGGCTCTCCAGCACACCTTCGGCCAGCTTCAGACGCTCGCCGCGGTCCCAGGCCTCGACCACCAGCGCAGCGTCTTCACGGCGGCGCTGTAGCACGGCTGGGAGATCGCCTTCAGGAATGGTGAAGATCACCGCAATCGGATTGGCCTGGGTGATCACCACCAGCGGTGTGGTATCGCCGCCACTGACCAGGTTGCCGATATCCAGCTGACGCAAACCCAGGCGGCCGCCGATAGGTGCACGAATCTGGGTGAAGTCCAGGTTCAGTTTGGCCGTGGCCACATCCGCCTGATTGCTCTGCAGGCTGCCGCGGTACTGGTTGACCAGCGCCTGCTGGGTATCCAGGGTCTGCTTGGCGATGCTGTCTTCGGCGTAGAGCCCCTTGTAGCGCTGCAGATCCAGCTCGGCATTCTTCAGTTGCGCCTGGTTTTCCTGCAATGCCCCTTGCGCCTGCTGCAAGGCCACCTGGTAAGGACGCGGGTCGATCACCGCCAGCAGATCGCCGGCCTTGACCTGCTGCCCCTCCTCGAAGAGCACCTTGACCAGCTCGCCATCCACCCGTGAACGCACGTTGACGGTGTTGTAAGACGTCACAGTGCCAAGCGCCTTGAGCTCGATGGCGAAGTCGCCCTGCTCCACCGGTGCCACACGCACCGGCACCGGCCCCATGTCACCGAAACGGGCACGCCCCATTTGCTGGCCCTGTGGTTCGCTCGGCCAGAACCACCAGAGCAGTACCAACAGTACGGCGAGCAGGGCCAGGCCGATCAGCCATTGGCGGGAGAGATTCGAAGGGGACCGGGAAGCATTTGACATGGCAGGCGAGAAATCACTTTTGGTGGGAGTCGGAACGATAAGCACTGGCCCGCGTCAAGCAAAGCCTATTTACCCGCTTTTTACGCTCCCCTTACGTTACTAACTGTTTGAGGCATAAATAAAAACGGCCTGCAAGGCAGGCCGTTCGGCAATCCGCCGCGCTTATTTCAGCGCCGCGAGAGCAGCCGCATAGTCAGGCTCATTGGCGATCTCGGCGACCAGTTCGCTGTGCAGTACCTTGTCGTTCTCGTCCAGCACCACTACAGCACGGGCGGCCAGGCCAGTCAGCGGGCCGCTGGCGATGGCGACGCCATACTCCTTGAGGAAATCGGCGCCGCGCAGGGTGGACAGGTTGACCACGCTCTCCAGACCTTCTGCGCCGCAGAAACGTGCCTGGGCGAACGGCAGGTCGGCAGAGATGCACAGCACCACGGTGTTGGCCAGTTGGCCGGCTTCGGCGTTGAACTTGCGCACGGAGGCGGCACAGGTCGGCGTGTCTACGCTCGGGAAGATGTTCAGCACCTTGCGCTTGCCGGACAGGCTGGCCAGGGTGACGTCGCTCAGATCGCCTGCGACCAGGCTAAAGGCCGGCCCCTGCTGACCGGTCTGAGGCAGCTCGCCGTTCACTTGTACAGGGTTGCCCTTGAGAGTGACTTGGGCCATGCGAATATTCCTTCTGTTGGTGAGGTGAGGCAGTACGCCGGACACGCAGGATAGCCGTTGCGCGACGGAAATTGCAGCGCTGTTGCATGAGAATCGCCTTATCCCTCCCGCAGCGCATTGAGCACCAGCGAAAACGCCGGCGACGGTTGGCGCCGGCTGGGGTAGTACAGGTAATAACCCGGGAAGGGCTCACACCATTCATCCAGCACCCGCAGCAGGCGACCCTGTTCGATATGTGGGCCGAACTCCAGCTCAGGCAGGAAAGCGACGCCCAAACCCGCCAGCGCTGCATCGACGATATGGGTACTGGTGTTGAACACCAGTTGGCCGTCCACTCGCACGTTCTGCTGATGCCCGTCGCGGTCGAACTCCCAGACGTACAAGCCCCCCGCACTCTGCATGCGCATATTGATGCAGGTATGCCCAAGCAGATCCTGCGGTTTGCTCGGTTTCGGCCGCGTGGCGAAGTATTCCGGCGAAGCCACAGCCGCCATGCGCAACTGCGGCCCGATGGGCACGGCGATCATGTCCTTGTCGATGGTATCGCCCAGGCGCACGCCCGCATCGAAGCGGTCGGCGACGATATCGCGGAAACCGTAGTTGATATCGAACTCCAACTTGATATCGGGATACTCCCGGAGCAGCGGTGCCAGCTTGGGCAGCAGCGTCGAGCTGAGGATATGGTCGCCACAGGTGATGCGTACCGTACCGGCGGGCTTGTCGCGCAGCTCGGTCAGATCATCCAGCTCCGCCTCGATCTCGTCGAAACGGTGGCCAATGGCGTTGAGCAGTCGCTCCCCTGCTGCGGTGGGGGAAACGCTGCGTGTGGTGCGGGTCAGCAGGCGAATATCCAGGCGCGCCTCGAGCCCGCTGAGCGCCTGGCTCAGCGCCGACTGGGTAACACCCAATAGCGATGCCGCCCGGGTGAAACTGCCCTCACGGGCGATGGTAACGAAGTACAGGAGTTCGTTGAGGTTGTTTCTGGCCATGGCCAACTGTCTCACGGAACATTAATTAGCTGATCTTATAACCTTTTTAAGAATTGATTAGCTAATCAAAACGCCTGACAGCAGCGAAGATAGTACCGCCAAAACGGCATTCTTTTCGTTGTTCCGGATTGACGATGACTACCAGCACCACCTTCTCCCAGGCCCAGGAAAATTCTGGTTCCTGGAGCGGCGTATTTGCCCTGGCGGTATGCGCCTTTGCCTTGATCGCCTCAGAATTTCTACCCGTCAGCCTGCTGACTCCAATCGCCAGCGATTTGCAGGTCAGTGAAGGCATGGCCGGCCAGGGCCTCGCCATCTCCGGCGCCTTCGCCGTGCTTACCAGCCTGTTCATCAGCACACTGGCCGGCAACCTGGACCGCAAGTTACTGCTGCTTGGGCTGACTGCGGCCATGGGCCTTTCCGGGGCAATCGTCGCGCTGGCACCGGACTACTTCACCTACATGCTGGGCAGAGCCCTGATCGGCGTGGTGGTTGGCGGTTTCTGGTCCATGTCGGCCGCCACCGCCATGCGCCTGGTGCCCAAACAGGACGTGCCGCGCGCACTGGCCATCGTCAATGGCGGCAATGCCCTGGCCACAGTGCTGGCCGCACCACTGGGCGCCTGGTTGGGCACCGTCATTGGTTGGCGTGGCGCCTTCCTCTGTCTGGTGCCGATCGCATTGCTGGCTCTGGCCTGGCAGTGGCTCACACTGCCAGCGATGCCGGCAGTGAACAGTTCCCAAGGCAGGCGGAGTGCATTTCGTGTGTTCACCCTGCTCGGCCGCCCCGGCGTCTGGGCGGGGCTGCTCGCCAGCAGCCTGCTGTTCATGGGTCAATTCTCACTGTTCACCTACGTTCGCCCATTTCTCGAGTCTGTGACCGGTTTGCACGGCACGAGCATTTCGCTGGTGCTGCTGGTCATCGGCGTTGCCGGATTCATCGGCACACTGCTGATCGGCGGCCTGCTGCAACGGCGTTTCTATCCAACGCTGATTGCCGCCCCGCTGCTGATGGCGTCGATCGCCGCAGCCCTGGTGAGTTTCGGCGGCTGGGTCGCCATCGTGGTAGCGCTATTGGGCCTCTGGGGGCTGACAGCAACTTCGGCGCCAGTGGGCTGGTGGTCCTGGATCGCCAGAACCTTCCCGGACGACGCCGAAGCAGGTGGCGGCCTGTTCGTTGCCGTGGTGCAGCTTTCCATCGCCTTCGGGTCGACCCTCGGCGGCCTGCTGTTCGACCACAGCGGCTACCAGGTCACCTTCTTCGTCAGCGCTGCACTGCTGGTGGCGTGCGCCCTGCTCACGGTGCTGACGGCTCGCAAGCACAACGATTCCCCATAGAAACGGAGGTCACATGAGCGAAACCAGCAAGCCAACCGATAACTCCCGCCGCGAATTCATCCAGAGCGCAGCCCTTGCCGGCTCGGCAGCACTACTTGCCGGGCATTCGAGCCTGGCGCTGGCCACTACCAACGAGGAAACCGTCATGCAACTCACGCAGGAATGGGACAAGACCTTCCCCCTTAGCGAAAAAGTCAGCCATCGCAAAGTCACTTTCAGCAACCGCTACGGCATTACCCTGGCTGCCGACCTGTATGCGCCGAAGACATCCGGCGAGCAACGCTTGCCGGCTATCGTCGTCAGCGGCCCGTTCGGCGCAGTCAAGGAACAGTCCTCCGGTCTGTATGCGCAGACCCTGGCCGAACGCGGTTTCGTCACCCTGGCCTTTGATCCTTCCTACACTGGCGAAAGCAGCGGCGAACCGCGCAACATCGCCTCGCCGGACATCAACACCGAGGACTTCAGCGCTGCAGTGGACTTCATCGGCCTGTTGCCGCAGGTCGACCGCGAGCGCATCGGCGTCATCGGTATCTGCGGTTGGGGCGGCATGGCCCTGAATGCCGTCGCCGCGGACAAGCGCGTCAAGGCCGTGGTGGCCAGCACCATGTACGACATGACTCGTGTCATGTCCAAGGGCTACAACGACAGCGTGACGCTCGAACAGCGCACCCAGACCCTGGAGCAGCTGAGCCAGCAACGCTGGCAAGACGCGCAGAACGGCACACCGGCCTACGGCCCGGTATCGCTGGAGCTCAAAGGTGGTGAGCCGCAGTTCGTGGTGGAATATGCCGGGTACTACAAGACCCCGCGCGGCTTCCACCCGCGTGCAGTCAACTCCAACGGCGCATGGACGCTGACTACCCCGCTGTCGTTCATGAACATGCCGATCCTGAGCTATATCGAGGAAATCTCCCCACGCCCGGTACTGTTCGTCCATGGTGAAAATGCCCATTCACGCTACTTCAGCGAGACTGCCTACGCCGCCGCTGCCGAACCCAAGGAGCTGTTGATCGTCCCGGGCGCCAATCACGTTGACCTGTACGATCAAATGGACAAGATTCCCTTCGAGCGCATTAGCGGTTTCTTCAGCGAACACTTGCAGAAATGAAGACGTTTCGCACAACGGGCAGGCAACTGCCCTTTCTCAACGCAGTCCTGGCGCTGATCATCAGCGCCACGGCCCAAGGCAGCGAAGACGAACAGACCATGCACAACATCCGCATCACGCTTGGCGATCAGATCGTCGCCATCAGCCTCGACGACAGCCCGGCCAGTCGCGATTTTCTCGCCCAGCTGCCGCTTAACCTGGACCTCGAGGACTACTCCGCGACCGAGAAGATCGCCTACCTGCCGAAGAAGCTTTCCACCAGCGAGGCACCCGCCGGCATCACGCCGAAAGTCGGTGACGTCACTTATTACGCACCTTGGGGCAACCTCGCCATCTTCTACAAAGACTTCAGTTACTCACGCGGCCTGATCAAGCTCGGGCAGATCACCAGCGGCCTGGAACATCTGCGCTATCCAGGGGCAAAGCAGGCGCTGATCGAGCGCGACTGATCATCTAGAAATCCCGCCGATAGAACAGATCCAGCGAGCTGGCCAGGCCGCTGGCTGCCTCGAGATACAGACGACGGGTCAGCTCGTAGCGTAGAGCGATGGTGTTAGCTGGCTCGAATACTCCAACCCCGTAGCGCAGGCTGAGTCGATCCGTGATATTGCCGGTAGCCACTACGCTGGTGGTCACGCCACTGCCTTCGGTATCCAGTTGGAAATCCTGAATACCCAGACTGCTGGCCAAGCTGGTGGTCAGTGAACTGCTGCCGGCCAGGCCGAGCGCCAGAGCAGCCTGGCCGAGCATATTGTTGTCACCACTGCCTTGCCCCAGTGGCCGCCCCAGCACCAGGTAGGACAATGCCTGCTCCTGACTCATGGCCGGCTCGGCGAATACCGTGGTACTCGGTTGCTCGGCATTGCCGGACAGGCGAATCCCGGCGACGACGTTGTCCACACGGCGAATCGCCTCGACATCCAGGAAGGGTTGATCGATCGGTCCGGTGAACAGCAGGCGTGCACGGCGGATGGTCAGGCGCTGTCCGTAAGCACGATAGCGGCCGTTGACCAGATCCAGCTCGCCACGAGTGTCCATGTCATCGCCTATGTGCACGCGCCCACGCAGGTCGGCAGTCAGGCCAAAGCCGCTGAAAGCGAGTTTGTCCTGCCCGACCTCGACATCGATATCCATGGCGATGCCCATGCCCTGCTCGACTTCGGGCTCCTCGCGACCGACCACTCGGGCATCACCAGAAAGTTTCACCGTCGACGGCGGCAGCTCACGCACGCTGATCAAGCCGCGCGGCACACCGACCTTACCGCTGACGGCCAGTCGCTCTGCGCTCAAGCGGACTTGCAGATCGGGCTCGACCTCCAGCTCGGCATAAGGCTCCACGTTGACCGGTAAACGCCGCCCCTGCAGGGCAAGGTCGGCGCTCAGCCCGTCGGTCCAGTTCAACTGTCCGTTCAGGCTGCCGGTACCCTGCTCGCCGCTACGCCAGTCTGCGGATATCCGCAGCTGTTCGCCGGCGATCAATGCCTGCAGCTGCAAGTCCTCCAGGCTTACCGGCAGCTCGCTGCCGGACAGCTCGCCGCCATCCAGACGTAACTGGCCATTGATCTGTGGCGCCAGCAGATCACCGGACAGACTGCCGCCGCCCTGCAGTTTGCCTTCGAGCTTTTCGGCCATGGGCACGAAGGGGCGCAGCACCGCCAGATCGAAACCGCTCAGACGAAACTCGCCATCGACCGGCTTGCGCTGCCCTCGTGGGTCGATACGCGCCTGCAGCGACAGCTCACCGAGGCTGCTGCTGGAGAAAAGCAGTTGGTTGTCCACCCGCTGAGGTCGCAGGCTGCTCTGCAGGCGCAGACTGTCATAGGGGAAGTCCAGCCATTGCTCCTGCTCAGGCTGACGAATACGCAGGGTGCCGGCGCCAGCATCGAGGACGATCTGGCCGCTGGGACCGCTATCGGGTAACTCGACCTTCAACTCACCGCTAAGACTGCCCTGCCAGGCAAAGTCATCGGGCAACCAGGGTTGCAGGCTGGCCAGCGGGAAATTTTGCAGACGCCAGTCCAGGCTGGGCTGCGGCATGAGTCGCTGTTGCCCCCCGCAAAGACTGGCTTCAGCAGATTGCCAGCAATGCGCGCCCAGGTTCAGCCGGCCGCTGGCCAGACGCTCCAGGCTCGCGGCCTGTTGCAACTGCCAATCCTGCCCGCCGCTGCGAATGCGACCGCTGGCAATACGCCCGCGCCAGTCACCCTGCTCGCCCAGGTTGCCGTCCAATGCCAGCGCCAGTTGCAGCAGCGGGCCCTGCAGGTCGATATCCAGCGCCTGCTGACGCTGGTCACCCCGGCCCTCGGCCTGCAGGCGACCGATATAGGTATCACCAATGCGGATACCGCGCAGGTTCAGATCAAGGCGTGCCTGCTGGCGGGCATCCAGTGTCGCGTCCAGCTGCAGACGACGCAGGCTGGGGTCGCCGAAAGCCAGGCGCTCACCGCTCAAGGCCAATTGCCCCTGCGGCGCCTGCAGGCTGCCAGCCAGCGATAGCTGGCCTTGCATCTGGCCCTGCAAGCCTGGCCAGAGTTGCCCCAGCCGTGGCAAGGCCAGTTCCAACTGACCGCGCAACTGCTGATCCAGCGCGCCCTGGCCGCTGACCCGATTGTCGCCAAGGCGCACCAGCAACCGCTGCAACTGCCATTGTTCGCCAGCACCGCTGCCCTGCACCTGCAACTGCGCCGGTTGGCCACGCAGGCGGCCGCTGAGATCGATATCGGCCTCGGCCTGCAGTGCGCCCGCGTTGAGACTGCCGGAAGTGTTCAGCGGCCCCGCCAGGTTGCCCGGCATTTCCGCCAGCCAGTAGCCTGGGTCGAGGGCGCTGAGCTGCAGCATTGCCCGCCAGTCGATCCCCTCGGCGAAGCCGAGCTTGAGCACACCTTCGGCCCGCCCCTGGCCTGCGACCAGCTGCAGCTGCGGCAGGCTGACCTGGCCGAGGTCGCCGCTGACCGGGCTGCTCAGGCTGAACGCACCGGCAGGCCCCCGCAGCTCTGCGGCGAAATTGCCCAAATAGTTGCCGCCGCTGTAGCTGACTTCCGCCTGCATCCTGTCCAGCGCAACCGGCAGCGGCTCTTCCAGCGGATAGAGCCGCTGCCAGGGAAAATCCTGCCAATCCAGTTGCGCATCGGCGCTGAAGGTTTCGCTCCAGGCCAGTTTGCCCGTCATCTGCAGGTGCTGCTCTTCGGCCTGGATGCGCAGCAAATCGATATCCGCGCCGACTGCATCGACGCGCCCACTCAACTGCAGCGGCATCGCTGCCTGCTCGGCAGGCAGCGTGGCGCTGCCTTCGACACGATAGCCGGCAGCGAGGTCGCCACTGGCGTGCAGTTGCACATCCTGCAGATGCAGGGTTTCGGGCAGCGCGCTGCTGGCCTGGAAATCGCGGCTGCTAAGACGCAGTTCGGCCGGCACATGTTCGGCCAAGGCCTGCACCTTGCCTTGCAGGCGCGCATTCAGATAACCACTGCTATCGGCCTGGAGCTCCAGGCTGCGCTGCAGCTCACCGCCGACCTGCAGCGCCACTTGCCAGGGTTTTCCATCGACTTCCGGCAACTGCAGACGCCCGCTCAGTGCCAGCGGCCAGTCGCCCTGTGGTGTCAGCCGGCCGCTGACGTCCAGTCGCAGATCATCACGCTGCAGCGCCAGGCGCTGCAGATCCACCCCCTGCTCGTTCCAGCTGGCGATCAGTTGCAGGTCACTCAATTGCGCCTGGCCGTCCAGCGTCAGTCCACCCAGACGGATGTCGCCCAACTGCAGGCGCAGCGGCAGTTGTAAGCCTGGCAGCGTGAGGGGCTCATCGCCAGCGGCCTCGCTGTCAGGCAACGTCAGTGCGGCCTGAGTGACATGTACACGATCGAGACACAAGGTCAGGCGCAGCAGACAGGACGGCGACCAGGCCATGCTTGCCTGCTGCAGCTCAAGGTCCAGTCCGTCCTGTTGCCAGCGCAGTGCATCGGCTTGCCAGGTGCTCCCGAGACGGCCGCTGAAGTTATCCACCTGCAGGCCCGGCACCTGCGCCAGCAACCAACGACTACCCGCTTGAGTGCCGAGCAGGCCCGACAACGCAAGGCCGATCATCAGCACCAGGCTCAGCAACGCAAGTACGAGCCGTTGCAACGAGCGCCGGATCATAGTTCAGGCCCCATGGAGAAATGCAGGCGCACCCCGCCGTCATCATCCAGCGCATGGGCCAGGTCCAGGCGCAACGGCCCTACCGGCGAAACCCAGCGCACACCAAAGCCGACGCCGGTCTTGAGCGAGGGGAATTCCAGCGAGTTGAACGAGTTGCCCTGATCGATGAAGGTTGCCAGCCGCCACTTATCGGTAAGGCTGTACTGATACTCGACACTCGCGGCGAGCAGATAACGCCCACCGATCTTGTCGCCCTGGTTGTTTTCCGGCGACAGGGTCTGATAGTCGTAACCCCGTACGCTCTGATCACCACCGGCGAAGAAGCGCAGTGATGGCGGCACCGCCGAGAAGCCGTTGGTTTCGGTACCGCCGAACTGCACGCGGCCGAGCAGACGGTGATTATCGAATACAGTGGTCAGCCCCTTGAGCATGACGTTGCCGTGCAACACATTGGCATCGGAAAGCACGCCGTCGACGGCGCCACGCAGATCGAACTGCACACGGTAGCCTTGATTGGGATCGAGCCGATTGTCGCTGCGCAGCAGTGAATAGCTGACGCCCGGCATCAGCAAGGTACTCAGGCCGGAGTCGTCGCCCAGACGATACTCCTCGCGCTGCCACTTGACCGAAAGCACGCGCTGCCAGCCGCCCGCACGCTGGCTGTGCCACTCGGGGCCGACGGTGAGCAGACGGCTGAGGCTGTCGTTGCTGGCCAACTCTTCGTACTGATAGCCGCCAGCCAGGCGCAGCTTGTCGGTCAGCGGCGGGTCGCCGGGAATGTCGTACCACAGGCCAACGTTTTGCCGTGGAGCGGACAGCTCGCTTTCGATCCCGTAACTATGCCCTTGCGGATTACGCCAGTGGCGCGTCCAGTTGGCACGCAGACGTGGCCCCACATCGGTGGAGAACCCAAGCCCTAGGCCCATGGTCCGCGGTTTTCGAGCCTGCAGGGCGACAGACACAGGAATGCGTTGCCGATCGGCCTGCGTGGGGATGGCATCGACCCGTACCGACTCGAAATAGCCACTGGACTGCAGCGCCTGGTAGAGCTCAGCGATCAGCTCGGAGTCATAAGGCGTGTCCGCCTTGAAGGGTGCCATGCGCCGCAGCAGATCGTCGTCGAACGGAAAATCACCATTGAAGCTGATGTCGCCCAGGCTGTAGCGCGGCCCACTGACATAGACCAGTTCGATATCGGCCACTCCGGCGGCCGGGTCGATTTCCAGTCGCTGGCGGGAGAAACGCCCGTCGAAGAAACCGTAGCGCGATGCCTGATTCTGGATCAGGCGCTTGGCATCTTCGTAGCGACCATGATTGAGCACAGCCCCGCTCTGCAGGCGACTGCTGCTGGGCACACGAAATGCGGCCAGTTCGCTGGCAGGGCCCTCGATACGGATATCGACGTTACGCAGCCGCACCCGCTCGCCAGGCTCGACCTCGAGGACCAAGCGCGGCGTTTCGCCCTCCTCGAGATGGCTACGTATGCGGGCCTGATAGTAGCCAAGCGCCTGCGCGGCCTTGTCGGCCTCGGACTCGGCGATACGCCGCAAGCGTCTTAACGACTGGATATCCTGCCCATCGAGACTGCCGACATAGCCTTCGATATTGGCCTTGAGAGCCGAATTATTCGGGGTGACTCTTACCTCCAGCTCGTTCGCGGCAAAAGCCCCCGAGCTGATCAGCAGCAGCGCCAGGCCGCGCCGAATATGTCCATATACACTCATGGCGGAGGATGCTACCACGGAGCAGAGCCTCCACCAGAGCAGTCGCGTGGCCGACAGACAGCTGGAGTTCAGGCGCTGACACGCACCACGGGCTGCGGATTGGGATGAAAGAATACGTGCTCGACCAGCGGGCCGATCGCCAGTTCACCGATCTCCTCGTAACCCTGGCGCTGGTAGAACTGCAGATGCCGGGCATTGCCGGTATCCAGCACCACCCCCTGTGAACCGCTGTCCTGGGCACACCAGTCGTGCAGTGCCTCGAGCAGTTGCTCACCGAGATGCTGGCCCTGGAACTCCGGATGAATCCCCATCAGCGGCAGCACATGGTAGGGGCCCGGGGGCAGGCAGGCGAGGACGGCGTCGTGGTAGTCGAGGTAGCGCCGGGTACAGCTGAAGCCGGTCGTCAGCAACATGCGCAGGCGCCAGGCCCAGCTTTCGGTGATATCGAGACGGCGCTGCGGCGGTGCGATCAGTGCTGCGCCGATCAGGCGGTCGTCGATCAACAGACCGATCGCCGGCAGGTCCTCGGCGAAATGCTGCTGCACCAGCTCGCGAATCGTCGCCCTTACGCGCTGGTCGAAGCCCGGTCGATCAGCTTCGAACAAATAGCCAAAGGTCGGCTCGTGACGATAGACATGATAGAGCAGCGAGCGAACCTCTCGGGCGTAACCACCATCGAGCATGCGCACTTCTGCGGGAGCGTTATGGGGCATGGCGGACCTCTGTGATTGGTGCGTCACAGGCAACTTAGCACCGCCCCGGAATGCACGCCAGGCGCTGGCCGCACGTGCAAGGGATCGGCTAGCATCACCTTTTGCCCAGGACTCGCTGCCCATGAAAATCGTTTCCTTCAATATCAATGGCCTGCGTGCGCGCCCTCATCAACTGCAAGCGCTGATCGAAAAACACCAGCCGGATGTGATCGGCCTGCAAGAAACCAAGGTCTCCGATGAGCAGTTCCCGGAAGCCGAAATCCGTCAGCTGGGCTACCACGTGCACTATCACGGGCAGAAAGGCCATTACGGTGTCGCCCTGCTCTCGCGCCAGGAGCCGTTGAGCCTGCACAAGGGCTTTCCCGGTGATGACGAGGAGGCTCAGCGTCGCTTCATCTATGGCACCTTTGCCGATGCCAACGGCAACCCCGTTACAGTGATGAACGGCTACTTTCCTCAAGGAGAAAGCCGCGACCATCCGGTCAAGTTCCCCGCCAAGCAGCGCTTTTACGCCGACCTGCAGCAGCTTCTGACGGAGCGTTTCGACCCGCAGCAGGCGCTGGTGGTGATGGGCGACATCAACATCAGCCCCGAGGACTGCGACATTGGCATCGG
The DNA here is from genome assembly GCF_050473265.1 of Pseudomonas pichavaramensis. NCBI lineage: Bacteria > Pseudomonadati > Pseudomonadota > Gammaproteobacteria > Pseudomonadales > Pseudomonadaceae > Pseudomonas > Pseudomonas pichavaramensis. The sequence continues at coordinate 284,555 of NZ_JBJKFJ010000004.1, read as the reverse complement.
CGAGCCGAACCGTTTGCGCTGGCTGAAAACCGGCAAGTGCAGCTTCCTGCCGGAAGAGCGCGAGTGGTTGGCGACCTTGAAGAGCTGGGGATTGGTCGACAGCTTCCGCCAGTTGCACCCTGAAGTGAATGACCGCTTCAGCTGGTTCGACTACCGCAGCCGCGGCTTCGAGGACGAGCCCAAGCGCGGCCTGCGCATCGATGTGATCCTGGCCAGTCAGCCGCTGCAGGCACGCCTGAAGGAAGCCGGCATCGATTACGACCTGCGCGGCATGGAGAAACCTTCCGACCACGCCCCCATCTGGCTGGAGCTGGCCTGACATCGGTACAGCTGACGACCGCCATCGTCACATGACTGCAACCTTACTGACTTAATCTGCGCGGCACTTTCCCACCCACTAGAAGGTGCCTGCCGCATGCCGCGCGCCCTGTCTCAACTCGATCGCGACCTCTGGGGTCGCACACTGTCCCTGCTGCTCATCGGTTTCATCTGCTACGCCCTGCCCCTGTCGGTTTTCGCCGCGCTGCCTGCCTCTCAGGGCAATCAGCCGGTGCTGCGCATCCAGGGTTCCAACACCATTGGCGCGAAACTCGGCCCGGAGCTGGTCAAGGGCCTGTTCGAAGCCCAGGGACTGCGCGATATTCGTAGCGAATCCGGTGCCCGGGAGAACGAGCAGCGCGTAGTCGGTCGCCAGGCCGATGGTCGTAGCGTGATCGTCGAAGTGGCCGCTCACGGCTCAGGCACCGGCTTCGCCTCTCTGCAAAACGGCAGCACCGACCTGGCTGCTTCCTCGCGCCCGATCAAGGACGGCGAAGCGAGCAGCCTGGCCAATCTCGGCGATCTGCGCAGCCCGCAAAGCGAGCAGATCATCGCCATCGACGGTCTGGCGATCATCGTCCACCCAGCGAACCCGATCAGCGCCCTCAGTGTGGATCAGATCGCCCAACTGTTCTCCGGCGAAATCAGCGACTGGGCCGCCCTGGGCGGCAAGCCCGGCAAGGTGCAAGCGTACGCACGCGATGACAACTCCGGTACTTACGACACCTTCAAGGAGCTGGTCCTGGCACCGGGTGGGCGCGCACTGGCCGCGAACGCTCAGCGCTTCGAGTCCAGTAACGAACTGTCCGATCTGGTCAGCAAGGACCCCAACGGTATCGGTTTCATTGGCCTGCCCTACATTCGCCAAGCCAAGGCAGTCGCGGTGGCCGCAGGAAACTCTCAGCCAATGCTGCCAAGCACCACCCTGATCGCCACCGAGGATTACCCGCTGGCGCGCCGGCTGTTCATCTACAACGACCCGCACCTGGAGAACCCCTGGGCACGTGCCCTCATCGACTTCGCGCAAAGCCCCCGTGGCCAGGCGATCGTGGACGGCAGCGGTTTCATCGCACAAACCGTTCAGGCCGTGAAGGTCGCCCCGGACATGCAGATGCCCAGCAACTACCGCCAGCTCGCTGAGCAAGCCCAGCGCCTGTCGGTAAACTTTCGTTTTCAGGAAGGCAGCGCGACCCTGGACAACAAGGCCTATCGCGACCTGCAGCGGGTGCTGGATTACCTCAAGCAGCATGACAAGCTGAAAGACAAAGTCGTGCTGGTGGGCTTCGGCGACCCCAAGAGCGACCCGGAGCGCGCGGAGCTGCTGTCCAAGCTGCGGGCGATGGCCGTGCGCCGGGAACTGGCCAAACAGGGTGTGATGTTCCGTGAGATCACCGGTCTGGGAAGCGAGCTGCCGGTGGCGGCCAACGACCAGGACAGCGGCCGTATTCGCAATCGCCGCGTCGAGGTCTGGGTCTACTGACGACGAAAATAATCCTCGCCAGGGGGCTTGGCAGTTTCTCCGCGCGGCGTTAGCCTTTGCTCCGCGTGACGCCGGGCCCCTCTGGCGGTGAGTTCCTCACCGTGATGTCGGAGTCACTGAGTCGATTTCTTTCAACTCAGGCAGACATTAGGGAGGGCTCATGGACGCTCTACTTGCCTCTTTTTCATCCCCCATCTTCGGTACACCCGGCTGGTTCTGGCTGGCCTTTCTGCTACTGATCATCTTCCTGCTGGTACTCGACCTCGGCGTGCTGCATCGCGATCAACACGAGATCGAGATGCGCGAAAGCCTGCTGCTGTATTGCGGTTACTTCAGTATCGGTGTCGCCTTCGGCGGCTGGATCTGGTGGCAGCTCGGCGGCACCAAGGCCATGGAGTACTACACCGGTTTCCTCGTAGAGCAATCGCTGTCGATGGACAACGTCTTCGTCATGGCGATGATCCTCGGCTACTTCAACATCCCGCGTAAATACCAGCACCGCGTGCTGTTCTGGGGCATTCTCGGGGTCATCGTGCTGCGCGCGATCATGATCGGTCTGGGCACGGCACTGGTGCAGCAGTTCGACTGGATCCTCTACCTTTTCGGTGCCTTCCTTTTGTTCAGCGGCATCAAGATGCTGCGCAGCAACGACGAAGAAGCTCACCCGGACCTGGCGCAGAACCCGGTCATCCGTTTCGTGCGCAAGCACATTCGCGTCACCGACGACCTGCACGAAGGCCGTTTTCTGGTACGCATCAAGGATCAGCTCAGTGGCAAACCGCTGCTGTATGCCACGCCGCTGCTGCTGGCCCTGGTACTGATCGAGCTGGCGGATCTGGTATTTGCCGTCGACAGCGTGCCAGCGGTACTGGCCATCTCGCAGGATCCGTTTATCGTCTACACCTCGAACATCTTCGCCATTCTCGGCCTGCGTGCACTGTATTTCGCCCTGGCCGCGCTGATGCACCGCTTCATCTACCTCAAGTACGCCCTGGCGCTGGTGCTGATGTATATCGGTGGCAAGATCTTCCTGCATGACCTGATCAAGGTTCCCGCCCTGCTCTCGCTTGGCGTAACCTTGGCCCTGCTGGCCGGCGGTGTGGTGCTTTCCCTGCTCAAGACGCGCGACCAGAAGGCCATCGAATAAGCAGGAGTCGTGATGCCCGAAGTCTGCATAGAAGTCATCGAACGTCAGGGCCAGCGGCTCTGGCAAGTGAAACTCGGACGACGCGCATTGAACTTTCAGCAGGAGTCGGCTGCACGTGCCTTCGCCGCCCTGTTACATATGCGCCTGGGCTGGCTGGGCCAGGAGCAGCGCTCGGACGACAGACTGCCCTGATCTTGCAGGCATGAAAGAAGACTCTTCGTATTCTCGCGGGGAGGATACGCTTGACACCGGACTGGCAATTAAGTGTGAGCTGCCGGTATTGGAACCATCCGTTAGCGCGTCGTCTGATCTGAAGGGTTTCGCCCCTTACGGGCGAGTCACTTTCTCTTGCTTGCCCAAGAGAAAGTAACCAAAGAGAAGGGCACCCCGCCATCCGGCCCCGGCTACGCCGGGGTTCCCTCGTTCCATCAACGCTCCAGGGGCGCGCCACGAAGGGCCATCCCTGGCCCATCGTGGCTCTCGCGACATCCATGTCGCTCAACCCCTTCCACGGTGATTCCACTCGGCCTCCTGAAGGGGACTTGGGCGTCGCCTGCGTGATCGCTACCTAAAAACAGACGCCGCCGAGCTTAAGCCTGTGGAAATCTTGCAAGCTCGCGTCCCGGTCCCCTTCAGGAGGCCGAGCAGAGGTGTTGCGTAGGGGAGTGAGCCGCATGGATGCGGCGAAAGGCTTAATGGGCCATGGATGGCCCATGTAAGCCGCCCCCCGGAGCAGCGCCGGAGCGAGGGAAGTTTCGCGCAGCGAAACCCGAATGTCGGGGTGCCCTTCTTTGGCACACCTTTCTTGGGCAAGCAAGAAAGGTGTGGCGCCCGTAAGGGGCGCAACCCAAGCGCTCAGCGCACGCGGTAACGAATAGTGCTAAGCCAGTAAGCGACACGCACACAAACTTGCCAGTCCGGTCTCAACCCGCACTTTCCCCGAACTGTGCGAAGAACCAAAAGAAGAGGCCCGCACAAGCGGGCCTCTTCTTTATATGGAGCCGCTGCATCAGCGACTGGCTTTCATCACGTCACGGGGTACGTACTTGCCGATCTCGTATTTGCCAATGGCGGCGCGATGCACCTCATCCGGGCCGTCGGCCAGGCGCAAGGTACGTTGCATGGCGTACCAGTAGGCCAGCGGGAAGTCGTTGGACACTCCGGCGCCACCGTGCATCTGGATAGCCCGGTCGATCACCTTGAGCGCGACGTTGGGCGCAACCACCTTGATCTGGGCGATTTCGCTGGCAGCGATCTTGTTGCCGACGGTATCCATCATGTAGGCGGCGTTCAGCGTCAGCAGGCGCGCCTGGTTGATCTCCATGCGCGAATCGGCGATGTGGTCGATGTTGCCCCCCAGGCGCGCCAGCGGCTTGCCAAAGGCGGAGCGACTCACCGCGCGCTTGCACATCAGCTCCAGGGCGCGCTCGGCCATGCCGATCGAACGCATGCAGTGGTGGATACGGCCCGGGCCAAGGCGGCCCTGAGCGATCTCGAAGCCACGCCCCTCACCCAGTAGCACGTTCTCATACGGTACCCGGACATTTTCGAACAGCACCTCGGCATGGCCATGCGGCGCATCGTCGTAGCCGAACACCGGTAGTGGGCGCAGCACACTGACACCAGGCGCATCCATCGGCACCAGGATCATCGAGTGCTGCTGGTGGCGCGGTGCGTCCGGATTGGTCAGGCCCATGAAGATCATCACTTTGCAGCGTGGGTCGCAGGCACCGGAAGTCCACCACTTGCGACCGTTGATGACCCACTCATCACCTTCGCGACGGGCGTTGGCCTGCATATTGGTGGCATCCGACGAGGCCACGCCTGGCTCGGTCATGGCGAAGGCAGAACGAATCTCCCCGGACAGCAGCGGCTCCAGCCAACGCTGTTTCTGCGCTTCATTGGCGTAACGCACCAGCACTTCCATATTGCCCGTATCGGGTGCAGCGCAGTTGAACGGCTCCGGCCCAATCAGCGAACGGCCCATGATTTCCGCTAGTGGCGCGTACTCGGTGTTGGTCAGACCGGCACCGTAGTCCGATTCGGGTAGGAACAGGTTCCACAGTCCCTCGGCTTTGGCCTTGCGCTTCAGTTCTTCCATGATCGCGGTCGGCTGCCAGCGGTCGCCCTCGGCCACCTGCTGCTCGAACACCGCTTCGGCCGGATAGACGTGCGCTTCCATGAACGCGGTGACGCGCTCACGCAGCTCTTGAACCTTCGGGGAATAGGCGAAATCCATGGAGATACCTTCTGACGGGTCGGTTTGTGACAAAGGGTGTGACGTTGTGGAAATGATGCTAGAACAGCGCTTAAGATTTATCGAACCTATTTTCAGCGTGTATGAACATTCATAACCGATATATGATCGGCCAATAACAATAGCTCTGGAGCACGTCCGGCATGAACCTGACCAAGGTGGATCTGAACCTCTTCATCGTCTTCGACGCCATCTACACCGAGGCCAATCTGACGCGAGCCGGACAGATCGTCGGCATCACTCAGCCCGCAGTGTCCAACGCCCTTGCCCGCCTGCGTGAAACCTTCAATGACCCGCTGTTCGTGCGCACCGCCCAGGGCATGGTGCCGACGCCGATGGCGCAGAACATCATTGGCCCGGTGCGCAACGCCCTGCAGCTGTTACGTGTTTCGGTGCAGGAGAGCCGCACCTTCAACCCGCAACAGGCCGGCAAGACCTACCGCATCAGCATGACCGACCTGTCCGAACAGATTCTCCTGCCGCCGCTGTTCCAGCGCCTGCGTCGCCTGGCGCCAAGCGTGTGCATCGAGAGTTTCCTGGCCAAACGCCGCGAAACCACCAAGGAGCTGGCTGCCGGTCGTCTCGATTTTGCCGTCGACGCGCCGCTCAATACCGACCCACAGGTGCGCCACGTCAAGCTGCTGGATGACCGCTACGTCTGTGCCATGCGTCCCGGCCATCCGCTGGCCAAGGACAAGATCAGTCTGGATGAATACCTGTCACTGACCCACATTCATATCTCCAGCCGCCGCAGTGGCCTCGGCTATGTCGACCTGGCCCTGGGCAAGATGGGGGTTCAGCGCAAGATCGCCCTGCGCTCGCAGCACTACCTGATGGCCAGCAGTGTGATGCAGCAGACCGATATGGTGATGACCGTGCCGGAACGCTTCGCCCGTCGCCACAACCTGCACCACGTGACCCTCCCGGTGGGTGACGTGCCGGCCCTGGAAACCCACCTGTACTGGCACGAAAGCACCGACCAGGACCCGGCCAACCGCTGGATGCGCGAGCAAATGATCGAGCTGGCACAGCAGGTTGCTGCGCAGGAGAAGAAAGCCGAGCAGGCCACCACCGCCTGATCGGTCATAGACAAACGCAAGAAGGCCCGCAGATGCGGGCCTTCTTGTCGGTGCCTGACGAATCAGCGAGCGAGCTTGCTATCGACCGACAGCTTGCCAGCACCTTCGAACAGCAGGGCCACGCTGATAGCCAGCAGCGCCAGAGCGAACTCGTAGCCGTTGTTGCTCATGAAGAAGCCATTGGCCAGGTGCACGGTGAAGATTGCCACCAGCATGGTCACCGCAAGCACCGCCGCAGCCGGACGCACCAGCAGGCCGATGATCAACGCCACACCGCCAAAGAACTCGGCGCTACCGGCCATCAGCGCCATCAGATAGCCCGGAGCCAGACCGATGCTTTCCATCCACTGGGCAACACCTGCCAGACCATAACCGCCAAACCAGCCAAAGAGCTTCTGCGAGCCATGGGCGGCAAAGGTGATGCCGGCGATGATACGCAGGATAGTGATACCGAAACCGGCCTGGCTGGCAGTGATGTTTTTGATCAGATTGTTCATTGCAAGGCTTCCTTTGGTGTGTGAGGTAGATGGCGCACAGAATATCCAATTTATTCGATAACAAAACAGCAAAATACCGCTTATAAAAATCAATTTAATAGATATTTAATTAGCCGTCAGCCGCCGTCCCTGCGGTTCGAGCAAATAGCGCTCACGGTCATAAGCAAGGTAGTACTTATTCACCGCATTCACATAACTCACCACCCCCATTCCCATCTGCTCCATGGCCACACGCTCGACCTGAAAGAACCACTGATTGGGATTGAGGCCTCGCCTGCGCGCCTCGGCGCGTAGGCTCTGGACCCGTTGCGGCCCCAGGTTGTAGCCCGCCAGCACGAACGCCATGCGCTCGCGCTCGTTGAGTTGCGGGCTATTGAAGAAGTTACGCCGGATCATCGCCAGGTACTTGCTGCTGGCCTGGACGTTATCGTCGAGATTCTGGATGTTGCTCACCCCGACACTGCGTGCCGCCGCCGGGGTGATCTGCATAAGACCGGTTGCCCCACTGGCACCGCGCGCCGACGGATTGAGGGTCGACTCCTTGAACGCCAGCGCGGCCAGCATCAGCCAATCGAAGCCCTGTTGCTCGGCGTGTCGCTGCAACACCTGACGCACCTTCTCCAGACGCTGGCGCTCAGTTCGCCCCAGCGGCGAGTGAACCTTGTACAGCCGGCGGTAGACGCGCTGGAACGCAACGTCCTGATCGGCCGGGCTCTGATAACCGGTGAAGAACCGATCAATGCTCGCACGCAGCATCGGCGAATCGGGCCGCACGAACCATTTCATATCGCCGTCGCGTGCCAGCACCAGATGCTTGTCGACCCGCAGCTTGGGCATCACCTTCGCCCAACGCTCGGCGATCGGCAACTCCACCGCCGTACGTTCGAAAATACCGGCCTGAACCATCTCCAGCACGTCCTCGACCGCGAGGCTGGGATCAACCCACTCGACCACGATGGGCGGCAGCTTGCGATCGGCCAGTTGCTGATTGATTCGTCTCAGCGCTTCCCCGACGGCGCTTCCGGCCGGCAGAGAAAGGCTGCGGCCGGCCAATTGCTCGAGGCTACGGTAATGCCTGTTGCCCTGCTTGGACACCAGCACCAGCGGCACCTCGCGACGAATCGCCGTGCTGGCGCTGACATCATGCCCGGTACGCACGCTAAGCAATTCACCAGGCGCCACGAGGTCGCCCTCGCCGCGCTGCAGGGCACCAAGCAACTGGTCCTTGGCCTTGGGAATGATCTTCAGCGTCAGTGTTCGGCCATCACGAGCATTGCGATTGAGGTACTGCTCGAAGGCTCGCAGACGATGGTATTCGACACCGATGCTCTGCCCCTTCACCGACCCCGAACTGTTGCGGCTCTGGTTGACCAGTACGCGCAACTCGCCGCTGCTACGGATAGTCGGCAGATCACGGGCGCTGCCAACCTGGCTGCCGACCTCCGGCGGGCCGGCCAGTCGTGCGCTTACCGGCAGCGGTAGCACGACCAGCAGGCACAGGATCAGCAGCAATCGCGACATCAATTCTCCGGGGATGTCAGGTAGGTCGTACAAGCATCAAGGGATGCGCAGCCGGGCTCCCGGCAAACCAGGCAACGCCGCCAACAGCGCTGGCAGGGGCGCGGAGATTGGCATAGCAACGTGCTGCAGCGCCAGCCCACAATCTTGCATCAACCTTAAAAACAACGACCAACTTATTGTTTTAGATGGACTTCCTGACGAACGGATGGCATCTGCTATGCTGCCCCTTCGCGCTTACCAGGTGGCACCATGCAACTCATCGATATTGCCGTCAATCTCACTCATCCCAGCCTGGCGCCACAGGCCGAGGCACTGCTCGAACGCGCCTATGCCGCCGGCGTCTGCCAAATGGTTCTGACCGGCACCAGTCTGACCGAAAGCGAAGCCTGCATCGCACTTTGCCGACAGCTGGACAACAGTGGGCAACGCCTGTTCTCTACAGCGGGCGTCCACCCCCATGATGCCAGCTCGTGGGACAGCGCCAGCAGCAGCCATCTCAAGGTACTCCTGGCGGAACCGCAAGTGCGTGCCGTAGGAGAATGTGGCCTGGATTTCGATCGTGACTTCTCACCGCGCCCGCTTCAGGAAAAAGCCTTCGAAGAACAACTGGCGCTGGCAGCGGAACTCCAGATGCCGGTCTTCCTGCACGAACGCGAAGCCAGTCAGCGCCTGCTGGACATTCTTCGGGACTACCGAGATCAATTGCCCGCAGCGGTGGTGCATTGCTTCACCGGTGAGCGACGCGCGCTCTATGCCTATCTCGATCTCGACCTGCACATCGGCATCACCGGCTGGGTCTGCGATGAACGCAGAGGCACTCACCTGCACCCTCTGCTCAAGGACATCCCTGACGATCGCCTGATGCTCGAAACGGACGCCCCGTTCCTCTTGCCACGCAGCCTGCGGCCGAAGCCCAAGAGCGGACGCAACGAACCGGCGTACCTTGGTGAGGTGCTACGCGAGGTTGCCTTGCATCGCGGTCAGAGCGAGCAGCAAGTAGCAGCGCAATCCACAGCCTGCGCCCGGGCATTCTTCAATATGCCGGCCATACTCAATGGCAACGCAGCAGACTCTTGATTGACGTCAAGACTCTGACCTCACCCCGATGCATACTAATGGCATATAGCCAATAGCGAACACAGCGAGACGGATAACTACAGCATGGGCGCCTGGATCAGCGATCTTTCTCTCAAGTACAAATTCTGGGCGGTCAACGCCGTTGCCTTCGTCATCAGCCTGATGCTGGTGCTGTTCGCTCTGCACACTGAACAGCAGGCACGCAGCGGCGATGCCCGGCTGGCTGCCAACGCCCAGGCACGCCTGCTCCAGCAATGGCCAGAGCAAGTGGCACTGCCCAACGCCAGCACTATCCAGCTGCTGCAAGGCAATACCCCGCTGGCGAATGCCCAAGGCGCAGCCGATGCCAGCGGCTGGCAGGCGTTGCAGCATGACGCCTGGTTCGGCGACATGCCTGCTGTTGGCGCTCAGCGAGTCACTCTCGGCGACGGGCGCAACCTGGTTGTACTGGCGCGCGCGCCAAGCCTGCTTGACCTGTTCGCCCAACATGCGCTGTCCTATGCGGTCGCGGTGGCCATCCTCATGCTGCTATTGCTGGCGGCCTCACAGTTGCTGATCCGCTTCCTGCTCAGCCACCTCAACACCCTCAAGGACGTGATGCTACAAGCCGAACGCAGTGGCGACCTGTCCCTGCGCGTTCCGCTGGACAGCCGTGACGAGGTTGGCCAGATGGCAGCGGCTTTCAATGCCATGCAAGCTGGTTATCAGCGCGTCGTCGGCACTGTTGGCCAAGTCGCCAGCGAGCTGAACAACGGTACGCGCGACATGGCCGAGCGTATGGGCTCCGTGCGCCAGGGCATGCTCAGTCAGCAGAGCGAGACCGACCAGGCGGCCACCGCGATCAATGAGATGTCCGCTACCGTGCAACATATCGCCGAACATGCCGGCACTACCCGCGATCAGTCACACAACGCCGATCAATTGGCACGCGCCGGGCAACAGGTGGTCGAGCGCGTCGAGCAATCCATTGCAGCCCTGTCTCAGGGCGTACGCCAGAGCGCCGGAAGCATCGAGCGTCTGGCCGAGGACAGTCAGCACATCAGCCGAGTGGTCGCGGTGATTCACGGCATCGCCGAACAGACCAACCTGCTCGCACTGAACGCTGCCATCGAAGCCGCCCGTGCGGGCGAAATGGGGCGTGGTTTCGCCGTGGTGGCCGACGAAGTGCGCAACCTGGCCAAACGCGTACAGGACTCCACCGATGAAATCACCCAGATGATCGGCAATCTGCAAGGCGGCACCCGCGATGCGGTGGAATTCATGCGCGAGAGCTCCGAGAGCGCCAATCAATGCGTGCAACTGGCTCAGGAAGCGGGTGAATCGCTGGCTGCGATTACGGCTGCAGTCGCCCTGATGCGTGACAGCAATACGCAGATCGCCGTTGCAGCCGCGCAGCAAAGCCAGGTCGCCGAGGAGATGAGCCGCTCGGTAGTCGGTATTCGGGACGTCACCGAACAAACCGTTGGCCAAACCCTCGAGTCGGCAGCCACCAGTCAGCAGTTGGCACAGCTGGCCAACGAACTGAGCAAGGCCATCCGCCAGCTACGCCTGTAACAGGCGTCCGCACAGGCACAGCAGCGTTCGTCTATCTGCGCCATAGCCAAGCACAATTCGTCGACGTCACCGGTCGTCCCTAGACTTGCACCATCGAGTCGAGGGTCACTCCATGAACAAACGTCACCCCAACCTTCTGGCCTGGCAATGGCGTCATTACGCCGAGCAACACAGGCATCCGACCAATCTGCTGCTGCATCTGATCGCCGTACCGCTGTTCCTGCTCTCACTGGCACTACTGCTGATCGGGCTCTGGCGCATGGGATTCGTACCGCTTGCCCTGAGCGCTATCGGCTTGTACGCCGCGCTTGCCCTGCAGGCCCACGGCCATCGCCTGGAGCAACAGCCAGCAGAGCCCTTTACTGACAGCAAAGATGCCTGCAAGCGTCTGCTCCTCGAGCAGTTCGTGACCTTCCCGCGCTTTCTGATCAGCGGCGGCTGGTGGCATGCCTGGCGCAGACGGAAGCGGTGATCGCTCCACTCGTCGGAGCATCTGAAGATTTTGCTCACAATGCGATAAGGTCGACAAAATATTGGCCAAGGACAGCAGTATGTCGCCTAAGCGGCATTTTTTTGTCACTTTATTTTTGACGTTTCTCTGCCAGTTGAATGCCAGTGCCGCTCCTCCTCCCTACCCCCTGGAGCGCACAGCGTTGACGATTCACCTGGCCAACGGTCAACAACAGACGTTCAGCCTCGAGCAATTGCAGCGCTTGCCGCATGCCTCGATACGACTGCGTAGTGCTGTGGGTGATCCACAGACATGGACGGGGGTACCCCTGCAGCGACTGCTGGCAGAGGTACCGGGCGCCGATAACGGTCGCCCCCTGCACACCTCAGCACTCAACCACTACTCGGTCGTCGTGCCCTACGAAGACATCCTGCGCTATCAGCCACTGGTGGCCTACAAGCTGAATGGGCAATTCATGTCCATTCGCGATCACGGCCCGCTCTACCTGATCTATCCCTTTGATGATCATCCCGAACTGCATCAACAGCTGTTCTACAACCGCTCCATCTGGCAGCTCAGCGATATTCACACCGAGTAAGCCAATGCCTGAGATGCCAGTCACTCCACTCAAAGCCGGACATTCCCGCCTGAAGCTTACCGCTCTGGCGGTACTGGTCGTCGCCATGACCCTCACCGTCGCCGGCTCGCTCTGGTTGGTACAGAAGAAAGCCAGGCAGCTGGCGTTGCCGACACTGCACAGCGAGCTCTGGCAGGCCTATCAGGTGCATATGGAAATGGACCGTCTGCTGCAGGCGGCAAATCAGCTGCTGGCGGGCAGCCTGGACAGCGACGACCTGGTCGTACGGATTCAAGTCTTGCGCAGCCTGACCGTGCCTCTCGAAGGCGAGCACCTGTTCGATTTCCTGCCCGAGTCGCGGCCGGCCGCCGAGAAGACGCTGCAACGCATCATCGCGCTCAGCCGCGAATGGGATGGACAAGCGCAATGGGGGGACGCCGCTGCTGCCCACAGAGTCGCCGTGCAGGCAGTGCAGGAGCTGCCCGCGTTACAGCGGCCAATGCACGAGGTCATGGTGGCCAGCAATATCTCTCTGGCCAATGAGCTGGATGTCGAACGACAAAACCTTTACGACTATTTCATCAGTTTGGGCTGGGCACTGCTCGGCCTGTTGATCGGCGTTTCGCTGCTGGTCCTGCGTCTGGTCGGCAATTACCGCGAAGCACGCGAGCTGTCGCGCAGTCTGAGCGAATTGAATCAAACCCTGGAGCAACGCGTATCGGAACGCACCGCTGAGCTGAGCGAAGGCCATGCGCTCCTCAGGCAGATTCTCGATGCCAGTCCCAGTGATGTGGCGCTGACCGACAGCAGCGGTCAGCAGGTGTATTTCGTCAATCGGCGCCTGATGCAGAGACTGAATCTGCACAGCGCCGCTGACTTTTCACTGAACCGGCTATTCAGCAACCCGCGCGAGGCACTGCACTTTAGAGAGGCGCTGCAGGCACGGCACCGCGTCGATGACTGGGAGGGTCTGCTCGCTGGTGAACCGCCCTACTGGGGCGTCATTTCAGGACGCCTGCTGGAGTACCGCTCAAGCCCGGCGCAACTGATCTGGAGCTATGACATCAGCCTGCGCAAGGCCATGGAGCAGGAACTGCTGACCCTGGCTACCACAGATGCACTCACCGGCCTGAGCAACCGCCACGCGTTCATGCAGCGCGCCCAGGAGTTGCTGAAGCATGCAGAGCGTTTCGACCAGCCCTGCGCTCTATTGATGCTCGATGTCGATCACTTCAAGCAGATCAACGACAGTCATGGACACCTGGTTGGCGATCAGGTACTGAGCCAGCTTGGGGAACTGTTGAAGGAGGAATTGCGCGAAGTGGACATCATTGGTCGTCTCGGCGGTGAAGAGTTCGCAGCGCTGCTGACGCAAACCGATCAGATCGATGCCATGCAGGTTGCCGAACGCCTGCGCGCCAGTGTCGAGGCCATGCAGCTGTCTTGCGCCCAAGGCACGCCGTTCGGCCTCACGCTAAGTATCGGCCTGGCCATTCGCCACCCGGCAGAGCCGCTGGAAGGCGTGCTAGGACGCGCCGATGCAGCGCTGTACAGAGCCAAGGCGGCTGGGCGCAATCAGGTGATCAGAGCGAACACCTGAAGCCAAATCTCAGCCGAATACTGTCACCGTTTGCCGGCTCAGCGCGATCAACTCACCAGCGGGCGTCCAGATCGCCGCAGCCACATGGCCGTAGCCATCCCGGGCATGTTCGATTTCCGCGCGATACAGACACCAATCCTCGCTGCTAAGCACCGGTAACGGTTGCACGAATTCAATCGTCCAGGTCAGCGAACTGCCAGGCGCCGGACTTTTCAGGTGCGGCAACACCGCCGGAGGCCAGGCATCGACCAGCGCCAGCAGATGCGCCTCGGTCATGTCCTGCGGCTCGCTCTCGCCACGCAAACGCACCCAGCCGCCCATTTGCCGTGACGGATTGTTGGTAAAAGGCATGCCGCCCAGGCCCCAACGCATGGCCAGAAAACGAGTGAATTCCGGTGTGACGCCACGCACGTAGGGCAACTCCTGACACTGCTCCGCCGGCGCGAGCTGCGGTGCGGCCAGTGCCTCCACAGCAATCGCCGAGTGACGAGATGCGCCAAAGCTGCCCTGCACCACCGTGACCACCTGACCATCCTGGACCGCGCGCAGGAACATCTGGCTGACCGCCTTACCCTCGCGCAGCACCTCGGCCTGGAAGCTAACCGGAATATCCGGCGCCACTGGTCCGACGAAAGTGATGGCCAGCGAGCGCACCGGTCGGCCCTGCGGCACCCTGGCGTGCATGGCCTCGAATGCCAGCGCCGCCACCAGGCCACCGAAACTGGCACGTCCCTGGCCCCATTCGGCAGGAATCACCACGGTATCAGCATCGCGGCGCACCGCTTCGAGCATTTCGGAGAAGATCATACGCACCTCGGCATTCATCAATGGCGATGATCTTAGGGGATGGCAGACGTACAACGATAGCTCGACGAGAAGGCTATACGGTCATATTGCCGGCGAGAATGTCACCTCGAGCCCTCAGCTGGAAAATCCACGTACAACGCCAGCAAGGCATCATCTGCACGCGCTTCGGCGGCCAACTGAGCCTGCAACCAGACATCCTCGCACGCCCGCAGAGAGTCGATGGCCTCAGCCTGCGCCAACCACTGCACATGATCGTGCCAGTCACCCAGCGCGCTTTGCGCTCGCTTGAGGCGCCCTCGCACAGCCTTATCCAGGCCGCTCTGCCGCGGATAGGCCTCGGTGGCATAACGCACTCGTTTGATCAACAGGCGCAGGCGATGGCGGTCATACGCAGGATCACGCAACGCCAATGCCAGCTGCAGCTGCTGGCGCCGCAAGCGGCGGCGGATGCGCTTGTCGATACCCTGCAACTGCCCGCGTCTTGCAGCTTCGTGCCAACCCGCAGGCCAGGCGTCGAACTGCGCCAGCAACTCGCCCAACTCGCGACAACCTGCAACTGCGGCATATCCTGCTGCGCGGGGGCTCGCGGCGGACGCCAGCAGCGACGCCTGCCCCAGGCGCTCGAGCTCGGCCAGCAGAACCTCACGATCACGCAGAGGCCCGGTCAGCCTGCCCAGAACTGCCGCGGCCTGTTCCAGTGCATCTATGCCAGCCAGGCCACGCATTGGGCGTAACACACTGCGCAGTTGCCTCAGGGCAATACGCAGGTCGTGTAACGCTTCGCTATCAGTGTCGCCTGCCAGCCGCGCCTGGCAGGCATACAGCCGTACCTGTAACGCCAACACGCGCACCAGGGTGTGTTCGAAGAAATCACTCATGCCGCTTCTCCCGAACCATGAAATCAAAGGCTATCAGGCCGGACTCCTTACCAGGTGTGCGACCCAGCGTCACTGCTTGAGCAACCGCCAGGGCAGAGCCTTGCGCAGCGCCCTCAAGGCATCGCGCAGAGCCACTCGCGAAAGTGGATCGCCGGCATATTGCTGACGCTCGAAGCAATGCGCGAAGTGGGTTATCTGCTCGGCCTGTTCAGGCAACTCTTGCCCAGCCCGCTGGGCGAAAGCCCGAATCCCCTCCCCAGCCTGGTAACGCACGCCATGGCGCGCCAGCAAGCGCTCGAAGCGCCTGAATGCCTGGCGCTGGGGATCCTGTCGACGCCGCCACGGCTTGAGCAAGCACAGCGCCAACAGCCCGACCAGGAAAGTGCCACCTGCGAGTAACAGTAGAGCGAGGCGCTGCCAATCGAACCTGCCGAACCAGTCATGCAACAGCTTGAACTGCTGCTCGCCCTGATAACCGAGCACCCAGCGCTGCCAGCCGTAGTTGAGATTCTCCCAGCCCAGGCGCAGCTGATTGAGCCAGGCCAGTTCGCGATAACGCAGCGGCGAGAATGGCTGGTCATCGAGGAAGCCATCTTCCTCGGGCAATGCATCCTGCAAACCCTGCTCGATTCGCTCGGGTGCAACCTGGAAGGTAGGATCAACGCTGCGCCAGCCCTGGCCCGGCTGCCAGTATTCGACCCAGGCATGGGCATCGAACTGACGCACCTGAATGTAATTGCCCGAAGGATTGAGCTCACCGCCCTGGTAGCCAGTGACGACACGTGCCGGAATGCCGGCAGCGCGCAGCACGAACGTCATCGCCCCCGCGTAGTGAGCGCAAAAGCCATTGCGGGTATCGAACAGAAACTCATCGATACTGTCCTGCCCCAGCGGCTGCGGGCGCAGGGTGTACACGAAGGGGTCACGATTGAAGTGTTGCAACAATGCGTCGACCAGCGCATCAGCCTGCGGATACTGTGCCTGCAATTCGGCGGCCCAGGCGCGGCTCCGCGGGTCGCCCTGCTCCGGCAATTGCAACGCGCGGCGCAATGTCTGTGGCTCGGCATCGGGCTCACGCAAGGCCTGTGGCCAGGAGCGCACCTGGTAGAGCAAGGGGCGATCCACGGGCCGCCGCCTCTGCCAGCGGAAATCGCTCATCATGCGATTGCCCTCTTGTGCAACCTCGCCAACATCGAGCGCAAACAGCCAGGGCTTGCCGCTGGGCTGCATTATGATGCTGTAATCGAGCGACGGGCCAGCCTTGCGCCACTGCGGTGCGATGGGAAACTCAGCATAGCCCGACTGTGACCAGCGCCGACCGTCGAAGCGCTCCAGCGTCAGCGCCCGCCAGTAAAGCTGGTTACGTGGCGGTACCGCCCCCTCGAAACTGACCCTGAAGGCCAGCTCCGACGAGCGACTGAGCTCGGCTATATCCGCCGGCTCCATGCTGTCCGACAGGCCGGTCACGCCCTTGTCGCTGGGCATTGGCAGCGACCACAGAGGGCCCATACGGGGAAAGAACACGAACAGCAGCAGCATC
This sequence comes from Pseudomonas pichavaramensis, assembly GCF_050473265.1. Taxonomy (NCBI): domain Bacteria; kingdom Pseudomonadati; phylum Pseudomonadota; class Gammaproteobacteria; order Pseudomonadales; family Pseudomonadaceae; genus Pseudomonas; species Pseudomonas pichavaramensis. The sequence continues at coordinate 267,772 of NZ_JBJKFJ010000004.1, read as the reverse complement.
AGCGGCAGTGCCTGCATCAGCAGCCCGCCGGCAAGGCGTAAAGTTGGCCAGGAGCGCTCGGCGAAACCGCTACGCTGCAGGCCGATCAGAGCGGCCAGAAGCGCGGTGACCGGCAGCAGGCTGTATAGCGCGGCGAGAATGCCATCGTCGAACAGGTAGGCGGTGACGACACAGAAGAAGCCAAGGAAGATCAGCACCAGCGCATCGCGCGGCGTGCGCATTTCCAGCAATTTGAGAATGAAGGTGGCGATCAACAGCACCACTGCCGCATCCAGCCCCACCAGCGTTCCTCGAGAAAGCAGGATACCCAGCAGGACCAGCACCATCAGAGCGCCTTTGGCCCAGCCGTTGGGGTAGCGCGCGCGCATACGGAATATCTGCACGCGCCAACCCGCAGCGCCCAGCCACAGGGCAATCATCCACAACGGCAAATGCACCAGATGCGGAATAATCACCAGCACCTGAGCCACCAGCAACCAGGTCAGGGCGATTCGCGGAATACCCGGCAGCGCAGTCATGGGCGCGCTCCAAACAGCGCCAGGGCACGCAGACAGACATCACGATGCCCCTCTCCATAATCCGGGTCGATGACCATGCCCGGCAATTGCAGGCCAAAAACCTGCTGCCGATTGGAAAATTGCAATACCCAATAGCAGAGCAGCGACAGACGCATTTCACTGTCGCCCTCCATGCTGTCGTAATCCAGCCACAGATCACGCCCGCTGAGCATGGCGAAATCCTTGACCAGCAGCCCCTGGCCGCGCGAATAGGCTTTCCAGTCCAGGCGCCGCTTGGAATCGCCCGGCTGATACTCACGCAAACCCTGGAAGTCATCGGCGCCGTGACCTCGCGCTCGCATGCCCTCCTCTTCATCTTCATCGCCGAGGCCTGCAGAAAGTGGCAGGTCGCCTTCGAGTGGCCGCGGGTAGATCAGCACCGCCTGATCCAGGTCGACCCAGCTCCAGGCCACCAGCAAACCCAGCGGGAAACGACTCTCCACCCGCAGGCGAGCAGGTCGCAGCCATCCTCTTCGTCGCGCCGGCAAAGCAAGGTCGACTTCGGCCAGCCCCTGGCGCGGCACATCACAGATTGTCAGCTCAGCCGGCGGCCAACCCAACGCCACAGCCTGGTGTTCGCGCTCACGACTTTCCAGGCGCACTCGAAACATCGCCTGCTCACCGACGAACACCGCACTGCCACCACCAGCTTTCAGCACCAGCCCGGCGAGATTGCGGTAGGTATGCAATATGGTGACGATAAACACCGATACCAGCAGGAATGTCAGCCCGTAGGCCAGGCTGTTCTGATAATTGATGGCGACCAGCAGCATCAACAGCAACGCGACGGCGAAGGCGGCGCCGACCCGACTGGGCAGAATGAAAATACGCCGCTGGTTGAGACGCACGCTGGCCGCTGGCGGAATACGTTTCGCCAACCAACGCCCCCAAGCGGGCCTGAGCCGCGCCAGCATCAGAGTGCCGGCACTTCACGCAGCAGCCACTGCACCAGGCTGCCGCCACCGTGGCCTGTCGGATCGGCACGCTCACGCAAGCGATGGCCGACCACCGACGGCAGAACCGCCTGCACATCCTCCGGTATGACGTAGTCACGCTCGGCCAGCAACGCCCAGGCCCGCGCGGCGGCCAGCAACGCCAGGCTGGCGCGCGGTGAAAGCCCCCAGGCGAACTGGGGCTGGCTGCGAGTGGCCTCGACCAGGCGCAAGACATAGTCGACCAGTGCATCGCTGGCACGAATCTTCGGCACCTCGGCCTGCAGGCGGGCCAGTTCGGCGTGATCGAGAATCGGCTCGAGCCTCGGTAGCAGATCACGCCGCGCATCGCCGAGCAGCAGCGCGCGCTCGGCCGCCTGAGCCGGATAGCCGAGCGACAGACGCATGAGGAATCGATCGAGCTGGGATTCGGGGAGGGAGAAGGTACCGCCGCTGCTGACCGGATTCTGCGTGGCGATGACGAAAAAGGGCTCCGGCAGCGGGCGGGTCGCACCCTCGATGGTCACCTGCCCCTCCTCCATGGCCTCGAGCAAGGCGCTCTGGCTCTTCGGCGTGGCGCGGTTGATCTCGTCCGCCAGCACCAGCTCGGAGAAGATAGGCCCAGGATGGAACACGAACTGTCCGCTGTCCTTGTCGAAGACCGACGTACCGAGAATATCGCCAGGCAACAGGTCGGAAGTGAACTGAATGCGCTGGAAACTCAAGCCGAGCACCCGCGCCAAAGCATGGCTGAGCGTGGTTTTACCCATGCCCGGGAGGTCTTCGATCAGCAGGTGCCCCCGTGCCAGCAGGCAGGTCAGCGCCAGGCGCACCTGTGGTTCCTTGCCCAGCACAACCTGATTGACCGACTCGAGACAGGTATCCAGTTTGCTTCGCATCGTTTGCTCCTTCGTACGGAAGACCGATGCTACTGGGCCACTCGAGCGGGGCAAAGCGCCATGTAACCTTTGCTCACGAAACTGTGAAGAGTCGTCCAAAGTCTGCGAGCCGGGAACAGCGCTCGGTAGAGCATGCCGCAAGACATCGGTTACAGGCGAAAGTGCGCTGCCATTCCTTGCAGCTCACGCCCCAACTCAGCCAGCTGGATACTCGAAGCTGCGGTTTCGTCCATCGCGGTAGCCGACTGATCGGCAATGTCGCGAATCGAGGTGACGCTGCGGTTGATCTCCTCCGCCACCGCGGACTGTTGCTCGGCGGCGGCAGCGATCTGCTGGTTCATCTCGGAAATCAGCGACACTGCTTCGGCAATCGCAGTCAAAGCAGCCTCGGTCTGGTTGGCGTCACCGACCGTCTGCCCGACCAGGCCAGCGCTCTGTTCCATGTCCGCCACGGCCCGGCGGCTGCCTTCGCGCAGGGCGGAAATCAGCGACTCGATTTCGGCCGTCGACTGCTGGGTACGCTTGGCCAACGCGCGCACCTCATCGGCCACGACCGCAAAGCCACGTCCTTGCTCACCAGCACGGGCCGCTTCGATTGCAGCATTGAGCGCGAGCAGATTGGTTTGTTCGGCAACGCTCTTGATCACATCGAGCACCGCTTCGATGCGTTGCGTGTCCTGACTCAGGCGTTGGATGCTGCTGGTGGTGGCGTTCATCGCCTGGGCAAGCTGCTCGATTCGCTGCAGCGTCTGGCGTACCACCTGACTGCCGGTATCGACGCGCTGATCCGCCTGCTCGGTGGAGGCTGCAGCAGCTTCGGCATTACGCGCCACCTCATGCACCGTGGCCGTCATCTGACTCATGGCGGTAGCCACCTGATCGGTCTCCAGCTTCTGGCCGTTGACCCCCTGACGGGTCTGCTCGGCGGTCGCCGACAAGGATTGCGCCGAATTGGAAATCTGCGCCACGCCGCCCTGTAGCCGACCGACCATGTCACGCAGATTACCGGCCATGCTCTGCATGGCTGCAAGTAGTTGGCCGATCTCATCGCGGCGATCCTGCTCGATGCGCACACTGAGATCGCCGCCGGCGATCGACTGCGCCAGGGCGATGACACGCTTGAGCGGCCGTACGATCGCCAGGCTGATGATGACGGCCGCACCCAGACCGAAGAGCAGCGCCATCGCCGCCGCCACCAGGATCAGGGCACTGCTCGCCTTGCGCCCGGCCTGCATGGTCTGGTGCTGGGCCTCAAGGGCCTGCTCCACGCGCTGCAGCAGCAGCTCCACCTGAGCGACCAGTTGCCCATAGACTTCCTTCTGCTGCTGCAGTTGGCTCGCATATTCCTTGAGTCGTTCATTGAACGAGTCGACGTTGACGACAACCTCACCGAGCACAGCGGCATATCCGGGATCGTCCAGGGCATCGCGCAGCTCGGCAGCCAGGGCCTGCGCCTCGCCTGCCTGAGCAATTTCCGCCTGTTCCATCACATCACTGCGCCGACTGGCCTCCAAGCGCTGGCGCGCCTGATCGAGAGCCTGCAGTAGCAACTGGTGAATCTTGCCCACTTGGCCTGCGTGCAGCACGGACTCACCACCCTGCTCGCCCTGAGAGCTCTTGAGCATGTCGACGCCATCTTCGGAGAGACCTTCCTGCAACAGATCCAGACTGTTGGCGGCACTGACCACCAGCCAGTCAGCAGCCTGCAATGACAGCTGCATATTGTCTGTGAGTTCGACATAACGGGCGAAGGCGCTGCGGTAGTCGGCCAGGGCCGGTTCGACCTGAGCCAGAATTGCGCCAGTGTCGGCGTCCAGCTCACTCTGCAGGGCCTGCCCTGCCTGCTGGATGGCCTCGGCTTGCTCATTGAGCCGCTCGGCATACTGAGCGTCGCCCGTCACTGCGAAGGCCTGCTCACTGCCGCGCATGCGCAGCACCTGATCACCGAGCGCCCCCATTCGTTGCTGCAGCTCGGCGCCGGCCGTCACTTCTCGTAACGCCAGCAGTCCCGTGCCGGCGACCAGAGCAGTCAGCACCAGCACCAGCGCGAAACCCAGCATCAACTTGCTAGCCGTATTCAAACTGGCCAGCCGCTTGGTCAATGAGCTACCCATGACACCCCCCTGCCTACTGCAGCCAGCCCGAACTCTGGAAAATAGGAGCGCAACATTGCTGGCTACAAGCCAGTAAGCACGTAAATGGCCGGAACAGCTAACTTCAGGTCGCTTTCAGAACGGATTTAGGGGCGTTGCATCTGGAATACGTCGCGCGTACGGCAATAGGCACTGCCACCCAAACGGCCGATTAGATCGAGCTTCTTCGGGTCGAGGCGTCCCTGTTCGGACAATAATGCATCGTCGATATGGGCCAGCAGCACCTCGGCGAAGATCAGGTGGCTATTGGGCTGCTGCGGCGGATAGGGCTGAATCTGCGCCACTCGACACTCGAACGTCACAGGCGCCCCGGCAACACGCGGTACATCAATACGCTCGCACGGCAGATCGGCGATAGCGCAGTGAGCAAACTCGCTGGTTTCGTAGGGCAATACCGCTGCGCTGGCATTCATCGCTTCGGCCTGCGCGAAGTTGACGAGATGAATCGCCAGTTCACCGCTGGCCTGGGCATTGCGCAAGGTGTCCTTGAGGCTGCCATCGCCGCGGGTGTTGACGTTGACCAGCAACGTGGGCGGATTGTCGCTGATCACCTGGAAGAAGCTGAACGGTGCCAGGTTGGCGACCCCTTCGGGCGAACGCGTCGACACCCAGGCGATCGGCCGTGGGGTGACGCTGGAAGCCAGCCAGCGATACGCCTCAAGCGGCGTCAGGGTGGAAAAGTCGAGCTGCATCAGCGCCCCGCTCGTGATTCACGAATGTAGAAACGTGCCCGCTCGGCCTTGCTCGTGCAGCCCTCGTAGACTTCGAACTGCTGCTGGGTCTTGGCCGCCGTAAGCAACGAAAGCGCCTTGGAATAGCTGACAGTGCCGGCAAAACCTTCCGCCTCGGCAATGCTCAACTCCTTCCACGCAGCATCCAGCTGATTGGCACAGGTCTCACGATAATGCGTCTTGCCGGCACAACCGGCCAGCGCAACCGCAAGCAGCGGTAGACAGATCCATTTTTTCATCAACCTTACTCCTCGAACGGATATGACCACGATTTGGCCCATTCTATGACGCTGCGTCCTGATGAAAGTGCCCGCTTCACCGCTCGTTTCGACTACGCAGATACTCCACGACTGCCTGCTGCTCGCCAGCGAACTCGATGCGTCCAGACTTGCTTTCACGTTGGAACACGTACATAGGATCGTAGTACTCAACCAGCAAGGCTTCGATCCAGCCGCGATGGGTATCGACCACAGCGTCGTTCTGCTGCTCCAGCAACGCCTGGTCCATGATCGCGGCAAGACGTTGATAACGCTCACCCCCCAAGCGCCGGGTGATGTTGCCCAGACTCTCGCGCAAGCGCGCCGCAAAAGCAGGAAATCCACTCTCGGCACCCTGCACCTCGACAAACTCGGCGCAGAGCTCGACGACATAGGCCTGCAGAATGCGCTCAACGCGGTTTTCCAGGCGATCCTCCAGCCACACCAGCGGGTAATTCTGCATGCTCTGGTGTAGCGACAAGGGCAAGGAGCAACGACCGATCAGACGCGCTTCGTCCTCCAGCACGAACTGCCGCTGCCCTGTCGCCCGGCGCTTGAGCAGATCGATGGCCAGGGCATTCTCGAAATCGATCTGCGCTGGCTGGCCACTGGCTCGTTTGCCGAAACTGGAGCCGCGATGATTGGCGTGTGCTTCCAGATCCAGGCTGTTGCTCAACTGAGTGATGACCTCGGTCTTGCCAGTACCGGTCATCCCGCCGACCAGAACGAAATCACATTCTTCCACCGCCTGCTCGGTGGTATGCAGCAGGAAGTTGCGCATCGCCTTGTAGCCGCCGACCACCCGCGGATAGTCGATGCCTGCCTCGCTCTTCAGCCATTGCTGGACGATCTGCGAACGCAGCCCACCGCGAAAGCAGTACAGGTAACCTTCGGGGTTGGCCCGGGCGAAGCTGGCCCAGGCCTCGATGCGCTCGTCCTTGCTGCGCCCGCTGACCAGCTGGTGCCCCAGTTCGATGGCAGCCTGCTGGCCATGTTGCTTGTAGCAGGTGCCGACCTTCTGCCGCTCGACATCGTTCATCAGCGGCAGGTTGATCACGCCCGGGAAGGCGCCCTTGTGAAACTCGACCGGCGCACGGGCATCCATCATCGGCCGATCGTGCAGGAAGATGTCGCGGTAATCGGTGCAGTTGTCACGCATTACAGCACCTCGACCGCGTAGCGCTGTCGCTCGACCATCTCGCCGATGGGGGCCAAGTCCAGCCCCAGTTCGGCGGCGACCGCCAGGAACTGCGCCTCGCCCTCCGGCGCTACGGCCACCAGCAGCCCGCCGCTGGTCTGCGGATCGCACAGCAGCAGCTTGCTCAGCTCGGGTAGTGGCGCGATCTTGTCGCCATAACTGTCGAAGTTGCGCTGCGTACCGCCAGGTACACAGCCTTGCTGCAGGTAATGCTCGGCGCTGTCCAGACGCGGCACGCTCGCGAATCGCACGCGCGCACTGAGACCACTGCCGTCGGCCATTTCCACCAGGTGCCCGAGCAGGCCGAAACCGGTCACATCGGTCATCGCGCGCACGCTTTCCAACTTACCGAAGCGGCTACCCGGTTTGTTCAGGGTGCACATCCAGTCACGCGCCAGGCCGATATCCTCGCTGCGCAGCTTGGCCTTCTTCTCCGCCGTGGTGAGGATGCCGATACCCAGCGGCTTGGTCAGGTACAACTTGCAGCCAACCGTCGCGGTGTCGTTGCGCTTGAGGTGTTCCTTGCTCACCAGGCCAGTCACGGCAAGACCGAAAATCGGCTCCGGCGCATCGATGGAGTGGCCGCCCGCCAGGGTTATACCGGCCTCGTCGCACACTGCACGGCCGCCGCGAATCACCTCGCGGGCGACTTCGGGCGCCAGCACGTTGACCGGCCAGCCGAGGATGGCGATAGCCATCAGCGGATCCCCGCCCATGGCGTAGATGTCACTGATGGCGTTGGTTGCGGCGATACGGCCGAAGTCGAACGGATCATCGACGATCGGCATGAAAAAGTCGGTGGTCGATACCACGCCACGCGCCTCATCGATGGCATACACCGCCGCATCGTCGCGCGAGGCGTTACCCACCCACAGTTTGGGGTCGAGGTTCTGTGCTCCGCTCCCGGCGAGAATCACTTCGAGCACCTTGGGCGCGATCTTGCAGCCGCAACCGGCACCGTGGCTGTACTGGGTCAAACGAATGGGCTCGCTCATGCTTCTCTCTCACTGCGACGACTGGCGACGGATTCTAGCAAAGACCGCCTTGGCGCAGCGTCATCGCGCGAGTAAGGTCGTGGCTTGAACGGGGGATTTTCACATGAGCAAGAAAGTGGCGCTGGTGCTGGGCTCAGGGGGAGCGCGCGGCTATGCGCACATCGGCGTGATCGAAGAGCTGCAGGCGCGCGGCTATGAAATCGGCTGCATCGCGGGGTGTTCCATGGGCGCCGTGGTCGGTGGCATCTTCGCCGCCGGCAAACTGCGCGAATACCGTGAATGGACCGAGAGCCTGGACTATCTCGACGTGCTGCGTCTGCTCGATGTCAGCTTTCGGCTTGGAGCAATAAGAGGCGAACGGGTTTTTGGGCGAATCCAGGAAATTGTCGGCGAAGTGGATATCGAGAACCTCGACATTCCCTTCACCGCCGTGGCCACCGACCTGACCAACCAGCAGGAAATCTGGTTCCAGGAAGGCTGCCTGCACCAGGCCATGCGAGCCTCGGCGGCAATCCCCAGCCTGTTCACCCCGGTGGTCCAGGGCAAGCGCATGCTGGTCGACGGCGGACTGCTCAACCCACTGCCGATCGTGCCGGTGGTGTCCAGTCACTGCGACCTGATCATCGCGGTCAACCTCAATGCAACCAATCAGGTTCAATATCAGCTACCGGTAATCGAGCGGCCGGCAGCCTTGAAGGGGCGCATCGACCAGATGATGAGCAACCTGGGCTCGCGCCTGCCGAGTTTTCGCCGTAAAGGCGAGGATGACGCCTTGCTGCTTGCGCAGGAACAGCAACGCGTCGATGACGTCAGCCCAGCCGCCGCACCGGACCGCAGCGAAGACGGAGCGACACCCAAATCAGCCAGCGGCTCGCATGTGGCTGAGCTCAGCGGGCCGGCCTCGCTGCTAGAACTGGTCAACCAGAGCTTCGAAGTGATGCAGACCTCGCTGGCGCAGTACAAGATCGCCGGCTACCCACCGGACATTCTCATCAACGTGCCGAAACGCGTGTGCCGTTTCTTCGAGTTCTACAAGGCGCCGGAGCTGATCATGCTCGGCCGGCAGATCGCTCGCGACACCCTGGACAAGTACGAAGGTGAGCGCGGTTGATGCTCAACCGCGCGATTCCTCGCCCGGCAGCGGCTTGTCCACCACGGTTTCGGCGGGCGGCGCCCTGTCTGCCACCCAGTCGCTGAGCAGGCTGTAGGCCACGGCCAGCAGGGTTGGGCCAAGGAACAGCCCCATGAACCCAAAGGCAAGGATGCCGCCGAACACCCCGAGCAGGACCACCACCAGCGGCAGGTTGCCGCCGCGGCTGATCAGATAGGGCTTGAGAATGTTGTCCACGCCACTGATGACGAAGAAGCCCCAGATGCCCAGGAAGATCGCCATGCCGATCTCGCCCTGCCAAACCAGCCAGGCTACCGCCGGCCCCCAGATCAGCGGCGGGATCATGATGAAGCTGAAGGCGAAGGTCAGCAGCCCCAGCACCAGCGCGCCAGGCACGCCGGCGATGATGAAGCCGATATAGGCCAGCACGGCCTGCGCCGCCGCCGTACCGATCACGCCGTTGACCACGCGTTGTACCGTGCCGGCCACCAGTTCCAGATAGTGGTCGGCACGATCACCGATCAGCCGCTCCAGCAGGCTGTGCACGAACACCGCCAGGCGCGGCCCGTCGCGATAGAAAAAGAACACCAGCACCAGGCTCAGTGCCAGCTCTACCATGCCACCGCCAATTTTGGCGCTACGCGCCACCAGCCAGTTACCCACCTGGCCCAGGTAGGGTCGCACGGTGTCGAAGAAGGCTGCGCCCTGCTGATCGATGGTGTGCCACATCTCCACCAGGCGATCACCCACCAGCGGTACAGCCTGCAGCCAGCTCGGCGGAGGCGGCAGGCCTTCGACCTGCAGGTCCCTGACCAGTGCATTGGCATCCTTGATGTGGTCGGCCAGATTGAACCCGAGCCAGACCAGAGGCACGGCCACCAGCACCACCCAGACGCCGGTCAGGATCCCGGCGGCCAACGACATGCGGCCGTTCAACAGTTGTGTCAGCAGACGCATCAGCGGCCAGCTGGCGAACGCCAGCACCGCCGCCCAGAACAGCGCCGACCAGAACGGCGCCAACACCCAGAGACTGGCAGCGAGCAGACCGAGCAGCAGAATCTGCACCAGCAGACGATCATTCGTGGCCATCAATCGAAACTCCATTCGACGAAACGACAAAGCGCCCGAGATGGGCGCCCTGCAAACAACAACCGACTGCAGCAACCCGCTTAACGTAACAATCGCACATTCAGCGTATCGCCTTCGCTGTCACCCAGCTCGAGCCGTGACTCGCGTACACGCTGGGCCATCAAGGATTCGCGCCAGGCCGGCGCCTGGTTACCGGACAGACTGACGCGCAGGGTGCTGTCCAGATTCAGGCTGCGCGCCAGCACCTCTCCCCAGGCGCTGTCGGCTTGGGCATCGACTGGCAACTGCAATTGACCGTCGCTGCGCAGTTGCCGCAGCAGGGTCGCAGGCGTCGGTAACAAGGTGCCCAGTGGCGCATCGGCATCCAGCTGTTCGGCATGCAGATAGGCGCGGCGGTTACCTCGGGTAATGCTGTAGAGCGCCAGCAGGCTTTCGTGATTGGGCTCGGCCAGGCGCAACAGGGCGTAAGCCTGCTGGTCATCCGAGCCGTACAGGGTGGAGTTGTCGAATACGGCGTTGGCCCACAGGCTACTGGAGCCACATTCACGCCCCTGGCACCAATACAGCAGCTCGGCGCCTTGCTTGAGCAGCGCTTCGCGCGCCGCGGTGAAGACCTGGTCAGCACTGTGAGTGCGCGGCAATTCGTAAGTCACCGCGACATGCTGCCCCTGCGTCAGGACTTCGCGCTCATAGCGCAAGCGCCCACTGATACGGCGAACGGAACCCTGTGGGTAGATGCGCTCGGCGCCGGCCTGCTCCTTGAAGGCGACGATGTGACTGGCAGGAAAGCGCGGCAATGCTTCGAGGTCACGGCTGCCGGCCACATCGACGTCGGCCGCCAGCAGCGTACCGCTAAAGACCGTCACGAACAGCGCAGAGAATAGTTTCATGCCTCCCCTCATCAAGTGAACATCCTCTCAGGGGAAACGTTAGCCGGTCTTGCTGAATACTGGGTGGCGACTTCGAAAGAGTCGTTCATGCGATCCTCCATGGCAGACCGCCACACCTTTCCCCAGGAGCTGCTGGCAAGTCAAGGCGCGCGCAGGAATGGATTGAAACAATCCGCTACGAGTTGCGCACCACGCTCATCGTCCAGATGCAGGTGGTGGCCTCCTGGCAACTGGTGCACGTCGAATGGCAAGTCCTGCAGCAATGCCCTGACCGCCGTTTGCGCCCCCATCATGCCTTGCTCCGCCAGCACCAGGCTGACCGGACATTGCAGTGAACGGACAAATGCCTGGGCATGCGCCCAACTCAGGCGCAGCGGCGAAGGTAAGGTCAGGCGGCTGTCGGTGCGCCAGGTATAACCGCCAGGCACCGGCATCAGACCACGCTGAGCCAGCAGTTCCGCGGCCTCGCGACTGACGGCGCCGACACCCTTCATGCGTGCCTCCACGGCACGCGACACCTCGGGATACACCGGTTTGCGTTTGTCATTGAGCTTCTGGCGGGCGCGCAGCGCTTCACCGAGCTTTTCCGGCGCCTGCTCGGCTTCGCCGGTGTAGGGCACCAGGCCATCGATCAGGGCCAGGCGTGCGACCCGCTCGGGCATGGCGCCGGCCAGCAACACGGCGGTAATGGCGCCCATTGAATGGCCGAGAATGGAAAACCGCGACCAGCCGAACTGCTCGGCCACCTGCAGAACGTCGAACGCGTAGTCCCACAGCGCATAACCAGCGCCTGGCGCACGGTGTTCGGAATGGCCATGGCCGGCAAAATCCAGCGCGACGATACGCAGCCCCTCGAGCCTGGGAGCCAGGCGGGCAAAACTCGCGGCGTTGTCCAGCCAGCCGTGCAAGGCGATTACTGGCACGCCGTCCTCAGGGCCATACAGGTGAGCGGCCAGCTCGATATGCGGCAGACTCAGACGTACTTCTTCGAAACCGCTGTTCATGCTCTCTCCTCATGACTGTCTGCCCACCGAACGAACAGCTGGCGCAACAGCTCGGCAGTCGCCTGCGGACGCTCCAGAGGGAACATGTGCCCTCCGGGCAAACTGTGATATTCGGCACGCGGCATGCTGCGCAGCAGGCGTGCGTGGTGCGGCAGGACCACACGACTATGACGGCCGCGCACCATGGCCAGCGGCACCGCCAACTGCTGTGGGCGGCCAGGCAATGTATGCGGCACGCTGCGATAGATACTGATCTCGGTGGTCGGGTCGAAACGCAGGCGCAATCCCTGCTCGCCAGCCTGCAAACCATGGCTGACATAGGCATCGAGGCATTCGGGATCGAAGCGGCGAAACAGACTCTTGCCGGCGAAATAGTTACGCGCCTCAACCGGATCAGCGAATGTTTCACGCCGGCCGAGGGTACGCCCGGCCGGCGTGATGCGGTCGATAAAGCCGAAACGTTTGGCGGCGCGAATCACCATGCGGTCGGCCAGCGTCAAAACTGGCGAGTCGAGCATCACCACCCCGCGATACAGCTCCGGGCGGAGCATGGCGGCGTGATAGTGCAGCACCCCGCCCAGTGAGTGGCCCACGCCCCAGACCGGCTCGTCGCTGAGCTGCAGATGATGGATCAACTCATCGACCAGATTGGACCAGTTGTCATTCACCGGGAAACGCGGGTCGTGACCATGCTGCTGCAGATGCCGAACCTGAAAGTCCGGCGCCAGGGCGGCGAACAGCTTGCCGTAGGTCGCGGACGGAAAGCCGTTGGCGTGAGCGAAGAAAAGCGGCTGCGGCATGCATGCAACTCGAAAAGTCAGTACCTGTGCAATTTTCCGGCAGCCCGTGAGGCACGACAATGACCGTAACCGCCATTGATGGCGGCGCAATGGTCAGGACTATAACAACAGGCGGCCAACGATACTCGCCGCCACCAGCAGAAACACCAGGCCGCAAACGAAGTCGATGGTCGGCGCCACCTGCAGCAGGCGCTCACGCATTAGCGGGCGGCTCAGGGTCATGCCAAGCAGGCTGAACCAGAACAGGCTGAGGCCGAACAACAGCGCCGCACAGGTCATCTTGCCGGGCAAGGACATGTCCGCCGGCACCACGCTGGTGAGCAACGCCAGGAAGAACACCAGCGCCTTCGGGTTGCCCAGGTTGGTCAACACACCGCGCAGCCAGGGACCAAAGACCGAGGGAGCCAGCTCGCCGTCCAGGCGCCGACTACCAGGAGCGCCGCGCCACCAGGCCTGTACCGCGCCGATACCCAACCAGCCCAGATAGAACGCCCCACAGACCTGCAGCAAATCGAACAGCCACTCGGTGCGGCTGAGCAGCAGTGCCACACCGCTGAGCACCAGGGTGCCGTGCAGGAGAATCCCGCAAGCCAGGCCCAGCGCGCTGAGCAGGCCTGCACGCTGGCCCTGGTGCAATGCGGTACGCACGACCAGTGCCACATCGGGCCCGGGACTGATGAGCGCTACCGCGAACACGGCAGCCAGCGACAGCAAGACAGACGTCTCCTGCATGGTGAACTCCACGAGATTGAGGGAATTAAACGGAGGCTACGGCTGGCTCAGCGCTGACGCAGTCGCGCAGGTGGCAAACCATAGGTGCGGCGAAACAGCCGCGAGAAATGCGCCTGGTCGTAAAAACCCAGGCGCAGGGCGATTTCGCTGAGCGGCTCGCCAGCCAGAACCAGCGGTAACGCCCGCTGCAGGCGCAGCTGAGTGAGCCACTGATGCGGCGGCAAGCCTGTGTGTTGACGGAAACGTCGTAGCGCCTGCCAGGGACTCATCGCACAGAACGTTGCGATCTCTTCCAGCGAAGGAGGATCGTCCAGGCGGCTCTCCAGCCAATCGCGCAACAGCTGCCAGGTGCGCGGATCGAATACGCTGTCTGGCTCGCTGATACGCAAGGTCGAGCCCATGTCCAGCAAATAGGCCAGCGCTTGCCAGAGCGCACTTTCCTGCGCCAGCGTCGAGCCTTCGAGCATGGCTGCATGAAAGCGTTGCAGGTGCTGCGACAGCAGCGGATGACGCAGGCTGGTAGTGGTCAGCCTGGGCGCACCCTGGCGCCCATCGCTGAGGGTCCGGCTGGCTTCGTCAAGCCAGTGCGGGTCGAAGGCCATCACGCGAATGCGGTAGCTTTCCCCTTCCAGGCACGCGCCATCATGAATCCCCTCAGGCGCCATCAGCAGCACATCCCCTGCCCCGACCTGACGTCGCTCGCCGCGATAGGCATAGCGATGCTGCCCCTGAATCAACAGGCCAACGTGATATTCCAGGTGGAAGTGCCGGGGAAAGGCAAAGCGGCGATACTCGGCGTCGATCAGGCGAACGCCGGGCAAACTGCTCTGGATGTGGGTGATCTGGTCCATGGCGCTACTCTAGCGCCATGTGCCGGGTAAATCTTGGATGAAATTGCAGCCTGGGCGCCAGCTCAATGGCGCCGATAGCAGCCTCTCAGGCCTTCGGCGGCTGCTCACCCACTGGCACGATGGCCATGGTCAGGCGCGAGATGCAACTGGGCTTGCCGTCATCACCGCTCAGGCGGATGTCCCACACATGCGTGGTTCGCCCCAGGTGCACCGGCCGCGCCACGGCATGCACCCGGCCACTGCGCAGGCCACGCAGGTGATTAGCGTTGACCTCCAGCCCGACGCAGTAGAAGCGACTGTTGTCGATGCACAGGTAGCTGGCGGTGGAACCCAGGGTTTCCGCCAGCACCACCGACGCTCCGCCATGCAGCAAGCCGTAGGGTTGATGAGTGCGTGAATCGATCACCATGCTGGCGCTGATGGATTCAGCGTCGAACGCCTCGAAGCGGATATCCAGCACCTCGCCAACCGTGTTTTTCAAGGTCGCATTGAGTTCATCGAGATCGGGAGTTCGTTGCCACAGGCTCATGCAGAAATACCTCGCGTCCGCTGGAAACAGGGCCGGCCAGGCCGGCCCTGTGCGTTCAATCGTGCCAGAGCACTGCTTCGCTGCGCTGCTGCCACTCGGCGAAGCGTTCGCCGTAGGTGCCTTCGATCACCGCCCGTTTGATCTTCAGCGTCGGCGTGAGAAAGCCGTTTTCCACCGCCCAGACCTCCTTGACCAACACCAGTCCTTGCAGACGCTCATGCTGATCCAGACGACCATTGACGTCCGCCAACAGGGCCCTGAGGCTGCTTTCCAGAGCGCCGCGGCTGTCATTGGCAGCCTCCTGACGCCCCATATCGGAAAGCACGCACAGCGCAATCGGCTGCGGCAGCCCATCGCCAACCACACAGACCTGTTCGATACGCGAGTGCTCGCCGATGCGGTTCTCGATGGGCGCGGGCGCAACGTATTTGCCCTTGCTGGTTTTGAAGATCTCCTTGATCCGCCCGGTCAGACGCAGATTGCCCTCGGCATCCTGCTCGCCCTTGTCACCGGTACGCAGGAAGCCATCGTCAGTCAGCGCTTCGGCGGTCTTGAGTGGATCCTTGTAATAGCCCTGCATGGTCGCACCACTGCGCACCTGCACTTCACCATCCTCGGCGATGCGCACCTCGACGCCCGGGTTGTTCTGACCGATCCAACCCTGCTTGAACCGGCCTGGCCGGCATACATGCGAGTAACCGCAGTTTTCGGTCATGCCATAGACCTCCTGAATCTCCATGCCCAGACGGCGATACCAGCCCAGCAGCGCCTCGGGCACCGGTGCCGCACCGGACAACGCATAGCGGATGGCGTCGAGGCCCAGTCCGGCGAGCACCTTGCGCCCAACGATGCGGCCGATGATCGGCAACTTGAGCAGGCGATCGAGTTTCTGCGCTGGCATCTTGCCGTATACGCCCATCTGGAACTTGGTCCAGATTCGCGGCACACCGAACATTACCGTCGGCCGCGCCCGTTTGAGGTCTTCGAGGAAGGTATCCAGGCTCTCGGCGAAAAAGATCGTCTGCCCGGCGTACAGGGACGCCAATTCGACGAACATGCGTTCGGCAACGTGGCAAAGCGGCAGGTAAGAGATCAGGCGGTCGTCTTCACCGACCCCGAACAACGCGATGGCGTTGCTGGCGGCGAAACCGAAGTTGGAGAAATTATGCATCACCCCCTTGGGCGTGCCCGTGGTACCGGAGGTGTAGATGATGGTGGCCAACTGATTGGCTGCGGGCTTGGGATCGTCCTGAATCGGCGTACTGCGCTGCAGGTCTTCCCAGCTGTAATCGAAACTGCCTGGCGGGTGCAGCGGCAAACTGATGCTTGGCAAGCCTGCCGGTAACCCTGGCGCCATCGAAGCCCAGTCATCGAGCTTGCCGACAAAGGCCAGCGCCGCCTCGGAGTGCTCCAGCACCTGCCGCATCGACTCGGCAGTCAGGTTGGGATACAGCGGCACGGAGACGTGACCGGCCATCCAGATCGCCAGATCGGCAATGATCCAGTGCGCGCAGTTCTTGGAAATGATGGCGATACGGCTACCGGGCGGCATATCCCGGCTGCGTAGCCAACTGGCGGTACGTCGCGCCTGGTCGGCGACATCGGCCCAGCTCAGTTCCAGCAGCTCGCCGCCCCCCAGAGGCTGCACCATGTAGCGTTTGTTCGGGTGCCTTGCTTCACGTTCGTAGAACAGCTCGAGCGGCAAACGGATTGCATCAGCCACAGGGCTTCCTCCTTGTTGTTTTTGTAGGAATCAACCAAGCACTTGCTTGGTTGACTATTCCACGCAGACAAAGGAGGCGCAAGTTAAGAAATGTTTCTCGCCTGAACACAATTGCACAGGCTGGAAGTACATGAGGTGAGGTTCCGCAACAGAAGTAGCGGCCAGAAATCAGCGAGGATGGATCAGCGCCAGCAGCTCCATCAATCCCGCAGCCGGAATGTCACCCTCCAGCTCGGCCAGGCTCGCGGTGCGCATGGGCAGCGGGTCCTGGCGGTGACCATGTACCAACAGGCCACCCAGAGCGCCGATAAAGGGCTGATGACTGACCAGCAGCACCTCCGCCCGCTCACGCTCGTCGAGGTATTTGAGCGCGTCACGCGGGTCGCTATCCGGCGTCAGCCAGGATACGGTGCTTACCTTGCCACTGAAGCCCAAAGCGCTACGCACCAGCTCGGCAGTCTGCTGGGCGCGCACATACGGACTGGCAAGGATTGCCGTCAGCGGCCGGCCGCTCAGTTGCGCAGCCGCCTGCTGCACTTCGGTGCGACCCTGGGCAGTGAGCTCGCGAGCTGCATCGCTCGCAGCTCGCGGTTCGGCCTCGCCGTGACGCAACAGCCATAGCCTCACAGCTTGGGCTCCTCGTCGCGCACCGGGTGCGGCGCTGGCGGAATGCTGTGCGCGGTTTCGCCTTCTGGCGCGCGAGGCACAGGCCAGTCTGCGAACGGCCAGGGTTTTTCGTCGGTGTTGAATGTACCGAACCGGCCGATTTGCGCCAGGTACTGGCTCAGGCTATCGCCGAAACCCAGCAGGCTCGCATTCGGCGCACCGTAGAACAGGCGGTAGCCCAGCTGCAGCACTACCACGGCACCGAGCAGCAATTCGGCCAGTTGCCAGACGATGACGAAAATCACCATCCACAGAATGCGCAACAGGATCGACTCGCGTTCCAGCTCCTGTCTTTCATCGCTCATGCTTCGCTCTCCTTGATTGATTTCGCGTTATCAGAAACCTGCGGTGGGAATGAAATCGACGTCGGTCTTGGGGTCACCGGTCATCAACAGTTCGATCACCTGGGCCAGGGTGCGCCCCTCGAAGAGAACGGCATGCAAACCCGCGACCAGCGGCATGTAGACGTCCATTTCCTCGGCACGCGCCTTGAGTACCTTGAGCGTATTGACGCCTTCGGCCACTTCACCAAGGCGCTCAACCGCTTCTTCCAGACTGAGCCCTTCACCCAGGGCAAAGCCGACCTGATAGTTGCGGCTTTTCGGTGACGAACAGGTGACGATCAGGTCGCCCACGCCCGCCAACCCCAGAAAGGTCATGGGATTGGCGCCGAGCTTGACAGCGAAACGGGTCATCTCGGCCAGCGCCCGGGTGATCAACATGCTCTTGGTGTTCTCACCCATGCCCAACGCGGCGGCCATACCGGACATGATGGCGTAAACGTTCTTCAGCGCGCCGCCAAGCTCCACGCCGAAGCGATCAGAGCTGGCGTAAACGCGAAACGTCCTGCCGTGCAGCGCCTGCTGCACGCACAAACACAGTGCTTCGTCCTCGCTGGCTATCACCGTAGCGGTCAGGGCGTGATCGGCGACTTCCTTGGCCAGGTTGGGACCGGAGAGCACACCAATGCGCGCCTGCGGGGCGATCTCTTCGAGAATCTGGCTCATCAGCTTGAAGCTCTTTGCCTCGATGCCCTTGGTCGTGCTGATCAGCATCTTGCCTGCCAGCAATCCGGCCACTGGCTGCAGTGCGTCACGCAGTGCGCTCGACGGCAGCGCAACCAGTACCAGCTCCGCCTGCTGCAGCACGGCAGTCAGGTCACTGCTGGGCTCGATCCCACTGTGCAGCTTCACGCCTTTCAGGTAACGCGGGTTTTCACCGCTCTGACGCATCTGCTCGGCCTGTTCCGGATCACGCATCCACTGCAGGACGCGCTGGCCATTCTCCGCCAGCAGGTTAGCCAGGGCGGTACCGAAACTGCCGCCGCCGAGGACGGCAATGGGTTGAAGCTCTGTCATATCTATTCCGATTGGGGCCATCCACGATGGCGATCTGCGGTCATTATACGGAGCCGAGAGTACCCGGCCAGGGCAAAAGTTCAGTCCGATGGAGAAGCAAACGAGAAATACCGCAGACTGCGCAAGCCTGACACTGGCAAAGCCTGACGGCTGGGTTAACATGCCTGACCGACCTCAGTTGCCAAGGACAATTCGTGCCCACAGGCAAGCCTTTGCCCTCGACCTGCCCTCAATCTACTGAGGAGGCAGTGTCACATTCGACCAAGGACGGCAGGGCTGCGAGCCAGCGCCGCGGCTGGAGCATCCATACGCGTACGCAGCTGATCAGCGTAGGTCCGGCGCTACTGCTGACTCTGCTGCTGACAGGTTTCCTGACCTTCACACGACTACAGGATCTGCGCCAGGAGCAGGGGCACACCGGCCAGCTGGTCGCCAATCAGCTGGCTCCAGCCGCCGAATACGGCGTACTCAATGGCAATCTGAGCACCCTGGAAAACCTGCTGCGCGCAACACTGAGCACCCCCGATGTACGCTTCGCCGAAGTACGCGACCGCGACGACAACATCCTGGTCTATGTCGAGCGCCCCAAGGAACAGGGTCACAGCACACCACAGGTAGAGGTTTTCCAGGCATCGATTCGCCTGCAGGATTGGCAATACCGCAATCAGGTGCCCCCGCCACTTGGCAGGTTCTTGGGCGATGGTTATCTCGGGCGTGTGGTCGTTGGCATGTCCAACGACACCTTCAATACCCGCCAACAGGAAATTCTGCTCAAGGCAGCTGTACTGTCGCTGTTCGCACTACTGCTGACCTTCCTGCTCGCCAGGCGTCTGGCCAGGCGTTTGGCACAACCGCTCAGTGCCATGGGGCAGGCACTGGAACGTATTCAGAGCGGCGACTATCGCCCCTCGCTGGTCGAACGCGGCAATGACGAGCTGACCGACCTGGCTCGCCATATCAACAACCTCGCCTGCGCCCTCGAGCAAAGCGGACGAGAACAGCAACAGGCGATCGCCGAGCTGATTCAGGCCCGCGAAGAGTCAGAGCAGGCCAACCGCGCCAAGTCGGATTTCCTGGCCATGATGAGCCACGAGCTGCGCACGCCAATGAATGGCGTGCTGGGAATGCTGCAGTTGCTCGAGACCACCAGCCTCAATGATGAACAGTCCGAATATGCGGCGCTGGCTACCGAATCGACCGAGCACCTGCTCAAGGTCATCAACGATATTCTGGACTTCTCGCGCATCGAACGCGGCGCACTGGAGTTGGAGGCCATACCCTTCAGCCTGCTGGAACTTCTGCAAGGCTCGATCCAGGTGTTCCAGCACAGCGCCCAGCAACGCGGTCTGCAACTGATCCTGGAGGCACAGCCAGGACTGCAGCAACTGGAAGTAAGTGGCGATCCAACACGCATTCGACAGATTCTGGTCAACCTGATCGGCAATGCCCTGAAATTCACCGAAGAAGGCCAGATCCGCGTGGAGACCCGCTGGCAGCCACTGGATGATCAAGTGCTGTGGTTCACCTGTGCCGTGCACGACAGCGGCATTGGCATCAGCGCTGAACGCCTGGAGCACATGTTCGATGCCTTCCAGCAGGCCGACACCTCGATTTCCAGACGTTATGGAGGCACCGGCCTCGGCCTGCCGATTGCTCGCACGCTGGCCGAGCGCATGGGCGGCACCCTGCGTGCAGACAGCCAACTAGGCACCGGCTCGGTATTCACCCTGGAAATTCCCCTGCCATTTCGCACCTGCGACGATAAGGCGCAGAGCGGCGACAACACCCCGGCAACCCATGACGGCGGCGATGGCCAGGCCGTGCTGCTGGTGGAAGACAACCCGGTCAACCAGACCGTCATCGAGGCCATGCTGCGCAGCCTTGGCTATCAGGTAAGCCTGGTCGGCGATGGCCAGCAGGCAGTTCACAGCTGCGCACAGAACGAATACGCGGCGATTCTCATGGACTGTCGCCTGCCGTTGATGGATGGTTATGAAGCGACCCGGCAGATTCGCCAGTTGCCGCAGGGCCAGAACACTCCCATCATCGCCCTGACGGCCAATGCTCTGCAGGGCGACCGGGAAGCCTGCCTGGCAGTCGGTATGAACGATTACCTGGCAAAACCGTTCAAAAGAGCAGACCTGCAGCGCATTCTGCAGCGCTGGTTGCCAGCCCGACCATAGGCGAGTAGCGCCGCTGACAAGCAGAGGTTACAAGGAGAAACTGCTGGGTCTGTGACATTGCCAAGCCAGCAGAGTACAACTGTACTCACTGCGCTGTGACTTTCACCACAACGCAACAGTCTATGACTAGGCTACCGGCAGATGCACATGGCGCATGGCCGGCCAGGACGATTCGCCCAGCCTTAGAAGCGTGGGGACAATTGAGGAGCTCGCATGACAAGACAAAACGCCTACACCCGGGATGACCTGCTCGCCTGCAGCCGTGGCGAACTGTTCGGCCCGGGGAACGCGCAACTGCCCGCCCCCAACATGCTGATGATCGATCGTATCGCTCACATCAGCGAGACCGGCGGCAAGTACGGTAAAGGCGAAATCGTCGCAGAGCTCGATATCAATCCGGACCTGTGGTTCTTCGCTTGCCACTTCGAGGGTGATCCGGTGATGCCAGGCTGCCTGGGTCTCGACGCCATGTGGCAGCTGGTAGGTTTCTACCTGGGCTGGCAGGGCAACCCCGGCAAAGGCCGTGCACTGGGCAGTGGCGAAGTGAAATTCTTCGGCCAGGTGCTGCCGACCGCCAAGAAGGTCACCTACAACATTCATATCAAACGCACCATCAACCGTTCGCTGATCCTCGGCATCGCCGACGGCAGCGTCAGCGTCGATGGTCGCGAGATCTACAGTGCCGAAGGCCTGCGCGTCGGCCTGTTCACCTCCACTGACAGTTTCTGAAGGACTTGCACATGCGTCGTGTCGTGATTACCGGTCTGGGCATCGTTTCCTGCCTGGGCAGTGACAAAGCAAGCGTTGCCAGCAGCCTGCGCGAAGGCAAATCGGGTATTCGCTTCAACCCTGCCTACGCCGAAATGGGCCTGCGCAGCCATGTCTCCGGCTCGGTCAACCTGAACCTGGAAGAGCTCATCGATCGCAAGATCATGCGCTTCATGGGTGATGCCGCCGCATTCGCCTATCTGTCCATGGAACAGGCGATCAAGGACTCCGGCCTGGCTCCCGAGCAGGTGTCCAACCCGCGCACCGGTCTGATCGCCGGCTCCGGCGGCGCTTCCACCTTCAACCAGATGGAAGCCCTGGACACCCTGCGCGAGAAAGGCGTCAAGCGCATCGGCCCATACCGCGTAACCCGCACCATGGGCAGCACCGTTTCCGCGTGCCTGGCCACTCCCTTCCAGATCAAGGGCGTGAACTTCTCCATCTCCTCGGCCTGCGCCACCAGCGCACACTGCATCGGCCAGGCCATGGAGCAGATCCAGCTGGGCAAACAGGACGTGGTATTTGCCGGCGGTGGCGAAGAGGAGCACTGGAGCCAGAGCTGCCTGTTCGACGCCATGGGCGCCCTGTCCACCCAGTACAACGAAACCCCGGAAAAAGCCTCCCGTGCTTACGACGCCAAGCGTGACGGTTTCGTCATCGCCGGCGGTGGCGGCATGGTCGTGGTCGAGGAGCTGGAGCACGCTCTGGCCCGCGGCGCGAAGATCTACGCTGAAATCGTCGGTTACGGCGCCACCAGCGATGGCTACGACATGGTCGCCCCGAGCGGTGAAGGCGCGGTGCGCTGCATGCAGCAGGCGCTGTCCACCGTCGACGGCCCAATCGACTACCTGAACACCCACGGCACCTCGACTCCGGTCGGCGATGTCGCGGAAATCCGCGGTGTACGCGAAGTGTTCGGCGACAAAGCACCGAAGATCAGCTCGACCAAGAGCCTCTCCGGCCACTCGCTGGGCGCTGCCGGCGTGCAAGAGGCGATCTACTGCCTGCTGATGATGGAGAACAACTTCATCGCCGGTTCCGCCAATATCGAAGAGCTCGACCCGGAAGTGGCCGACCTGCCAATCCTCTGCAAAACCGAGGAAAACGCCAAGGTCGACACCGTGATGAGCAACAGCTTCGGCTTCGGCGGCACCAACGCTACTCTGGTGCTCAAGCGCTGGGCCGGCAAGTGATCTAGCGGTTCTGCTGCACAGAAAACGGCGCCTACGAGGCGCCGTTTTCGTTATCTAACCGGCACAATATTTAGCTGAACAGTAGCTACAGAGTCATCAAAAGCGCCTGGCCAGTATGTTCGCCTGGTTAATACTCTGCACTCGCTCCGCAACGAATACCTTTCGACGACTAAGCGACCAAGCCGTCATAGCGGCGACAGCCTTACGGCAAACGCTTTGGCCAAAGAGGCGGAGCGCCGGGCCTGAGCATAGGTCGTCAAAGCCGTCAGTAATGCAGGAACTGCCAGCACGCTGAACACCTGCGCAAAAGGCCAGCCCAGGCTCAGCATATACGCCCCGGCAAAAGCACTGAGAATCGCACCAAGACGCCCCACCCCGCTCATCCAACTGGCACCTGTGGCGCGCGCCTCAGTAGGGTAGATCGACGCGGCCAGCGCGTTCTGGCCAACGCTGCCACCGTTGAAACAGAATCCGGCCATCCACGCCACCACACACATCAGGGCAAAATGCTGCATGGTCTGCCCAATGACGAAAATGACCAGACCGCCGAGCATATAGTTGACGATCAACACCCTATATTTGCTCCAACGATCCATTGCCCACCCCAGCACCAATGAGCCGACAGGGCCGCCAATCTGGAACATCGCTGCCACGATGGCGGCATCCGTCACGCTGTAACCGCCCCCCTCCTTGACCAGCATCGGCAACCAACTACTGAACAGGTAAACCAGAAACAGGCCGAGAAAGTAGCCACTCCATAACATCAGGGTACTGAAACGGTAATGGGCAGAGAGTACGATCTGCGGCCCGCTGGCATTCACGATTGCTGCCTTCGGCAGGCAGAAGGTTGAGCTAGCACTGGCCACGCCGGGTGCCAGTTTGTCGACGATGCGGCGGATCTGGGCAGCAGGCGCCCGCTTGATCACCAGGAAGACCACCGATTCCGGCAGTTTGAAGAACAGCAACGGCACCACCAGTAGCGGTGCGACACCACCGAGCACCAGCATACTGTGCCAACCGAAGTGGGGAATCATCCAGGCAGAAACAAAACCTCCCGCGGCCGCTCCCAGGGAAAAACCGCAGAATGCCAGTGTGATCATGAACGAGCGCTTGCGGTCCGGGGCGTACTCGGAAACCAGCGTACAGGCATTAGGCATCGCAGCCCCCAACCCGAGCCCGGTCAAAAAGCGCAGGATCACCATGCTGGTCAGGTCGGGAGAGAACGCAGTGGCCAATGTCCACACGCCAAAAAAGAACACACTGACCACCAGCACGATCTTACGACCGTAGCGATCCGCCAAGGGGCCAGCCACCAGCGCCCCCAAAGCCAGGCCAATCAGGGCCGCACTGAGTACTGGGCCAAGATCCTGATGCGTGAGCCCCCAGTCGGCTTTCAACTGCGGGGCAATGAATCCCATGATCGCCACATCGAAGCCATCCAGCGCGATGATCAAGAAACCCAGAAAAACGACCCATTTTTGATAAGCCCCAACGGGCCGCTCGTTGATCAGTTCACGCACATCGATTACTTGAGAGTTATCCACCACATTTCACCTCTATTTGTAGGGGTGCCCGATCGTCACGCTGCGGCACCCACTTTTTTATTGTTGAAGCGATTCGCACGGCATTCTTATGCTCGGTTACAGCTGATCGAGCTGCCGAAACTGCACGGGTTTGATAATCCGTGTCTCTTGCGCCACGATCAGATGCGCGGACGCCTGCAGATAGGCCGCGAACGACTCATCACTGTCACGCGCGGCGCTGCGCCTCTCGAAGTCATCCAGGCTGTCATACCCCCACAAGTGCACCACCTGATTGAGAGGCCCGATGCAACTGCTATAAAACGCCAGCGGCATTCCCAAGTGCTTGAGCAGCACAGGCATGGCCAGACGTTCGAATACCTCGATGAACTCAGCCATCCCTCGGGGTTTGATGGTGTAGATACGGTGATCGACGATAGCTTTCGAGTTCATCATGCGACCTCCCGCCGTGAAGGCTTGTCTGCCTGCGGTCTTTGGCTTTGCGCCAAATGGCGAGCGGTGATGTAAGCGAAGGTCATGATTGGCCCCAGAGTGATCCCTGCCCCCGGGTAGTTGCCACCCATCATGCTCGCGCGATCGTTGCCGACGGCATACAGACCGGCAATCGCAGTGCCCGCTTCGTTGAGCACTTCGCCAACGACACTGGTTCTGAGTCCGTCGAACGTGCCCAGATCACCCATGACAACCTTTACCGCGTAGTAAGGCCCCTTAGTGATCGGTGCCACGCACGGATTCGGTTGATGCTGAGCGTCCGCCAGGTAACGGTTAAACGAGGTGCTGCCACGCCCGAACTCACGGTCCTCGCCATGTACCGCACCAAGGTTGTACTGCCTTACCGTCTGTTCCAGACCAACCGGGTCGATACCGGTCTTGCGCGCCAGCTCCGCCAGGCTGTTGCCCTTGAACAAGTAACCACTGCCCAGAAGGTGGCTGAGAGGCATAGGGGCAGGCTTGGCATAGCCAAGACCATACTTGGCCATGGCTTGCGCATCGCAAACCAACCACATGGCAGTCTCGGCCTCGTCAACGCAAGCGCGTATGAGCGCCGCGCCGACGTCGTGATAGGAGTTGGACTCGTTGGTGAAGCGCTTGCCATTGCGCAGCACACCGATGACCCCCGGCTTGTAGCGATCCAACAAGTGAGGGAATGCAGCGAAACCGCCATCGCCCGTTGGCACCTTGGACACGGGCATCCAGGCAGCGGCATCCTTGAAACGAATATCGACCTGGCCACCGACGGCCTCGGCCATGCGCGCGCCATCGCCAGTGTTACCCGCCGGCACTGGGGAAAAGTGTTCGCCGCCACGCTTGACATGGGGATAGGCCTGCTTGAGACGCTGCAGGTCATGTGAAAAACCGCCACCGGCCAAGACCACCGCGCATCGAGCATCAATGCGCAACTCCCCCTCTGCGCTGTTGAGGAGCGCCCCGCTCACCCGCCCATTCTCTTGCAAGAGCTGGCGCGCGGCGGTGCGAGTATGAATGGGGATAGCCAAATCCAGCGCGGACTTGGCCAAACGTGCCGCCAGAGCATTGCCACTGGTGACATTGATACCGCGACGGTACAGCAGCAGCTCTTTGAGGTGGGTTGCCAACCGCTTGGTTACATAGGCGAATGAGGCCAGTGACTTGGTGGCCTTGAAGAAGTGCTTCAGATCAGCATTCGAGGAATTGAACATCATGCCAATGAACGTGATGGTCTTCAGCGGGGGGCGCAGCCGAGCCATATCGCCCCCGAGTTGACGAATATCAAAGGGCGCGGCCAGGATCGAACGACCAACGTCTACCCCGCCAGGCACATCGGGGTGATAGTCCGGGTACAGCGTCGGCACGAATTTGACGGATGTCTCGCGTTCGAAGAACGAGACCATGGCCGGTGCATTGTCGAGGAAGGCCTCAACCGCCTCGGCATCGAAGTAGTCACCCGTTTCATTGCGCAGATATGTCTGCGCCGCCTCACGGCTGTCCACAATGCCCTTGGCACTGGCCAGGGGGTTGCAGGGTACCCACAGAACCCCACCGGAAAACGCCGTGGTACCGCCGAAGAAAGCGTCTTTCTCCACCACGACCACATCCAGCCCCTGCTTCTTGGCAACGATTGCAGTGGCAAGGCCGCCAGCACCGGCGCCGACCACCAACACATCACAGGTCTGGATGGCTGTTGAACTCATTCTTGTCATTGTGTTTTTCTCCGTGTTCATTTCACGCAGGCAAACGCCCGCCGCGCACGTCGAGTACGCAACGTTCTAGGCTCGTTTGGATTAGCGGCGAATGGCCGGGGATTCGTAGCCTGGCCGCGGAATCAATGCCATCAACATGCTTTCGAGGCCGCCGTCGACGGTCAGCTCGGTAGCATTGACATAGCTGGCTCGTGGACTGGCCAGAAACAGAGCGGCATTGGCGATATCACCAGGTTGTCCAATGCGCTGGCTGGCGGTCATCGCCTTGCGCTGTTGCTCGACCTTGGGGTCGGCATAGAAGGCCGCAGACAAGGGGGTATGGATCAACCCGGGGCAGATTGCATTACTACGAACTCCCAGCGCGCCCCACTCGGTGGCAAGCTGCTGCGAGAGCATGCTCACCCCAGCCTTGGCCGCACTGTAAGCGCCGCTGTGGGTCTGCGGGAAATGAGCGGCAATCGATGAAATATGAACGAGGCTACCCGCCTGATTGGCCAACATCAGCCGACCGAACGCCTGGGAGCACAGCAAGTACCCGGTAAGGTTGACCTCCAGTAGACGATTCCAGTTAGCCAGGCTGATATCGGCCAGACTGCCGGGCTGCAGCACGCTGGCATTGTTGATCAGCACATCGCAACGCCCAAAGCGCTCACTGACTCGGTCGGCAGCACGCTGAACACTCTGCGCATCGGCAATATCGCAGCTCAGCGCCAACACTTCAGTCTCGGCCGTTTCTGACAATGCAGCCGCCAGGGCTTGGCAGCCTTCGGCATCACGATCGAGCAGCACCACTCGGGCCTGCTGCTCCACCAATGCACTGGCGATGGCCGTGCCTATGCCACCGGCTGCTCCAGTGACCACACAGACGGCCGACTCCAGCCCTAACCAATTGTTCGCTTGATTGTTGTTATTCATGACGCTCTCCAGCATGTCTCGAAGGCGCGGCGGCCCGGCAAGCCGCCCTGTTTGCACGACACAAGGCCGCAACCCAAACGAAAAAGCAGCCAGGCAGCCCTTTCTCGCGAGACCAAGCATAGGAGCATCAGGTTCTTGCTCAGAATGGACAAAACCCACAACCAACCAGACTTTTCCGACAATTGTGCCGCGCACCACGCAGACAGTCGGCATGGAGTTGCCTGATCTCCTGAAGGTTGGTTAGGGTAAAAATACTTAGGGCCTGACGGCCGACAACACACATAACAATAATGATGAACAAGATCCCCAACTACGCCCTCTACGGCGAGTCACCTCAGCCGGCATGGCATGAAGCCTTGCATGTGGAATCGATTTCCAAGCGTTCTGGCGCTCATGACTGGGAGATTTCGGCGCATCGCCATGAAGGGCTACTGCAGATCCTCTACTTGCAGAGTGGCGCGGGTGACGTGTTGCTGGACAACGTCAAGGTCAGCGTCCAGGCCCCCTGTGTGTTGTTCATTCCCTCGCAGATCGTGCATGGCTTTTCTTGGGCAGGAGCAGTCGAGGGACATGTCATTACCGCAGTGCAGCACCCACTGGAAAGCATCACCCGCATGCTATGCCCCGCACTGTCTGCGCAATTGCTGAAGCCGCAGGTGATTGCCGTCCCGCGCTTGTCACGCTCACAAGACCCGCTTCTCCCCTTGTGCCTGTCCTTGTATGAGGAGTATCACAATCGCGCTCGCGAGCATGTAGCCTGCAGCATGTCGCTGCTGTTGGCCCTGGTGATTCAGGCCATGCGGTTCAGCCTGTCAGGTGACTCGCCCGCCCTCCCCAACAATCGCCGCGGTCAACAAGTCACCAGCTTTCGTGAACAGGTAGACCTGCACTTCCGCCAGCACCGCTCACTCAACGATTACGCCGATGAACTGGGCGTCACTGCAGCCACCCTTGGGCGACTGTGCCAAGAGCAACTCGGGATGACGCCCATGACCATAATCAATGCTCGGCTGATACTCGAAGCCAAACGCGAGCTGGCTCACTCCAGCCAGAGCGTGAAGCAAATCGCGCACGGGTTGGGGTTCAGCGACGTCGGGTATTTCAGCCGGTTCTTCCGTAAACACGTCCATTCCAGCCCTGGAGAATTCCGCAGCCAAGCATTGACCCTCGGCTCAATGATGAAGAAAGCCTAGGGTTTGTACGAAAAGTCGTCGAGCGAAGGTCAGGCAATACCGATGGCGGCACCGCAAAAACGGGTGAGGAACGGACTGGGCTCGCACTCGAGTTTACGAGCTGTAAATGAGCATTCGACCGGGCTGGCGTTCCAGCCCGGTTTTAACGGAGCATCACCGAGCGCAGGCACTTCTCGTACAGAGCCTAGCGGCAGGGCCTCTCTTCTGCGCTAGGCATTTGCGTCAGACCTTGAAGCGCGCCACCAGGTTGTTCAGATCCACCGCGAGGCGCGACAGCTCCTGACTCGCCGCACTGGTCTGATTGGCACCGGCCGAAGTCTGCATCGATAGATCGCGAATGTTGACCAGGTTGCGGTCTACCTCCCGCGCCACCTGCGCCTGCTCCTCGGAGGCGCTGGCAATGACCAGGTTACGCTCGTTGATCGAGGATATCGCCTGAGTGATCTGCTCCAGTGCCGCGCCAGCGGCCTGCGCCACCTCGAGGGTCGAGCGTGCCCGACCATTGCTGCTCTGCATGGCGGTAACAGCCCGCTCGCTGCCGTTCTGGATGCCGCCGATCATCTGCTCGATTTCCTGCGTCGACTGCTGAGTGCGATGCGCCAGCGCCCTCACCTCGTCGGCCACCACGGCAAAACCGCGGCCGGCATCGCCGGCCCGAGCCGCCTCGATGGCAGCATTGAGCGCCAATAGATTGGTCTGTTCGGCGATGGAGCGGATCACGTCGAGCACCTTGCTGATCTCGCGCACACGCTCCGCCAGTTGCTCCACTTCCCCTGCCGTGCTGCCGACATCATCACTGAGCTGGCCGATGGACTCGACGGTCTGACGCACCTGTTCGCGACCATGCTGCGCCGTGACGTTCGATTCACGCGACGCCTCGGAAGTACTCACCGCGTTGCGTGCCACCTCCTCCACGGCGGCAGTCATCTCGTTGACTGCAGTGGCCGCCTGCTCGATCTCGGTGTTCTGCTGATGCAGACCGCGCGTCGCATCCTCGGTCACCGCATGCAGCTCCTCGGAGGCCGACGCCAGTTGATTGGAAGAGTCGGCGATACTCTGGATGGTGCCACGCAGGCTTTGCTGCATGCTGCGCAGCGCCGCCAGCAGGCGTGCAGGCTCATCCGTTCCCTGGGTCTGGATGTTTTGCGTCAGGTCGCCCGAAGCCACGACTTCAGCGACTTGCACCGCCTCGGTCAGCGGCGCGACGATGCTGCGCGTCAGCAGTATGGCCAGCGCGACGGTAGCCAGTGCCGCCACGACCATCATGCTGATCACCCAGATACGTGCCGACTCGAACACCGCAAGCGACTGATTGGCAGCATCGGCGGCGCCCTTTCTGTTCAGCTCGGAAAGCTCGCCGAGCGTCCGGGACATCTCATCGGCATGCTGGTTGATGGGACCCGTCATGACGGCTGTAGCATCGTCGAAACGCCCTTGCCGGACAGACTCGACTATTTGCCCCTGCTCCTGAAGGTAGCTGGCTTCCGCTCGCCTGAAGCCATCATAGAGCGCTCGTTCCTCGCTGCTGGAGATCAGTTTCTCGTAGCTGGAATCAGCGTTGTTCAACTCCGAACGCAGCTCTTCGGCAAGACGCAAGTTGCCCTGCACC
Organism: Pseudomonas pichavaramensis; assembly: GCF_050473265.1. NCBI lineage: Bacteria > Pseudomonadati > Pseudomonadota > Gammaproteobacteria > Pseudomonadales > Pseudomonadaceae > Pseudomonas > Pseudomonas pichavaramensis. The sequence continues at coordinate 237,715 of NZ_JBJKFJ010000004.1, read as the reverse complement.
GCCGCCGACTCCTGGTTGACCAGCAGGCGCAGGGTAATCGCGCGCAAGCGCTGAATATCCTGACTCACCTTTCCCAATGCCATCACGCTGGGCAACCAGTTGCTGTCGACCGACGCAGACTGTTTGCGCATCTCGGACATCTGAAACAAAGAGAACATCCCGAGCAGCAACACCAGCAACGCCACCAGGCCGAAGCCCAGAGCTGCTCTGGGTGCAATAGACAAATTACGCAGGGACATTTGGCGAAACTCCTTTTACGCGCAGAAAACGAGACATCCCTCGCCACACCAGGCGAGGGACCTGGGGCGATTGCGCCAACTCACCCCGTTTATCTATCGGCGCAATTCGCCAGCTCTTGAAAGGAAAATGTTAGCGGCGTAACGCCCTGGCCATGGCCTGATCGACCTGGTGGTGCCACTGCCGATCGGCACGCTCCTCGTCACGCGCCCAGCGCCAGTCGTCCACCGTCTGCGCCCGCTCGCATTGGCGATAACCGTCATCCCAGCCTTGCGCGTACAACGGCTCGCGCTGATAGCGCAACGGTGCCTTTTTGAACCTCCCCAACGGCCCTACAGCCGCACGACCGGAGCTGCAGCCAGCCTCGAAGCCATCCACATAGACCGGCGGATAGTCGGCGGCGAGCAACTGTTCGCGCAGACCTTCACAGCCAGCGAGCATCAACAACACGAGCATGCAGGCGAGCAGGCGCAGCGCGCTCATTTCAAACGCCCTCGACCAGAGCCGAAAGCCGCGCCTTGAGCGCACAGAGTGCCCAGGGGCTGGTGCTACAAGCGCCGCGTTCTAGGGCAATATGCAGCGCGCCGATATCCGCGCCACGAATGTAACGCTCGGCATCGCCCATGCGGTCTTCTCCGCCAAAACCACCACCCGCCATTTCCGCCAGAGCCTGTTCCTTGCTCCAGCCCTGATAGATCACTCGATACATCGCTGCGATCAGCCCAGTGCGGTTCTGCCCATGCTTGCAGTGAATCAACACCGCACCGCGACTTTCGGCCTCGCGAATGCTACGCAACGCTGCGATCACGTCACTGTCATCGATACGGTCGGTGTGCATAGGCAGATGCACCTGATCGACCATGGGGTCTGACAACCATTCGGCATCACTACGCTGATAGAAGTTGACCACCGTGGCCACGCCCAATCGCTGCAAGGCCGGCCAGTCTGTGGCACTGGGCAAGGCGCTGCGGTACAACCCCGGCGCCATGCGGTAGAGATTGATCCGTGAATCAAGCGGCTGTGCCCAGCCAGCCGGGCGTACCGGCTTGATCGGTAATGCGCTGCTGGCACCCCAGGCCATGCTCAACGGCAGCGCCAGCAGGGCCCCGAAGAACACCAGCGAGGCAAGCCCCAATCGAACCAGTTGCAGATAGCGAGTCATTGAGCCTGCCCTCCTAAAACCAATCGGGTATCTGATGAGTGAACGGCCGGTGCGCGGTACAGCACGAGCCGGTAGGTGACCAGGCAGATGACCCAGTCGATCAGCAAGGTCCAGACGTTGTGCGAGAGAAAGTGCGCGCCTTGCAGCATCCGTCCGAGCGAGAACAGCGAACCCAGGCCCAGCGCCACGGCCAAGGCGACACGGGCGGCCCGTGGGCGGCGATCACGCAGGACGAAGAACAACGCCAGCAGCGAGAACCCTGCCGAGGCGTGTCCGCCCGGCCAGCAACGCCCGGGTTTGGCCGTGGGGGCACGCTCGGCGAGCAGTGGGGTGAACTGCTCCTGACCACCGAACTCGGTAAGACTCCAGGGGCAATGCATGCCGGTCAGGGCCTTCAGCGGGGTCACCACCGCGGTCGACAAGCCCAGCGCCAGCACCAGATAGCCCAGCGAGCGGCGCCAGGCGCGCAGCCTCGTCGGCAGCAGACTGAGAACGAAACCGGCGATCGCCAGCACACCGACGACGATCACCGCCTGCTTGGCGCGGTCATGCAGAATGTCCTCCAGCCAGAAGCTGTGGCGCCCGATGAAGCCCAGCCCCGGTTCGTAGAACAGGTTGGCCAGGGCGAAATCCAGTGGCGCCGGGTCGATCAGCAGCAAGGCCGTCATAAGGGCCAGCGGAATGCCCAGGGCCAGGCGAAAGTCCAGATAGAGAGAAGTCATATGCGCTTCCATGGAAATGCCTCTAGCGCTGGCTGACATGCTGTTGGCCGTCGCCATCGGCACGCCAGGCGATCAGGCGCTTCTGGAAGGCATGACTGGCGCCCTGGTAGTAAGCGATGTCACGGCGCAACAGAGGGTCTTCGTTGCCGACCTGTTCTTCGTGACTCAGGCCCAGGGCATCTTCGTGGCGACGCATGCCCTGCTGCGGGCTGAGGATGGCCAGGTCATGCCCGTCGAACAGCCCCAGGTGCTGGTAGTTGCCCAGCAGGGCGCGGCCCGGCGCATGGTCCTCGCGCAGCACGTTGCGGCCGAAGAAGGTGGACACATAGTCGAGGTTGAGCAGGCCTAGCAGCGTCGGCGCCACGTCGATCTGACTGACGACGTCGGTGTACTCGGCCGGCTTGACGTGTTTGGGCGAATAGACAAACAGCGGGATGTGGTAGTTGGCCACCGGCAGATCCTCACGCCCGGCGCTGCCGGCCGTGTGGTCGGCGACGAACACGAACAGCGTGTCGTCGAACCAGGGCTTGCTGCGTGCCTCGGCGAGGAACTGGCCGATGGCGTAGTCGGTGTATTTCACCGCGCCCTCACGCCCCTCCCCCGACTTGATATCGATACGGCCATCGGGATAGGTGTAGGGGCGATGGTTGGAAGTGGTCATCAGTTGCAGGAAGAAACGCTTGCCGCTGGCGTGATCAGCGTCGGCCACCTTCATGGCCTGGCGATAGAGATCCTCGTCAGCCATGCCCCAGGCGTTCTGGAAGCTCATGTCGGCGTCGGCGACGCTGCTCTGGTCGACGATGCGGTAGCCGTTGCCGCCGAAGAAGGCGTTCATGTTGTCGAAATAGCCGCGGCCGCCATAGACGAACACACTGTCGTAGCCCTTGGCGCCCAGTTGCTGGCCGAGGCTGGCGTAACCGGACTCGCGGCCGATGCGCTTGACGATCGAACGCCCCGGCGTCGGCGGAATCGACAGGGTGATCGCCTCCAGGCCACGATCGGTACGGGTGCCGGTGGCATACAGGTTGGTGAATACCAGACTGTGCTTACGCAGCTCGTCGAGGTTCGGCGTCAGCCCGCGGGTATCGCCAAAACTGCCCAGGTATTTGGCGCTGAGGCTTTCAATGGTCACCAGCACCACGTTCAGCGGCTTGGCCTTGCCGGGGTTGTCGATGAAACGACGAATGTCCTCCGGGTCGTGGCCAATGAAGCGCGAGTTGGTCTCTCTGACCTCTTCGCGCAGCAGCCGCGCCACCGCGCTGTCCGGCAAGGTGGCGTAGAACTGGCGGTAATCCAGCTCGTTGTTACGGAAAGCGGCAAAGAACTGGTACGGGCCGTTGCTCGCCAGCTCACGCTGATAGGTGTTGCCGCCCAAGCCACGCGGTGCATCCTGGCCAACCAGGCCACTGCACAGGCCGACCAGCAGGGCCAGCATCAGCACGCCATAGAGCGACCGGCTGAACGGCAGGCGCGGAGCCTGCAACGCGGCGTGCAGGGTGCGACGCAGGGCGAAGGTCAGGCCGATGGCCACGACCGCCAGCAGCGACAGCAGCGGATAGATCGGATAGGACTCGAGGATGTTGTTCACCACCTCCTTGGAGTACACCAGGTAGTCGACGGCGATGAAGTTGAAGCGCACCCCGAACTCGCCCCAGAACAGCCACTCCGCCACGGCAGTGAAGAACATCACGAACAGGCTTACGGCCACCACTCCGACCAACATGCGCTGGTGCCAGCGCCGGCGCCACAGCCAGGCCGGGCACAGCAACAGGTACAGCGTCATGGGAATGGCGGCGTAGAGCAGAAAGCTCAGGTCGTAGACCAAGCCAACCCCGTACAGACTGAGCAGGTTGCCCGTGCTGATGCCTGCGTCGCCCAGGTTGCCGAGCAGCAGCACGCTGCGCGTCAGGAAGAAAACCGCCAGCCAGGCCAGCAGAATGATCGACAGATAACGAAGTTGCGCGTAATGGAGCCGAGGCATCGTATGATCCTTGCAGGATGAACGAGCCGAAGTCTGCTCAGTACGCCGTGAGCCGTTCGTCAAAGCCGTGTGAAAAATTCGTCAAACCCGGGACTATTCGCCGATGCGCATTCTGGTCATCGAAGACAACCGCGACATTCTTGCCAACGTACTCGACTATCTGCAGCTCAAGGGTTTCAGCGTCGACTGTGCCCAGGACGGCCTCAGCGGCCTGCACCTGGCCAGCACCGGACATTACGACCTGATCGTGCTGGACATCATGCTGCCAGGCATCGATGGTTATCAGGTGTGCAAGCGCCTGCGCGAGGACGGCCGCAACGAGGTGCCGATCCTCATGCTCACCGCGCGCGATGCACTGGACGACCGCCTGCAGGGCCTCAATGCTGGCGCCGACGACTACCTGATCAAGCCGTTCGCTCTGTCCGAACTGGTGGCGCGCATCGAGGCCATCCTGCGGCGCAGTCAGGGCAATCGCAAACGCCAGCTGCAGATCGCCGACCTGATCTACGACCTCGATACCCTGCACGTCAGCCGTGCCGGTCAGGCGCTCAAACTCAACCCACTGGGGCTGAAGCTGCTGGCCATCCTCATGCAGCGCAGCCCGGCCGTGGTGCGCCGCGAGGCACTGGAGGAAGCCCTGTGGGGCGACGACTGCCCCGACAGCGACAGCCTGCGCAGCCATATCCACCAGTTGCGCCAGGTCCTGGATAAACCCTTCCCTGCCCCCCTGCTGCATACCATCCACGGTGTGGGTTACCGCCTGGCGGAGAGCGAACATGCTGGCTAAGCAGCCGTTCGAACGGCGCATCCTGATCGCCTTCGTGCTGATGACCGTGATGGTCAGCGGCCTGTTCTCGCTGAGCATCGTCGCCGTGGTGCACTTCATCGAAGAACACCTGGTGTCGCAGGAGATGAGCCGCGAGCTGGGCGAAACGCTCAACGAGGACATTCGCCAGGGGCGCGCACCGCGCCTCGATTCCAGCACCCGTTTTTTCTCCTCCAGCCATCCCGACTACGCCATCCCGACGGAATATGACGGGCTCACGGAAGGCTTCAATGAGATCGTCAGCGGCAATGAAGCGTTCTACGTCTACGTAGAAAAGATCAACGGCCAGACCTACATGCTGGTGCAGGAGCAGCAGGAGTTCGAGGACCGCGAAAATGCCCTGTTCAACGTCGTCCTGGCTGGCTTTCTGCTCACGGTGATCGCTGCCTGGGGGCTTGGCTTGATCACCGCACGCAAGGTCATGGCGCCGATCACGCGCCTGGCCCAGCAGGTGCGTCATCGCGACCAGTTGCATCCTCTGGCACCGCCTCTTGCGCCGGATTACCCGAACGATGAAATCGGCCAACTGGCCGCCGCCTTCGACAGCACGCTGGGCCAGGTACGTCAGTCGCTGGAGCGCGAGCGACTGTTCACCAGCGATGTCAGCCACGAGCTGCGCACGCCCTTGATGGTCATTGCCAGCTCTTGCGAATTGCTTGCCGAGGCGCAACTGGCCCCGCGCGAAAAAGAGCAGCTCGCCCGTATTGCCCGCGCCACCGAGGAAATGCGTGAGCTGGTACAGACCTTTCTCGAGCTGGCGCGAGACAAGTCCAACGAGGCGGCCCTCGTTGGCACGCGCCCGCTTGCGGCCATCGCCACCGAGCAGGCCAACCGCTGGGGCGCACTAATGAGAGAAAAGGGCCTGGACTTCCAGTTGATCGTCGAAGGCCAGGACGATGGCCTGTACAACACCACCTTCCTCGCCACCGTGATCGCCAACCTGCTGCGCAATGCCCTGCACTACACCGAACGCGGCAGCGTGCGCCTGGTGCTGGAGCGTGGAGCCTTCCGCATAGAAGACAGCGGTGCGGGCATTCCCCCCGAGCAGCACGAACGCATCTTCCAGCCTTTCGTCCGCGGCGCGCAGGCGCGCGGTGAAGGGCTCGGCCTGGGCCTGTCACTGGTCAAGCGCATCTGTGCCAAGCAGGGCTGGAGCGTCAGCCTGCAAAGCGAGCCGGGTGATACCCGCTTCCGGGTGGCATTGAACAACGAGGTTTGACGAATTTTTCACTTCTCTTTGACATTGCCTTGATGCCGCGACTCTTAGGGTGACGAACGTATCCATCAGCGGACGTTCGTCATGCCCAAGCCAAGCCCCATCGAGCTGGAATTCTCCCGCAAGTACGATCTCGACCACGCTCAGCAGTACTTTCACAAGCATCGCGACGGCCTGGCCCGTCGCCTGTCGCACTGGCGTGACATACAGGTCGCGCGCCATGCCCTGAAAATGGCCGATGAACCCAACCTGTTACTCGACCTGCCCTGTGGTGCCGGGCGTTTCTGGCCCATGCTCTGCGAGCAGCCCAACCGGGTGATCCTCGCGGCCGACAACTCCGCCGACATGATTGCCACCGCACGTGCAGCGCAGGCTCCGGAGATCGTTGCCCGGGTCAACAGCTTCCGCACCTCGGCTTTCGATATCGACCTGGGTGCCAACGCCGTGGACTGCATTTTCTGCATCCGCTTGCTGCACCACATCGAATCGGCCGAGCACCGCCTGGCGGTACTGAGTGAGTTCCATCGCGTCAGCCGTGACACGGTGATCGTCTCGCTCTGGGTCGATGGCAACTACAAGGCCTGGAAACGTCGCCGCCTGGAAGCACGCAGGGCGGCACAGGGCCGTGCTGCGCAGAACCAGAATCGCTTCGTGGTGCCGCGCGCAGTGATCGAGAGTGAATTCCGCCAGGCCGGCTTCGACATAATCGGCCATCTGGACTTTCTACCGGGCTACGCCATGTGGCGTACCTACGTGCTGCGCAAGGAGGCTTGAAATGGGCGTCCTCACCGAGAAGGCCATCGTCGCCCTGCCCACCACCGAGTTCGACCGCTGGTGGCACAGCCCAGGCGAGTGGGTCGAGCCAGCCAATCAGCGCCGTGGGGGTGAAAGCGGCGTGCTGCTCCTGCAGAGTTGGGACAACAGCCGGCCGCCGCTGTACTGCAAACGTCAGAGCGGCCACATCCATCGTTCACTGCGTCACCCTCTCGGGCGTCCGACCATCCTGCGCGAGCTACAAGCCTATCGGGCTCTGGCTCGCCTCGGCATCCGTACACCCAACATCGTCTACTGCGCAGCACGGCGCCAGGCCGGAGACTGGCAAGCGCTGCTGGTGACCGAAGCCCTGCAAGGCTTCATCAGCCTGGAACAGTGGTACGCCCAGCAGATGCCCCGCGCGCTGACGGAGGAAATGTTGCGTCAACTGGCAGTTACCCTGGCACGTATGCACCTGGGCGGCTGGCAGCATGGCTGTTGTTATGCCAAGCATATTTTCATCAAGGCACATGGCGCTGGCGACGTCGATATCGCCTTGCTGGACCTGGAAAAGAGCCGTCGCCGCTGGCGCATCAGCGGTGCCTCGCGACGTGATCTTGGCCAGTTGCAGCGCCATCGTGGTGACATGCCGGACAGTGACATCCTGTATCTGCAGCAAGCCTACCAGCACGCGCTGAACAGTCCTTGGGGAGTCCTCCAGCCATGAACGACGCCCACGATCTGGACGCCCTTTCATTCAAGGGGCGCAGCGGTCTGACACGCCTATTCAACGCTACCGGTTATTCGCTGGCCGGCCTGCGCGCGGCCTATCAGGGCGAGGCTGCCTTTCGCCAGCTGGTATGGCTGAACCTGGTGCTATTGCCGCTGGCCTGCCTGCTGGATGTCAGTCGGACGGAACGCGCCCTGCTGATGCTGATGCCGCTACTGGCGCTGGTGGTGGAGCTGCTCAATTCGGCCATTGAAGCGGTGGTCGACCGCATCTCACTGAACCTGCATCCGCTGTCGAAGCAGGCCAAGGACATGGGCAGCGCTGCGCAATTGCTGGCGCTGCTGATGGTTGCCCTGACCTGGGCATTGATCCTGCTCTGATCAGCGGACCAGGAAGCGCTGCTCGGCCAGCTTGCGATCACCCTGATAGACGATGAAATGCCACTCGCCGGGTACCACTTCATGGTGCTCGGTGAACTCGAACGCCATCACGTCCTGCGGTGCCCCGACCACCAGCTTCTGCTGCACTTCGAATTTGTCGTGACGCTGGCCATCCGGCGTGACCACGCCAGGCGTCAGGTACAAAAGGGTCAGCGGCAGATCACCCTCACGCTTGCCTGCCAGGCTGTAGCGCATGCCGAACTTGGTGCCGAGCTTGGCGGGAACCTCATTGGTACGCTGGATATCCTGATTGCTACGCGTCAGCACCCGCTCGCCGGGCTGAAAATCCTGGTATTGGCTGCTGAAAACGCCGTATTCGACCGGACCTTCCACACGTACATCGGCCTGGGCCAGGCCGGCGCAGGCCAGCAGGCCGGCAATCAGAGTCATTCGGGTGTGATGCATGACGCGCTCCTCGTTGAGATGAGCGCGAGCCTATGACGCCCGAATGACAGGTTGATGACAACGGATCAAGGGTCGAGCTCGGCCTGTACCTTGCGCGGCAGCACGGCGAGGAAATTATCGCGCGCCACCTTGTGCGCAACATCCTCGGGAAGCGCGTCGAGGAACGGGTCGAAGCCCGTCATGTAATCGCCCAGGCTGTTGAAGCGCCCCACCACATCCGAACCGATCATGAAGCGCTCCGGGTAACTGCTGACCAGATGGACCCAATCGGGGTCCGGCTTGCCGTCCGCGTCCAGCAGGTACGGGCGCAGCATGGTCCAGGACAGGTCGATGTACAGATTGGGGTACTGGCCAAGCATGCGCTCCAGTGTATCCAGGAGAAAGCCCAGCTTCTTCTGGTGACGGTGAATCTCCGCACTGGTACCGGCATGCGCCCAGATGAAGCGCACATGCGGATGGTTGCGCAGCGGCGCCTCGATTTCCTCCAGATAGATAGGTTCGCGCTCACGCTTGGAGGTGATGTTCGAATGCAACATCACCGGCAGGTCGTATTCGGCCGCCAGGTGAAATACACGAGCCAAAGCCTCGTTGTCGGCGCGCGGTGCGCTGCCGTGAATCAGCGCAGTCAGGTCGTCGTGCCGGGTGAACACCTCACCGATGCCCTGCCACAAACCGGGGTCCAGCTCGAGCATGCGGCGGATATGCGCATCCGCGTTCTTGTCGTTGGGATTGAAGCCGGAGAGAAAGGGATGGAAGCGTTTGCGCTGCTCGGCCGGCAGGCGCTTGTAGGCGTCGGCGATGAACACGTCGGTGGCGCTGTACCAGTAAGCGTTGGCATCGTCACCGGCGTAGTAGCGCGGCCGCTTGGGCTCGTCCTCATCCCACTTCTTGGCCACCGGAATACCGGAGAACATCACGTGGTCGACATTATTCTCGGCCATCTTTTCCAGCAAGGCGTCCATGCCGGCGCTCTCCTGGAAAAAGTCGACATAATGCAGATGAGCGTCGCTGTAGCGGTAGTCGCGAGCCTGAACGCTGCAGGCAATCGCGGCGCTGAGTGCGAATATCCATGACATCTTTCGGCGTATGAACACGTCGAGTCCTCCTGACGATACGAGCAGCATAGACCCGCGATCCTGGCCGCAAGTTCGCCAGCACGCCTCTGACGATCTCAATGAGCGCCCTGCACTGGAGCGGCCCGGCAAACAACGCACCAGATTTGCCCGCACGTCACCCGGCATGAGGCTGGGATAGCCTGGTTTGGTTGGTAAATGATGGCACCTGGCTTGCAGTGCGACTGGCAGACCGAAAAAGGAGAGTCACCATGCTGCAGTTGCTGCGCAATCCAGCCCGCAAAACTCAGGACGAAGCCGCATTGAATGCCTTGTTCCAACAGCATGACCTGACCATCAGGTTGCCGGAGCATCATCAATGGATAGCGCGCCTGAACGACTTCAGCGCCGGACTTCAGCAACGCATCAGAACCAGCCTGGGTGCCGCCGTCGGCATCGCTGCGCACGCCCCTCAACTGGCCAGCATCGCCGCCGCCAACCAGCAAAGCGGGCAAACCCTGGCCCAGTCATCGGAGCTTATTGCCAGCGCCAGCGAACAGGTCACCACCACCCTGGACGCCGAGCTGGTGCCGGGTGCCGGCGAAGTCGCGCGCCTGTCCGCCGAAGTCTCCGCGACCCTGCACCAGTGCCAGGAAAGCGGCGAGGCCGTGTTACGCCAGGTGGAGGTGATCGACGCCAGCGAGGCGCAACTGGCCCAGGTCATTCAACAATTGGCCGGCCAGCTCGACGAAGTGAGCAAGGTCATTGGCGTGATCGCCAGCATTTCCCAACAAACCAACCTGCTCGCCCTCAATGCGGCCATCGAAGCTGCGCGGGCAGGCGAGCATGGTCGCGGTTTCGCCGTGGTCGCTGAAGAGGTTCGGCGTCTGGCTGGGCATACCACCGACGCCACCGGCCAGGTCAGCGGCATCATCGAGCGTTTTCGCGACGGCATGCAGCAGTTGGGTGACGCCGGACAGCATATGAACCAGGCCGTCGCCGATGGTCGTGCCGGTATCCTTGCGGTCAGTAGTGGCCTGGACAGCACCCGCCAAGCCATGGACCGTCTCGATGCACAAGTCGGCCAGATAGCCGCAGGCACCGAGCAGATCGGCCAGGCGGTACGCTCGATCAATGGCGACGTGCAGAACATTGCCCAGGTTGCCGGCGAACTGCTCGGCAAGGCTGGCCAGGTCCTGCATCACAGCAAGGCAGTGCGTGAAGACGGGGACCGCCTGCTCGCCGGGCTTGGCGACTTCCGCCTGGAGATCCATAGCGCGGTGCGTAGCAGTATCGAACAACTGGCCAGGCAACCGGCCTTGGCGGGCGATGTCACCCAGGCCGAGCGCCTGCTCGCTGACACCCTGGCCCGCGATGCTCGCTTCGAGCTTTTCTACCTGGTCGATAACCGCGGCGTGCAGATTTCCGAGAATGTCTTCGCCACCGACGTCGCGCACAGCGATACGGCCAGTTGCCGTGGTCGAGACTGGAGCCAGCGCCCCTGGTTCCGCGCCGCCGCCGAGCAGATGCAGAGCCACATCACCCAGGTCTACCGCTCTGCCGCCACCGATGACTTCTGCTTCACGGTATCGGTGCCCATCGTTGATGCGCAGGGCCGCCTGTTACGTGTACTGGGCGCTGATGTGAGGCTTTCGGCACTGGTGTGAGCAGGCTGCGCTGGGCTAGGCTGGCGGCCATTGCCTGCTCAGCCTATGAGGAAACGCCATGATCCGTATCCATAACAGCAAGGGTCTGCAACAACAGATCGAAATCGGCGCGCACCTGCTTCTCGGGGACGTATCACCGGAGCTCGGTGGCGAGGGCGCAGGCCCCGACCCACATGATCTGTTCGATGCCTCGCTCGGCACCTGCAAAGCCATGACCCTGCTGCTCTATGCACGCCAGCGCGGTCTTCCGCTGGAGGGCATCGACGTCAACGTCGAGCGTGACGACAGCGAGGAACGAGAGGGCAACTATCGCCTGGTCGTCGAGCTGTCGTTCGAAGGCCCGCTGGACGATGCCCAGCGCCAGCAACTGCTGCGCGTGGCCGACAAATGCCCGATCCACAAACTGATGACCAGCACCGACATCCAGATCGAGACCCGTCTGGCCGGAGCGACAGCATGAGTGGGCTGCAGCTGATTCGGCCACGCGCCGAGGACATTTCCGGCCAGCCGATCCTGCGTCCCCTGCCCTCGGCAAGCTTTCGCAGCATCGGCCCCTTCGTGTTCTTCGACCACATGCTGGAACAGGACTACCCGACGGGTAGTGGAATGGACATCGCCCAGCATCCTCACATTGGCCTGTCCACCCTTACCTACCTCTTCGAGGGGCAGGTGCAGCACAAGGACAGCCTCGGCTCTGATCAACTGGTCAAACCCGGCGACGTGAGCTGGATGACCGCCGGCCATGGCGTCGCTCACGTAGAGCGAACGCCACAGGCGCAGCTCGAGCAGAACAAGCGTCTGCACGGCCTCCAGGTCTGGCTGGCACTGCCGGAGGCCGATGAACGCTGCGATCCCAGCTACAGCCATCACCCTGCGGACGCCTTGCCACGCAGCGATGCGCTAGGCGTGCGTATCACCCTGATTGCCGGCAGTGGCTTCTGTCTCGAATCACCGGTTGCGGTCCGCTCGCCGACCCTGTATGCCGAGTTGCACCTGGCCGCTGGCGCCAACCTGATGATTCCCACCGAATACAGCGAGCGCGCCCTGTATCTGATCGACGGAGAGGCCGAGCTGGATGGCGAATCACTGCCTGCCCGCGCCATGGCCGTCATTCCAGCCGGAGAGACGCCACTGCTCAGCGCCTGCGGCGAATGCCATCTGGCACTGATCGGCGGCGAACCCATCGGTCCACGGCGAATGAACTGGAACTTCGTTGCCAGCAATGCGGAGCTGATCGACCAGGCTCGTCAGCGCTGGGCCGCCGGCGACTGGCCACAGGTGCCAGGCGAAACCACGCGTATTGAACTGCCACGCTGAAAATAATCGCCCGTGAACAGGCGTCAAACGGCGCCTGCCTCACAAAGGATTGCCCTCTTGCTCCGCATCAATTCACTGCCCCTGTTGTTGCTATTGCCCGCGTACGCTGTGGCGGATCTGCCTCACCTTGAGCCCGAGCCCGGTGTATACGCCCAGGTACAAAAACAGGGCGAACGCTACTTCCTGCAACAACCGGATGGCAGCCATCTAGAACTGAACATCCCCGAAGGCAACGACGTAGAAGCACCCGATTTCGGGGTGGACGACTACGATTTCGACGGTTACCCCGATTTCGCAATCAGCGTGCCCGCAGGGATGGTTAACTCGGTCTACCACCTGTATCTCTATCGCCCCGCCCTGCAACGTTTCGAGCGACTGCGCATGCCTGCAGCCCTGACTCAGCGAGCCAACTGCAGCCAGCTGTCGGAGCTTGAGCCGAAGGCGAATGAGCGTGCGCTGTACAGCCGCTGCCGCAGCGGGCCGCGCTGGTATTTCGACGCTTACCGCTTCGACGTATCGGGCACGCCCTGGCTGTATAAAACGCTGCAGGTGCGTCACGACTACGACCCGGAAGCTCCCGTATTTTTCCCGGTCTTCGAAAAGACCTTCGACCTGCAGGGCGAGATCATCGCCAGCCGAGCGCTCGATGACGACGATCGGGCGCAAACCTGGACGGTTCCGAACGCGCGCCTGTATCTCCACAGACAGCCTAACGACGCCAGCAGAAGCAACGCCTACCTGATCGAGGGCGACGTCTGCGAAGTGCTCGATCAACAGGACAACTGGCTGTTGATTCGTTACCTCTCACGCAAAGGCCCACTGGAGCGTTGGGTATCGCTCGACGAGGCATACAGCCATCAACCTTGAACCTGCCTCCTTCTTTTTTATTACCTGAACATGATCCAGCAGGCGCGCTGGCGGGTATAAGCTGCATGAGGATTTCTCAGGCCGGCGGATGATCCATGGCAGTTCGCGATTTCGACTATGAAAGCACCCTGGAAGCCTGTGCTCGCCAGGACGAGCGAGCCTTTCAGGCGCTCTATCGGCAGGAGGCCGGGCAACTGCTGGGCCTGGCCATCAGCATGCTGGGCCGGCGCGATATTGCCGAGGATTGCCTGCATGACGCCTTCGTGCGCATCTGGCAGCACGCCGCACGCTACCACCGTGAATTGGGCAGCGGCCGAGCCTGGGTACACAGCATCCTGCGCTACCGCGTGCTCAATGCCCTGCGCAGTGGCGTGCGTCATGTCGATGTCGACGACGACTTCATCGAGCGCATGCTGGACGACAGTCCGCAGGCTGAAGCCCAGGCGCTGGAACGATCCGAACGGCGCCTGCTACGCACCTGCCTGCAGCAACTGGAAAGACCACGTCGTCACCCGATCCTGCTGGCCTTCTATCGTGGCCTGACCCACGAACAGATCGCCAGCCGCCTGAGCACTCCGCTGGGCACCATCAAAGGCCGTATCCGCGCCGGCCTGCGCGCGCTGCAGGAGTGTCTGCAAGCATGATTCCGCACAACCCAGAAGAACGCCGCGCCCTGATTGGCGAATACCTGCTCGGTCTGCTCGACGAACCTGAAGCGACCGAGGTGCGCCAGTTACTGGAAGAAGATCAGGACGCCGCTCGCATGGCCCTGGAGTGGGAGCAGCACTTTCTCGACCTGAGCGACCAGCTGCCGGCTCAGGCGCCTTCTCCAGCAGTCTGGAAACGCATCCGCCAGAGCCTGGGGCTTGCCCCTGACGTTCCGGCAGGCGACGCCAACGGCTGGTGGAACAACCTGCTGACCTGGCGCCTGACCAGCGCTGCGTTGGCGTTGGCCCTGCTGGTGGCGGTGCTGATGCCGATCATGCGCACGCCGGACCTCGGCGGCGAACGCTACACGGTGGTCCTGCAGCACCCTGGCGAGGCCGCCAAACCTGGCTGGGTCATCCAGATCGGCAGCGATGGCAGCCTGCTGCTCGACCCGCTGATCGCCGATCAGATCCCCGAGGGTCGCACCTTGCAGTTCTGGACGCTGATCGATCCAGCCGACGGCCCGCGCTCGCTGGGCCTGGTAGAAGCTGGCCAGGCGTTGCGCCTGCCCGCCGAGCAGATCGGCGCCGTCCAGGCCGGCCAGCTGTTCGAGCTGACCCTGGAACCTGCCGGTGGCTCGCCGTACGACAGACCGAGCGGGCCGGTCCAGTACATTGGTCGCGCCGTGCTGGCAAGCACCGATTGAGCCGCTCGCCGGCCCACCGGCCGGCGGTCTCCTCAACGTCTGACAGTGCGCCATAAAAATATTTTCATTCCCCGACATCCAACCTCATTGCTCGCGGGTATCGCTTACAGGTGTTTCGTCGAGGCACCTGCGAAGCCGGACAACCGGCTTCGTCTCGATGCTGAAACCGTATATGAGGAACAACCATGAAACGCATCACTACCCTCTGCACTGCCAGCCTGCTGACCCTTAGTGCCGGCATTGCCAGCGCCACCGAACTGCTGGCGCTGAGCGCCGATGGCAAACTGTTCAAGGTCGATGTTGCCAGCCTCAAGGTCACCGCCAACATGGCTGTCAGTGGCGCCAGCAACCTGCGCGGCATCGATGTGCGTCCGGCCAATGGCCAGATTTACGCACTTGGCGGCACCGATCAGCTCTACACCCTGGACGCCGCCAGCGGCAAGGCGACTGCGGCCAGCATGCTGAAGAGCGCCCTGCCCGGCAGTGGTCAGGCAGTGGTCGACTTCAATCCGGTCGCGGACCGTCTGCGCCTGATGAGCCAGGACGGCACCAATCTGCGGGTCAATGTCGACACCGGCGAAGCGGTGGTGGACGGCAAGCAAGCCTACGCAGCCGATGGGCCCTACGCCGGCAAGCAACCACAGATCGTTGCCGGGGCCTACACCAATTCCTATGCAGGCACGCAGAGCACTGCACTGTATAACGTCGATCTGGCCAGCAGCAGCCTGATGCTGCAAAACCCGCCAAACGATGGCGTACAGCAACAGGTCGGCATGATCGTAGAGGGTCTCAAGGCGGCCGCCATCGATATCGCCAGCGATGGCAAAGGCGGCAACAGCGCCTATGTGCTGACCGGCAAGACCCTGCACCAGCTGGATCTGGCCAGTGGCAAGCCCACCACGCTGGGCGAGGTTGCCGGCCTGACGGACGGAATCATCGATATCGCCGTGCTACCGGCAAAGTAAGCTAAAAAAGGCTGCGCCTGATGGGCGCAGCCTCTAGTTCGAAGCGATTACTGCTCGGCGAAAACTTCATCGAAAAGATCGTTCATCGCCTTGAACGCTCGTGCAGCCACCACAGGATGGTATTCGTTGCGCCCCGGCACGTTGGCTTTGGGGTTGGTAAACGAGTGCACGGCACCGCCATAGCTCACCAACTGCCAGTCAGTTTTGGCGGCCTTCATCTCTGCAATGAAACCGTCCACCTGCTCCTGCGGCACTGCGGGATCGTCCGCACCGTGCAGCACCAGAACCGGCGCCTTGATGTTCTTCGCGTCGTCCGGATTTGGGGTGTCCAGATTGCCATGGAAGGATACGAAACCCTTCAGTGGCGCGCCCGAACGGGCCAGTTCCAGTACCGTGCCGCCGCCAAAACAAAAGCCGATGGCGCCCAGCCTGCTGGTATCCAGCGCCACCTCCCCGCTCTGTGCCTTGAGCACCTCTACAGCCGCCTGGGCGCGTTTACGCATCAGTGGCCGATCGGCGCGTACCGCACCGGCCGCAGCGCCTGCCTCCTCGGCATTGCTGGGGCGAATGGCTTTGCCGTACATATCGGCAACGAACACCACATATTTGTCGCCTGCCGCACGAGCAGCCTTGGCTACGGTGTCTTCGTTTACCCCCATCCAGTTGGGAACGGCAAGCAGTCCCGGGCGTGGCGCGGTCACCGAGTCGTCATACACCAGTACGCCTTCGAAGGCTTCGCCATCGATATCGTAGGTAATGCTCTTGGTCACCACAGCCGCATCGGCCAGGCCGGCGAAAGCGGCGCAAAACAGGGGAGCCAGTGTCTTCTTCTGCATGGATAAGGCCTGCGTTTGAGGAAGGAAGACCCCAAACAATAGCGCTCTCGCGCGCCAATGGCCAAACCATGGGGCGATAGTTTCACACTGGAGATTTCATTCAGACTGCTGGCTGTTCGGCCCAGCGCTCCTTGATCTGCAGAATCTCCGGCATGCAACCGATGAACAGCTCAACCAGACGTGGATCGAAGTGGCGGCCACTCTGCTCACGCAACAGCCCCAGCGCCTCATCAACCGACCAGGCCCGCTTGTAAGGACGCACGCTGGTCAGTGCATCGAACACATCGGCAATCGCCACGATGCGGCCTTCCAGAGGAATCTGCTCGCCACTGAGCCCGTTGGGGTAGCCGCTGCCATCCCATTTTTCATGGTGCGACAGTGCAACCAGACGAGCCGTTCTGAGCAATCCGGAACTGTGCTCGCCGATGATTCTCGCGCCAATCTCCACATGTTGGCGCATCACCTGCCACTCGGCGTCATCGAGCTTGCCCGGTTTGCGCAGTACTGCATCGGGAATGCCGATCTTGCCGACATCGTGCATCGGCGCCGCGTGCAGCAGCTCCTCGGCGGCACTCTCGGAAAAACCCGCTGCCAGCGCCAACACCTTGGAAAAATGGCTCATGCGAATAACGTGCAGGCCCGTTTCGTTGTCCTTGTACTCAGCCGCCATGCCCAGACGCTGGACGATCTGCAGGCGGGTCTGTTTCAACTCGTCGACCCTGACCAACGACAGGTGAGTACGCACCCGGGCACGCACGATAGGCGGGCTGACGGGTTTGGTAATGTAGTCCACGGCGCCGACCTCGAACCCCCGCGCCTCGTCGTCCACATCCCCCAGCGCGGTCACGAAAATCACCGGAATTGCCTGCAATGCCGGGCTGGCCTTGAGCGCCCCGCACACCTCGTATCCGGTCATGCCCGGCATCATCACATCGAGCAGGATCAGATCAGGCCGTTCACGCTCGACCATTTCCAGGGCGCGTGCCCCCTCCTTGGCGAACAACAGCCGATAGTCGTCCTGCAGGATATGCCGCAATACCTGAAGGTTGGTCGGTTCGTCATCGACCAGCAAGAGCAGCGGACGAGTATCGGCAGCCTGAGTCATGATGGAGTCGTTTCCTCGTCTTGCAGCTGCAGCAACAGCTGATCCAAAGCCACCAGCGCCTGATCGAAATCGAAATCATCGAGCGCCTGGCGCATGTCGTTCAGGGCCGCAGCGTAAGGCGTACCGCTCACCGCGTGTTCCATCTCGGCCAGCGCCTCATCATCCAGGGCACCACGTTCCAGTGCACTGCGCAGCTGGCTTGCCTGCCGGCGCAGCTGCACCGGGTCGGCGGCCGAGGATACGACACTAGACGAATCGACCGGCACTTGAGGCACCACTTCGTTGACGGCCTGCAAGGCTTGCTCAAGTTCACCCAGCAGCCCACGCAATGCATCCTCATCCTGCCTCTCGAACGCCTGCTCGATGGTCTGTCCCAGCCGGATCAGATGAGTCAGTGCCAGATTACCCGCAGCCCCACGCAGGCGATGCGCCAGCGCGCGGCCTTCGTCCCAGTCATGCGCCCCCGCCAGCTGACTCAAGCGCGCCACGAGTGTCTGCTGCTCGCCGATAAAGCTGCTGATAGCCTGCGCCATACGCAGCGGGCCGCCCCACAGGTGACTACCGCGTACCCAGTCGAACAAGCCGTCCTCTGTAGTCCTGGACGCATTGACGACAGCACTGGGTATGTCGGTCAGCCCCAGCAATCTGGCCATTTCCCATAGCAGCGCCGTCATATCCAGCGGTTTCGACGCGAAGGCATTCATCCCGGAGTCCAGGGCCGCCTGCCGGTCATGATCGAGGACGCTTGCGGTCAAGGCGATGATAGGCACGGCCTCGCGCTGCTCCATGGCCTCCAGCTGACGAATCCGTCGTGAGGCCTCCAGACCATCGACACCAGGCATCTGGACGTCCATCAGGATCATGTCGAAGCGCTCCTCGCCGAAGGCCTGCAGCGCACTTTCACCGTCAGCGACACAGCGCACCCGGTGCCCGAAACGCTGCAGGTTCAGTTGCAGCAGTTCGAGATTCTGCGGCACGTCATCTGCTGCAAGGATGTTCAGCTTGCCGAGATCCGGCAGCTCTGTGCGCTGTTGCGGAGCCAGCTGCCTGCCAGCCTGCAGCGGTAACTCGACACTGAAGCAGCTGCCCTGCCCTTCGCGGCTTTCCACCTTCAGGCGACCGCCCATCAACTCCACCAACTGGCGCGAGATGGTCGTTCCCAGCCCCGTACCGCCGAAGCGTCTGCTCATCGAGGCGTCGGCCTGGGCGAAAGGCTCGAAGATCTTCTCCAAGCGATCAGCGGCAATGCCGATACCCGTATCGATTACCGCCAGACGCATCGCCCCAGGCTCACCAGAAATTTTCAGGCGAACCTCGCCCTGCTGCGTGAACTTGACGGCGTTACCCAGCAGATTGGTCAACACCTGCTGTAAACGCAGCGGGTCACCACAGAAGAAATCACCGATCTCGGCGGGATAATCCAGATGCAGCTGCAGCCCCTTGCTCGCCGCGCTCAACTGCTGGGTCGCGCAGACCTGCTCACAGAGTTCGCGCAGGGAAAAGTCCAACTGTTCCAGTTCGATCGCTCCGCGGTCGAGCTTGGCGGTATCGAGGATGTCATTGAGCAACCCCAGCAGTGATCGTGAAGAGCGCTGCACCGTGGTCAGATGACGCCTCTGCTCGCTGGAAAGCGTCGTTTCCAGCAACAGGTCGGTGAAACCGATAATCGCATTCATCGGCGTACGGATTTCATGGCTCATATTGGCCAGGAAACTGCTGCGTGCCGCTGCCGCCGCCTCAGCGCGATCGCGCGCCGAGCGTAACTCCTGCTCCATCAAGCGCCGCGGGGTCAGATCGGTGGCCAACTTGACCACCTTGAACGGCTTGCCGTCTGTATCGAGAATCGGGTTGTAGCTGGCTTGAATCCAGACCTCACCGCCCCCTTTGCTGATGCGGCGGTACTCACCCGTGCGGAAATGCCCGGCACGCAACTCCTCCCACACCTGGCGATAGGCGTCACTGGCAACCAGTTCGGGGTCGCAAAACATGGCGTGATGGTGTCCAACCACCTCATCCTTGCGATAGCCGAACATTGCCAGGGCGTTGTCGTTCATATCGAGGATGTTGCCGTCGAGATCGAACTCGATCAGCGCCATCGCCTTGCTGATCGCAGTGACCTTGCCCTCATACTCGGCATTGCGCAGCTTGGTCTCGGTCTGGTCGAGCAATACACCATCGATCCAGTGCGGCACACCATTCTCATCGCAGACAGCGCTACCGCTTTCCCAAATCCAATGCTCGTTGCCGCTACGATCGAACAGGCGGTACTCGACCGTGTAGTTGTGCCCCTGCTCGATGGCCGCCACCACCTCATTAGCCACTCGCTGATAGTCATCAGGGTGATACATGTCAGCAATCGAGCAACGGCGGTTGATGAAGTCGTCGGCGCTCCACCCCGTCAGTACCTCGGCAGCATCGCTGATGAACAGCATGGTCCAGTCACGATCCAGCAGACAACGGAATGACACCCCAGGAATATTGCTGATCAGGGAGCGATATTGCAGTTCGCTGTCACGCAGCGCTTTTTCCATGCGCTGCCGCTCGCTGATATCGGCGATGAAAACCACGAACAACGGGCGACTTCCGCTATGGGTGATGCCGATGCTGATACGTATGGGCTTCTCGTCGCCATCGCGTGTCAGCCCCGTCAGTTCCAGCTCACCGTTGGGCAAGGAAAGACGGCCTGTCCTGAGATAGTCCGCCAGCCTCCCCTCTACATCAGCGACAAGACGTGTTGGCACCAATGAGCGGATATGCATCCCCACCATCGCCTCCGGCTCCCAACCGAAAAGGCGGGTTACCGCCCGGTTGGCCGAACGCACCATGCCCTCATGATCGATGGTCACGATGGCGTCCAAAGCGGTATCGAAGATCGAGCGCAGATGTTGCTCACTGGCCTTGAGCTGGTGGCTCATACGCCGGTACCGCAGGAGCGTATTGACTGCGACCACGAATACGGTCAGCGCAACGGTCAGCAGTGTGATGGCAGTGGCGATATAGCCGTTATCGACAACCGCCATGGGCACAGCCGATTCGGGTGTGCCGACGAAACGCGCAGCAGCCATACCGGTGTAATGCATGCCACTGATGGCCAGTCCCATGACCAGTGCACTGATCAGCAGAGCCCAGAGTGCAGGCAGGCGCCCCTCGAGGCCAAAGCGCACCCATAGGGCAATGATTGCGAGCACCACAGCCACGATTATGGACAAGGCAAACATCCAGGGGTCATGGCGCAACAACGGCGCCATCTGCATGGCCTCCATGCCGCAATAGTGCATGGCTCCGATTCCTGCGCCCACCAGCACGCCACCGACGCTCAACTGCAGCAGGCTCAGATTGCGCCGCGCCAGCAAACTCAGAGCCACCCAGGATGCGCCCAGACTGGGTAGCATCGACAACAAAGTGATGCCCAGATCGAAACGCACGGCAGCGCACAGCTTGAACGCCAGCATGCCAAGAAAATGCATCGCCCATATACCGCCACCCAGGGCAAAAGAACCGGTGGCGATGGTGATCTGCCGGGCAATCGGATGGTCGCTGTTGCGCGCCTCACCTGCGAGCTGCAACGCCATGCCTGCGGCGAATACGGATATGGCCAACGAAAGCAACACCAGCACGGGATCGTAACTGCTGAGTATCAGGACAGCGGGGTCTGCACCCATGACGAAGAACAGTTCGAGAATCGACATACAACCCCAGGAGCGCCAACAGACCACGGGCGAAATGCCATCATCTGAAACGACGGGATAGCGCTTGTCAATTGCAGTCGGTCTATCGCGTCCATAAAAAAGCCCGCCGAAGCGGGCTTTCCACAAGCGTAGCCGGTCAGGCGGACAATTCCACCAACAGCTTGTTCAGGCGCTGCACGTATGCGGCAGGATCCTTGAGGCTGTCACCCGCCGCCAGCGCAGCCTGGTCGAAGAGGATGTGCGAGAGATCGGCGAAGCGATCTTCGTCCGGCTCGGCATCCAGGCGCTCGATCAGCGGGTGCCCCGGGTTGAACTCGAAGATCGGCTTGGAATCCGGCACCTTCTGCCCGCTGGCTTCGAGAATCTGGCGCATCTGCAGCCCCAGGTCCTGCTCGCCGATGGCCAGAATCGCCGGCGAATCGGTCAGACGGTGCGACACGCGCACCTCGGCGACCTGCTCACCGAGCGCGCCCTTGAGGCGCTCTACCAACCCCTCCTTGGCCTTGGCGACTTCTTCCTGGGCCTTCTTGTCCTCTTCCGAGTCCAGCGTGCCCAGGTCCAGATCACCGCGTGCCACGTCGACGAACTGCTTGCCGTCGAACTCGGTCAGGTAGCTCATCAGCCACTCGTCGATGCGGTCGGTGAGCAGCAGCACTTCGATGCCTTTCTTGCGGAAGACTTCCAGATGCGGGCTGTTCTTGATCTGCGCGTAGGATTCGCCAGTGAGGTAGTAAATCTTGTCCTGGCCGTCCTTGGTACGGGACAGGTAATCGGCCAGCGATACCGACTGCTCGTCGCCCTCACCAGTGGTAGAGGCGAAACGCAGCAGACCGGCAATCTTTTCCTTGTTGGCGAAGTCTTCTGCCGGGCCTTCCTTGAGTACCTGGCCGAAGGTCTTCCAGAAGCCCTTGTAGTCGTCCGGCTTGTCCTTGGCCAGCTTCTCCAGCATGTCCAGTACGCGCTTGGTCAGTGCCGACTTCATCGAGTCGATGACCGGGCCGGACTGCAGGATCTCACGAGAGACGTTGAGTGACAGGTCGTTGGAGTCGACCACGCCCTTGATGAAGCGCAGGTACAGCGGCAGGAACTGATCGGCCTGGTCCATGATGAACACGCGCTGCACATAGAGCTTGAGACCCTTGGGCGCTTCGCGCTGGTACAGATCGAACGGCGCGCGCGCCGGCACGTACAGCAGCGAGGTGTACTCCAGCTTGCCTTCGACCTTGTTGTGGCTCCAGCTCAGCGGATTC
The DNA here is from genome assembly GCF_050473265.1 of Pseudomonas pichavaramensis. Taxonomy (NCBI): domain Bacteria; kingdom Pseudomonadati; phylum Pseudomonadota; class Gammaproteobacteria; order Pseudomonadales; family Pseudomonadaceae; genus Pseudomonas; species Pseudomonas pichavaramensis. The sequence goes on along the minus strand of NZ_JBJKFJ010000004.1, from coordinate 215,141 downwards.
TCGAAGTCATGGCCGACGTGCTTGTAGAACTCCTGGTACTCCTCGTCCTTGATCTCGGTACGCGGACGCGTCCACAGCGCGCTGGCGCGGTTGACGGTTTCCCACTCCACTTCGGCCGCGGCTTCTTCGCCTTGCTGCTCCTTGGGCAACTCGATCGGCAGCGCGATGTGGTCGGAGTATTTCTTGACCACGTTACGCAGGCGCCAGCCGTCGGCGAACTCTTCTTCACCGCTCTTGAGGTGCAGCACGATGCGTGTACCGCGCTCGGCTTTTTCCACGGTCGCGATGTCGAACTCACCCTCGCCTTGCGACGCCCAGTGCACACCTTCAGCGGCGGGCAGGCCAGCACGGCGGGTAAACACCTCGACCTTGTCAGCGACGATGAACGCCGAGTAGAAGCCCACACCGAACTGACCGATCAGGTGCGAATCCTTCCTCTGGTCGCCGGAGAGGTTCTTCAGGAAGTCGGCGGTGCCGGACTTGGCGATGGTGCCGAGGTGGGCGATGACTTCATCGCGGCTCATGCCGATACCGTTGTCCTCGAGGGTAACGGTCTTGGCTTCCTTGTCGAAGGACAGGCGAATCTTCAGTTCGGCGCCGCCCTCGAGCAGCTCGGGCTTGGCCAGCGCCTCGAAACGCAGCTTGTCGGCCGCGTCGGAGGCGTTGGAAATCAACTCGCGCAGGAAGATTTCCTTGTTCGAGTACAGGGAATGGATCATCAGGTGCAGCAGCTGCTTCACCTCGGTCTGGAAGCCCAGGGTTTCTTTTTGAGTTTCCACACTCATGCTCTTCTACTCCATCTGCAGGACAGGAACCGCTTCAGCGGCGGATGTCATGCAGATGGGGGCAATCCGATGGATTTCAAGGGCCTAGGCTGTGCCGGCGTTTGCCACGCTGCAGCGTCGCTGCCTAGGGCTCGAGCAACTCCAGGCGAGCAATTTCCTGCGGCAGGAAACTGAAGCTGGCTTGACCGCCGCCGCTTCCCAACTGCTGATTGAGGCGGATGCTGCCATCGTCATCGACACCGACGAAGCGTCCTTCGACTGTGCCACCGTTGGCTCGGCTGAGGCGCATACTGAGGTTGCGATACTGCTCCGGATTGCGCTGCAGACGCGCCAGGCTGAAGCGCTGACGACGGTCAACCGGTCGACTGATGCGCTCCTCTCTGGGCGCGACTTCGGGCCGTTGCTGCGACTGCTCGGCAACTTTGGGCAGCGGAGGGAAGCGATCGCCCTCAACGACCCAGCCCTGGCTGGAGCGCTTGTGCAGGCGGATGGGCAGACGCTCGTCACGTTGATCAATCCGCGCCTCTAGCGCTAACTCCAGAGTGTCGCCCTGGAAAGTGAGTGGTGGCAACGTCAGGTTCTGTACATCACGACTGGCAAAGCGTCGCTGCAGATAGTCGTGCAGGACATAGGCAATGGTATCGCGCGAGTCGAAACGCAGATCGACCTGACCATCGGCGTAGCGCAGCCGGTCGCGATAAAGCTCTACCCTGCCACTCAGGCTGGTTTTGAAACGCGGCGGCAGTACCAGGTGGAAGTCCCCCACCAGGCGGTTCGGAGCCTGAGGCTGCAGATCCAGATGCAAGGTATAACCACGGCTCAGGCGGCGCGCCTCAGGCAAATCCTGCTCCGGAAGCAGCCAGCTCAGCTCGACTTCCGGCAAGTCGCCACTGTCCTGCGGCAGGACATCGACACGCACCGGGCCATCCACGGGCTGAGGCAGACGAATGCTCAACTCGCGCAACGCGAAAAAATCGAGCCCTTCACGAAGACTCAGCACGCCGTCGATCAGTTCGCCCTGCTGCGGACGGAATGGCTGACCATTGAGCTCCCCGGCCAGATCGATTGCCAGCTCGGCCGGAACCTGCACTTCAGGCTTCAGCCAGTCGAGGCTAGCGATTGCGGCAAGCCGCTCGGCATCCTTGCTGGCCAGCAGCGTCAGCCCGACTACCAGCGGGATCACACCCAGCCCGATCAGCATCATCGCGCTGCGCGCCCGCGCCCAGTGGCGCACGATATAGATCAGTGTGATCGGCGGCAGCAGGCTTCCCCAACCCCACAGCAGGCTGGTGGCAAATGCCCGCATCACCAGCCAGACCAGACCGGCCAGCATCAACAGCAGACCACCGATTATCAGCAACGCATCCATCTACAGATTCCTTGTCGTCATTTAGCTGCGCTGCCGATCAATCGTGCCGAGCAAGATCATCTCGACTGGCTCAGGGCTCGTCGACCTTGAAATGGGCTCGGGCGGTGGCAATCGGCTCGGTCTGGCTGGTCTGCCAGGCGTTGATCGCTACGTTGGCGACCCATCGCCCCTGGCGCCAGACCTGGCACTGCGCATAGGTGTCACGATAATGGCCGGCGCGCAGGTAATCTATCGAGAAGTCGATGATTTTCGGCAAATGTGGAATTCCCATGAACATCAGCAGATGCAACATCGCGGCATGCTCCATGAAGCCGGCGATCACCCCGCCATGCAAGGCCGGCAAGACCGGGTTGCCGATGCAGTCGTGATTGGCCGGCAAGCGAAACACCATGTCATCGCCCAGGCGCAGGCACTCGATGCCCAGCAGCTTGGCGTAGGGAATCAGATTGATCAGCGGATCGTAGTCATTTTGCTGATGCGCACGTGCCACCAGCTGTTCCAGGTTCAGCTCCGTCATGCCGCACCACCTTGCTGAGCGCTTTGCTGCAACTCGCCGCCAGCCTGCACAGACTTGCCCATGCGCATGAAGGCGCCGACTACATGGGCGATGGGTTGCGCCGGATCATCCTGATAGGCGTAACCACGCGTGAAGATCACATTGGGCGTCACACGATAACACTCGGCAAATCCGAACACGTCCTTGCCCGGCTCGGCCGGATGCATGTAGTCGATGCGCAGATCCAAGGTTGGGCAAATCTCGAATTCCGGCAATACGCAGACAGTTGAAATCCCACAAGTGGTGTCCATCAGCGTGGTGATCGCGCCGCCATGAACAACGCCCGTGTCGGGATTGCCGACAATATGCGCTGCATAAGGCAAACGCAGGATCAGCCCCTCGCCATCTGCCGACTCGACACTCATGCCGAGCACCTGACAATGGCGCAACGCAGAGAGAAACCGCTGCGCTCGCGCCAGGATCGATTGTTCACTCATTTTTCTACTCCCGACGCCGCCACCCTGAAATCGCAAAACAGCCCTGACCGCTCTGGAAGACAGCCGGGCGAAGCTTGGGCGAATGATTGGTTGGCTATGAAAAGGCTGCGCATCATAGCGTCTTGCACCTGGACTCTCACTCGTTCTGCCTCGCCGATTTACGGCGAAGGGAACTTGCACAGGGATTCGATGCTCAGAATGGGTGTGCGCTTTTGGGGTCAGCCCAGGCACCTAATAACTTTCACACATGGAGTGAAGACTGTGAACAAACCTCTGACTTATGCCCTTCTGCTTGCCACTGCCCTGGGTCTTGCTGCCTGCGAGAAAACCCCGGAAGACAAGATGGAGTCAGCCAAGGAGTCAGTCTCCGAAGCCATGGACAACTTGGGCGATGCCGCCAGCGAGACGGGTGAAGCCATCGAACAGAAAACCGACGAGGCCCTGGGCAACGAGCCCACTACCGGCGAAAAAATCGAAGATGCGGCCAGCGATGCGGCCGACGCCATCGAAGATGCTGGTGACGAGGCCAAAGACGCCGTTGACGGCCAGTAAAGCCTCAGCCGCAAACGAAAAGGCCCGCTATGCGGGCCTTTTTCATTTCAGGGCGGGGCTGATCATCAGCAACAGGCTGCAGGCCAGGCCAACCACCCAGACCAGACTGCGTTGCCAGTGCATATCCCACCAGTAGAACAGCATGTACAGCACACGACTGACGACGAAGGTCACCGCCAGAACATCGATCAGAAAACCATAGGTCTGCGTGACATGCGCCATCAGCACACCCACAGCGAACAGCGGAAAGGCCTCGATGCTGTTCAGATGCGCAGCCAGCGCACGCGCACCGAAACCGGTGAGTCGGGCCTGCTGAGCACGCGGATGACGGTTGTCATAGCGCCCACCGCCTTCCTCGGCCATGGCCTTGGCCACTGGTGCCTTGGCAATGAAGATCAACAAGGCGCTGATGAACACGCACCAGAATGGCAGGCTCATTCACTCTTCTCCTTGGCCACTTCAGCGGCCGGTGTCGGGGTATAGACCATCACTTCCAGCACATCCGAATGGAACTCGCGGCGGTAAAGAATCAACACCACCCCAGCGGTAATCAGCATGAAGAACCAGGGATTGATGAACCAGGCCAGTGTCGACATGCCGAAATAATAGGCGCGCAAACCGAAGTTGAACTGGTTGGCGGCCATCGAGATGACCCGCGCCGTACGCTCGGCGAACGCCTTGCGCTCCTGCTCGGTGACATGTCGTTCACCCACCATCGGCGCGGAACCCACCAGCACCGCGGCGAAGTTGTACTGGCGCATGCACCAGCTGAAGGTGAAGAAGGCGTAGACGAAAATCACCCCCAGGCACAGCAGCTTGATCTCGGACAGGCCGCGGCTGGCCTGTTGCACGAAGGGAATGTCGGCCAGCAGCGACAGCGCTCGATCCGAGGCACCAAGTACGGTGAGGATACCGGCCAGGATGATCAGCGTACTGGAGGCAAAGAACGAGGCATTGCGCTCCAGGTTGCCGATCACGTTGGCATCGGCAATGCGGTTTTCACGCAGCAACATGCGGCGCATCCAGTCTTCACGATACAGATGCAGCACGCTGGCCAGGCATGGCGTGGTGCGCCCCTTCCATGAAGCGTAACGGGTATAACCGCCCCAGCACAGAACGAACCAGAGCACCGCGAGAAGATGGGGCAGATAGGGATAGCTGTCGAACATGCCAACTCCTTGTATGACTGCCGCGAATTATAGCCAGAGCGCTGGATGACTTGTTCGACAAAAAGGCCGCCTCGTGGGCGGCCTTGCTTTGCTTGCAGTACGGCTCAGGCTGTCGCGCTCTGGCGCAGACCGAGAATACGATCCAGCAGTGCCACCAGTGCCAGCGTAATCGCGACCGGCACCAGCCAGCCGAGGCTCTGCCCGGCGAGCGGCAGTTGGCCGAACCATGCCGGAACCTTGTCGGCCCAAGGCGTGGCGGCAATACCATCGGCCACCCCGAAAATCAGCGTTACCGCCATCACGGGCACGAACACCAGGCGCTGAGAAACCCAGAGCCGATTGGCCAGGCTCAAAGCCACCAGCACGATCGCCAGTGGGTACAACCCCACCAATACCGGAATCGAAAAGCTGATCAGCTGGGTCAGGCCCTGATTGGCCACGATGAGGCTGAACAGGCCGAAGACGATGACCACGCTGCGATATGAGACCGGCAGCAGCTTGCTGAAGAACTCACCACAGGCGGTCAACAGACCGACTGCAGTGGTCAGGCAGGCCAGTGTGATGACCACCGCCAGCAGCAGGCTACCCGTGGTGCCGAACGTGTGCTGAACATAGGTAGTCAGCACCTGCACGCCGTTTTCTGCGTCGCCCGCGATGCCCTGGCTGGTGGCGCCCAGATAGAACAACGCCAGATACACCAGAGACAGGCCGATAGCAGCGATAACGCCGGCAATCACGGAATAACGCGTGACCAGGCCGGCATCGCTGACACCACGATCGCGAATGGCACTGGCGATGACGATGCCGAACACCAGCGCACCCAGGGTATCCATGGTCAGATAGCCCTGCAGAAAGCCCTGCACCAACGGCGCGTCACGATAGCTGTCCGCCACCACGCCAATCTCGCCAGCCGGCGCGAACAGCGCAGCGCCGCCCAGAACCAGCAGCGCGGCCAGCAGTACCGGCGTGATGAACTTGCCGATGCGGTCGACCAGTTGACCGGGGTTGAGCGAGAGGAAAAGCACAGCAGAGAAATAGGCCAGGGTGTAGATCAGCAGTGGTGTGCCTTCGTTACCGGCGAACGGCGCGATACCCATCTCGAATGACACCACCGCTGTACGTGGCGTGGCGAACAGTGGCCCGATAGCCAGATATACCGCCACTGCCAGAACTGCACCAGCGACCTTACCCAAGGGTGCAGTGAGCAGATCCATACCGCCACCGACACGGGCCAGGGCCACAACGGTCAGCAAGGGCAGGCCTACACCGGTCAGGAGAAAGCCGAGAGCGGCGGGCAACAGATTCGCACCGGCTGCCAGACCGGCGCTAGGGGGGAAAATGATGTTGCCAGCGCCGAGGAACAGCGCAAAAGTCATGAAACCAAGGGCCAGGAGATCCGAGCCTTTCAAACGAGTCATAGAGAGGAGTACCACAGGCAGAAAATCGAAGAGTTGCGGGGGTTTCCTGAAGGATCTGGGAAACGTCGCCCGAGCGTTTGGCTCGAACCACTGCGGGTATCGCCAGGCGCTTGTGGCACCACGGACACGATAAGGCGCGAATACTAACGAAAACGACGTAGCAGCAGCACAGTTGCCAGACAAGCTGTCGAACTGGCGTAACTGCCTGTCGCCTGAACAAAAGTTGCCGTGCCCCCCTGGCATCACACTTCACCCGCCGCGCGCTCTGGTGCTTCGTGCTCTTGTACAGAAAAGCATCGCCGCCAAAACAAAAAGGCCACCCGAAGGTGGCCTTTTTGCGAGAGTCAGCAACGCTTAGGCGTTTTTGACTTCCCAACCGGTCAGCTCGGCCAGGGCCTTGCCGATGTCGGCCAGGGAACGCACGGTTTTCACACCAGCGTCCTGCAGCGCAGCGAATTTCTCGTCTGCAGTGCCTTTGCCGCCGGAGATGATGGCGCCAGCGTGGCCCATGCGCTTGCCGGGAGGCGCAGTCACACCCGCGATGTAGGAAACTACAGGCTTGGTGACGTTGGCCTTGATGAAGGCAGCGGCTTCTTCTTCAGCGGAACCGCCGATCTCACCGATCATGACGATCGCTTCGGTCTTCGGATCGTCCTGGAACAGTTTCAGGATGTCGATGAAGTTGGAGCCCGGGATGGGGTCGCCACCGATGCCCACGCAGGTGGACTGGCCGAAGCCGGCGTCGGTGGTCTGCTTCACGGCTTCATAGGTCAGGGTGCCCGAACGGGACACGATGCCGACTTTGCCTGGCAGGTGAATGTGACCCGGCATGATGCCGATCTTGCACTCGCCGGGAGTGATCACGCCCGGGCAGTTCGGGCCGATCAGACGTACGCCCAGCTCGTCGCACTTGACCTTGGCTTCCAGCATGTCGATGGTCGGAATGCCTTCGGTGATGCAGACGATCAGCTTGATGCCGCCGTTGGCAGCTTCCAGGATCGAGTCCTTGCAGAACGGAGCCGGAACGTAGATCACGGACGCTTCAGCGCCGGTGGCTTCTACAGCTTCCTTGACGGTGTTGAACACCGGCAGGCCCAGGTGAGTGCTACCACCCTTGCCCGGAGTCACGCCGCCGACCATCTTGGTGCCGTAGGCGATCGCTTGTTCGCTGTGGAAGGTGCCCTGCGAGCCGGTGAAGCCCTGGCAGATGACCTTGGTGTCTTTATTGATCAGGATGCTCATTACTTACCCTCCGCGGCCTTGACGACTTGCTGGGCAGCGTCGGTCAGGCTGGTTGCCGCGATGATGTTCAGACCGCTGTCGGCCAGGACCTTGGCGCCCAGGTCAGCGTTGTTGCCTTCCAGACGGACGACCACCGGGATCTTCACGCCGACTTCTTTCACGGCGCCGATGATGCCTTCGGCAATCATGTCGCAACGAACGATACCGCCGAAGATGTTCACCAGAACGGCTTTGACGTTGTCATCGGAGAGGATGATCTTGAACGCTTCGGTCACGCGCTCTTTGGTCGCGCCACCACCTACGTCGAGGAAGTTGGCCGGCTGACCGCCGTGCAGGTTGACGATGTCCATGGTGCCCATGGCCAGGCCAGCGCCGTTGACCATGCAGCCAATGTTGCCTTCCAGCGCGACGTAGTTCAGTTCCCACTTCTGTGCATGGGCTTCACGTGGATCGTCCTGGGACGGATCGTGCATGGCGCGCAGCTTGGGCTGACGGTACATGGCGTTGGAGTCGATGTTGATCTTGGCGTCCAGGCAGTGCAGGTTGCCATCAGCCTTGATCACCAGCGGGTTCACTTCCAGCAGTGCCAGGTCGTAGTCCTGGAACAGTTTGGCCAGGCCAACGAAGATGTGGGTGAACTGCTTGATCTGATCGCCTTCCAGGCCCAGCTGGAATGCCAGCTCGCGACCCTGGTACGGCTGAGCGCCAACCAGCGGATCGATGGTGGCCTTGAGGATCTTCTCAGGGGTTTCGTGAGCCACTTTCTCGATGTCCACGCCACCTTCGGTGGAAGCCATGAACACGATGCGACGGCTGGAGCGGTCCACTACAGCGCCCAGGTACAGTTCCTTGGCGATGTCGGTGCAGGATTCGACCAGGATTTTGCTGACCGGCTGACCGTTGGCGTCAGTCTGGTAAGTCACCAGACGCTTGCCCAGCCAGTTGGCAGCGAAGGCCTTGGCGTCTTCTTTGCTCTTGACCAGCTTAACGCCACCGGCCTTACCGCGGCCACCAGCGTGGACCTGAGCCTTGACGACCCACTCGCTGCCACCGATTTTTTCGCAGGCTTCTGCGGCTTCTTCCGGGGTGTCTACCGCGAAGCCCTTGGATACAGGCAGGCCGTATTCAGCGAACAGCTGCTTACCCTGATACTCGTGAAGATTCATGCTTGTCTACCGTCTTCGTTTAGGTATTGCGCATTCGGCGCTGTACTTGTGATACCGCGCCACCTGTGACTGCCGAGGCAGTCCGCCAGGCATTCCGCAGCGAGTCGAGCTCGATGCGGGCCACCTGACGTGGTTCTGCTTGCAAACACCACCGCAGCGATGAGGCGATTACGCGACGCCCCGTCTACTGCAGCGGCTTACAACAACTACTCAGGTGGCCAGCCGCTGCCGGCCACCTTGCACGCTTAGCGCTTCTTGCGGTTGGCGATGTGGATCGCGCCACCGTTCACTGCCAGAGCCGCTTCATGCAGCGCTTCGGACAGAGTCGGGTGGGAGAAGACCATCATGCCTAGGTCTTCGGCGCTGGTGCCGAATTCCATACCGATGGCGCCCTGCTGAACCAGTTCAGCAGCGCTTGGGCCAATCACGTGAACGCCCAGTACGCGGTCGGTATTGGCATCGGCGATGACCTTGACCAGGCCGCCGGTGTCGTTGGCTGCCATGGCGCGGCCGCTGGCAGCGAACGGGAAGGTACCGATGTTGACGGCAACGCCCTCGCCTTTCAGCTGCTGCTCGGTCTTGCCGACCCATGCAATTTCCGGATGGGTGTAGATCACGGATGGGATCAGGTCGTAGTTCATCTGAGCCTTGTGGCCAGCGATGCGCTCGGCAACCATCACGCCCTCTTCCGAGGCCTTGTGCGCGAGCATCGCGCCACGTACCACGTCACCGATGGCATAGACGCCCGGAACGCTGGTTTCGCACTGATCGTTGACGTAGATGAAACCACGCTCGTCCAGATCGACGCCACTGTCGGCGGCCAGCAGATCGGTGGTCACCGGGCGGCGGCCCACGGCCACGATCAGCTTGTCGAACACCATCTTCTGCTCGCCATTGGCGTCAGTGAAGTTGACGGTGACCTGCTTCTTCTTGACTTCCGAACCGGTGACGCGAGCGCCCAGGCGGATATCCAGGCCCTGCTTGGTCAGGGTCTTCTGCGCTTCTTTGGCGATCTGCTCGTCGGCAGCGGCGAGGAACTTGTCCATCGCTTCCAGCACGGTGACTTCAGCACCCAGGCGAGCCCATACCGAGCCCAGTTCCAGGCCGATCACACCAGCGCCGATAACGCCCAGTTTCTTCGGTACGCTCTGGAATTCCAGGGCGCCAGTGGAGTCGACGATGACGTCCTGATCGACCGGAGCTGGCGGGATTTCGACCGGCTTGGAGCCCGAAGCGATGATCACGTGAGCCGCTTCAACCACCTGGCTTTTGCCGTCGCTGCCGGTGACTTCAACCTGCTTGCCGGCCAGCAGTTTGCCGTGGCCTTCGAGCAGGGTCACGCCATTGGCCTTGAACAGGCCGGCAACACCACCAGTGAGGTTCTTGATGATGGTGTTCTTGCGCGCCACCATGGCCGGAACGTCGATGGTCACGCCCTTGGCTTCGATCCCGTGTACGGCAAAGCCTTCTTTCGCTTCATGGTACTTCCAGGAGCTGTCCAGCAGCGCCTTGGACGGAATGCAACCGACGTTCAGGCAAGTGCCGCCGAGAGCGACCTTGCCGTCCTTGCCCTGGTACTTCTCGATGCAGGCAGTCTTCAGGCCGAGTTGCGCTGCTTTGATGGCGGCTACATAGCCACCAGGGCCGGCACCGATGACTACCACGTCGAATTTCTGGGTCATAACGTATTCCTTCTCGAATAAACCGGACGGCCCTGAGAACAGGGCCGCCGTGGAGGAGACTGGCTTTTAGATTTCCAGCAGCAGGCGAGCCGGGTCTTCAAGCAAGTTTTTGATGGTCACCAGGAAGGTCACGGCTTCCTTACCATCGATCAGGCGGTGGTCGTAAGACAGCGCCAGGTACATCATCGGACGGATCACCACCTGACCGTTGATGGCCATCGGACGCTGAACGATGTTGTGCATGCCCAGGATCGCAGCCTGCGGCGGGTTGACGATCGGGGTCGACATCATCGAACCGAAGGTACCACCGTTGGTGATGGTGAAGGTGCCACCGGTCATTTCTTCGATCGACAGTTTGCCGTCTTTGGCTTTCTTGCCGAAGGTGGCGATGCCGCTTTCGATTTCAGCCAGGCTCATTTGCTCGGCGTTGCGCAGTACCGGCACCACCAGGCCACGATCGCTGGACACGGCAACACCGATGTCGGCGTAGCCGTGGTAAACGATGTCGTTGCCGTCGATGGAGGCGTTGACTGCCGGGAAACGCTTCAGCGCTTCGGTAGCCGCCTTGACGAAGAACGACATGAAGCCCAGACGCACGCCGTTGTGGGACTTCTCGAACAGGTCCTTGTACTTCGAACGCAGCGCCATAACTTCGGTCATGTCGACTTCGTTGAAGGTGGTCAGCATGGCCATGGTGGACTGAGCTTCGACCAGGCGCTCGGCAATCTTGGCGCGCAGGCGGGTCATCGGCACACGCTTCTCGGTACGATCACCGGTAGCAACTACAGCAGCGGCAGCGGCCGGGGCGGCGGCTGGCTTGGCAGCAGCAGCTGGGGCGTTTTTCTTGGCTTCAACAGCGGCGACCACGTCTTCCTTGGTCACACGACCACCTTTACCGGTGCCGGCGATGCTGTTCGGGTCGATACCGTTTTCTTCGGCCAGCTTGCGCGCGGCCGGCGAAAGGATGGCGTCGTCACCAGCGGCGGCAGCCGGCGCGGCGGCTTGAGCCGGTGCAGCAGCGGCCGGAGCGGCAGCCGGAGCAGCGGCAGCAGCGCCACCTTCGGTCAGCTTGCCCAGCAGCTCGTTGGAAAGAACGGTGTCGCCTTCGTTCTTGATGATTTCAGCCAGGACACCATCGGCCTCGGCCAGGACTTCGATCACCACCTTGTCGGTTTCGATGTCAACGATCAGCTCATCGCGCTTGACCGCTTCGCCCGGCTTCTTGTGCCAGGTGGCCACGGTGCCGTCGGCAACCGATTCCGGGAAGGTTGGGGCTTTGATCTCGATAGCCATTGTATGCGTTTCCTTAAATTCGGTTTACCGGTAGGCGGCACCTGCCACCTACCGGATGAAGGCGTTAAACAGTAAAGGCGTCCTGCAGCAGTTTTTCCTGCTGCTCGGCGTGCATCGAGGCGTAACCGCAAGCCGGCGCTGCCGAGGCATCACGGCCAGCGTACTCGAGGAACAGAGCCTTCTTGTGCGCAGTGGCGACGCGACGCATGTGATGCTGACTGCAGTACCAGGCGCCCTGGTTCATCGGCTCTTCCTGACACCAGACGATGTGCTTGAGGTTCTTGTACTGCGACAGAACTTCGGCCAGATCGTCTTCCGGGAACGGATAGAGCTGCTCGATACGCACGATGGCGATGTCTTCGCGGTTCTCGGCACGGCGCTTCTCCAGCAGGTCGTAGTAGACCTTGCCGCTGCACAACACCACGCGCTCGACCTTCTTCGGATCGAGAGCGTCGATTTCTGGAATAACGGTCTGGAACGAGCCTTCGGCCAGATCGTCCAGAGTCGAGATGGCCAGCTTGTGGCGCAGCAGCGACTTCGGCGTCAGCACGACCAGCGGCTTACGCAGCGGACGGATCACCTGACGGCGCAGCATGTGGTAGACCTGAGCCGGGGTGGTCGGCACGCACACCTGCATGTTGTGCTCTGCGCACAGCTGCAGATAACGCTCCAGACGCGCCGAGCTGTGCTCAGGCCCCTGCCCTTCATAGCCATGCGGCAACAGAACGGTCAGACCACAGAGGCGGCCCCACTTGGTTTCACCACTGGAGATGAACTGGTCGAACACCACCTGGGCACCGTTGGCGAAGTCACCGAACTGCGCTTCCCAGATCACCAGCGCATTCGGCGTGGTGGTGGAGTAACCGTACTCGAAGGCCAGTACTGCTTCCTCGGAGAGGTAGGAGTCGTACAGCTCGAACTGCGGCTGACCCTCGTACAGGTTCTTCAGCGGAACGTAGGCGCTGGCGTCCTTCTGGTTGTGCAGCACCGCGTGGCGGTGCGAGAAGGTGCCACGACCGATGTCCTGACCGGTCATACGGATCGGGTGACCTTCGACCAGCAGGGTGGCGTAAGCCATGGTCTCGGCGAAGCCCCAGTTGATCGGCAAGCCACCGGCGCCCATCTTCTGACGATCTTCGAGAATCTTCGAGACCTGACGCTGAACGACGAAGCCTTCTGGAATTTCCAGCAGCTTGGAGGACAGATCCTGCAGGGTCTTCAGATCGAAGCGGGTGTCGTGACGCGCGGTCCAGGCGTGGCCCAGATACGGACGCCAGTCGACGAACAGCTCCTTGTTGGGTTCCTTGACCAGGCTCTTGACCACGTGCTGACCGTTATCCAGCGCAGTACGGTAATCGTCGATCTTGGCCTGCACCTCATCACTGCTCTGTGCCCCGGCCGCGACCAGGGAGTCGGCATACAGTTCACGGGTGGTGCGCTGCTTGGAGATCTGCTGATACATCAGCGGCTGAGTACCACTCGGCTCGTCGGCCTCGTTGTGGCCGCGACGACGGTAGCAGACCAGGTCGATGACCACATCGCGCTTGTACTGCATGCGGTAGTCGACAGCCAGCTGGGTGACGAACAGTACGGCTTCCGGATCATCGCCATTCACATGGAAGATCGGCGCCTGGATCATCTTCGCCACGTCGGTAGCGTACTCGGTGGAGCGCGCATCTTCCGGACGGCTGGTGGTGAAGCCTACCTGGTTGTTGATCACGATATGGATGGTGCCGCCAGTCTTGTAGCCGCGGGTCTGCGACATCTGGAAGGTTTCCATGACCACACCCTGACCGGCGAAGGCCGCGTCACCGTGGATGGAAATCGGCAGTACCTTGTCACCCGAAGCGTCGCTGCGACGGTCCTGACGAGCACGTACCGAACCCTCGACCACTGGAGAGACGATTTCCAGGTGCGACGGGTTGAACGCCAACGCCAGGTGCACTTCGCCACCCTGGGTCATCACGTTGGACGAGAAGCCCTGGTGATATTTCACGTCACCGGAGGACAGGCCCTCGGTCTTCTTGCCTTCGAACTCGTCGAACAGGTCGCGCGGGTTCTTGCCGAAGGTGTTGACCAGAACGTTGAGGCGGCCGCGGTGGGCCATGCCGATAACGATTTCCTTGGTGCCGTAGGACCCGGAACGCTGGATGATTTCGTCCAGCAGCGGGATCAGACTCTCGCCGCCTTCCAGACCGAAACGCTTGGTGCCCGGGTACTTGGTGCCCAGGTATTTTTCCAGACCTTCGGCAGCGGTCACGCGCTCGAGCACGTGCGCCTGCACCTCGGCGGAAAACTGCGGACGACCACGCACGCTTTCCAGGCGCTGGGCAAACCAGTTGCGCTGGCCGGAATCGACGATATGGGTGAACTCGGCACCGATGGTGCGACAATATGTCTGCTGCAGCGCATCGCGAATTTCGCGTAGCGTTGCTTCTTCTTTGCCGATGTACAGTTCGCCGGTGCGGAAAGTGGTGTCCAGGTCAGCATCGGTCAAACCATAGTGGTTGATCGACAGATCAGACGGCGCAGTACGAACCCACAGACCCAAGGGATCGAGCTGGGCAGCCTGATGGCCACGCATGCGGTAGGCCTGGATCAGGCGCAGCACTTCCACCTGCTTCTTCTCATGCTCGCTGCTGACGGCCCCGGCGGAAACCGGCTGAGCACGACGCGCATTCTTGGCGAGCAGGATGAAGTGATCTCGAATGGTCGAGTGCGATACGTCCGTGGCAGTACTGCCGTCGGTCGGTAGCTTCTGGAAGTAAGTGCGCCACTCTTCTGGCACAGCGTTGGGATCGTGCAGGTAGAGCTCGTAGAGCTCTTCCACGTAGGCAGCGTTGCCACCGGATAGGTGGGCACTGTCCCACATGCGCTGCATCACGCTTTCTTGCATGCTTGGTCACCCTCGGTAAGGGGACACCACCGGCGTGAAATCCGCATGGCCCGATCAAAAGTCATGATGCTGCGACTCCGATAAAGCCACTTGGGTTCCCGCAGATAGTCCGGGTACCAGCCCGGATGCCCCTGCTGGTCGTCATATTTTTCGAGTATGAGCCGCGGCTTTGTGGGCTGCGGCTCTGGCTTTACTGCGAGGCCAGCCCTGAGCCGGACTCGCAGGTGTTACAGGTATAGCAACTTGCGAATCAGGTACCGCTCTGCAGCAGCATGTTGCGTACGTGACCGATGGCCTTGGTCGGGTTCAGACCTTTCGGGCAAACATTCACGCAGTTCATGATGCCGCGGCAGCGGAATACGCTGAACGGGTCATCCAGCGAAGCCAGACGTTCGGTGGTCTTGGTGTCGCGGCTGTCGGCCAGGAAACGGTAGGCCTGCAGCAGCGCAGCGGGACCGAGGAACTTGTCGGGGTTCCACCAGAAGGACGGGCAGCTGGTCGAGCAGCAAGCGCACAGGATGCACTCGTACAGACCGTCGATCTTCTCGCGATCAGCCGGGCTCTGCAGACGCTCGATGGCCGGAGCCGGCGTATCGTTCTGCAGGAACGGCTGCACCTTCTCGTACTGCTTGTAGAAGATGCTCATATCAACCACCAGGTCACGAATGACCGGCAGACCCGGCAGCGGACGGATCACCAGCTTGCCACCCTTGAGCCCGGCAGCGGACAGCGGAGTGATACAGGCCAGGCCATTCTTGCCGTTGATGTTCATGCCATCGGAGCCGCAAACGCCTTCGCGGCAGGAGCGACGATAGGAGAAACCCTCGTCCTGCTCCTTGATCAGCGCCAGCACGTCGAGGACCATGATGTCCTTGCCGTGCGTATCAACCTGGAAGTCCTGCATGAAGGGCGCAGCGTCCTTCTCCGGGTTGTAGCGATAAACACTGACTTGCAACATATCGGTCACCCTTAATAAGTCCGAACCTTGGGTTCAAACGCCGGAACGGTCTTCGGCGCGAAGTTGACGTCACGCTTGGTTACGCGCTTCTCGCCCGGGAAGTAGAGCGAGTGGCACAGCCAGTTCTGGTCGTCACGCTCTTCGAAGTCCTCACGAGCGTGAGCACCACGGGACTCCTTGCGGGTTTCGGCAGCGATGGCGGTCGCTTCAGCCACTTCGAGCAGGTTCTGCAGTTCCAGCGCTTCGATACGCGCGGTGTTGAAGGCCTGGCTCTTGTCGGCAATCTTGACCTTGGCGATGCGCTCGCGCAGGTCGGCCAGCTGAGCGATACCCTTCTGCATGTATTCGCCAGTACGGAACACGCCGAAGTAGTTCTGCATGCACTGCTGCAGCTCACGCTTGAGCGGGGCAACGTCTTCACCAGTGGTGCGCTCGTTGACGCCGGACAGACGCGCCAGCGACTGCTCGATGTCGGTCTCGCTGGCACCGCGGGTTTCGACACCCTCCTTGAGGGCTTTTTCCAGGTGCAGACCGGCAGCGCGGCCGAATACCACCAGGTCGAGCAGCGAGTTGCCGCCCAGACGGTTGGCACCGTGTACCGATACGCAAGCCACTTCACCTACCGCGAACAGACCTTCGATGATCTTGTCGTTGCCGGTGGCGTCCTGGGTGATGGCCTGACCATGAATGTTGGTGGCGATGCCGCCCATCATGTAGTGGCAGGTCGGGATAACCGGAATCGGCGCAACCACCGGGTCGACGTGAGCGAAGGTCTTGGACAGTTCGCAGATGCCCGGCAGACGGCTGTGCAGCACTTCTTCGCCGAGGTGGTCGAGCTTCAGCAGTACGTGGTCCTTGTTCGGGCCCACGCCGTTGCCGGCGATGACTTCCTTGACCATGGAACGGGCAACCACGTCGCGACCGGCCAGGTCTTTGGCGTTCGGAGCGTAACGCTCCATGAAGCGCTCGCCATGGGCGTTGATCAGGTAACCACCCTCACCACGGCAGCCTTCAGTGACCAGCACACCAGCGCCGGCGATACCGGTCGGGTGGAACTGCCACATTTCGATGTCCTGCACCGGCACGCCGGCACGCAGGGCCATGCCCACGCCGTCACCGGTGTTGATCAGGGCGTTGGTGGTGGAGGCGTAGATACGGCCGGCACCGCCAGTGGCCAGAACCACGGCCTTGGAACGGATGTAGACGGTCTCGCCTGTCTCGATGCAGATGGCGATGACACCGACGATGGCGCCGTCCTGGTTCTTCACCAGGTCAACGGCGTACCACTCGTTGAGGAACGAGGTACCGGCTTTCAGGTTGGCCTGATACAGGGTGTGCAGCAGGGCGTGACCGGTACGGTCAGCCGCGGCACAGGTACGGGCAGCCTGGGTCGGGTTCTCCGGGCCCTTGGACTGACCACCGAACGGACGCTGGTAGATGCGGCCTTGCTCGGTACGGGAGAACGGCAGACCCATGTGCTCGAGCTCGAACACGGCTTCCGGGCCCACGGAACACATGTATTCGATAGCGTCCTGGTCTCCGATGTAGTCGGAACCCTTGACGGTATCGTACATGTGCCAGCGCCAGTCATCGTTCGGGTCGGCCGACGCGATGGCGCAGGTGATGCCACCCTGAGCGGATACGGTGTGCGAACGGGTCGGGAACACCTTGGTGACCACGGCGGTCTTGTGGCCGCCCTGAGCCAATTGCAGCGCAGCGCGCATACCTGCGCCGCCGCCACCTACGATGATGGCGTCATAAGAAAGAGTACGGATGCTAGCCATGAATCAGAAACCCCACAGAATCTGCACGCCCCAGACGAAAAACGCGAACATGGCAATGCCACACGCAGCCTGGAACAGGAAACGCACAACGGTCGCCGACTTGCCCAGCGCCATCGGCGTCAGGTAGTCAGTGGAGATGGTCCACATGCCGACCCAGGCGTGCACACTGAGTGCAACCAGCGCCAGCAGACTGAAGATGCGCATTGCGGTATTGGAGAACAGGCCGTGCCATTCGGCGTAGCCCATGCCCGGATTGCAGATCACATAGCCCAGCAGAAACAGCGTGTAAGCCGCGAGAACGACCGCAGAAACGCGTTGCGCCATCCAGTCATAGAGGCCCGAACGCGAGAAGTTGGTGACATTAGTTACCATATCCATACCCCCAGCAGCACGATCACGATCGCAGCAACAGCGATGACAATTTTCGAGCCCAGCTTGCCGCCTTCCAGCGTCTCACCGATGCCCACGTCCATGATCAAGTGGCGCACACCGGCCACCAGGTGGTACAGCAGAGCGGACAGAAGACCCCAGATCACGAACTTGGCCAGCGGACTGGTCAGGCATTCCTTCACCTGGGCGAAGCCCTCCTCGGACGTCAGCGACTTGTCGAGACCGAACAGCAGAATGGCGATACCGACAAAGAGGATGACACCGGAGATACGGTGAAGAATGGAGGTGTAAGCGGTGACTGGGAGCTTGATAGTCCTAAGGTCTAGGTTTACAGGTCGTTGGCTATTCACGGCTTTTTATCACACTGAGAGCCCCTAAACTTCAGGGCAAAGTTGTTGGGAAGTGCACTGGTCAGGTACCCATCACCCAAGGAGTGACGACCGCCTATACAGGGCGGCTAAACCCCCAGCGGTCGGGCGCAGAGTATAGACAGTTAGCAGACTAATGACAATGCAATGCCCTACCCCAAAAAGCGCATTGCAGCCTTTAAATAAAAGGCGTAAATAGCGGCCTTTTTTCATTGAAAACCCCGCCTAAACCCTTCTACTACCTAGGTTCTCGCAAATTGACTTTAGGATTTATCCCACTATAGTGGTGCGGGCCCTGCGTGGGGGGTCGTCTGATGACTTCAAGCATAACTAGGAGGCCACATATGGCTGACAAAAAAGCGCAGTTGATCATCGAGGGCAATGCCCCCGTCGAACTGCCCGTTCTGACCGGCACTGTTGGTCCCGATGTAATTGATGTGCGGAGCCTGACCGCCACGGGTCGGTTCACATTTGATCCTGGTTTCATGTCGACCGCCTCTTGCGAGTCGAAGATCACCTATATCGACGGCGATAAAGGGATCCTGCTGCACCGCGGCTACCCGATCGAGCAACTGGCCGAGCAATCCGACTACCTGGAAACCTGCTACCTGCTGCTCAATGGCGAACTGCCGAGCAAGGAAGAGAAGGCCAAATTCGTCAGCACCATCAAGAACCACACCATGGTTCATGAGCAGCTGAAGA
This sequence comes from Pseudomonas pichavaramensis, assembly GCF_050473265.1. Lineage (NCBI taxonomy): Bacteria > Pseudomonadati > Pseudomonadota > Gammaproteobacteria > Pseudomonadales > Pseudomonadaceae > Pseudomonas > Pseudomonas pichavaramensis. The sequence continues at coordinate 196,374 of NZ_JBJKFJ010000004.1, read as the reverse complement.
CCTTCTTCAACGGTTTCCGCCGTGACGCCCACCCGATGGCCATCATGTGCGGCGTAGTCGGCGCCCTGTCCGCCTTCTATCACGACTCGCTGGACATCAAGAATCCGCAGCACCGTGAAGTGTCCGCCATGCGCCTGGTCGCCAAGATGCCGACCATTGCCGCGATGACCTACAAGTACTCCATGGGCCAGCCCATGATGTACCCGCGTAACGACCTGAACTACGCGGAAAACTTCCTGCACATGATGTTCAACACCCCGTGCGAGATCAAACCGATCAGCCCGGTGCTGGCCAAGGCCATGGACAAGATCTTCATCCTCCATGCCGACCACGAGCAGAATGCCTCCACCTCCACCGTACGCCTGGCAGGTTCCTCGGGCGCCAACCCGTTCGCCTGTATCGCAGCCGGTATCGCCGCCCTCTGGGGCCCGGCGCACGGCGGTGCGAACGAAGCCGTACTGGCCATGCTGGACGAAATCGGTGACGTGTCGAACATCGACAAGTTCATCGCCAAGGCCAAGGACAAGGACGATCCGTTCAAGCTCATGGGCTTCGGTCACCGCGTCTACAAGAACTTCGACCCACGCGCCAAGGTCATGAAGCAGACCTGCGACGAAGTACTGGCCGAACTGGGCATCAACGACCCGCAGCTGGAACTGGCCATGAAGCTCGACGAGATCGCGCGTAACGATCCTTACTTCAAGGAGCGTAACCTCTACCCGAACGTGGACTTCTACTCGGGCATCATCCTCAAGGCCATCGGCATTCCGACCAGCATGTTCACCGTGATATTCGCCCTGGCGCGTACCGTCGGCTGGATCAGCCACTGGAAGGAAATGCTCTCCGGCCCGTACAAGATTGGCCGCCCGCGCCAGCTGTACACCGGTTACGAGCAGCGTGACCTGCCGGCCGACCGCGGCTGACACAGAGCGGCGCAAAACGAAAAAGGCTGCCAATCGGCAGCCTTTTTTATTTTCTTTACCCCACTCTCAGCTCAGCGCCCTTCGACCTGGGCACGCAAGCCCTGCAACGTCTGCAATGGCGCGTCAACGACGAAACTGTTGGCCAGCCATGAGGGAACGCTGCCGCCCGGTTCGGTATGCACCTCGTAGGTCACTTCCACCCTCCCCTCACCCTGCGGCTGCAAGTGCCAGAGACCCTCGACCCGCTGCACCCGCACAAAGTCACTATTCTCCGGCAAGCCCTGCGGCCGGGCCTTGAGCAAGCGCGTGACAGCGCCATCGGCCTCAATGCGTGTCGTCACTTCTATCACCGAGTCCCGCGCCTTGACCGGCCAGGGCATTTCGAAGCGTGTATACACCTCGCTTACATCACCCTCGCTCTTGAGCAAGCGCTGTTGCTGACAACTGAATATCCAGGCACAGGAACCCTCGACATCCTCTTGTGCAGCCTGCACGGCAGCCACATCTGCATCGATAGTCACCACACCGCGATAGGCCTTGTACTTGGAGCCGGGCACATCAGCGAGATAGACCTTCACGCCATCCTCGTCACGCTCCAGTTGCCACTGCCGCTCGGCAGCATTTGCAGTGCTCGCACACAGCACCGCGACCAATAGGGACATACGCATCATGTTCGGACCTGTACCCTGAATAATGTTCGCGTTTTGACCGTGCAAGCGGAAGCCGGGTTCACTTCTTCAAGCTGTCGCCTGCTCCAGCCAGCCCAGCATGCGGATAGCTTCATCCCGACTCTCGCCGCATAGTTGCTCTTCAGCCTTGAAGCCCCCGCACACCGCAGGCCGTTCCGCTCGCCCGAACAGGGCGCAGAGATAGCCAACGGAAAGATGAATGCAGCGCACCCCTGCCGGCTTGCCTTCAGGCATACCGGGGATGGGCGAACTGATAGAAGGTGCGATGCAGCAGGCACCACAACCGGCACGGCACTCCATGGAAAACCTCGACGACACGGAACGAACGGCGCGATCCTAATGAGACACGCCCCGCCCGTCGAGATCTTTGGTTATCAGCGGTTACGCTGCAAGCGCGCCAGCAGGCTGGAGGTGTCCCAGCGTCCACCACCCATGCCTTGCACGTCAGCGTAAAACTGGTCGACCAGGGCCGTCACCGGCAGTTGAGCACCGTTGCGGCGTCCCTCCTCAAGCAGGATCGACAAGTCCTTGCGCATCCAGTCGACGGCGAAGCCGAAGTCGAACTCGCCAGCCAGCATGGTCTTGTAGCGATTTTCCATCTGCCAGGACTGCGCCGCCCCTTTGCTGATCACATCAACTACCGCCTCTCCGTCGAGACCGGCGCACTGAGCAAAATTCAGCGCCTCCGACAGCCCCTGAACCAGCCCGGCAATACAGATCTGATTGACCATCTTGCTCAGCTGGCCGCTGCCCGCAGGGCCCATCAGACGCATCATCCGCGCGTAACCCTGGATGACCGGCTCTGCCACGGCATAAGCCTCAGCCTCGCCACCGACCATCACCGTCAGCACGCCATTGACGGCACCGGCCTGACCACCAGACACCGGCGCATCGAGAAAGCCCAGACCACGTTCGGCAGCGACAGCCGCGAGCTCACGGGCAACATCAGCCGAAGCAGTGGTGTGGTCGACCAGAATCGCGCCAGGCGCCATGCCGGCGAAAGCGCCCTGCTCGCCCAGGACCACGCTACGCAGATCGTCGTCATTGCCTACGCAACACATCACCAGCTCAGCACCCAGCGCAGCCTCGCGCGGCGTCGATGCGCTATTGCCTGCGTATTCGCCCAGCCATTGCTCGGCCTTGCCCGGGGAGCGGTTATAGACCGTGACCTGATGCCCGTTGCGAGCCAGATGCCCGGCCATCGGATACCCCATAACACCCAGACCGATAAATGCGACCTTTGCCATGACAACCTCCGTAGGACATAGGCCGCAGAGCCTAACATGAGGTTTGCTCTGGCCGAAAAGGCCTTACATACTGCCAGCGGATCAGCCCAGACAGGGCATCATGATGGTAAGGAGCGCCAATGGGACATTGGTTGGTCATCGATCTGGAAGCCACCACCGATGAAGGCGGCTGGCCAATGGAAGAAATGGAAATCATCGAGATCGGCGCCAGCCTGGTTGGCGCGGATGGTCACGAACGCGATCACTTCCAGCGCATCGTCAAACCACAAAGGCGGCCGTGCCTGACTGACTTCTGCCGCCAACTCACCCACATTTCCCAAGCCGATGTCGATGGGGCCGCGCCACTGCCCCAGGTCTGGGCGCAGTTCGAGCGCTGGTTGACGCAACATGCACCGCGCCTGGTCGGCTGGAGCAGCTGGGGCGATTACGACCGCCGCCAGCTGCAACAGGAGTGGCAGCAGCACCAGTTGCACAGCTTGTTGAACGATGTCCCGCACCTGAACCTCAAGCAGGCCTTCGCCAAGGCACGCCAACTGCAACGCCCGGTTGGTCTGCACAGCGCATTGCAGCTGGCCGGCATGCAGTTCCAGGGGCAGCAGCATCGCGCCCTGGAAGATGCCCGCAACACCGCTCGCCTGCTGCCGCTGATACTCCCCATCAAAGGGTGATGACGAAAAAAAGGCGCTTGGGCATACTGGCGCCCCTTTTATGGCCTGCCATCCGTGGCGGCCACGTCGCTACGCGACGTTGAAATGGCTCCCCGCAATTTATTCCACCCCTTTCCGAGGAATCGCAGATGTTCAAGGTCAACGAGTACTTCGACGGCACCGTCAAATCCATCGGTTTCAGCACGGCTGAAGGTCCGGCCACCCTCGGCGTGATGGCCCCGGGCGAATACGAGTTCGGCACCAGCCAGCTGGAAGTGATGCACGTCGTGGCCGGCGCCTTGACCGTCAAACTGCCGGGCAGCGACAGCTGGACCACCTATGAGGCCGGCAGCCAGTTCACCGTCGAAGCCAACAGCAAGTTTCAGCTGAAAGTCGCCGTGGATACCGCCTACCTCTGCGAATACCACTAAGCCGTATCGCGTTGCAGAACCGGCCCCAGCGGCCGGTTTTTTCGTTGCCCATCACTCAGGACCTGCTCATGCCACGCACCGCCATACTCGTTCCCATTGCCCTGCTCGTGGTGGCCATGGTCTCGATTCAGAGCGGCGCATCGCTGGCCAAGAACCTGTTCCCGCTGGTCGGGGCCGAGGGCACCACGACCCTGCGCCTGGTACTCGGCGCGATCATCCTGTCGCTGGTTATGCAACCCTGGAGAGCGAAGCTGGAGCTGCGCAAATGTCATGCTCTGCTTGCTTACGGCCTCGCGCTCGGCAGCATGAACCTGCTGTTCTACATGTCGCTGCAGAGCATCCCGCTGGGCATCGCCGTAGCACTGGAATTCACCGGTCCGTTGGCGCTGGCACTGTTTTCCTCGCGACGTGTGCTGGATTTCGTCTGGGTGGTGCTAGCCGTCGCCGGCCTGTGGATGCTCCTGCCCACCGCTGCAACGCAAAGCGCTATCGACCCATTGGGCGCCGCCCTCGCACTTGGCGCAGGTGTGTGCTGGGCGCTGTACATCATCTTCGGGCAGAAAGCAGGCGCCCAGCATGGCCGCCACACCGTCGCCCTGGGCACCTGGGTCGCAGCGCTACTGGTGCTGCCTATTGGCCTGTGGCACACCGGGGGCGAGCTGATCAGTGTCGATCTGCTGCCAATCGCGCTAGGCGTGGCCGTAATGTCCTCAGCATTGCCCTACAGCCTGGAAATGGTTGCCCTGACACGCCTGCCAGCACGCACCTTCAGTGTGTTGATGAGCCTGGAACCAGCGGTAGCCGCGATGTGCGGCCTGGCATTTCTCGGCGAGAAACTGCTCTGGGGGCAGTGGCTGGCCGTAGGCGCCATCATCATCGCCTCGGCTGGTGCCGCTGCCACCATCAAGCCCAAGAGCTAAAAGCCTCCTACGTTTTTCAGCGGCCTGACTAGTTACCGAATTGCAGCTCTGCCAACCGCGCATAGAGCGGGCTGGTCTCGATCAACTCGGCATGACGACCAACCGCAGCCAAGCGCCCATGCTCGATTACCGCAATGCGATCAGCCTGTTTCACCGTGGCCAGACGATGCGCGATCACCAGCGTCGTACGCCCGGCCATCAGCGACGGCAAGGCCTGCTGGATCAGATGTTCGCTTTCGGCATCCAACGCGCTGGTCGCCTCGTCCAGCAGCAGAATCGGCGCATCGGCCAATAACGCCCGAGCAATCGCCAGACGCTGACGCTGCCCACCAGACAGCCCCAGCCCTGCTTCACCGAGTTGAGTCTGATAGCCCTGGGGCAGGCGCTGGATGAATTCATGGGCGTGCGCGGCGCGGGCAGCGGCTTCGACCTCGGCCTGACTGGCATCAAGACGGCCATAACGAATGTTGTCCTCGACCGAGCCAAAGAACAGCGCCGGGTTCTGCGATACCAGGGCGAAGCTCGCGCGCAGCTCACGCGGGTCGAGCTGATCGACTGCCACCCCATCAATGAGGATTCGCCCTTGCTGCGGGTCGAAGAAGCGCAGCAACAGATCGAACAGGGTCGACTTGCCCGCACCGGAAGGCCCGACCAACGCCAGCGTTTCACCGGCCTCCACCTGCAGGTCGATCCCGTCGATTGCGTAGCTGTCCAGACGCGAGGGATAGGCGAAACGTACAGCCTGCAGGTCGATGCGCCCCTGCACTGGCTGCGGCAGATGTAGGGGCTGCTCTGGCGCGACGATGGCGTTGCGCGAACGCAACAGTTCGCCGATACGTTCGGCCGCCCCGGCCGCGCGCTGCAGTTCCCCGATCACCTCGCTCAGCGTACCGAAGGACGAGCCGACGATCAGGCTGTAGAACACGAATGCAGCCAGCTCGCCACCGGAGATACGCCCGGCGATGACATCCATGCCGCCGACCCAGAGCATCACCCCTACCGCACCGAGCACCAGCACGATCACCACCGTGATCAGCCAGGAGCGCTGGGCGATGCGCTTGCGTGCAACGTCAAAAGCTGCCTCGGCGGACTCACCGAAACGCCGTTTGTCTTCGTCCTGGTGGTTGTAGGCCTGTACGGTCTTGATCTGCCCCAGCACCTCGCCGACGTAACTGCCGACATCGGCCACGCGATCCTGACTCTGCCGTGACAGCGCCCGTACACGTCGCCCGAACAGCAGAATGGGCGCCACCACCAGCGGCAAGGCCAGCAGCACGATGCCGCTGAGCTTGGGGTTGGTCACCACCAGCAGGATGCCGCCGCCGATGAGCATGATCAGGTTGCGCAGTGCCATCGACAGTGACGAGCCGATCACCGACTGCAGCAAGGTGGTATCGGCGGTCAGGCGTGATTGAATTTCCGAGCTGCGGTTGCTTTCGTAGAAGCCGGGGTGCAACTCGATCAGATGATCGAACACCCGCCGACGGATGTCGGCGACCACCCGCTCGCCGATCCACGACACCAGATAGAAACGTGTGAAGGTACCCACGGCCAGGGCCAGTACCAGCACGAAGAACAGCAGCAGGGAGTGACGCAGCGCGGCCGGCGATTGCGTAGCCAGGCCCTGATCCACCAGCAGCTTGATGCCCTGCCCCATGGACAGGGTGATGGCCGCCGTGAACAGCAGCGCCAGCAGTGCGCCCAGCACCCGGCTGCGGTAGGGCGCGATGAAGCGCCAGGCCAGGCGTATGGCGCCACGCTGGCGAGAAGAAAGCATTGATGTCATGACCAGTCTCAGGAGTCAGCAGCTGAGGGGGCTTCGGCCAACCAAGCCACTGCGCACAAAGCCAGCGCAGCCAGGTTGGTGGAAAGCGGATTGAACGCCTGAATCAACAGATGGGGGCTGAGCAGCACGACATCAAGCAGCAGCACCAGCAATGCCACACCGGCAACCAGCAACGGCCAGCGCTGGCGGCGCATCGTCAGCAGGACGATACCCAGCAGTATCTCGAACACACCGCCGATACGGGCGATCAGTTCTGGCGCGAACAGTGGGTGATCAGGGAGCCCATGGGCGCCGATCATCGCCACCTCGTCGGGGCTGAGCCAGAGGATCTTCGGCGCCAGCCCATGCCAGATGAACACCTGCGCCAGGGCCAGGCGCGCGAACCAGGCGATCGGCGCCAGGCGCGACTCAGTCATGCAGGAAACGCTCGGCATGATCGGCCGCAGGCAACAAACAGACATCATGGCGGCCGAACAGGCGGTAGCGATTCAGCGCAATCCGGTCATAGCACCAGTCACGCAGCGGCCTGGGTACCAGGCGTAGCCAGCGCAACCCTCGCCATGGCCAGGGCAGCTTGGCGAGAATGCGCAGCAGCGCGGATGAGCGCACGTGCAGGCCCTGCTCGTCGATCAGCGCCATGGTGTCGAAGTGATCGGTCGGCAGGCCATACCAGGCCAACAACGCCTGGCCCTGCGCGGACTGCACCGAGGCCAGGCGAAAGCGTCGCTCAGGGTCATGACGGATGAGGAACTTCGCCCAGCCGTTGCACAACGTGCAGACGCCATCGAACAGCACGACGCGCTCTCCGGCGGCCAAACCTGGCGGTAGATGAGCCTGCGTCATCGCTCGGCACTCGCCTGTTGCGCCAGCGGGCGATAATGGCCGGTGATACGGAAGGCGAACAGAATGTCCTCTTCCTGCGTGCCACGGCCGATGTTGTGCAGCACCAGCGGCACATCACCTGGCGCCTGGCGGTCACTGACGACACCGATATGGGTGAGCCCACGCCCCAGATCCCAGGTGACGATGTCACCAGCTGCGTAGGCGCTTGCCTCCCGGCTGACTGGCAAGGACCAGCCCTGGCGCGCGAACCAGGTCATCAGGTTCGGCACGCGGCGATGGTCGATATTGCTGTCCGCCCGCTTCAGCCCCCAGTTCTGCGGGTACACCGCGAAGTTGCTGCGCATGTCGCGGTGCACGGCCTCTTGCAGATCCAGTCCCTGCTGGCGCAACGCCCGAATCACCACATCGGTGCAGACTCCGGTGGTCATGGGTACGTCGCCACCCGGGTAGCTCAGGCGCCGATAGGCCGGATCGTAACTCAACGTGACGCCCACCTGCTTGCGTGCATCCAGCACCAATTTGTCAGCTTCTATGGCTTGCGCGGCGAATGCCAACGACCCAATCAGCAGTGCGATAACTACCCGCATTTCGATCTCCTATCGACTGAGGGGATAGAGCAATTCTTCCTTGTAGCCCGCCCATACCCTTATGGCATCGGGAAAAACATCGTCCAGCGCCACATCACCGCTATCGACCAGCAGCGGGCGGCCCTCCAGCGTGCTCAGTTTGCGTTTGGTGGCGACCACTCGCAGACGTTCCAGGCCTACCGCACGCAATACACGCGGACTGATCTGCTGATTGCCACGACCGATGATATGCCCCTGACCGCCAATAGCGGTCACCAGGACGTAGGCGGGATGTCCGGCGACCAGAGCGAACAGTTCGGCTTCGTTGACGTCGCGGGCGATCACGCGACCATCCTCGATCACGTCCACGCCGAGTAGCGTGGTTTCCAAGCCCAGGCTCTGCGCCAGACCATGCAGAGTCGACCCAGGGCCGAAGACATAACGCACGCCAGGCTCCCACTCCACTTCCAGCCAGGCGGCCAGATCGGCCAGCACCAGCTCTTCGGACTCCATGCCACCCTGCTTGACCGCCTGCAGGTAGCCGCCCTCCTGCGGCACGCACAGCTCGCCGTACCAGCGGGCGGTAACGCGCCCCTCTCGCAAGGCGCTTTCATCGATATCGCGTACTTCACCACTGGCCAAGCGCACCAGGCCACCTTCAACCAGGCGCGCAGTCAGCTCGCCCGCGGCACGCGGGCTGATGGCATAAACACCGGACTGAATCTTCACTCCAGCGGGAATGCCCAACACCGGCTGCCCTTCCCTCACCACCGCGCAGACATCGCGCGCCGTCCCATCACCGCCGGCAAAGAGGATCAGCGCCACGCCGGCATCCTGCAGTTGCTGCACGGCACAGCGAGTATCCTCGGCAGTGGTCGGCTGCGCATCAAGCGCTCCCAGCAGGCGATGCTCGAAGCCCATCTGCGCCAACAGATCACCGCCCATGGGGCCAGGGTAGCTGACAAACTCGATACGCTCGCGCAATGCCAGCAGTTGCTCCAGCGCGGTGCGTGTGCGCTGCGCAGCTTGCGCCCCGACACCCAGCGCCAGTGCCTGTTCAGCCATGCCATCACTCCCTTTGAAAGCTGCAGGCCCACCCAGCCCAGCCAGTGGATTGATGATCAGACCAATATGAAAACGCCCCATGTATTCCTCATTCCACACAGGCTGGCACGCAGCCTGCTTCACGATTTTTGCAATGTGTTTAGTGACGGAGTTCCGCCGCCGCAGATGTCACCGTGCCTTCATCTGGCACTTCTAGAATGGCGCGCATCACTGATGAGGAGACAGGCCATGAGCTTGCAAGACCACGCCGCCCAACGCCCCAACGCAGCCGCCCAGCAATTGCCAGTCGGGGGCTTCATCATCGACGGTGAAGGCCGCGAAGTGCCCATCACCGAAGACATGATCCAGCGCGCCTGCAACGCACTGGAAGAAAGTCACCAAACCAGCGACAGGTCGGATTGAGTCGCATGCCAGACGCTATCGAGCCTGGCGTACAGGCTCAATCGCGCGGTACCAGCTTCAGCGACAACGAGTTGATGCAGTAACGCAGCCCGGTAGGACGTGGGCCATCGGGAAACACATGCCCCAGGTGAGCGTCGCACTTGGCGCATTTGACCTCGATACGGTGCATGCCATGACTGAAATCATCGAGACTGGCAATCACCTCGTCATTGACCGGCTGAAAGTAGCTCGGCCAGCCACTGCCGGAGTCGTACTTGGCATCCGAGTCGAACAGCGCCTCACCGCAGCACGCGCAATGGTAGATACCCGGCGTCTTGCTGTCGTGGTACTCGCCAGTGAACGGCCGCTCCGTGCCACCCAGGCGGCACACGTGAAATTGCTCCTGCGACAGCTCTTCGCGCCAGGCTTCCAGGGGTTTGTCGACTTTATTCACGGGAAGGTTTCCTCTTTCAGCATTCAGGCAAGCGGTGGCGAAGACTCATTCTCATGATCACGGCGTGCACGAATAACAGGCCATTGCTTGGGCACAGGCAACGCCGCGTGGGCGCGCAGACAAGAAAAAAGCCGGACTGATACCTTTGCCGCGATCAGGTCGCCACGTATGATTCGACCCCAGTCTGTCACCCACGTTACAGGCTGCCAAGATTCACCGCAGGGAGAATTTTGCAGCGTGCTTCAGTGGGCTTTTCATCGATCGGGATCCCCTACATGCAGGTCAGCAAATCGAACAAGCTCGCCAACGTCTGCTATGACATCCGCGGGCCAGTGCTCAAGCACGCCAAACGCCTGGAAGAGGAAGGCCATCGCATCCTCAAGCTGAACATCGGCAACCCGGCGCCGTTCGGTTTCGAAGCCCCGGAGGAAATCCTCCAGGACGTCATCCGCAACCTGCCGACCGCCCAGGGCTACAGCGACTCCAAGGGCCTGTTCAGCGCGCGCAAGGCGGTGATGCAGTATTACCAGCAGAAGCAGGTCGAAGGCGTCAGCATCGAGGACATCTACCTTGGCAACGGCGTCTCCGAGCTGATCGTCATGGCCATGCAGGCGCTGCTCAATAATGGCGACGAAGTGCTGATCCCGGCGCCTGACTACCCGCTGTGGACCGCTGCCGTGGCCCTGTCCGGCGGCAAGCCGGTGCACTACCTGTGCGACGAGCAGGCCGGCTGGTTCCCCGACATCGCCGACATGCGCGCCAAGATCACGCCGAACACCAAGGCGCTGGTATTGATCAACCCGAACAACCCCACCGGTGCGGTGTATTCCAAGGAAGTGCTGCAGGACATCGTCGAGTTGGCCCGCCAGCACAACCTGGTGATCTTCTCCGACGAAATCTACGACAAGATTCTCTACGACGAAGCCGTGCACATCAGCACCGCCTCGCTGGCACCGGACGTGCTCTGCCTGACCTTCAACGGCCTGTCCAAGAGCTACCGCGTGGCCGGCTTCCGTTCCGGCTGGGTGGCCATCTCCGGGCCCAAGCACAAGGCGCAGAGCTACATCGAGGGCCTGGATATCCTGGCCAACATGCGCCTGTGCGCCAACGTACCGAGCCAGCACGCGATCCAGACCGCCCTCGGCGGCTACCAGAGCATCAACGACCTGGTACTGCCCAACGGCCGCCTGCTGGAACAGCGCAACCGCGCCTGGGAACGGCTCAACGACATTCCCGGCGTCAGCTGCGTCAAGCCCATGGGCGCGCTGTACGCCTTCCCCAAGATCGATCCGAAAGTCTGCCCGATCCACAACGACGAGAAGTTCGTCCTCGACCTGCTGCTCTCGGAAAAGCTGCTGATCGTCCAGGGCACCGCCTTCAACTGGCCATGGCCGGATCACTTCCGCGTGGTCACCCTGCCCCGCGTCGATGACCTGGAGCAAGCCATCGGCCGCATCGGCAACTTCCTCAGGGGCTACAGCCAGTAAAAGGAAATCAATATGGCCCAGGCCAGACGCTACCTACTTACCGGCGCTAGCTCAGGCATCGGTGAGGCGCTGGCTCGTCAGTTGGCGAGCAAAGGATACGATCTGGCTCTCGCAGCTCGCCGCGAAGACAGCCTACAGCGGTTGGCCGCCGAACTTCGCCAGATACAAGGTCGCAAAGTCATCGTGCTGCCATTGGACGTAACCGACTATTCGGCCTGCCAGCGGGCTGTCGGCCTGGCCCGTGATGCTCTCGGCGGGCTGGATGGCCTGATTGCCAACGCAGGCATTGGCCTTGCGGGCAAAGCAGGTAGCGGTCACTTCGAACGCTATCAACAGACGCTGGAAACCAATCTTATTGGCGCTGTCGCCTGCCTGGACGCAGCCACCGAGCTGTTTCGCAAGCAAGGTCACGGCCACCTGGTTGCCATTGCCTCGGTCGCTGGCAAACGCGGCCTACCTGGCTCAGCAGGCTACTCGGCGAGCAAAGCGGGGTTGATCTCTCACATGCAATCGCTGGAGCTTGAGTTGTATGGTAGCGCCATCGATACCACCACTCTCATGCCGGGCTATATCGACACGCCGATCAACCAGAACGGTGGCCCGAGACCTTTTCTGATCGACGTAGAAAAAGGTGCCCGCCTGATAGCCCAGCATATCGAGAAACGCAGTCGCAAGGCCTACGTACCGGGTTGGCCCTGGGCTGTGATCGGCTATGTACTGTCCTGGCTGCCGACCCCTCTGCTAGCAAGGATGTTGTGAGCATGGACCTGCAGATCGACGACTTCTACAAGGATGCAGCCAGTGGCCTGCTGATGCTCTACCAGGCCTTCCCGCGCAAGATGGCGCTGTACGTGGAAGACCTGATCGGCCGCGAGGAGCCGGACGAATTCGGCCTGCCCAGCAAGCGTCACCAGGCTTGCCTGGGCGCCCTGCTATGGCTGGCTGAAGAAGGCTACCTGCGCTACGAGTCGACCATCGCCTACGATGCCCTGGACCAGGCGGTGTTGAGCGAGAAAGGCTTCGTGCGCCTGTCGCGCTCTATTCCCCATGCCTTGCGCGAAGGCGAAGTACTGCCGCCCAGCGTGCGCCGCGTACACGCCACCCTGGCGTTCCAGCTGCGCGAAGCCCTGGCGCAGCAGCACGGCGAGCGCACTGCGCGCCTGCTCCGCCTGCTGTTCGAGAGCACTCTGCCGGGTCAAGAGACATAGTTTGAAATAGTCAGCGGTTGAAACCCCCAGGGGGGCGCCCTTATATAGCCGGCATTACTCGTACGTCTTTCCCGTGAGGAGTCTGTTCACACCATGATGCGCATTATGTTGTTCCTGGCCACCAACCTGGCGGTCCTGGTTATCGCCAGCATCACTCTTAAGCTGCTGGGGGTCGACCGCTTCACGGGCCAGAACCACGGTAGCCTGCTGATCTTCTGCGCCGTGTTCGGCTTCGCCGGCTCGCTGGTGTCGCTGTTCCTGTCCAAGTGGATGGCGAAGATGAGCACCGGCACCGAGATCATCACCCAGCCGCGTACCCGTCACGAACAGTGGCTGCTGCAGACCGTCGAGGAGCTGTCCCGCGAAGCCGGCATCAAGATGCCGGAAGTGGGTATCTTCCCGGCCTACGAGTCCAACGCCTTCGCCACCGGCTGGAACAAGAATGACGCGCTGGTCGCCGTCAGCCAGGGCCTGCTGGAGCGCTTCTCGCCCGATGAAGTGCGCGCCGTACTGGCCCACGAGATCGGCCACGTGGCCAACGGCGACATGGTCACCCTGGCGCTGATCCAGGGCGTGGTAAACACCTTCGTCATGTTCTTCGCACGCATCTTCGGCAACTTCGTCGACAAGGCGATCCTGAAGAACGAAGAAGGCCACGGCATCGGTTACTTTGTGGCGACCATCTTCGCCGAGCTGGTACTGGGCATCCTGGCCAGCATCATCGTCATGTGGTTCTCGCGCAAACGTGAGTACAAGGCCGACGAAGCCGGCGCCCGCCTGGCCGGCACCAACTCGATGATCGCTGCACTGCAACGCCTGCGCGCCGAACAGGGCGTGCCGGTGCAGATGCCCGACAGCCTGACCGCCTTCGGCATCAACGGCGGCCTGAAGAACGGCCTGGCCGGCCTGCTGATGAGCCACCCGCCGCTGGAAGACCGTATCGAGGCGCTGCGTCGCCGAGGCTGATCCAAAGCGGCAAAAGAAAAGGCGACCCCAGGGTCGCCTTTTTCATTGCTCGGCCGAATCAGCGGCGCGTCAGGTGAAACACCGCCTCATCCACCGCCTGGAGCTGGTTCTCGACGAAACGCGGATTACCACTCAGTACATCCTTGCGCTCGACCTCCTGCAGTGTCCAGCCCTCGGCAAAGAGGCGCTCGACCTCGGCATCTTCGACCGAGAATGGCGGACCATCCATGCGCAGCTGGTCGTAGACCAGGGTCACCAGCAATCCTTGGCAGGCTGCGGGCAGTATCGCCTGCAGGTGAGCCACGTAGCGCTCACGCATCTCGGGCGGCAAGGCAATCAACGCCGCCCGGTCATAGAAGGCCTGACAACCGGCAACGTCCTCGTCAGTCAGAGCGAAGAAGTCGCCGCAGAGAATCTGCAGATTGCCCGCGCCATAAACCTTGAATGCACCACGCTGCGACACCTGCGGCTGCACATCGCGCTCGGCGAAGAAATCCTGCACGGCGCGCTCGGCCAGCTCCACACCGATCACCCTATGGCCCTGCTCAGCCAACCAAGCCAGATCCAGGCTCTTGCCACACAGCGGCACCAGCACCGCCGAGGTTGCAGGCAGCTCCAGAGCAGACCAGTGACGGCGCAGGTAGCCGTTGACTTTCTCCTGATGAAAACCGATCTGACTGCGTGCCCAACGGTCCTGCCAGAATGCCTCGTGCATTGATAACCCTCCATGTAATCCGATAGGAATGCTCAATAATTTATGCTGGATATCGATATGTCCAGCAACGAAGATGGCAACATCCTACTTCAGGAGTCCAACTTCATGCTGCCCTCACTGTTCATTTCCCACGGTTCTCCCATGCTGGCTCTGGAGCCTGGCGCCAGCGGTCCGGCGCTGGCAAAACTGGCTGCGGAGCTGCCCAGGCCAAAGGCGCTGCTGGTGGTTTCCGCGCACTGGGAAAGCCAACGGTTACTGCTGACCGCAGGCGAACATCCCAGAACCTGGCATGACTTTGGTGGTTTTCCACCGGCACTCTACGAACTGCAGTATCCGGCACCCGGCGCCCCGGATCTGGCGAGAGAGATAGCGCAGAGCCTCAACGATGCGGGGTTGCCAGCCGAACTCGACGCACAGCGCCCATTCGATCATGGCGCCTGGGTGCCACTCTCGCTGATGTATCCCGATGCGGATATCCCGATGGTGCAACTGTCATTGCCCAGCCGTCTCGGGCCGCAACTGCAGACCCGTGTAGGCCGGGCACTTGCCGGACTGCGCGCACAAGGCATATTGCCCATCGGCTCCGGCAGCATCACCCACAACCTCGGGGAGCTCGACTGGCGCGCAGGCCCGGATGTGATCACGCCCTGGGCCAAGGACTTCCGTGACTGGATAGTGGAAAAGCTGCAGGCAGACGACGAGCAGACATTGCACCACTACCGCCAGTTGGCACCACAGGCCGCGCGCAACCACCCAAGCGACGAACACCTGCTGCCACTGTTCTTTGCCCGCGCCGCAGGCGGCGCCTTCGCCCTCGCGCACACCGGATTCACCTATGGCTCTCTGGGCATGGATATCTATCGATTTGGCTAGATAACCGGCTTCAGCGGCTGAAATGAAAAGGCCCGTCATCGACGGTAATGTTGTTCACATAAGAATTGGTCGGACACGATTAGTCCCCTCGCCCCTTTGGGGAGAGGGTTAGGGAGAGGGGAAACTGGCAGTTTTGCGGCATTTTCAGCCCTCTCCCCCAGCCCCTCTCCCATAAATGGGAGAGGGGAGCCAACGTCTGCAACCTTAAATGAACAGCATTACGTCATCGACGGGCCTTTTCACACGCTCAATCGAGACGTACCAGAATCCTGCCAACCATGCCCCCGGCCAGTATCCGCTCGATAGCCGCAGGCAAATCGGTCAGGCCAACCTCCTGGCACAGCCCGGAAAGGTCGAGCTTCCACTGCAGCGACAGCTTGTCCCACATGGAGGCCTTGACCACCAGCGGCAACTCGACCGAATCCACCCCCAGCAGATTGACCCCGCGCAGGATGAACGGCAGCACGCTGGCCTGAAACCCCACGCCGGCAGTCAGTCCGCAGCAGGCCACGCTGCCACTGTGGCGCAGCGACTTGACCACATTGAACAGAATGTCACCACCCACCGTATCCACCGCAGCGGCCCAACGCTCCTTGAGCATCGGCCGTTCACTACCTTGCTGCAATTCCTCGCGACTGACGATTTCGTCGGCACCAAGCCCGCGCAGGAAGTCAGCCTGTTCGGCCTTGCCCGTGGCAGCGGCGACGCGATAACCCAGTTGCTTGAGCAGTACTACGGCAATGCTGCCGACCCCACCAGTAGCCCCGGTAACCAGCACGATCCCTGACTCCGGGGTAACACCAGCCTGCTCCAGCTTGTCCACGCACAGCGCGGCAGTCAGACCGGCAGTGCCGAGAATCATGGCATCGCGCAGCGGCAGCCCCTGCGGACGCTTGATTGCCCAGGCCGCAGGCACGCGGATGTACTGGCCGAAACCGCCTGCGGTGTTCATACCCAGGTCGTAGCCGGTGACGATCACTTCGTCGCCCACAGCAAACTCGGCAACGCTGGAAGCCTCGACCACGCCAGCTGCATCGATACCCGGTGTATGCGGGTATGCCTTGGTCACGCCGCGGTTGCCACTGGCGGACAAGGCATCCTTGTAATTGAGCGAGGAGTAGCGCACGCGGATCAACAGCTCGCCCTGCGGCAACTGCTCGACATTGCGCTCGACCACTTCACGCAGGTAACCGCCGTCGGTGTTCTCACTGACCAGCAAGGCCTTGAACTCAGTCATCACCCTCTCCTCTTGTCACTGTTCGCGCTGCGCTCGACGCAGCCAGTCATGAACGAAGCGTTACCAGAAGCGCTGCTGGTTGAGCCGGCTCAACCAGGTCAGGACAAAGCGGTCCAGCGCCATGCTGGCGGCCAGTCCGACACGCTCCTGCAGACTCTTTTTCTGAGCGAAATGCAGGTGGAACAGTTCAGCTTCCGCAGCACACTCGGCCAGATACTGATCGCTGGTCTTGAGCTCATCCACCAGCAGCCGCTCCTGCGCTGCCATGCCCAGCCATACCTCGCCAGTGGCGATGGCGTCGATGTCCAACTGCGGGCGATAACGGGCGACGAAGCCCTTGAACAGCTCGTGCGTGCTCTCCAGATCCTCCTGGAATTTCTCCCGGCCCTTCTCGGTGTTCTCGCCGAATACGGTCAGGGTACGCTTGTATTCACCAGCGGTGAGCACTTCGAAGTCGATCTCGTGCTTCTTCAGCAGGCGATGCACGTTAGGCAGCTGCGCCACCACGCCGATGGAGCCGAGGATGGCGAATGGCGCGCTGAGAATCTTCTGACCGATGCAGGCCATCATGTAACCGCCGCTGGCCGCGACCTTGTCCACGCATACAGTCAACGGGATGCCGGCATCACGGATACGCACCAATTGCGAAGAGGCCAGGCCGTAGCTGTGCACCATCCCGCCACCGCTTTCCAGACGCAGCACCACTTCATCGTCGGCCTTGGCCATGGAGAGCAGCGCAGTGACTTCATGGCGCAGGTTCTCGGTAGCAGACGCCTTGATGTCGCCATCGAAGTCGAGCACGAACACCCGCGGCTTGGACGGCGGCGCTTTCTTCTCCTGCTTGGCCGCCTTGGCTTCGGCCTTGCGTGCAGTCTTGAGCTGATCCTTCGACAGAACGCTGTGCTCGAGGCGCTCGCGCAGATCCTTGTAAAAGTCGTTGAGCTTCTGCACTTGCAGCTGACCGCCGCTGCGCCGCCCCTTGCCACGTGACGCAGCAACTGCCACCAGCACCGCAACGATGGCGACCACCAAGGTCAGGGTTTTCGCCAGAAAGCTGGCGTACTCACTAAGAAACTCCACGAATCCCCCTTGGGTAATACAGCGGCGCCCGAGCGCACAAAGGCTCAAGCATACCGGCGCGACAGCTCGTCGGCCAAGCTGGATGACTGATCAGCGATGCCATACGAGCATTTCAAACAAGCGTATGTTTTTTAATTGACAGCCCCCAAGCTTCCTCATAACCTCGCGAAAACCTTCAACGTGCCGGGACCAATACGGACGTGGGCAGCATTTATCTGATTCGACATGGCCAAGCTTCATTCGGTGCAGACGACTACGACGTCCTGTCTCCCGTCGGCGTCCGCCAGGCCGAAGTGCTGGGCGAACACCTCGAGCAACTCGGTATCAGCTTTGACCGCTGCGTCAGCGGCAGCCTGCGCCGCCAGCAGCATACGGCAAACGCTGCCCTGCAACGCATGAGCAGCGCTCCCGTACTGGACATCGATGAAGCCTTCAACGAGTTCGATGCAGACGCCGTTATTCGCACCCTGCTCCCCGACTTGCTGCCAGAGGAACCCGAGGCGCTGCACATCCTGCGTAACGGCGCGCAGAACCGTGCCGAGTTCCAGCGCCTGTTCGCCAAACTGATCAAGCGCTGGGTATCCGGTGAACACGACAAGCCCGAGCTGCAGAGCTGGCAGGCCTATGTTCAGCAGGTAGCCGGCGGCCTGCAGCGCGTTCTCGCCCAGGCCCATAGCAAACAGAACATCGCCATTTTCACGTCCGGCGGCACCATCACCGCCCTGCTGCGCCTGATCACCGGCGTACCGGCAGAGAAAGCCTTCGAACTGAACTGGCAAATCGTCAACACCTCGCTCAGCCATCTGAAATTTCGTGGCAGCGAGGTAACTCTGGCTTCCTTCAACAGCCATGTGCATTTACAGCTGCTGAAGACGCCGGAGCTCATCACCTACCGATGAGCTCCAGCCCACTGCGGCCGCACGGCTGCGCGAAAAACCTGAAAAAAGGATAAGACCATGAGCGTTGCTGACATCGTCCAAACCATGCAATCCAAGTTCAACGCCAGCGCCGCTGCGGGCCTGGATCTGGTATTCCAGTTCAACATCGAAGATGGCGAGAACTATGCACTGATCGTCAAGGATGGCACCTGCGCCCTCGAGCAAGGTGACAACCCGGACGCCAACGTGACCCTGATCATGGACAGCGAAACCCTCAAGGGTATCGTCAGCGGCGAGACCGACGGCATGCAGGCTTTCATGGCCGGCAAGCTGCGCGCCGAAGGCGACATGATGCTGGCGATGAAGCTGGGCGAACTGTTCCCGGTCTGATCGGCGAGCTGAGCGCAAGACACGAAAACCGGAGTCCTGTACTCCGGTTTTTTTGTGCCTGCACGCTGACGAACCGCTCAGCTCGAAGATGACTGATCAGGCAGTTTGATCGTGGTGCAACACGCCCGCCTATAACGGCGCGTATTGCTTGTGGCAGCCAGGGTGCAGCATTAGATTAGCCAATTATCTAGGGAACCCATCATAAGTAGAAGGGATAAGTATGGCGCTCACTGACCAGTCCACCCGCATCCGCTCAGGCGAAGAACTCGATGCTAATGTTATCGATGCCTACCTAAAAGCCCACATTCCTGGCCTGAGCGGCGAAGCCAGGATCAGCCAGTTCCCTGGTGGCGCTTCCAACCTGACCTACCTGATCGAGTACCCGCAGCAGGAGTTCGTCCTGCGTCGCCCGCCTTTCGGTCACAAGGCCAAGTCGGCCCATGACATGGGCCGCGAGTACCGTATCCTCAACCAGCTCAACGCGGGCTTCCCCTACTGCCCCAAGGCCTACGTGCACTGCACCGACGAGTCGGTGATCGGCGCCGAGTTCTACGTGATGGAGCGGGTCAAGGGCATCATCCTGCGCTCGGACATGCCGGCCGAACTGAACTTCAGCCCGGAGCAGACCGGCGCGCTGTGCAAGAGCTTCATCGACAAACTGGTGGAGTTGCATAACGTCGATTACAGCGCCTGCGGCCTGGGCGACCTGGGCAAACCCGAGGGTTACGTCGAGCGCCAGATCAAGGGCTGGAGCGATCGCTACGAGAAAGCCCTGACCCCGGATGCCCCGACCTGGGAGCCGGTTAAGGCCTGGCTGAACGACAAGATGCCGGCTGACCATCACAAGCCAGGCATCGTGCACAACGACTACCGTTTCGACAATGTGATCCTTGATCCGAACAATCCGATGCAGATCATCGGCGTACTGGACTGGGAGATGACCACCATTGGTGACCCGCTGATGGACCTGGGCAACACCCTGGCCTACTGGATCGAAGCCGGTGACCCACCACCGGTACAACTGATGCGCCGCCAGCCGAGCAACGCACCAGGCATGCTGACCCGCCAGCAGTTCGTTGATTACTACGCCGAGCAGGCTGGCATCGAGATCAACAGCTTCGATTTCTACTACACCTACGGCCTGTTCCGCCTGGCCGGCATCGTGCAGCAGATCTACTACCGCTTCTACCACGGCCAGACCCAGGACAAGCGCTTCGCCCAGTTCATTCACATGAACAAGCTGCTGGAACAGATGTGCCTGCAGGTCATCGGCAAATCCACTCTCTAACCCCGGGGTAATTACAATGTCCAAGACCCAACTGTTCGACCTCGACGGCAAGATCGCCTTCGTTTCCGGCGCCAGCCGCGGCATCGGCGAGGCCATCGCCAAGCTTCTGGCTCAGCAAGGCGCTCATGTGATCGTCTCTAGCCGCAAGATCGAAGGCTGCCAGGCAGTGGCCGATGCCATCATTGCGGAAGGCGGCAAAGCCACCGCAATCGCCTGCCACATTGGTGAGATGGAGCAGATCGCCAACGTGTTCGCGCAGATCAAGGAACAGTTCGGCCGCCTCGACATTCTGGTCAACAACGCCGCAACCAATCCGCAGTTCTGCAACGTGCTGGACACCGACCTGGGCGCCTTCCAGAAGACCGTGGACGTGAATATCCGCGGTTACTACTTCATGTCCATCGAAGGCGGCAAGCTGATGAAGGAGAACGGCGGTGGCAGCATCATCAACGTCGCTTCGATCAATGGCGTATCCCCCGGCGAATTCCAGGGTATCTACTCGGTGACCAAGGCCGCCGTGATCAGCATGACCAAGGTGTTCGCCAAGGAATGCGCGCAGTTCGGCATTCGCTGCAATGCGCTGCTGCCAGGCCTGACCGACACCAAGTTCGCCTCCGCGCTGACCAAGAACGATGCCATCCTCAAGCACGCTCTGCAGCGTATCCCGCTCAAGCGCGTGGCTGACCCGAGCGAGATGGCCGGCACGGTGCTGTATCTGGCCAGTGACGCATCCAGCTACACCACCGGTGTGGCGCTGAACGTGGACGGTGGCTTCCTCTCCTGAGGCCCAGCTTCGCCCCCCTCTCCCGCTTGGGGGAGAGGGCTACGGCATGCGGCCACAACACTCTCTCCCGCCCTTCGGGCACCCTCTCCCATGAACGGGAGAGGGGCATCAGATGGCCGCTTCGCGGCCGCTACCAGTCCTTCAGCGCCGCCTCCGCAGCAGGATTCATCGGCTCCGCCAGCAGCCCCGTCGGCGTCAGTGTCACACTGAATACCGCATCCGCGGCGATGGGCAGATAGGTCACCCGCAGCGCCTGCGGGTCGAACAGCAGCAGGTCGCGTTGACTCAGGCGCAGCCAGCGCCAGAGATCCACACCATAAGGGCTCTCGGCCAGCTGAACTCGGCCATGTAGAGCCAGTGCCTGCTGTTCTATGGCAAGAAAGCGCCCGGACAGCCGCTCAAGACGATAGCCAGGCTCCATGCCGATCAGCTCGGCAAGTCCCTTCCAGCGAATCAGTCGACCATCGAGCTGCCACATGTCACCTTCCAGAATGACAGTTCGCTCACGCCCCCCTTCCAGCACGCTGACCTGATAACGCTGCGGGCCATCGGCCTTGAAACTCAGGGTCGCCAGAGGCTTGCCTGGCTGCAGCGGCTCGTAGCTATACAGATCGTAAGCCACCAGGCCAATCAGCCCAGCAAGGGCAAGAAATGCCAGGCCACAGGTACCACGCAACCAGCCGAGGAACCAGCCTGTATTGAGCAGGATGCGCAATGCCACCAGTAGCGCCAGCACGGCCAATAGCGCCACGGCCCAGGCCAACCCGTCGTATTGCATCGAGTGCGTTCCTTATCAGACGAAATCCCGGCATTATGCGCAGCTCTTCCTGCGACGAACAGCCGCCAGGCTGCGCACTTGCCCACAAGTCGACACTTTATATGCCCTTCGCTCTCGAACTCGCTATCGACCCCAGTACGTTGGCCATTCTGGCTCTGGTCGCATTCACGGCCGGTTTCATCGATGCAATCGCCGGCGGAGGGGGCTTGCTGACCATCCCGGCATTGCTTACCGCCGGCCTGCCACCTCATCTGGTACTGGGCACCAACAAGCTGTGCGCCACCTTCGGTTCAGGCACTGCTGCACTGACCTTCTACCGCCGCAAGCTGTTCGATCCCAAACAGTGGCGCAATGCCCTGCTGGCGACGCTGGTCGGCGCCCTGCTCGGCGCCATTATCGCCCACTGGATGCCCGCAGCCTGGCTCAACCAGATGCTGCCAGTCGTCGTGTTCGCCTGCGGCATCTACCTGCTGTTCGGGCGCATGCCTGAAGCGCCGGCCGAGCACGACCTGCC
This sequence comes from Pseudomonas pichavaramensis, assembly GCF_050473265.1. Lineage (NCBI taxonomy): Bacteria > Pseudomonadati > Pseudomonadota > Gammaproteobacteria > Pseudomonadales > Pseudomonadaceae > Pseudomonas > Pseudomonas pichavaramensis. The sequence continues at coordinate 174,224 of NZ_JBJKFJ010000004.1, read as the reverse complement.
CATCGCCCGAGGACGGCAATGGCCACAAGGACTGGGGCTCGGCCTGTACGACGGCGTAGCCGGTCCGGGCACGGGAGCGTTCTGGACGGTCAGCAGCCTGTTGATGTACCCGCTGGACCTGGTACGCGCCAGTGGTGTGGCACGCACCATGAACTTCGTCAGCAACGCCGCAGCACTGGTGGTATTCATCGCCTTCGGCCAGGTGGCCTGGGTACTTGGCCTGAGCATGGGCGCAGCGCTGATGGTCGGTGCCTTCCTCGGCGCACGCACAGCCATCAAGGGCGGTTCGAAGTTCATACGCCCGGTATTCATTCTGGTGGTGCTGGCACTGACAGCGCGCCTGGTCTGGCAACACTGGTTTGGCTAATTCCGGTGGGCCATCCAGGCTTCAGCCGCGAAGGGGCTGAAGCCGCTACTGGATAAGGCGCTCTAGGTCGACAGCAGAGGATCGGACAGGCCCAGACGACGCGCCACGTAGAGATCGATCAGGTAACGCGCGATGGAGCGCGAGGCCGGCAGCGGCGGCAGATCGTCGACACGGAACCAGCGTGCGTCCTCGATTTCGTCCTCCTGCATGACGATCTCGCCGCCCGCATACTCGGCATGGAAGCCCAGCATCAGCGAGTGCGGGAACGGCCAGCCCTGGCTGCCGATGTATTGCAGGTTATGCACCTCGACACCGACCTCCTCACGCACTTCACGCGCAACACTGTGTTCAACCGACTCGCCCGGCTCGACGAAGCCGGCCAGGGTGCTGTAGATCCCAGTGACGAAACGCGGCGAACGCGCCAGCAGAACCTCGTCACCGCGCGTAACCAGAACGATCATGCTCGGCGAAATGCGCGGGTAGTGCTGCGACTCGCAGTTGTCGCAGCGCATCGCTCGCTCGCCAGGCAACTGGCGGGTCGCAGCCCCGCAGCTACCACAGAAACGGTGCTCGGCATACCAGGTGCCAATCTGCGCGGCGTAAGCCAGCATGCGGAAGGTTTCGGCTTCGCCCTGCAACATGAACTGACGCAGGCTCTGCCAGCTGCAGCCTTCCAGCGTGGTCGAGGGTTTGACCTGAACGAGGAACACCGCATCGTCGCCGAAATAACCGATCCCCTGCTCACCGACAATCGCCAGATCCTGACGCTTGATCCAGTCGCGCGGAAACAGCACACCGTTGCTGTCGGCGAGAAAGTGCTGCTGGTTGTACAGCAGCGCCCAACCACCCGACTGAGCGGGATCGAGGAAAGTGTTGCGCCAGACCATCAGGCCGCCACCGGCATGCCCAACGCCTTGACGCTTTCCTCAGCCAGATCGAGCACGCTGGGGCGTGTCTCGGGACGCATGACAGCTCCAGCCTCCAGGTAGTATTCGAGGCTGCTGAGGGCATCAGCCAGGGTTTCCAGCATCTGCTCGGAGGGCATCTGTCCAGACTCGATCATGCGCGTCTGGATGTAATCGGCGCAGGCACCAACCAGATTCGCAGCACGACGCTGCTCGAGGAACCACAAGCCACCACGTACGGCCTGCAGGCTGAACGGCACGTTGGCCAGGTGCATCTTGTCGCCGCCCGCCTCCAGGTAAGCAGTGATCGCTCGCTTGGCCAGGGCCAGGCCGGCTTGCGCCTCATCGACCACGACAATACGCGCCTCATTGAGTTGGTGATGGGCAAAGGAGTCGGCTTCGTTGCCAGGCTCAGCGGCAGCAGGTCGGACATCCCGGCCATCGCCGCGCTCGAGGCTGGCCACCATACCCTCGACGTAAAGCACCGCATCGGCGAGTTTGTGCAGCTGCTCGGGTTGCGGCGGAGTATCTGCGTTCCAGGCGGCAACCACCGGCAACTGGGCGCTGAGTGAGTTACCAGCAGAGTTCAGACCGACCATGCCCAGGGTTTTGGACAGTTTGCCCAGCAGCGCATGCAGAGTGCCCAACGTCTCACCCTGCAGGGTGCCGCGCTCGAGCAAGTCGAGCATGTCCTTGACGCTGGCCAGCTCCTCGCGGATCGCCGAAGACAGCGAGCGCATCACCGCCTTGCCAGGTCCTGACAGACGCTGATATTCCTCTTCAAGCAGGTGATCGGTGAACGGCAATGGGGTAAGACCGAATACCTCGCGCATGGCGCTGGCATTGGGGCCGTGGCTGTCGGCGAGTGCAACGAGGTACAGCAGCTCCTTGAGCAAACTGCGCGGGGCTTCGTACTGCGGATTGCTCAGCATCAGCTTGAGTTCGCGATCGACCCGAGAAAACAGCTGTTTACGCGACTTGCGCGGCAGCAGTTGACCGTCACACTGAGCCTCGATGGCGGCCGAACCGATCCAGCACATGCGGCCGCGAGGCTCATTGGCGAACAGGCTGTCCAGACGCGCCATGGCACGCACCATCAGCTTGAGGCTGGCCTGTGGATTCTGCTCACGAATGAAGCCCAGCAGACCGACCTGGTACATATGCCGCAGGCGCTTACCTTCACTCAGCTTGGCTGCACCGTCGAGTGGCTGCGTGGCGGTGTGCGGACGGGCGTGATCGAGGCGCACGCTGAAGAAGAAGCTTTCCGGCAAGGCCTGCTGGGCCCCGGCCTGACGCAGATCATTGATCGCCGGCAGCAACAACTCGGGCATTTCCTGGCGATGGGCGTCGACGTTCTCCAGGTAGCGGCGCAGCACATGCAAGGCATTGCTCAGCGCTGCCAGCTGCGTATCACGCTCTTCACCCGCACCGACCGGAATATCGGTGGCCTGGTCCAGCACTTCCTGAGCCAGCAACTCGGCGCCGGCCAACTCGATCAAGTTGAGCGTGCCGCGCACCTGCTGCAGGCTTTCCACCGCCTGTTGCAGCAGGCTGCCGTTGTGGCGCTCGGCAATGAAATGCTCCAGGCTCTGCTCGGCCTCTTCCATGGTGACGAACAGCTCGTCGCGCACCAGACTCAGGGACGTGGCTCCACTTACCATGCTCTATGCACCTCGCGGTTCGCTCGCATCAAACGACAGTGGAACGGCATCAGTCGGCGAACTCCGGCTTCTGCTTGCTCATGTGCGCGGTCATCGCCAGACGCAGGTCTTCCGACTGCAGCATGGCCGCGTTCCAGGTAGCGATATATTCGAGCCCATCGTCGACCCGGTGATCGCGCATGTAGCGAATCATTTCCTTGGTTCCTCGTACCGCAACCGGCGACTTGCCGGCGATCTCCGCGGCAATGCCCATAACGCCTTCCAGCAGTGCCTCCTGACTTGCGTAGGTGCGATTGACCAGCCCGATACGCGCAGCCTCGGCGCCATCGATGCTGCGCCCAGTGAAGGCCAGCTCGCGCATCATGCCATCACCGATGATGCGTGGCAGACGCTGCAAGGTGCCGACATCGGCCGCCATGCCCATGTCGATCTCCTTGATCGAGAACTGCGCATCGGCCGTCGAATAGCGCATGTCGCAGGCGCTGATCAGGTCGATTGCACCGCCGATGCAGTAGCCCTGAATGGCCGCCAGCACCGGTTTGCGGCAGTTGTCGACGGTATTGAAGGAGGCCTGCAGCTCGAGAATCTTGCGGCGCAGGGCATCGGCGTTACGCCCGACATCCTTGCCCAACTGGGCACCGACCGAGGCCAGCAGCATCAGGTCGATACCCGAGGAGAAATGTTTGCCCGCACCCGAGAGCACCACGACTCGCACCGCATCTGTGGCATCGACCCAGTTGAAGATCTCGATGATCTCTCGCCAGAAATCGGCGTTCATCGCGTTGACCTTGTCCGGACGATTGATCTGCACGTGGGCGATCTTGTCCACCAGGTCGACGCGGAAGGCTTTGTAGTCGGACATGGCAGGCATCCTCAGCCGCGGCTCGGCACAATAATTATTTTGTGATTAATAACCGAGCAACTATAACAAGCACGCCATAAAAGTCGATGCTTGCCAGTGTGACGCAGGGCACGCCCCGGATGTTAACGAACGCTTTGAATATCTGTGGTAAGGGTTTGATCTGCCGAGATTCCTGCTCCTCGGCAGATACCCCCTCGATCATTCCACCAGGCAATCCACGCAGTACTGCCCCGCTTCGCTTTGCAACCCGTGCACATCGATATCGAAGCCTGGAAATGCCTGGTCGAACGTCCGCGCGAAAGCCAGATAGTCGAGAATCGAGCGAGTCGCCGCAGTGAAGCGTTCGCCAGGCATGATCAATGGAATGCCTGGCGGATAAGGCACCAGCATCACCGCCGCAATACGCCCCTGCAACTGATCGATGGGCACCGCCTCGACCTCGCCGCGCACCAGCTTGTCATAGGCGTCGGCCGGCTTGATCGCCACCTCCGGCAGCGCCGTGTACATGCTCTTCAATGCCTTGGCCGTGGCGTTGTCGCGGTAGCAGCCATGCAGCGCATCGCACAGATCGCGCAAACCCATGCCCTGGTAGCGCCCGCCGCCGGCATGGGCGATGGAAGGCAGCGCATCGATCAACGGCAGATTGGCGTCGAAACTGCGCTTGAACTCCAGCAGTTCGGTCAACAGCGTGCTCCATTTTCCCTTGGTGATACCCATGGAGAACAACACCAGGAAGGAGTAAAGGCCGGTCTTTTCCACCACCAACCCCCGCTCCCAAAGGAACTTGCTGACCACAGCGGCGGGAATGCCCTGCTGCTCCAGCTTGCCTGCGGCATTCAAGCCGGGCATGACCAGCGTAACCTTGATCGGGTCGAGCAACACGTAATCGTCGGCCAGGTCGCCGAACCCGTGCCAATCGGCACCTGGCTGTAGCACCCAATCGGCCGTGGCCAATTCATCGGTGCCATCGACCGCTCCGGGCTGCCAGATACTGAACCACCAATCGTCTTCGCTGAGGTTGCGGCGCACGTTGGCCAGCGCACGACGGAAACTCAGCGCTTCGTCGAAGGTTTCCTGGATCAGCGAGCGACCCGCTGGCCCCTCCATCATCGCCGAGGCCACATCCAGCGAGGCGATGATGCCGTACTGCGGCGACGTCGAGATGTGCATCATGAAGGCCTCGTTGAAGCGATCACGATCGAGCTGCCGCTGCCCGCCATCCTGTACATGGATCATCGACGCCTGGCTGAAGGCCGCGAGCAGCTTGTGCGTCGAATGCGTGGTGAAGACCAGCGGCGAGCGCTCGCCGCACTGAGTACCCATGCCAAAGCGACCGGCGTAGAAGTCGTGGAAGGCAGCATAGGCGTACCAGGCTTCATCGAAGTGCAGCACCTCGACCGAATCGCCCAGTGCCTGCTTGACCATCTCCGCGTTGTAGCACAGGCCGTCATAGGTGGAGTTGGTCACCACCGCCAGCTTGACCTTCGGCGCCCGCCCGCGCGCCAGCGGGCTGGCGTCGATCTTGGCCTGGATCGACTCGCGACTGAACTCGCTCAGTGGAATCGGCCCGATGATGCCCAGCTCGTTGCGCTCGGGGCAGAGGTACAGGGGGATCGCCCCGGTCATGATGATCGAATGCAGGATCGACTTGTGGCAGTTGCGGTCGACCAGTACCAGATCATCGCGACCGACCATCGAGTGCCAGACGATCTTGTTCGCTGTCGAGGTGCCATTGATGACGAAGAAGGTGTGATCGGCGCCGAAGTTGCGCGCGGCCCGCGCTTCGGCCTCGGCCAGTGGCCCGGTGTGGTCGAGCAGCGAGCCCAGCTCCGGCACCGATACCGATAGGTCCGAACGTAGCGTGTTTTCCCCGAAGAACTGGTGAAAGGCCTGACCGACCGGGCTTTTGCGATACGCCACGCCGCCGCCATGACCCGGCGTGTGCCAGGAATAGTTGGACTGCGCGGTGTGCTGCACCAACGCCTTGAAGAATGGCGGCAGCAGACCTTCCAGGTAGTTATGCGCGGCACGCGCCACCTGCCGTGCCAGGAAGGACACGGTGTCTTCGTAGAGATAGAGGATACCGCGCAGGTGGTTGAGGTCAGCCATGGCTTCGGCTGGCGCGTTTTCGATGGTGACCTGCTCGCCCAGCGCGAAGATCGGCAGTTGCGGGGCCCTCACCCGCGCCACGCGGATCAGCTCGACCATATCCTGCAGCAGACGGCTGTTCTCGCCCGCGCCCTCGGCGGCCACCAGAATACAGGCCAGACCATGGTGGGTGGAGGCAACGATGCGGCCTTCGGCCGCGCTGGCCGTGGGCAGGATGCTGAAGCCGTCCTGGGTGAGTTCCTGAGCGATAGCGCGCACCCGGTCGCCGGCCACGGTGTCGGCCTTAATGTCGCGGTGCACGATTAGGACGGGGAATTTGAGATCTTTATACATTGTGACGTCCTGAAGACTGGCAGACCCGGCCTGCCTATCGCCTCAGGTTAGAGGGTCCCCCTGAGCGGCGGAACCCCCTGAGCATCACACTATAAGAAAAGGTCGCAATTGCGCTGCTCGGTTATTCCGGGGCTTTTTCCAGCTGAGCCCACAATGCCGGACCACCTGCAGATTTTTCGATGGCTGCCAGGCGCGCCATGTGTGCTGCAAGCTCGTCTTCGCTGGCGTGAATGACGCGGGTGCGTGGACGAGCGGGATCCAGACGACGAATCGGAGTGGCCTGCTGGCGCCCGCTGCCATCGCCATCGGCGCCTTCACCGGCCAGAGACAGGTTGGTCTGCCCACCGGTCATCGCCAGGTAGACGTCGGCCAGAATCTCCGAGTCGAGCAAGGCGCCGTGCAGTTCGCGGTTGGAGTTGTCGACGCCGTATCGCTTGCACAGTGCATCCAGGCTATTACGCTGCCCCGGATGGCGTTCACGCGCCATCATCAGGGTGTCGAGCACCGAGCAGTAGTCACTGACATCGGCGCGCTCGCTCTGCCCCAACAAGGCGAATTCGTTGTTGATGAAGCCAACGTCGAACGCCGCGTTGTGGATGATCAGTTGGGCGCCTTTGATGAACTCGTAGAACTCATCGGCCACTTCCCTGAACCGTGGTTTGTCGGCCACGTACTCATTGGTGATGCCGTGGACCGCGATGGCGCCTTCGTCGATTTCGCGGTCCGGATTGAGGTAGACATGGAAGTGACGCCCGGTCAGGCGCCGTCCCAGCAGCTCGACACAACCGATCTCGATGATCCGGTGCCCATCCGTGACCGGCATGCCCGTGGTTTCGGTATCCAGCACCACATAGCGCTTGAGGGTGTTATCGATCGTCACGCCTTGTCTCTCTCATCATTCAGGTTGCCGCAAAGCGCAGCATCTTACCCCAGGTTGCAGTGCATCACTCAGCGCGCAGAGCGCACCTCGTCGACACCGCGGTTGGCCAACTGATCGGCACGTTCGTTGCCCGGGTGGCCAGTATGCCCGCGCACCCACTGCCAACTGACCTGGTGCCGATTGACCTCTTCGTCCAGCTTTTGCCAGAGGTCGGCATTCTTCACCGGCTCTTTCGAGGCCGTTTTCCAGCCGCGCTTCTTCCAGTTGGGCATCCACTCCTGGATGCCTTTCATCACGTACTGCGAGTCGGTCACCAGCTTGACCGAACAGGGCCGGGTCAGGGCAATCAGGCCAGCGATGGCAGCCATCAACTCCATGCGGTTATTGGTGGTGCTGGGGTCGCCTCCCCACAGCTCCTTCTCCGCCCCCTTGTAGACCAGTAGCGCGCCCCAGCCGCCAGGGCCAGGATTGCCCTTGCAGGCGCCATCGGTGTAGATCACCACTTCATCGGTTTCAGACATTCACGAACTCTGTAGGGTTTTGACCATGCGGACGGCTGCTCAGCTGTCCAGGTCGCGCCGACTGATCTTCGCGACCGGCATCGGCAGCAGCTTGCCCATTGGTTCTCGGCGCGCCTGGCGCAACGGACGCAAGCCGACCACCAGCTTGCGCGCGACCAGCAGATAGAAGCCTGCGCCCGGAAGCTGCCAGGCATCGCCCCAGCGCTCCATTCGCCGCAATCGAATCTGCCAGGCCAGCGAAGCGAGCGGCGGACGATAGCATCCGAACCGGCGTTTCTCCAACGCAAAGCCCAGCAGCGTCAGCCAATCGCCCACCCGACGCGGATCGATACAACGCGCCTTGGCCAGACCATCTCGCGCGAACAGGCGACGAGCGCCCCATGCACTCCACGGATGAATACCCAGGATCAGCAAGTGCCCGCCGGGCCTGACACTACGCGCGGCCTCGCGCAGCAAGCCATGAGGCGACAGGCTGAAATCCAGGCCATGCTGCAACAGCACTACATCGGCGGCGTGCTCGCCGAGCGGCCAGGACTGTTCTTCGCAGACGATCTGCACACCGGGCAACGGCGCACCCAGGCGCACATTGTGCTGGATCTGCCCGGCCTCGGGCGTGCGCTCGGCACCAGGGCCGTAGCTCACCAGGTAGCCGCCGAAAAAACGTGCGAGCTCATCCTCCAGCAAACGTCGCTCCTCCTCCAGCAACAACTGCCCAACCGGCCCTGAAAGCCAGTCGCGTGCCTCGCTGATGAGCTTGAGCCACTCAGGGTCTGCCTGAGCGAATGCCTGATCGGTCATCGCTGCCTCCGCATGACAGGTTCTGCATCCAGTGTCTAAGATGCACCTTTATACCCAGCTTAGCGACCTACAATGATTCAGATCGACGCATTGCCCGCCTTCAACGACAACTATCTCTGGCTGCTGCAGGAGCCAAGCAGCAAGCGCTGCGCGGTGGTCGACCCGGGCGATGCGGCGTCCGTGCTGGCCTGGCTCGAAGCGCACCCTGGCTGGCAGCTCTGCGATATCCTCATCACTCACCATCATTTCGACCATGTCGGCGGCGTCGAGACGCTTAAAAAAGCCACCGGCGCCCGGGTCGCCGGCCCGGCAGCGGAAAAGATTCCAGCGCGCGAGCTGGATCTGGGCGACAACGACGAAATCGAAGTCCTTGGCCTGCGTTTTCAGGTCATGGCAGTCCCCGGACACACCCTTGGTCATATCGCCTACTACAACGCCGATCAGCATCTGCTGTTCTGCGGTGACACCCTGTTTGCCGGTGGCTGCGGCCGCCTGTTCGAGGGCACGCCGCAACAGATGCATGACTCGCTCAGTCGCCTGGCCGCCCTCCCCGCAGCGACGCAGGTCTACTGCACCCACGAATACACCCTGAGCAACCTGCGTTTTGCCCACGCCGTAGAGCCGAACAACCCGCGCCTCAACGAGCGCCTGGACGAAGTGACTCGCTGGCGCGACGCAGACCGCATCAGCCTGCCTTCCAGCATCGAGCTGGAGCTTGCCACCAATCCTTTCCTGCGCACCGGCGAGCCAGCAATCATCGCTGCGACCACAGATCGCGAAGGCCGTCAGCTCGGCGAGCCCAGCGCGGTGTTCGCCAGCCTGCGTGCCTGGAAAGATAAATTCTGAACATCCAACGGCCTCACCAACGCCTTGCAGCAGCATTTTTCTGGCGTCATTGCCAAGGCAGATTGAACCAAGCAAGAGGGATACAGGTCACAAAAGGCTGGTGAAAACTTGACCAGCCCCGACCCGATTCCTAGAATCCCCCGATCTTTTTTCCGGGAAAACCACCTCACCCAATGCCTTTTTCGTCACGTAACCCATTGAATATCAAGGCATTGGCGCGAAGCTCTCGAGTGTTCGCGATAATGTGTTGTGTCACCCTGGCCGGCTGCCAAAGCCTGCCCAGCGACAGCCCGGATGGTGCAAGCGATACCTCGCGAGCCGTCGGCCTGGAGCGTGAACCCGAGTGGCTCACCAGCGAGGTCAAGCCGCACGAATACAACGATATCTGGGAGCGTATGCGTGACGGCTTCCAGCTACAGGATCAGATCGGCATCAATCCACGCATCGAGCGCCTGCGTCTCTGGTACGCCAGCAACCCGCGACATGTCGACGCCGTCAGCGAACGCAGTGCACCGTACATCCACTACATAGTCGAACGCCTTGCAGAGCGCGACATGCCAATGGAGCTGGCGCTGCTGCCGGTGATCGAAAGTGCCTACGATCCCCAGGCCTATTCTCCCGCGCATGCCGTTGGCCTTTGGCAATTCATTCCCTCGACCGGCCGACATTTCAATCTACGTCAGACCAACTGGTACGACGGCCGCCGCGATGTCACCGCGTCCACCCAGGCCGCACTGAATTACCTGAGCCGCCTGCACGAGATGTTCAACGGTGACTGGCTGCTTGCCCTGGCAGCCTATAACGCCGGCGAAGGCCGCGTCAGTCGCGCCATCGAACGCAATGAGAAACTCGGCCTACCCAGTGACTACTGGAATCTGTCACTGCCCAAGGAAACCGAAGACTACGTGCCGAAGCTGCTGGCTCTGTCACAGGTGATCCTTGCTCCCGAGGCCTACGGCGTGACCTTGTCACCGATCGCCAACGAGCCCTACTTCGAACAGATCGCCATCAAGCAGCACATGGACCTGTCCCGCGTGGCCAAGCTTGCCGACCTGGATGAAGAACAATTGCTGCAACTGAACCCCGCGTACAAGCGCGGCATCACCCTGGACGGCCCACAGCACCTGCTGGTGCCCACTGACAAGGCCGAACTGCTCAGCGCCAACCTGGCACTGATGAAGCCGCAGGACCTGGTCAACTGGCAGACCTATACCGTTCGCTCCGGCGATAGCCTGCATGCCATCGCCAACCGCAACCACCTCACCGTCAACATGCTCAAGGACGTCAATCGTCTGAGCAGCAACACGCTACGCATCGGCCAGGTACTGACGATTCCAGGCAAGCCCGGCGTACAACCCAGCGAGCCGCTCTATCAGCAGCGCACGGCACTGGCCGCCGCGAGCCCGAGCGCAAGCCGTACCTACACAGTGAAAAATGGCGACAATCTCTGGCAGATCGCCCGCAACCATCAGGTTGCGGTGCATGACCTGCGCAGCTGGAATGCCCTGAAAGGCAACCAGCTGAAAGTCGGCCAGGTGCTGAACCTGGCAGCCGCCGAAGGCACCAGCGCAGTAGCCAGCAACAACGACGCAAGCGACAAGGCGACCTACTACCGCGTCCAGCGCGGTGACTCACTCTACGTCATCGCCAAGCGCTTCAAGATCGAACTCAAGCACCTGCAGGCCTGGAACCCCCGCAGTAACACACTGCGCCCCGGGCAGATGCTGACACTCTATCTCCCCTGATCAGCGTTTGCTGATCGCCTCCAGGCAACGTCCGGTCAACTGGGTAAAACGCTGAAACGCCACGAACTGCTCGTGGCGTAAAGCGCGGCCGGACAGGCGACTGTCGGCATACAGCACGCCGATCTCACGCGTTCCCGCAACGACGGGGGCAATAAAGAACATGCCATTGCCAAGGCTGCGGCGCATCGGCTGAGTGACCAGCTCGGCCAGGTTGTAACTGGCCGGAACCCCCATCCAGATCGCTTCGCGATGTCGCAGCACATAGTTGAAGATGTGTGGCTGCTCAGGCTGCTCGGCGGGCAAGACGAAATCCTCCAGCCATTGCTGGGTGTTATCGCCAATCACACGCTTGGCGCGGAAACGACTTTGCCCATCGGCCAATACTGCAAGCATGACCCTTTCCAGGCCAACGCCGCGATGCAGGCCGTTGAGCAGCGTATCCAGCACCAGACCAACATCGGCTCGCGCGCTGACCATAAGCCCCAGATCCTGCAATGACTGCTGCATCAGCAACAGATCGGGCTGCAACAGTCGTGCACGGCGCTCTTCCTGCTGCAGGCGAATCTGTTCTGGATCGGTATTGGGGATCAGACGACATAGCTTGCTGGCACCGAAGGTCGAGGCGACCTTGACCGCTTCATCGGCGCTTGCCAGCACCTGCTGCAGGGTTTCTTCCTGCGTCAGCGCAGTGAAAGCAGCGACCTTGCCCAGCACCTGCTCCATCTCGGCACAATCCCAGCCGTTGAGCGCCGCCTCACTGATACGCACGCCCAGCTGCACGGCATAGGCCGCCGGATCATGCTGGTTGCTACCGGCTTGGGCCAGACTGGCGGTCTCACCCAGATTCCAGCTCTTCAGCAGGGCCTGAGTCAGCTGGCGAAAGCTGGTACCCAATACCTCACGTACCGCCTCCTCGGGCTCGACACCGGGGCGCTCAAGAGCAGCAACCAGTTCATCCGCCTGCTCACCGGCACAGCCCCAGAACGCGAGCTCACCGAGGTGATGCAACAGCGCCGCGATGAACACCTCCTCGGCATGCCCGGCCAACACGTAACCGGCTATGTTGCGCGCCTGTACTGCAGCATGAAAGGAGCGCGCCAGTAGCGCCTGCAGTTGCTCGCGCGGGGCACGGGTCAGAAGCCCGTCAATCAGGCTTACCGAGAGGCCTATCAGCCGCACATTCTCGAAACCGATCAGCACGATGGCTCGTGAGATGGTCTTGATGGTTTCCTGGGACGGGTTGTAATAGACGCTGTTGCCTACTCGCAGCACCTTCGAGGTCAGTGAGGCGTCGCGCAACAGCACATCGGCCAGCTGCTGCACCGAGGCTGAGTCCTGCTGCGCCAGGCGTTGCAGGTCCTGCACGACGGCAGCCAACGCAGGGAGTTCGGCTTGGTTGAGGCGGTCGATCCATGACTGCAAACCATGGCTACGTTCCGGCAAAATCTTACCCTCTAGGTGTCTGCTTGAAGTGTATGTCAAAGCGCCATGATTGCTCGCCCACCGACCCACTCTTTTTCCTGCCGATACAAGCTGTTACTGTACCGCTCACAAAGCCCAAACGCCGCCATGGATCGGATCTCACACCCGATGCGTCCCCTCCTACTGCTGTTCCTCAGCCTGGCCTTGAGCTTTCCCGCCTCTGCGACTATCAGCGAGAGCCACGGCTACGCCCAGTTCGGGACACTCAAGTACCCTGCCAGCTTCAGTCACTTTGACTGGGTCAACCCCGACGCGCCCAAAGGCGGCACGTTGCGCATCATGGCGTCCGGCACATTCGATACGCTCAACCCCTATACCTTCAAGGGCAGCAGTCCGATCTCGACTGCGCACTTCCTGCAGTACGGTGTCAACGAGCTGAACGAACCATTGATGGTCGGCACAGGTGCCTACGATCCTTCCGGCGATGAACCGGCGTCCAGCTATGGCCTGATCGCCCAGAGCGTGGAATACAGCGAAGATCGCAGTTGGGTGGTCTTCAACCTGCGCCCGGAAGCCCGCTTCAACGATGGCAAGCCGATCACCGCCTACGACGTGGCCTTTTCCTACAGACTGCTACGTAACGACGGCCACCCGCAGTACCGCACCAACCTGCAGGAGGTGAAGCGCGTCGATATTCTGGGCCGTCACCGCATTCGTTTCGTCTTCAAGCGAGCAGGCAATCCGCTGCTGATATTGCGCCTAGGTGAATTGCCGGTGCTGCCGCAGCACTACTGGAAAGATCGCGATTTCAAGAGCACCACCTTCGAGCCGCCACTGGGCAGCGGCCCCTACCGCATCACCCAGGTCGTACCGGGAAGAAGCCTGGTATTCGAACGGGTCAAGAACTGGTGGGGCAAGGATTTGCCGGTCAACCGCGGCAAGTACAACTTCGACCGGGTCGAGGTAGAGTTCTACCGCGACAACAACGTGGCCTTCGAAGCCTTCAAGGCTGGCGAGTTCGACTTCTATATCGAGAACCAGGCGAAGAACTGGAGCAACGGCTACAACTTCCCGGCCGCCGCGCGCGGCGAAGTGGTGCGCGCCGAGATACCGCACCAGATCCCGACCCAGACCCAGGCATTGTTCATGAACACCCGCCGCGAGCTGCTCGGTGACCGTCGAGTACGCGAAGCACTGGGGTTGATGTTCGACTTCGAATGGACCAACCGTACGCTGTTCAGCAACGCTTACGTCCGCGCGTCCAGTTACTACCCCAACAGCGAATTCTCGGCGACCGGCAAACCCGAGGGTGCGGAGTGGCTGCTGTTGTCCCCCCACCGTGACAAGCTCCCTGCCCGTCTGTTTACCGAAGCCCCGACGCAACCGGTAACCAACGGCCGTGGCATCCCACGGGAAACCTTGCGCCGCGCCCTCGGTCTATTGGCCGAAGCCGGCTGGAAACCGGTCGGCCAGGAGTTGCGCAACGCCCGAGGCGAACGCCTCGAATTCGAGATCATGCTGGTCAACCCCAGCCTCGAACGCATTCTCCAGCCCTATACCGCCAATCTCGCCAGCATTGGCATACAGGCGAATCTGCGCACCGTGGACCGCGCTCAGTACAAGCAACGCCTCGACCAGTTCGATTACGACATGATTCTGCTGACCCTACCGCAAACGCTCAGCCCCGGCCTGGAGCAGTCACTGTATTTCCACTCCAGCCAGGTGAACGTCAAGGGCGGCAAGAACTACGCCGGGGTCAACGACCCCGTGGTCGACGAAATGATCGACAAACTACTCTCGGCGCAAACCCGCGACGAACAGATTGCCGCCACCCGCGCACTCGACCGAGTGCTGCTCTGGCAGCACTACAGCATCCCCAACTGGTACATCAATTATCACCGCCTGGCGTACCGCAACCGGTTCGCCTTCGTCACCACGCCACCCTATACATTGGGCCTGCGCACCTGGTGGCTGAAGCCAACGGAGAACGCTCGATGATCCACCCGCTGCGCAGTTTCCTGCTTCACGGTAGCAGCCTCATTCTGCTCGGCCTGGCCGGCCTGACATTCGCCGCTCCGCAACACGCCATCACGCTCTATGACGAGCCATCCAAATACCCTGCGGACTTCACCCACTTCGAGTACACCAACCCCGACGCGCCCAAGGGTGGCACTTTTCGCGAAGCAGGCTTCGGTGGTTTCGACAGTCTCAACCCCTTCATCAGCAAGGGCGTGGCCGCAGACGACATTGGCCTGATTTACGACACCCTGACCGTACAGAGCATGGATGAGCCATTCAGCGCCTACGGCCTGGTGGCAGAGAAGATCGAGAAGGCGCCGGACAACGCCTGGGTACGCTTTCTGCTGCGCAAGGAAGCTCGCTTCCATGACGGCACCCCGATTACCGCCGAGGACGTCAAATTCAGCTTCGACATCCTGATGGAGAAAGGCGCGCCGATGTACCGTGGCTACTACGCCGACGTCGACCACGTTGAAGTCGAATCGCCGCGCAGCGTGCGTTTCGTGTTCAAGCATGCTGGCAACCGCGAACTGCCGCTGATTGTCGGCCAACTGCCGGTGCTGCCCAAGCACTGGTGGGCCGAGCGCGATTTCGCCAAGAGCAATCTCGATGCGCCCCTGGGCAGCGGCCCGTACAAGGTCGGTCGGGTCCAGGCCGGGCGCAGCATCCGTTACGAGCGGGTCAAGGACTGGTGGGCCAAGGACCTGCCAGTCAGCCGTGGCTTCTACAACTTCGACACCATCCAGATCGACTACTACCGCGACAACACCGTAGCCCTCGAGGCGCTCAAGGCGGGACAGTTCGACTACTGGCTCGAGACCAGCGCGAAGAACTGGGCCACGGCCTACAACACGCCAGCAGTGGCCAACGGCCAACTGATCAAGGAAGAAATCCAGAACCGCAACCCGACCGGTATGCAGGGGTTTATCTTCAACACCCGCCGCCCACAGTTTCAGGATCGCCGTGTGCGCGAAGCCCTGGGGCTGCTGTTCGACTTCGAATGGGCCAACAAACGCCTGTTCAATGGCGCCTATATTCGCACCCACAGCTACTTCGACAACTCTGAGCTGGGCTCCAGCGGCCTGCCAGGTGACGACGAACTGGCGATTCTCGAACCGCTGCGCAGCCAGATTCCACCCGAGGTCTTCAACGAAGAATTCCGTGTACCGGTCACAGATGGCAGCGGCATCATCCGCGAGCAGCAGCGTCGCGCCTATCAGTTACTGCAGCAAGCTGGCTGGCGTATCGAGGGCGACCGCATGCTCGACGCCAACGGCCAGCCGGTGAGCTTCGAGTTCCTTCTCGCCCAGACCGAGTTCGAGCGCATTCTTCTGCCGTTCAAACGCAACCTCTCCGACCTGGGCATGGAACTGGTGATCCGCCGTGTCGACGTATCGCAGTACATCAACCGTCTGCGCTCACGCGACTTCGACATGATTGTCGGCGGCTTCGGCCAATCCAATTCGCCCGGCAACGAACAGCGTGAATACTGGCATTCCTCCAGCGCCGACAACCCAGGCAGCCGCAACTACATCGGCCTGAAAGATCCAGCCATCGATCAACTGGTCGAAGGTCTGATCAACGCCGACTCCCGCCAGAACCTGATCAGTCATACCCGCGCCCTGGATCGCGTTCTGCTGTGGGGCTACTACGTGATCCCCAACTGGCACATCAAGACCTGGCGCGTGGCCTACTGGAATCGCTTCGAGCACCCGAAGGTGACACCGCTCTATGACATCGGCCTGCACACCTGGTGGGTGCGCCCTGGCCTCGAGCAACCAAGCGAAGAGCAGCAACAAGCCACTGAACAGGCGGAGCAATAAGCATGCTGGCCTATATCATTCGCCGCTTGTTGCTGATCATTCCGACCCTGTTCGGCATCCTGGTGATCAACTTCGTCATTATCCAGGCCGCGCCCGGCGGCCCGGTCGAACAGATGATCGCCAAGCTCGAGGGCTTCGAAGGCGCCACCAGCCGAATAGCCGGCGGCGGTGCAGAGGTCTCGGTGGCCGGCTCCAACTACCGCGGCGCCCAGGGCCTGGACCCGCAGCTGATCGCCGAGATCGAGAAGATGTACGGCTTCGACAAGTCGGCGCCCGAGCGCTTCTGGATCATGCTGAAGAACTACGCCCAGCTGGACTTCGGCTCCAGCTTCTTCCGCGACGCCCAGGTCATCGACCTGATCCTCGAGAAGATGCCCGTCTCCATATCGCTGGGGCTGTGGAGCACCCTGATCATGTACCTGGTGTCGATTCCGCTGGGTATCGCCAAGGCCACCCGCCATGGCAGCGCCTTCGACGTCTGGACCAGCTCGGCGATCATCATCGGCTACGCCATTCCTGCGTTCCTCTTCGCCATCCTGCTGATCGTGCTGTTCGCTGGCGGCAGCTACTGGGACTGGTTCCCCCTACGCGGTCTGACGTCCAACGACTTCGAATCACTCAGCCTCGGCGGCAAGATCCTCGACTACCTCTGGCACCTGGTCTTGCCTGTCACAGCACTGGTCATCGGCAACTTCGCCACCCTGACCCTGCTGACCAAGAACAGCTTCCTCGACGAGATCAACAAGCAATACGTGGTCACCGCCCGCGCCAAGGGCCTGACCAACCACCGCGTGCTTTACGGCCACGTCTTTCGTAACGCCATGCTGCTGATCATCGCCGGCTTTCCAGCTGCGTTCATCGGTATCTTCTTCACCGGCTCCCTGCTGATCGAGGTGATCTTCTCCCTCGATGGCCTGGGACTGATGAGCTTCGAGGCGGCAATCAACCGTGATTATCCTGTGGTGTTCGGCACCCTGTTCATCTTCACCTTGCTGGGGCTGATCGTGAAACTGATCGGTGATATCACCTACACCCTGGTCGATCCGCGCATCGACTTCGAAAGCCGGGAGGGTTGAAGATGAAACTCTCCCCACTCAATCAACGCCGTCTCGATCGTTTCAAGGCGCACAAGCGTGGCTGGTGGTCGCTCTGGCTGTTCCTGATCCTGTTCGGCCTGAGCCTCGGCGCGGAATTGATCGCCAACGACAAGCCTCTGGCCGTGCGCTATGACGGGGAATGGTATTTCCCGGTGCTCAAACGCTATCCGGAGACCGTATTCGGCGGCGAATTCCCGTTGCAGGCCAACTACAAGAGCCCCTATATACAGGACCTGATCGCAGAGAAGGATGGCTGGATGCTCTGGCCACCTATCCCCTTCAGCTACTCGAGCATCAACTACGACCTGGAAGTCCCCGCCCCTGCGCCACCTTCGGCGCAAAACTGGCTCGGCACCGATGACCAGGGGCGTGACGTACTGGCACGAGTCATCTACGGCTTTCGTATTTCGGTGCTGTTCGCCCTGACCCTGACCCTGGCCAGCTCGGTGATCGGCGTCATAGCCGGCGCCGTGCAGGGTTTCTATGGCGGCTGGGTCGACCTGCTCGGCCAGCGCTTTCTGGAAATCTGGTCAGGCCTGCCCGTGCTCTACCTGCTGATCATCCTCGCCAGCTTCGTGCAGCCGAATTTCTGGTGGCTGCTGGGCATCATGTTGCTGTTCTCCTGGATGAGCCTGGTCGATGTGGTGCGCGCCGAGTTTCTCCGCGGGCGCAACCTGGAGTACGTGCGCGCGGCGCGCGCGCTGGGCATGGGCAATGGCGCGATCATGTTCCGCCATATCCTGCCCAACGCCATGGTCTCGACCATGACCTTCATGCCCTTCATTCTTACCGGCGCGATCGGCACCCTGACGGCCCTGGACTTCCTCGGCTTCGGCCTGCCACCCGGCGCACCGTCACTGGGCGAGCTGGTTGCCCAGGGCAAGAGCAACCTACAGGCGCCCTGGCTGGGTATCAGTGCCTTCGCCGTGCTGGCGATCATGCTCAGCCTGCTGGTGTTCATCGGCGAAGCCGCCCGCGATGCGTTCGACCCAAGGAAGTGACATGAGCCAGAACGAAACCCTGTTGCAAGTTCGCGACCTGGCCGTCGAGTTCGTCATGGGCGAGCAGTGCCAGCGCGTGGTCG
This sequence comes from Pseudomonas pichavaramensis, assembly GCF_050473265.1. Lineage (NCBI taxonomy): Bacteria > Pseudomonadati > Pseudomonadota > Gammaproteobacteria > Pseudomonadales > Pseudomonadaceae > Pseudomonas > Pseudomonas pichavaramensis. The sequence continues at coordinate 155,752 of NZ_JBJKFJ010000004.1, read as the reverse complement.
AAGGTGTCAGCTTCGACATCAAGAAAGGCGAAACCCTCGCCCTAGTCGGCGAAAGTGGTTCGGGCAAATCAGTCACCGCGCACTCGATCCTGCGCCTGCTGCCCTACCCGCTCGCACGTCATCCGCACGGCAGTATCGAGTACGCAGGCGAAGACCTGCTCAAGCTCGGCGAGGGCCGCCTGCGCGGTATTCGCGGCAACCGTATCGCCATGGTCTTCCAGGAGCCGATGACTTCGCTCAACCCGCTGCATACCATCGAGAAGCAGATCAACGAGGTGCTGGCTCTGCACAAGGGGCTACGCGGCAAGGCTGCCAGTGCGCGCACCCTTGAGCTTCTCGAACTGGTCGGTATTCCCGAGCCGAAGAAACGGCTGAAAGCCTACCCGCATGAGCTTTCCGGCGGCCAGCGCCAACGCGTGATGATCGCCATGGCCCTGGCCAACGAACCACAGCTGCTGATCGCTGACGAGCCGACCACCGCACTGGACGTCACCGTACAGCTGAAAATCCTCGAGCTACTCAAGGATCTGCAGGCGCGCCTGGGCATGTCCTTGCTGCTGATCAGCCATGATCTCAACCTGGTTCGCAGGATCGCCCACCGCGTATGCGTCATGCAGCGCGGTCAAATCGTCGAACAGGCCCCGTGCGAGGAATTGTTCCAGGCCCCGCAGCATCCCTACACCCGGGAGCTGCTCGGTGCCGAGCCCAGCGGTGAACCCGCGGCCAATTCCGTGGGCGAACCGATGCTGGAAGTGGACGATCTGCGCGTCTGGTTCCCGATCAAGAAGGGCTTGCTGCGCCGGACGGTGGATCATGTCAAAGCAGTGGACGGTATCAACTTCAGCCTGCCCCAGGGTCAAACACTGGGCATTGTTGGCGAAAGTGGTTCCGGCAAATCCACCCTGGGCATGGCCATTCTGCGGCTGCTCGCCAGTCGCGGCGATATTCGTTTCCAGGGCCAGCAGTTACAGGGACTGAGCCAGCAGGAAGTACGCCCGCTACGCCGGCAGATGCAGGTGGTGTTCCAAGACCCTTTCGGCAGTCTGAGCCCACGCATGTCGGTGAGCCAGATCGTTGGTGAAGGGCTGCGTATCCATCGCATGGGCAGCGAAGCTGATCAGGAACAGGCCATCATCGACGCGCTGCTGGAGGTAGGTCTGGACCCGGATACACGGCATCGCTATCCGCACGAGTTTTCCGGCGGACAACGCCAGAGGATCGCCATCGCCCGCGCGCTGGTGTTGAAACCGGCGCTGATTCTGCTCGACGAGCCCACCTCGGCACTTGACCGTACGGTACAGCGCCAGGTCGTGGAGCTGTTGCGCGGCCTGCAGGCCAAGTACAACCTGACCTACCTGTTCATCAGCCATGACCTGGCGGTGGTCCGAGCGCTGAGCCATCAGCTGATGGTGGTCAAACAAGGTCAGGTGGTCGAACAGGGCTCTGCCGAGTCGATCTTCAGTGCACCGCAGCACCCCTATACCCAGCAACTGCTGGAAGCCGCGTTCATGGTCCCGGCCAGCGCACACTGAAGCAAGCACAAGCGACAGACAGAGCAGGCATAAAAAAACCCGCATCGATGCGGGTTTTTTTATGCCTGCTGGGCGCCTCGCGAGAGGCGCTCAAGGCAGGTTAGAAGCGTTCGATGTCGGCCTTGGCCGCCAACTGCTGACGCAATGCGGCGAAGTCCTGCTGGCCTTCACGCGATGCCAGGAAGTTACGGTACATGGCCAGCTCTTCAGCCGCGACCGCCTCTTCCGGGACGTTGACGCCGTCAAGGCGCAGCAGCACGTAGTCACCATTGTTCAGCGTCACGCCTGCGAACGTCGGTTCACCAGCCTTGGCCGGCTTGGGCATACGGAACAGCGCCTGCAGCACCTTGGGCTCCACGCCGTCCTGGCTACGGGTAGCCGCTTCCTGAACCTGCCAGTCAGCACCTTGCACCTCGCCAGCCTGAGCAGCTGTCAGTTGCTTCTCGCCCTCGGCTTTCGCCGCCGCACTTGCACGCTCCTGCAACAGATGGCCACGGATACTCTCCGCGACCTGCTCCAGCGGCAGTTGCTCAGGCTTGTTGTGCTCTTTCACACGCACCACAACCACAGTGCTCGGATCCAGCTCGATGGTCGAGCTGTTGGCACCGTCCTCGAGAACCTCGGGGCTGAACGCCGCCTGCAGCACCTGACGATTAGCGGTGATACCGCTAGCGCCGCCCTCACGACCAAAGGCCTCGCTGACCTTCACCTCGAGACCGAGATCTTGAGCCGGCTGGACCAGATCCGAGGCTTCGAACGCAGAATCTTCCAGTTGCTTGGTCGCTTCGACGAAACGCTGCTCGACCTGCTGTGCCTTGAAGTCACGCGCCAACTTGTCCTTGAGACTGTCGAAGCTCGGTACCTCAGGCGCCTGAACGCCCAGCAACTTGATCAGGTGCCAGCCGAACTCGCTCTTCACAGGCTCGGAAACCTGCCCTTGCTGCAGCGCATAGAGCGCCTCTTCGAAGGCCGGGTCATAGACGCCCGGACCGGCATAACCCAGGTCACCGCCCTCGGCAGCCGAACCCGGGTCCTGCGAGAACTCCTTGGCCAACGCAGCGAAATCCTCACCGGCGTCCACTCGCGCCTTGATCTCGTCGATCTTGCTACGCGCAGCTTCATCATCACCCTCGATGAGAATATGCGCGGCCTGACGCTGCTCGGCCAGGTTGGCGATCTCAGCCTCGTACAAGGGCTTGAGGTCCTCGTCACTGACCTCCACCTGATCGAAGAAGCTGTCTTTCTGCAGCTCGACGTACTCCAGCACCACTTGCTCAGGGCTCATGAACTCGCTGGCATGCTCGTCATAGTAGGCACTAACGTCAGTGTCGCTGAGTTCAACCGCAGCGGTGTCGGCCTTGATGGTGAGGCTGGCAAAATCACGGGTCTGACGCTCGAGGTTGGCGAAAGCACGTGCCTGCTGTTCGGTAACGAAACTGCTGGCACCGATGCCTGCACGCAGTTGGCCGATCAGCATTTCCTCTTCCAGCATCTGACGGAACTGCATGCGGGTATAACCCATCTGGCGGATTACTTGGTCGAAGCGCGCAGCATCGAAGCGACCTTCCACCTGAAATTCGGGGGTCTGCAGAATGACCTGGTCCAGCGCAGCTTGCGAGAAAGCGAAATCAGCGTCGCCAGCAGCCTGCAGAAGCAGCTTGCGATCGATCAGCCCCTTGAGCGAAGACTCTCGCAGCAACTTGTCGTCGAGCTGCGAAGCATCGAAATCACGCCCGAGTTGCTGCAGCAGCTGACGGCGCTGCATCTCAACGGCCTGACTGAGCTCGTTGAGGGTAATGGTGTCACCGTTGACGTCCGCAGCATTGTTGCGATTGCTGGTACCCGTCACGATGGCTTCGAAACCGGTGAAGGCCATCAGCATCACAATGAGGCCGATAATGGTTTTGGCAATCCAACCGCGTGAATTGTCCCTGATGTTTTGCAGCATGCTTCCCCCAGAACGACTGTACTGAACCACCAGCCGCGCAGTGTGGGTAATGTCCAGATAGAAGAAAGGCGCATCCTTGGATGCGCCTTCTCGTAACGCGTTAAGCGGCCGGTGCAGAAGAGTCCAGACTTCCTGCTCCGCCTCCTAACAGCCGCCGGGCCATGGCCCTAACGGCGAGGCAAACCCGGAAGACGCTTAGTTGACAGCGTCTTTCAGAGCCTTGCCAGCTTTGAAGCCCGGGATCTTGGCAGCAGCGATGCTGATCGGCTTGCCAGTCTGCGGGTTGCGGCCAGTGCGAGCAGCACGCTCTTTGACAGCGAAGGTGCCGAAGCCAACCAGTACAACGGAGTCACCAGCCTTCAGAGCGCCAGTGACGGATTCAATCACTGCATCCAGCGCGCGGCCAGCAACAGCTTTCGGGATATCAGCAGATGCAGCGATGGCATCGATCAGTTCCGACTTGTTCACTCTAAGTCCCCTTATTTCTGTTGAGTTTGTTTCTTGATTTTTAGTGTAAGCAAAGCGGGTGCTGGATGGCCTGCCGACACAATAAAAGCCGCTTTATAACAAGGGCCCAAAAATTGTGTCAAGAAAGCCCCCCGGCTAATGCGTGCTGATTCGCTCCTTGGAATCAGACTCGCGCTTGTCATCCGTTGCAACCATCTCGGGAGCCGCATCGGGCAAGGGCTCCGGGGCGTATTGCAGCGCAATTTGCAGGACCTCGTCAATCCATTTAACCGGTTTAATCTGCAGGTCCTGCTTAATATTTTCCGGAATTTCTTTCAGGTCACGCACATTTTCTTCCGGAATGATCACAGTCTTGATACCACCGCGATGAGCAGCCAGGAGTTTTTCCTTCAAGCCGCCAATAGCCAGCACCTGACCACGCAAAGTAATTTCACCCGTCATGGCGACATCCGCGCGCACCGGAATCTGCGTCAGAGCAGACACCAGAGCGGTGCACAGACCGATACCAGCACTTGGGCCATCCTTGGGCGTGGCACCTTCGGGCATATGGATGTGAACGTCGCGCTTCTCGTTGAAATCACTAGGGATTCCGAGACTCTTTGCACGACTGCGCACCACGGTCATGGCTGCCGTCATGGACTCGGCCATGACATCACCGAGAGAACCGGTCTTGATCAGATTACCCTTACCCGGCACGACCGCCGTCTCGATAGTCAGCAACTCGCCACCCACCTGAGTCCAGGCCAGGCCGGTCACCTGACCGATCTGATCCTGCTGTTCGGCAAGGCCGTAGCGATGCTTGCGCACACCCAGGAAATGCTCCAGCGAATCGGCGGTTACCGTGACCTGGAAACGCTTCTCGCGCACGTGCTCCTTCACCGCTTTGCGGCACACCTTGGCGATCTGCCGCTCGAGGCTACGGACCCCTGCTTCGCGGGTGTAGTAACGAATGATGTCGCGGATGGCCGACTCATCGAACTCCAGCTCGCCCTTCTTCAGGCCATTGGCCTGAGTCTGTTTGGGCGCCAGGTATTTGATGGCGATATTGACCTTCTCGTCCTCGGTGTAACCCGGCAAACGAATGATCTCCATCCTGTCCAGCAACGGACCAGGGATATTCATCGAGTTGGCGGTACAGAGGAACATCACATCGGAAAGGTCGTAGTCGACTTCCAGATAGTGATCGTTGAAATTGTGGTTCTGCTCCGGGTCGAGGACCTCAAGCAGCGCCGACGCAGGATCGCCGCGCATGTCCTGGCCCATCTTGTCGATCTCGTCGAGCAGGAACAACGGGTTGCGTACGCCGACCTTGGTCATCTTCTGAATCAGACGCCCAGGCATCGAGCCAATGTAGGTACGACGGTGACCACGGATTTCGGCCTCGTCACGCACACCGCCAAGGGCCATGCGCACGAACTTGCGATTGGTCGCAGTGGCGATCGACTCGGCCAGCGACGTCTTGCCAACACCGGGCGGGCCAACCAGACAGAGCACCGGCCCCTTGAGCTTCTTCACCCGTTTCTGCACGGCGAGATACTCGAGGATACGATCCTTGACCTCTTCGAGGCCGTAGTGGTCGGCATCGAGAATGCTCTCCGCACGGGCCAGATCCAGGCGCACCTTGCTCTCGGCCTTCCACGGCACATTCACCAGCCAGTCGATGTAAGAGCGCACCACTGTGGCTTCGGCAGACATCGGCGACATCTGCTTCAGCTTGTTCAGCTCGGCATTGGCCTTGGTCAGCGCCTCCTTGGACAGGCCGGCGTTGTCGATACGCTTGCGCAGTTCGTCGAGCTCGTTATGACCTTCGTCGATATCGCCCAGCTCTTTCTGAATGGCCTTCATCTGCTCATTCAGGTAGTACTCGCGCTGGCTGCGCTCCATCTGCTTCTTGACCCGCCCACGGATACGCTTCTCGACCTGCAGTAGATCGATCTCTGCATCCAGCAGCGCCAGCACATGCTCGACACGCGCAGACAGCGATGTGATTTCGAGAATTTCCTGCTTCTGCTCGATCTTCAGGGCCATGTGCGCAGCCATGGTGTCGACCAGACGGCTGGGCTCTTCGATGCTATTGAGCGAGGACAGCACTTCAGCAGGCACCTTCTTGCCCAGCTGAACGTATTGCTCGAACTGGCTCAGCAGACTGCGAGTGAAGACTTCGGACTCGCGCTCGGCGGTCTCGCCCTCCTCGATCAGCTGCACCTCGGCACGGCAGTGGTCGTCGATCTCGACGACGCGTTCGATGGAGCCGCGCTGCTCGCCTTCGACCAGCACCTTGACAGTGCCATCAGGCAATTTGAGCAGTTGCAGAACGGTGGCCACGGTGCCGACGCGGTATAGATCCTGATCATCCGGATCATCGACAGCCGGATTCTTCTGGGCCACCAGCAGAATCTGCTTGTCACCCGTCATCGCAGCCTCGAGGGCCTCGATGGATTTCTCACGCCCGACGAAAAGCGGGATGACCATGTGCGGATAGACCACAACATCGCGCAACGGCAGGAGAGGCAATTCGATGGTTGTCTTCATGATTTCGGCTCAGCGGCGGCCATAAGGCCGTAAACAGGCGGGATTACCCTTGGCTTTTAAGATGGGGGCAGCTTCCACAAAAAACAAGCGTAATGTCCATAAAAGCGAAGGGGCCCATAGGGCCCCTTCTTTGCACCGTGTAACAGGCGTTACGCCTCGGGTGCGGCTTTGGCGGGCGGCTCGCTGTTCTCGTAAATCAACAGCGGCTTGGAAGAGCCATCGATGACGCTCTCGTCGATCACCACCTTGCTCACGTCCTGCTGGGACGGAATTTCGTACATGGTGTCGAGCAAGATGCCCTCGAGAATCGAGCGCAGACCACGCGCTCCGGTCCTGCGCTCCAGCGCCTTCTGCGCGACGGATTTCAGCGCGTCGGGACGGAACTCCAGATCGACGCCTTCCATCTCGAAGAGCTTGCCATACTGCTTGGTCAGCGCGTTCTTCGGCTCGGTAAGGATCTGCACCAGTGCAGCCTCATCCAGCTCCTCGAGAGTGGCAATGACCGGCAAACGACCGACGAACTCGGGGATCAGGCCAAACTTGACCAGATCGTCCGGCTCGACCTCACGCAACGACTCGCCGATCTTCTTGCCTTCCTGCTTGCTGCGCACTTCCGCACCGAAACCGATGCCGCCCTTGGTGGAGCGAGCCTGGATGACCTTCTCCAGACCGGCGAAAGCGCCGCCACAGATGAACAGGATGTTGCGCGTATCGACCTGCAGAAACTCTTGCTGCGGATGCTTGCGACCACCCTGCGGCGGTACCGAGGCTACAGTGCCTTCGATCAGCTTGAGCAGCGCCTGCTGCACGCCCTCACCGGATACATCGCGAGTGATCGACGGGTTATCCGACTTGCGCGAGATCTTGTCGATTTCATCGATGTAGACGATACCCATCTGGGCTTTCTCGACATCGTAATCGCACTTCTGCAGCAGCTTCTGGATGATGTTCTCAACATCCTCACCCACGTAGCCAGCCTCGGTCAGCGTGGTGGCATCGGCGATGGTGAATGGCACATTGAGCAGACGAGCCAGGGTTTCAGCCAACAGCGTCTTGCCCGAACCGGTCGGACCGATCAGCAGAATATTGCTCTTGCCCAGCTCGACATCATCTTTCTTGTCACGCTGGTTGAGACGCTTGTAGTGGTTGTAAACCGCTACCGACAGCACCTTCTTGGCGCGCTCCTGACCAATGACATACTGATCGAGGATGCTGCTGATTTCCTTGGGCGCTGGAAGCTTGTGCGCGCTGCTCTCGGCCTGGGCTTCCTGCACCTCCTCGCGGATGATGTCATTGCACAGGTCGACGCATTCGTCGCAGATGAAGACGGAGGGACCGGCGATCAACTTGCGCACTTCGTGCTGGCTCTTGCCGCAGAAGGAGCAATAAAGCAGTTTGCCGCTGTCCTCACCGTTACGGGTATCAGTCATTCGATCAATCCAATACGGTAGGCTTGAAACACAAGATGAAGGCAAATGCGGGCATTTTCAAGGGCACGAATTGCACCCATTGAGAATGCCCGCTGCCGGCGCCGCATCTAGACCGGCATTTGACGCTTCTCATGCACCGCATCGACCAGGCCGTACTCGACGGCGCGCGAGGCGCTCATGAAGTTGTCGCGGTTGGTATCACGCTCGATGGTTTCCAGGCTCTGGCCGGTGTGCTGGGCCAGCAACTCGTTCAGGCGCTCACGGATAAAGAGGATTTCCTTGGCGTGGATCTCGATGTCCGAGGCCTGGCCCTGGAAGCCGCCCAGCGGCTGGTGGATCATCACACGCGAGTTAGGCAGGCAGAAACGCTTGCCCTTGGCGCCGCCAGCCAGCAGGAAGGCACCCATGCTGCAGGCCTGACCGATGCATGTGGTGGACACATCCGCCTTGATGAACTGCATGGTGTCGTAAATGGCCATACCAGCAGTTACCGAACCACCGGGCGAATTGATGTACAGGTGAATGTCCTTGTCCGGATTCTCTGCCTCAAGGAACAGCAACTGGGCACAGATCAGGTTGGCCATGTAATCCTCGACCTGGCCAACCAGGAAGATCACACGCTCCTTGAGCAGGCGCGAATAGATGTCATAGGCACGCTCGCCACGAGCGGATTGCTCGATGACCATCGGCACCAGGCCGCCAGCGGCCTGGATTTCAGGCATGTTTTGCATAAAAGGATTGCGGGACATGTCTTGCGCTCACTCCCTAATAGTCATGTCTCAAATACACATAAGCCAGCGCGGAGGCTGGCTTATGGTGGTGTTCTCGAACGAGCTTACGAGATCAGTCGGCTTTAGGAGCTTCCGCCGGCTTGACTGCGTCTTCGTAGGAAACTGCTTTATCGGTCACGTTGGCCTTCTGCAGAACAGTATCTACAACTTGCTCTTCCAGTACAACCGAACGCACTTCGTTCATCTGCTGGTCGTTCTTGTAGTACCAAGCCACCACCTGCTCAGGCTCCTGGTAGGCCGAGGCCATCTCTTCGATGAGCTCACGCACGCGGGCCTCGTCAGGCTTGAGTTCGAACTGCTTGACCACTTCAGCGACGATCAGGCCCAGCACGACACGGCGCTTGGCCTGCTCTTCGAAAAGCTCGGCCGGCAGTTGATCAGGCTTGATGTTGCCACCGAACTGCTGAACAGCCTGCACACGCAGACGATCCACTTCGTTACCGATCAGCGCCTTCGGCACTTCAACCGGATTGGCAGCCAGCAGGCCGTCCATTACCTGGTTCTTGACCTTGGATTTGATGGCCTGACGCAGTTCGCGCTCCATGTTCTTGCGAACTTCGGTACGGAAACCTTCCAGACCACCTTCCTTGATACCGAACAGGGCGAAGAACTCATCGTTCAGCTCAGGCAGCTGCGGTGCGGAAACGCTGTTCACGGTAACGGTGAACTCGGCGGTTTTGCCGGCCAGATCGAGGTTCTGATAGTCCTCGGGGAAGGTCGGATTGATCACGCGCTCTTCACCGGCTTTGGCGCCAACCAAAGCGTCTTCGAAGCCCGGGATCATACGGCCGCTACCCAACACCAGCTGAGTGCCCTTGGCACTGCCGCCAGCGAAGGCTTCGCCGTCGATCTTGCCGACGAAGTCGATGTTCAGCTGATCGCCGTTCTCGGCTGCGCGCTCAACGTCTTCGAAGCGAGTGTTCTGCTTGCGCAGGATGTCCAGCATGTTATCGACGTCAGTATCGGCAACCTCGGCCTGCAGACGCTCGATGGCGATGCCTTCCAGACCGGTGACTTCGAACTCCGGGAACACTTCGAAAGTCGCGACATACTCCAGCGCCTGGCCCTTCTCGAAGGATTTCGGCTCGACCGACGGAGCACCAGCCGGGTTCAGCTTCTGCTCGACGACGGCCTCATAGAAGGTCGCCTGAATCAGATCACCCAGCGCTTCCTGACGTGCGGCATCTTCGTAACGCTGACGAATGACGCTCATCGGCACTTTGCCAGGACGGAAGCCAGGCACTTTTGCACGGCGGGCAGTCTGTTGCAGACGCTTGTTGACTTCGGTCTCGATGCGCTCGACGGGTACGCCGACGGTCATGCGGCGCTCAAGAGCAGAAGTGCTTTCAACAGAAACTTGCATGGATATTCCTCGTTGCACAGACACAAGCCGGCACAGGCCGGCCCCGATTCAAGGCCAAGCATTCTAGAGGGTCGATTTGAAGAAGTCACCCTAGAAACAGGCGGCAATACGGGGGGATTTGTAAGATGGTGCGGACGGAGAGACTCGAACTCTCACACCTTGCGGCGCCAGAACCTAAATCTGGTGTGTCTACCAATTTCACCACGTCCGCGTGGTTTGAAGCCTAAAACAAAAACGCCAGGCTTTGGGCCTGGCGCTTTGGAATATGGGGTGGACGATGGGAATCGAACCCACGACACCAGGAGCCACAATCCTGTGCTCTACCAACTGAGCTACGCCCACCATATTGCATTGCTACTCATATTGCCTGACCGCCAAATGGCGCACCCGGCAGGACTCGAACCTGCGACCATCCGCTTAGAAGGCGGATGCTCTATCCAGCTGAGCTACGGGCGCTTATCCATCCGCTAGCGCAGACTTAGAAGCTTTCGGCTCCAGCCTCACCACAAGGGTTTGACTCTTGCCGTCTCACCCAGCGAGTGGCTGTTCCTGAGAAGCGGGGCGAATGTTATAGACGCCCCCTGACCTCGTCAACATAAATTTTCAAAAAAGTTCAGCGATATAAAGGAGTTACGCGAAAACGACGGCAGGCGCCTTTGCCCAGGTCAGCGCCCATGCGAGAATGCGCGTCCTTTTTTCATCCTTATTAATGGTTAACCAGCGTAATGACCGCACAACTGATCGATGGCAAAGCGATCGCCGCCAGCCTCCGCCAGCAGATTGCCAAACGCGTCGACGAACGCCGCCAACAAGGCCTTCGCACTCCGGGTCTGGCCGTTATTCTGGTCGGTACCGATCCGGCCTCTCAGGTCTATGTGTCACACAAACGCAAGGATTGCGAAGAGGTTGGCTTTCTGTCCCGCGCCTACGACCTACCGGCAGAGACCAGCCAGACCGATCTGCTCGCCCTGATCGACGAACTCAACGAAGACCCGGCCATCGACGGCATCCTGGTTCAGCTGCCGCTGCCTGAACACCTGGACAGCTCACTGCTGCTCGAGCGCATTCGCCCAGACAAGGATGTGGACGGATTCCACCCCTATAACATCGGCCGCCTGGCCCAGCGCATGCCGCTGCTGCGCCCCTGCACGCCCAAGGGCATCATGACCCTGTTGGAAAGCACCGGCGTCGACCTCTATGGTCTGCACGCGGTGGTAGTCGGCGCCTCCAACATCGTCGGCCGCCCGATGGCCATGGAGTTGCTACTGGCCGGCTGTACGGTCACCGTCACCCACCGCTTCACCAAGGACCTTGCCGGCCATGTCGGCCAGGCCGATATCGTGGTGGTCGCCGCCGGCAAGCCGGGACTGGTCAAGGGCGAGTGGATCAAGCAAGGCGCCATCGTTATCGATGTCGGCATCAACCGCCAGGACGACGGCAAGCTGGTCGGCGACGTGGTATACGAAACTGCCCTGCCCCGCGCCGGCTGGATCACTCCCGTTCCGGGCGGCGTCGGCCCGATGACTCGCGCGGGCCTGCTGGAAAACACCCTGCACGCGGCCGAGCACCTGCATAAATAAGTTGTGCGGTTGAATAAAAACGGCACCCCAGGGTGCCGTTTTTTTCGCGACTAAAGCCGCTCCTACAACAAAGGCATCGGCCTCACTTGCGCGCCTGCTCCCAGGATTTGAGCAGTTCGTCATAGGCGATGGTTTCGCCCTTGGGCTTCTCGTTGGCCAGCTTGGGCTTGGGCGCACCGGGCTGATCGAACCAGTACTGCGGATCACGCGGCTCGTTCAGTTTCGGCCCGCACTCACCCAGTACGTTGGAGCGTTCCAGGCGACCAAGCATGGTGTCCTGCGCAGCCGCCAGGCCATCGAGCGCCTGCTGTGGCGTCTTGTCGCCACTGGCTGCCTCGGCGATGAACTGCCACCACAACTGCGCCAGGCGCGGATAGTCCGGCACATTGGTACCGGTCGGCGTCCACTGCACGCGCGCCGGGCTGCGGTAGAACTCCACCAGGCCACCGAGTTTGGGCGCTACTTCGCTCATCGCATCGGAGTTGATGTCCGACTCACGGATCGGCGTCAGGCCAACCAGAGTCTTCTTCAGCGACACGGTCTTGGACGTGACGAACTGGGCATACAGCCAGGCCGCCAGACGCTGCTTCTCCGGGGTGGACTTGAGGAAGGTCCAGGAGCCGGTGTCCTGGTAACCGAGCTTCATGCCCTCCTCCCAATATGGTCCCTTGGGCGACGGGGCCATACGCCACTTCGGCGTGCCGTCCTCGTTGACCACCGGCAGGCCCGGCTTGGTCATGTCGGCGGTGAAGGCGGTGTACCAGAAGATCTGCTGGGCGATGGCGCCCTGCGCTGGCACCGGCCCGGCTTCGGAGAAGGTCATGCCCTGGGCTTCCGGCGGCGCATACTGGCGCATCCAGTCGACGTATTTCTGCGTGGCGAACACCGCTGCCGGGCCGTTGGTATCGCCGCCCCGGGCGACGCTGGAGCCTACCGGGCGGCAACCGTCGACTCGAATACCCCACTCGTCCACCGGCAGGCCATTGGGCAGACCCTTGTCGCCACCACCGGCCATGGAGAACCAGGCATCAGTGAAGCGCCAGCCCAGCGACGGGTCTTTCTTGCCGTAGTCCATATGGCCATAGACGCGCTGACCATCGATTTCCTTGACGTGCTCGAAGAAGAACTGGGCAATGTCCTCATAGGCCGACCAGTTGACCGGCACGCCCAGCTCGTAGCCATAGATGTCCTTGAACTTGGCCTTGAGCTCCGGACGCTCGAACCAGTCGGCACGGAACCAGTAGAGGTTGGCGAACTGCTGATCCGGCAGTTGGTACAGCTTGCCGTCCGGACCTGTGGTGAAGGAAATACCGATGAAGTCTTCGAGATCCAGGGTCGGCGAGGTGAAGTCCTTGGCTTCGCCTTCGATCATGTCGCTGATGGCCATGGCCTTACCGTAGCGCGCATGAGTACCGATCAGGTCGGAGTCGTTGACCCAGCCGTCGTAGATGTTCTTGTCCGACTGCATCTGCGTCTGCAGCTTCTCGACCACATCGCCTTCCTGCAGCAGGTCATGGCGCAGCTTGATCCCGGTGATCTCGCTGAAGGCCTTGGCCAGCACCTTGGACTCGTACTCATGGGTGGTGATGGTTTCCGACACCACGCTGATATCCATGCCGCGGAATGGCTCGGCGGCCTTGATGAACCATTTCAGTTCCTCGAGCTGCTGCTCGGGCGTCAGGGTCGAGGGGTTGAATTCCTCGGCGATCCATTTCTTCGCGGCCTCTTCATAGGCATCCGCCCAGGCCGCACCGCTCAAACCGGACAACGCCAGCAAGGCAGCCAGCGCCATGCTATGTCGGGTCTTGTTGTTATTGTCGAACATAGAGACCTCCATCTCAGGATTTGGGGAGAGGCACACCGGCGGCAGCCCGGCTCAGCCCCAGCGCATGACTGCGCACAACCACACCAGCGATAGCAATGACGCTATCCACACGCTCCAGTCGGTCACACCTATCACCAGCAGGTGCAGATAGGCGCTACCGAGCAGACCGATGAACAACCGGTCGCCACGGGTGGTGGCGATCGGCAGAAACCCCTTGCGCTCGACGCACGGCCAGCGCAGCTCCACCAGCGTCATGCCAGCCAGCAGCACGGCAATGCCGGCGAAGAACAACGCGGTAGGCAAAGTCCAGGCCATCCAGCTCATGAGTAACCTCCTTACACGCGCCCAAGGGCAAAGCCCTTGGCCACATGATTGCGAACGAACCAGATCACCAGCATGCCGGGGATGATGGTCAGTACCCCGGCCGCCGCCAGCACGCCCCAGTCGATGCCCGAGGCGGACACCGTGCGGGTCATCACCGCCGCGATGGGTTTGGCGTCCACGGATGTCAGAGTGCGCGCCAGCAGCAGCTCGACCCAGGAGAACATGAAGCAGAAGAAGGCCGTGACGCCGATGCCGGAGCGGATCAGCGGGAGGAATATCTTCACGAAGAATTTCGGGAAGCTGTAGCCATCGATATAGGCCGTCTCGTCGATTTCCTTGGGCACGCTGGACATGAAGCCCTCGAGAATCCATACCGCCAACGGCACGTTGAACAGGCAGTGCGCCAGCGCCACGGCGATGTGGGTGTCGAACAGGCCGATGGACGAATACAGCTGGAAGAATGGCAGCAGGAACACCGCCGGCGGCGCCATGCGGTTGGTCAGCAGCCAGAAGAACAGGTGCTTGTCACCGAGAAAGCGATAGCGCGAGAAGGCATAGGCCGCCGGCAACGCCACGCTGAGCGAAATCAGGGTGTTGAGGCTGACGTAGTACAGCGAATTGAGGTAGCCCTCGTACCAACTGCGGTCGGTGAAGATCACCCGATAGTTGTCCAGGGTGAAGCTCTGCGGCCACAGACTGAGCCCGCCGAGAATTTCCGTGTTGGTCTTGAACGACATGTTCAGCAGCCAGTAGATCGGCACCAGCAGGAACAGGAAATAGATCAGCAGTGCCAGGCGTTTGCGTAGCATCATGGTCGGCCTCAGCGATTCTTGTCGTTGTGGGTCATGGCTGTGTAGAACAGCCAAGACACCAGCAGGATGATCAGGAAGTAGACCAGCGAGAACGCCGCCGCCGGGCCCAGGTCGAACTGGCCGATGGCCATTTGCGTCAGGGTCTGGCTGAGGAAGGTGGTGGCGTTGCCCGGGCCGCCACCGGTCAGCACGAACGGCTCGGTGTAGATCATGAAACTGTCCATGAAGCGCAACATCACCGCGATCAACAGCACGCTCTTCAGCTTGGGCAGCTGGATATGGCGGAACACCGCCCAGTTCGACGCACGGTCGATGCGCGCCGCCTGGTAGTAGACGTCGGGTATCGCCCGCAGCCCCGAGTAGCACAGCAGCGCCACCAGCGACGTCCAGTGCCAGACGTCCATGATCAGCACCGTCACCCAGGCATCCATGGTGTTGGCGGCATAGTTGTAGCTGAGGCCCAGCTTGTTCAACGCCCAGCCCATCAGGCCGATGTCGGCACGGCCAAAGATCTGCCAGATGGTGCCCACCACGTTCCATGGAATCAGCAGCGGGATGGCCATCAGGATCAGGCACAGCGACGCCCAGCGCCCGCGGGTCGGCATGCACAGGGCGATGGCGATGCCCAGCGGAATCTCGATCAGCAGCACGCAGGCGGAGAAGATGAACTGGCGCAGCAGCGAGTCGTGCAGGCGCGGGTCCTGCAACACCTGGCGATACCAGTCGACGCCGACGAAGTAGCGCGTGGCCGGATCGAAGATGTCCTGCACCGAGTAGTTGACCACCGTCATCATCGGCACAATGGCGCTGAAGGCCACCAGCAGGAACACCGGCAGCACCAGCCACCAGGCCTTGTTGTTCTGCACCTTCATGGCGCCACCTCCACCAGGTAGTCATCGGCATAGAGCATCAGCCACTGCGCAGGAAAACTCAGGTACACCTGCTCGCCAGGAACAGGCTGATCCTCCTGCAGGCGCGCCTTGAGCACCTGGCCGTCGAGGTCGAAGGTGAGAATTTTGTAGGTGCCGAGGTCCTCGACATGCAGCACGCGGGCGCACAGCGCGTCTTCGTAGGCGCCATCCCAGATGTGCACGAACTCGGGGCGGATACCCACCTGCAAGCGCTTGCCCTCCAGTTCGGCCAGGCGCTGGTTGAGCGCGTCGGAAAGCGGCAGCACCGTATCGGCGAAGCGCACGCCGCCCGCGCAGCGCTGCACCTCGATCAGGTTCATCCCCGGACTGCCAATGAAGTAGCCGACGAAGGTGTGTCCGGGGCGCTCGAACAACTCGCGCGGGGTACCGAACTGGACGATCTGCCCGCCATACATCACCGCGATCTTGTCGGCGAAGGTGGAGGCCTCCAACTGGTCGTGGGTGACGTAGACCATGGTGATGTTGAACTGCTCGTGAATCTGCTTGAGCTTGCGCCGCAGCTTCCACTTCAGGTGCGGATCGATCACCGTCAGCGGCTCGTCGAAGAGGATCGCCGACACGTCGTCGCGCACCAGCCCGCGCCCCATGGACACCTTCTGTTTCTCGTCGGCGGTGAGGTTGCGCGCCTTCTTCTGTAGCAACGGATGGAGTTCGAGCACCTCGGCAATCTCGTGCACCTTGCTCATCACCCTCGCCTCGTCCATGCCCTGGTTGCGTAGTGGGAAGGCCAGGTTGTCGAACACCGTCATGGTGTCGTAGACCACCGGGAACTGGAAAACCTGAGCGATGTTGCGCTGCTGCGGCGACAGCGCGTTGACCGCCTTGCCGTCGAACTGCACCTCGCCCTGCGAAGGACTGAGCAGGCCGGAGATAATGTTGAGCAGGGTCGACTTGCCGCAGCCCGACGGCCCCAGCAGGGCATAGGCGCCGCCCTGCTGCCAGATGTGGTTCATCTCGCGGATCGCATAATCTTCCGCCGCCTTCGGCGCACCGCTGTAGCTGTGCGCCAAGTTATGCAAACGAATCTCGGCCATCAGGCAGCCCTCCCCTGACGACGACTGGGCGCCTGCACCAATTGCCCATTGGCAGCGAAGACGAACAGCTTGTGGGTGGGGATGTAGATCAGGATCGACGAATCCACCGCGTACTCGTGCACGCCGGGCAGATGCAGCACCAGCACGAACTGCTCGTTGCGCACATGGAGGAAGGTTTCCGAACCGCTGATCTCGGCCAGCTCCACGGTTACCGCCAACTCCAGGTCATCGTCATTGGACGGCACCAGGCCGATATGGCTCGGACGCACGCCGAAGCGGTAATCACCCTCGGCAATGCCGCGCAGATCAGGGTTAAGCGGAAAGTGCACGCAGTCGGCGAAGCTCACCTCACTGCCGCTGATTCGCCCCGGCATCAGGTTGATCGCCGGTTCCGAGAACAACTCGGCGGCCAGCACCTGTTGCGGGCGGTGATAAACATCGGCGGTCTTGCCACTCTGCACCACCCGCCCCTCGTGCAGGATGGTGGTGGTGCCGCCCAGAGCCAGCGCCTCGTTCGGTTCGGTGGTGGCGTAGATGGCGATGGTGTGGCGCGCCTGGAACAGCTCGCGCATTTCCTGGCGCAACTCCTCGCGCAGCTTGTAGTCGAGGTTGACCAACGGCTCGTCGAAGAGGATCAGCGAAGCGTCCTTGACCAGCGCCCGCGCCATGGCTGTGCGCTGCTGCTGACCGCCAGACAGCTCCAACGGGTAGCGTGACAGCAGGTTGTCGATACGCAGCATGCGCGCCGTGCTCTCGACCTTCTCAATGACCTGCTCCCTGGCCATACCAGCCTGGCGCAGCGGCGAGGCGATGTTCTCGAACACCGTCAAAGTCGGATAGTTGATGAATTGCTGATAGACCATCGACACATTGCGCTGACGCACCGGCACACCGGTGACATCGGCGCCATTCATCAGCACGCGGCCGCTGCTGGGTCGATCCAGGCCAGCCATCAGCCGCATCAGGCTGGTCTTGCCGGCCAGGGTTCGGCCCAGCAGCACATTGAACGAACCGGGTTCGAAACTCAGGCAGGCATCATCGATATGCACCTGGCCATCGACGATACGGGTGACGTGTTCGAGCTTGAGCGACATGGCCTGTCCTTTTTCTTGTCGTGCCATTCGATTGCGAACCTATACAGCGACAAGCGTGCCAGCCCTTCAAAATCCATCTCATCTCGTTGATAAGTATTGAAAAATACCGAAAGCGAGAATTGCTCTTCCAGCCTCTCGCTGAACACTTTTGAACAGTCGGATGTGAACAACTGAACAATTCGTTCGTTGACTTTGAACAGTCTTGAACGAGACTGGACTGATCGCGGCGCAGATCGCGAAACAACAAGAAGAGATCACCGATGACCGAAGCTGCCCGTGCCCCGGCACATGACACCATCATCCGGGAGTCCTGGTCGCGCTGTCGTGACTATGGCCTGACCCACCAAAGCCCGCCGCGCTTCGACCTGCCGACGTCCGGTGATCTTTCGGCTCTGCTGGAAAGTCGCCAGGCCCTGGTGCAGACCACCCATCAGGAGGTGTTGCCCTACTACGGCACCATCCTCGCCAACTCCAACTGCCTGATCATGCTCGCCGACGAACAGGGCCGACTGCTGCAGTCATGGGGCGATCAGCGTTTTATCGAGCCGCGCCAGGCCGCGGGTTTCGTCGCCGGCGCCAGCTGGCTGGAACGCTATACCGGCACCAATGCCATCGGCACCGCACTCAGTTGCGGGCAAGCCGTGCACATCCAGCATGACGAGCATTTCCTCAAGGCCAACCGCTTCATGACCGGCTCGGCCTCACCGATCTTCGACGAACAACGGCGCATGATCGCCGTGCTCGACGTCTCCAGCGACAGCTACCTGCCACCGGCGCATACCCTGGGCATGGTCAAGATGATGAGCCAGTCGGTGGAGAACCGCCTGATCCTCAAACTGTTCGCCGACCAGTACCACCTGCTCAGCTTCAACACCAGCCTCGACAACCTCGACAGCCCCTGGGCTGGCCTGGTGGTATTCGACGATCAGGGCCACGTGGTGTCGGCCAACCGCCGCGCCGATAACCTGCTCGGGCAACCGCTCGCCTATGGCGCTGTCGAGCAGTTATTCGACCTGCCGCTACAACAACTGCTCAATCAGCCGGACGGCCAGCCATTCAATCTGCGCACCCGCGGCCACTTTCGTTTTCATGCGCGGGTACGACGCCCGTCGCGGCCTGCACCAATCCAGGCACGTGACTTTCGCCCGCCCGCCACACCGAGCACGGAAGAACCACAGCTGCATACCCTGAGCCTGGGCGATGCGCGCATGAACAAGGCCATCCGCCAGGCCGAACGCCTGCTGGAGAAGGACATTCCCATCCTGGTGCAGGGCGAAACCGGCGCCGGCAAGGAGGTGTTCGTCAAGGCGCTACACCGTGCCAGCTCGCGCGCCAACCAGGCATTCATTGCGGTCAACTGCGCGGCCATTCCGGCGGAACTGGTGGAGTCGGAGCTGTTCGGCTACGAAAAAGGCGCCTTTACCGGCGCCAGTCAGAAAGGTCACGTCGGCCTGATCCGCAAGGCACACAAGGGCACGCTGTTTCTCGACGAAATCGGCGATATGCCGCTGCGTGTGCAAGCTCGCCTGTTGCGCGTGCTGCAGGAGCGCTGCGTGCAACCGCTGGGCAGCAGCGAGTTGCACCCGGTGGATGTCCGCCTGATCTCCGCGACCAACCGCCCGTTGCGCCAGGACGTCGACAGCGGTCAGTTTCGCGCCGACCTCTACTACCGCATCAGCGGGCTGAACCTGGAGCTGCCGCCACTGCGCGAACGCAGCGACAAGGCGGCCCTGTTCCAGAAACTCTGGGAACAGCACCGCGAACCCAGGCAATGGGCAGGGCTCAGTCGCGAAGTACTCGAACTATTCCAGCGCCACACCTGGCCAGGCAACCTGCGCCAGTTGAGCAGTGTTTTACGGGTCGCGCTGGCCATGGCCGACGACCAGCCTATCCGCGCGGAGCACCTGCCGGACGATTTCTTCACCGACCTGCCCAGCGAGGCGCCGCAGCCTTTGTCACCCCTGACAGACAGCGACGACCTGGCCAGCCAGTACCAGGCGTGTGGCGGTAATATCTCCTACCTGGCCCGCCACCTCGGCCTGAGCCGCAACACTCTGTACAAGCGCCTGCGCGAACAGGGCGTCAGGCCCTGAACCTTTGCTCGAAGACTCGGCCCAAGCCATACATTTGCCACCGCACTTGCCTGCCGAGCGGACACGCGCCGCACCGCCACGAAAGGAACTCAGCATGCGCCACCTGTATCGCCCCCTGTTCGCCGCCCTGACTCTGCTGGCCGCCAGCCAGGCGCCGGCATCGCCTTCACTGGAAACACAGGTGGACGCCGCAGCAAAATCGGTGATGCAGGCCTACGCCATCCCCGGCATGGCCATCGCTATCAGCCACCAGGGCCAGCAGCACTTCTTCGACTATGGCCTCGCCTCCCGTGAAAGTGGCCAGGCCGTGGATCGTCACACCCTGTTCGAGCTGGGTTCGATCAGCAAGCTGTTCACCGCCACCCTCGGCGCCTACGCGCAGGCGCGTGGCACCCTGAACCTCAGTGACAATGCCAGCCAGTATCTGCCGGCGCTGCAGGGCAGCGCGTTCGACCACATCAGCCTGCTGGACCTGGCGACTTACAGTGCCGGCGGCCTGCCGCTGCAGTTTCC
Source organism: Pseudomonas pichavaramensis (assembly GCF_050473265.1). Taxonomy (NCBI): domain Bacteria; kingdom Pseudomonadati; phylum Pseudomonadota; class Gammaproteobacteria; order Pseudomonadales; family Pseudomonadaceae; genus Pseudomonas; species Pseudomonas pichavaramensis. The sequence goes on along the minus strand of NZ_JBJKFJ010000004.1, from coordinate 135,481 downwards.
GGATACCATCGGCAACGAACAGCAGATGCTCGACTACTACCGCAACTGGCAGGCCGTCTATCCGGCGGGCACCCGTCGCCTGTACTCGAACCCGAGCATCGGCCTGTTCGGTCACCTGGCAGCGGCCAGCCTGGCCAAACCCTTCCAGCAGGTGATGGAGCAGGACCTGCTGCCGCAACTGGGCATGCGCGAAAGCTACGTGCAGATACCTGCCGAGCAGATGCAGCACTACGCCTGGGGCTATCGCGACGATAAGGCGATTCGGGTGGCCCCCGGCGCCCTGGATGCCGAAGCCTATGGGCTGAAATCCAGCACGACCGACATGCTGCGCTTCATCGAGGCCAACCTGCACCCGGATCGCCTGCCCGCGCCTCTGCACCAGGCCGTCAGCGCTACTCACCGCGGCTACTACCAGAGCGGCGACATGACCCAGGGCCTGGGCTGGGAACGCTATGCCTATCCAATCAGTCTGGAACGCCTGCAGGCCGGCAACTCCGCCGAAATGGCGCTGCAGCCACAGCCCGTCGAACGCTTCGCAGTGGCCAAGCCCGCCGAGGGCGACCTGTTGCTGAACAAGACCGGTTCCACCAACGGCTTCGGCGCCTACATCCTGTTGCTGCCAGCGCACGACACCGGCGTGGTGATCCTTGCCAACCGCAACTATCCCAATGCCGAACGCGTGCGTCTTGCCGTGCAGATACTCGCAGCGCTGGAGTCTTCAAGCGACTAAGGCGCCCTCCCCGCAGCATTAGCGCAACCCAGCGGCGGCCGGAGGTGTCATCTCCAACATCACGCATGCGCCCGTCAGTCCCCAGCCAATTGCATGCACTTGGACATGTTGTTGCAACTTGTGCGGCCCTCGCACAGTCGGAACCTAGACACCGCACTCCTGGGGCGATAGCGCATCGCCCGCATGCCAAAGCGAAGGAGACAAGCATGAGTGACTCCAGCGGGAACCAAGGTTATTCACGACGCGACGTCCTCTCACTCAGTCGCAATCTGATGGTACTGGGCACGGCCCCGATCGCCGGCCTGAGTGAGGCCGCCCCCCAGCAACCGCGCCCAGTTCGCGAGGTGCAGAAGTCCAGGGTGGGCTTCAAGGTCAATGGCCGGCAGCAGGAGCTGGAACTGGACAATCGCACCTCGTTGCTGGATGCACTGCGCGAGCACCTGCACCTTACTGGCAGTAAGAAAGGCTGTGATCATGGCCAATGCGGGGCCTGCACCATGATCGTCGACGGCCGTCGCATCAATAGCTGCCTGACCTTGGCAGTGATGCACCAAGGCGCCGAGATCACCACCATCGAGGGCCTGGGTACGCCTGAAAACCTGCACCCGATGCAAGCCGCTTTCGTCAAGCATGATGGTTACCAGTGCGGCTACTGCACACCTGGCCAGATATGTTCGGCCGTCGCCGTTCTGGAAGAGATCGAACAAGGCGTACCCAGCCATGTGACCGACGACCTGCAAGGCGCCCCCAAACGTAGCGAGGCAGAGTTGCGCGAACGCATGAGCGGCAACATCTGCCGCTGCGGGGCCTACTCAAACATCATCGAAGCGATCAACACGGCCTCGGAGGAACTGGCATGAAACCGTTTTCCTACGAGCTTGCCAGCTCGCCAGCCGAAGCGGCCGCCGCGGCAGCGCGCACGCCAGGCGCCAAATTCATCGCTGGCGGCACCAACCTGCTCGACCTGATGAAACTCGAGATCGAAACGCCACTGCACCTGATCGACGTCAACGCCCTCAAGCTTGACCGCGTGGAGCAAACCGGAGACGGCGGCGTGCGCATCGGTGCTCTGGTACGCAATACCGACCTGGCTGCTGACCAGCTCATCCGCCGTGACTACGCGGTGCTGTCGCGTGCGCTACTGGCCGGTGCCTCCGGCCAGCTGCGTAACAAGGCCACCACTGCCGGCAACCTGCTGCAACGCACGCGCTGCCCCTACTTCTATGACAGCAACCTGCCGTGCAACAAGCGCCAGCCCGGCTCGGGATGCTCGGCTATCGAGGGTTTCAGCCGCCAGCATGCAGTGCTGGGCACCAGTGACGCCTGTATTGCCACTCATCCCAGCGACATGGCCGTGGCGATGCGCCTGCTCGACGCAAAAGTGGAAACCGTCAAACCAGACGGAAGTACCCGACACATCGCCATTGCCGATTTCCATCGCCTGCCTGGCGATACGCCAGAGATCGAACACGCGCTGAGCCCCGGAGAGCTGATCACCGCAGTCACGCTGCCCAAACCCATTGGCGGCACCCATCTCTATCACAAGGTGCGTGACCGGGCCTCCTATGCCTTTGCCCTGGTATCGGTGGCCGCAGTGATCCACGACGACGGTAGTGGGCGCGTTGCCCTGGGCGGGGTAGCCGCCAAGCCCTGGCGGCTGACCGCCGCCGATGCCGAACTGAGTCGCGGCGCCAGCGCGACGGCCGAGGCGCTGCTCGTCGGCGCTCGTACAACCGAGCACAACGCCTTCAAATCCACATTGGTTCGGCGCACCCTGAACGCCGTGCTGGCAGACGCGAGGGCCCGCGTATGAAGTTCGAAAGCGCAGCCGGCAGCAATCCGATCGACCAGCAACGGGTGATAGGTCGTCCGTTCGAACGCATCGACGGACCGCTCAAGACCACCGGAACCGCCACCTACGCCTACGAGTGGCACGAACAGGCCAGCGACCTCGCCTACGGCCAGATAGTCGGTGCGGCCATCGCCAAGGGACGTATCACCTCCATCGATCTTTCCCTCGCCCGTGCGGCCCCGGGGGTTGTCAGCATCATCACCGCTGAAAACGCCGGCAAACTTGCCAAGGGCCAGCGCAACAATGCCCGGCTGCTGGCCGGCCCAGAGGTACAGCACTACCATCAGGCCGTCGCACTGGTGGTCGCACAAACCTTCGAGCAGGCTCGCGCAGCTGCCGAACTGGTAAGGATCGAGTACGCGCCACAACAACCCCAATCGGACCTTGCGGCGGCCAGAGAGCAGGCCACCAGGCCGGATAAACTGGTCGGAGGGCCGGCCGACAGTGAGGTCGGCGACTTCAATCAGGCTTTTGCCACGGCCGAGGTACAGCTGGACGCCACCTACCACACACCCGATCAGTCGCACGCGATGATGGAGCCACATGCGTCGATGGCACGCTGGGATGGTGATCGCCTGACCTTATGGACCTCCAATCAGATGATCGAGTGGGGCGCGAAGGATCTTGCCGAGACGCTGGGCGTGCCGCGCGAAAAGGTCCGTATCATCTCCCCCTATATCGGCGGCGGCTTTGGCGGCAAGCTGTTCATCCGCGCCGATGCCCTGCTCGCTGCGCTGGGCGCTCGTGCTGCGGGCAGGCCGGTGAAAGTGGCACTGCCACGACCGATGATCATGAACAACACCACCCACCGTGCCGCCACCATCCAGCGCATACGCCTAGGCGCCACCCGCGACGGCGGCATCGTCGCGATTGGCCACGACAACTGGTCGGGCGATCTCAACGGCGCCAATGCCGAGTCCGGAGTCATCTACTCGCGCCCGCTGTATGCCGGGGCCAATCGCTCCACTACCTCCCGCGTCGCCAGACTCGACCTTCCCGAAGCCAACGCCATGCGCGCGCCGAGCGATGCGCCCGGGTCGATGGCACTGGAGGTTGCCATGGATGAGATGGCGGAAAAGCTCGGCATCGACCCGGTCGAGTTTCGCATCATCAATGACTCACTGGTCGATCCGCAGCAACCTCAACGCTCATACTCCCAGCGTCACCTCAAAGAATGTTTGCGCCAAGGCGCCGAACGCTTTGGCTGGGCTCGCCGCCAGGCTGTCCCTGCCTCGCGCCGCGACGGCGACTGGCTGATCGGCCTTGGCGTGGCAGGCGCCTATCGTGATGCGCTGGTGGCGCCGTCGGCGGCGCGCGTCCGCCTGGATACTACGGGCAGGATCATCGTTGAAACCGACATGACCGATATCGGCACCGGCAGCTACACCATCATCGGCCAGACGGCGGCGGAGATGCTCGGCGTACCTCTGGAACAGGTGCATGTGCGTCTCGGCGACTCCGAGTTCCCCGTATCCTCCGGTTCCGGCGGCCAATGGGGTGCCAATAGCTCGACTGCCGGCGTATATGCGGCCTGCGTGAAATTACGTGAAAAAATCGCTCGCCAACTGGGTTTTGACCCGACACAAGCGACCTATGAAGCAGGCGAAGTTCGCCAGGGAGAAAGACGGGCCAGCTTGACGGAGGCCACCCTGGACGGCCCTCTGGAGGCAGAGGACGGCATCGAATTTGGTGATCTGAACGAGCGCTATCGCCTCTCCACCTTCGGCGCACACTTCGTGGAAGTCGCCGTGCATGCTGCAACTGCCGAAATACGTGTGAAGAGGATGCTCGCGGTGTGCTCGGCCGGACGCATTCTCAACCCGAAAACAGCACGTAGCCAGGTGATCGGCGCCATGACCATGGGTGTCGGTGCAGCACTGATGGAGGAGCTTGCCGTCGACACGCGCTATGGATTGTTCGTCAATCACGACCTGGCCGGCTACGAGGTGCCTGTACACGCAGACATTCCCCATCAGGATGTCGTTTTCCTCGACGAAAGCGATCCCCTGTCGTCTCCGATGAAAGCCAAGGGCGTAGGTGAGCTGGGAATCTGCGGCGTATCAGCCGCCATTGCCAATGCGATCTACAACGCTACCGGCGTCCGCGTGCGCGAGTACCCGGTAACGCTGGACAAGCTGCTCTCCCAGATGCCATCGAGTTGACAGGCCTGCGTACACAAGACAGCCGCTCCCTTGAGCGTCTGTTTTGTGTCATCGACCGCCTTACGCTGCGCGTACTCAGGCCGAGAAACCACCGTCGATGGTCAGGTTGGCGCCGGTGATATAGCCCGCTTCAGGGCCCGCAAGATACGCCACTAAACTGGCGATCTCCTGTGCCTTGCCATTCAGCGCACAGAAGCTGCTGCCGGCGAAGACGCGAGTGTTCATCGTCGAGCGCTTTCGCGAGCAGCGCTGGGCATAGCGCTTCGATGCCCGACGGCGCGATTAGAACCCCATAAACGACCAAGGCCGCTTCTCAGCGGCCTTGGTCATTGTGCAGCACGGCTTATTCAGCCAGACGCCAGGTCGTGCCACCCTTGCCGTCTTCCAGCACCACGCCCATGGCGGTGATCTGGTCACGGATACGGTCGCTCTCTGCCCAGTTCTTCTCGGCACGCGCCTGCAAACGCGCAGCGATCAACGCCTCAACCTCAGCCGCATCGACCTTGCCGACCGCACCAGCCTGAAGGAAGGCCTCCGGCTCCAGTTGCAGCACGCCGAGCACGCCGGCCAGCCGCTTGAGCTGCGCCGCCAGCGCGGCAGCCGCATGCAGGTCGGATTCGCGTAGGCGGTTGACCTCGCGAATCATCTCGAACAGTACCGCGCAGGCTTCCGGCGAGTTGAAGTCGTCGTCCATTGCCGCACCGAAGCGCTCGACGAAGCCTTCGCCGCCAGCAGGCGCCACGTCCGGCAAACCTTTCAGGCCGTTGTAGAAGCGCTCGAGGGCGCCCTTGGCTTCCTTGAGGCTCTCCTCGGAGTAGTTGATCGGGCTGCGGTAATGGCTGGACACCAGCAAGTAACGCACCACCTCCGGCTGGTACTTCTCCAGCACCTCGCGGATGGTGAAGAAGTTGCCCAGGCTCTTGGACATCTTCTCGCCATCGACGCGCACCGCGCCGGCATGCATCCAGGCATTGGCGTAAAGCTTGCCGGTGGCGGCCTCGCTCTGCGCGATCTCGTTCTCGTGGTGCGGGAACACCAGATCCGGGCCGCCGCCGTGGATGTCGAAGGTCTCGCCCAGGCAGCAGGTGGACATCACCGAGCACTCGATGTGCCAGCCCGGCCGGCCCTTGCCCCACGGCGAATCCCAGCTCGGCTCGCCCGGCTTGGCGCCCTTCCACAGCACGAAGTCCAGCGGGTCTTCTTTGACTTCGTCGACCTCGATGCGCGCGCCGATCTTCAGCTCGTCGATCTTGCGCCGCGACAGCTTGCCGTAGGTTTCGAACTTGGTGACCCGGTAATACACGTCACCATTGCCCGGCGCGTAGGCGAAGCCCTTGTCGATCAGGGTCTGAATCATTTGGTGCATACCGGCGATATGCCCGGTGGCACGCGGCTCGATATCCGGGCGCAGCACGGACAGACGCGCTTCGTCCTCGTGCATAGCGGCGATCATGCGCTCGACCAGCGCTTCGAACGGCTCGCCGTTCTCATTGGCACGCTTGATGATCTTGTCGTCGATGTCGGTAATGTTGCGCACATAGGTCACGTCATAGCCGCGCTCGCGCAGCCAGCGCGTGACCACATCGAAGGCGACCATCACTCGGGCGTGGCCGATGTGGCAGAAGTCATAGACGGTCATGCCGCACACGTACATGCGTACGCTGTTGCCTTCTAGCGGCTTGAACGGCTCTTTGACCTTGCTCAGGGTGTTGTAGATGGAAAGCATCTTTTCTAATTCCTCAAGAACGGCTTTCAAAGCAGCGAGCGACGATCAGGCAAGGCGGCGCGAGGTGAGGAAGCGGAGTGTACTGAAGTACATGAGCATTCCGAACCTCGCACCAACGCAGCATGATCGAGCGCAGCAATTTGACAGCCGTTATTGCCCCCACGAATCGCGCAGCGTGACAGTACGGTTGAACACCAGCGCCTCGGCGCTCGAATCCTTGTCCAGGCAGAAGTAGCCCTCGCGTTCGAATTGGAAGCGGTCATCGGCAGCGGCCTGGGCCAGCGACGGCTCGGCGCGGCAGCCTTTGAGCACCACCAGCGAATCAGGGTTGATGTTGTCGAGGAAGCTGCCGCCCTCTTCGGCTTTCTCCGGGTTGGCCGAGCGGAACAGGCGGTCGTACAGACGCACTTCACACTCGACGCTCTCGGCGGCCGGCACCCAGTGGATCACGCCCTTGACCTTGCGCCCTTCCGGGTTCTTACCCAGGGTGTTCTCGTCGTAGGAGCAGCGCAGCTCGACGATATTGCCGGCGGCGTCCTTGACAGCCTCGTCGGCACGGATCACGTAGCTGCCGCGCAGGCGCACTTCGCCACCGGGAATCAGGCGCTTGAATCCGTCCGGCGGGGTTTCTTCGAAGTCGCTGGCGTCGATGTAGATCTCGCGGGAGAACGGCAGCACGCGCACGCCCATGTCCTGCTTCGGGTGGCGCGGCAGTTCGAGGTTCTCGACCTGATCTTCCGGGTAGTTGCTGATGACCACCTTCAGCGGCTTGAGCACGCACATGGCGCGCGCGGCATTGGCGTCCAGATCGTCACGAATGGCGAACTCAAGCATGCCGATGTCCACCAGGCCGCCGGCACGGTTGACGCCGATCATGTCGCAGAAGGTGCGGATCGAGGCCGGCGTGTAGCCGCGACGACGGTAGCCGGACAAGGTCGACATGCGCGGGTCGTCCCAGCCGTTGACGTGCTTCTCATCAACCAGTTGCTTGAGCTTGCGCTTGCTGGTGATGGTGTAGTTCAGGTTCAGACGGGCGAATTCGTACTGACGCGGCGTCGCCGGCACCGGCAGGTTGGCCAGGAACCATTCGTACAGCGGGCGGTGATCCTCGAACTCCAGGGTGCAGATCGAGTGGGTCACGCCCTCGATGGCATCGGACTGACCGTGGGTGAAGTCATAGCTCGGGTAGATGCACCACTTGTCGCCCGTCTGATGGTGATGAGCGTGGCGAATGCGATAGAGGATCGGGTCGCGCAAGTTGATGTTCGGCGAGGCCATGTCGATCTTGGCGCGCAGCGAACGGGCGCCATCGGGGAACTCGCCGGCTTTCATGCGGGCGAACAGGTCGAGGTTTTCCTCGACGCTACGCTCACGGAACGGGCTGTTCTTGCCCGGCTCGTTGAGGCTGCCGCGGTATTCGCGCATCTCGTCAGCGTTGAGGTCGCAGACGAAGGCCTTGCCCGCCTTGATCAGCTCGACGGCCCAAGCATGCAGTTGGTCGAAGTAGTTGGAGGCGTAGCGCTCCTCGCCCGCCCACTTGAAGCCCAGCCACTCGACGTCGGCCTTGATCGCGTCGATGTATTCCTGATCTTCCTTGGCCGGGTTGGTGTCGTCGAAACGCAGGTTGCACTGGCCGCCGAACTCTTCGGCCAGGCCGAAATTCAGGCAGATGCTCTTGGCATGACCGATATGCAGGTAGCCGTTGGGCTCCGGCGGAAAGCGGGTCACGATCTGGGCGTGCTTGCCGCTGTCCAGATCGGCCTGGACGATGGGGCGCAGGAAGTTGGCAGCTTTTTCGACGGTGGGCTTGCTCATGGTGTCCTTAACAATACTGGCGCGGCACGGGTAGGCCGCTTCGGGCAAAGTCCGTATCATAACCAACCTGTCAAGCCCCTGACAGGGTGCATACCAACCTGCCAGGGCTGTTCACCCCGAGCCACTGGCTCGAATCTGCCTCATCACGGATACGATCATGATCAAACTGCACACCAACCACGGCGTCATCACCCTCAACCTGTTCGCCGACAAGGCCCCGGAAACCGTGGCCAACTTCGAGCAATACGTTAAGGAAGGCCACTACGACGGCACCATCTTCCACCGTGTGATCGGCAACTTCATGATCCAGGGCGGCGGTTTCGAGCCGGGCATGAAGCAGAAGCCGACCCGCGCACCGATCAAGAACGAAGCCAACAACGGCGTAGCCAACAAGGTCGGTACCGTGGCCATGGCCCGCACCATGGAGCCGCACTCTGCCAGCGCCCAGTTCTTCATCAACGTCGCCGACAACGGCTTTCTCAACCACAGCGCGCCGACCGTTCAGGGCTGGGGCTACGCCGTGTTCGGTGAAGTGGTCGAAGGCATGGACGTGGTCGAGAAGATCAAAGGCGTTTCCACCACCATGAAAGCCGGCCACCAGGACGTACCGGTGGACGACGTGATCATCGAGAAGGCCGAAGTCGTAGCCGAGTAAGTCGATGATTCTGCTGATCTCCGATCTGCACCTCGAAGAGAAACGCCCGGACATTACCCGGGCGTTTCTGCATTTTCTCGCCACGCGCGCGCGCCAGGCCGAGGCGCTGTACATTCTCGGCGACTTCTTCGAAGTCTGGATCGGCGACGACGGAATGTCGCCCTTCCAGCATGAAATCGCCCGCGCCCTGCGCGAGCTGAGCGATGCCGGCACGCGCATCTACCTGATGCACGGTAATCGCGACTTCCTCATCGGCAAGGCGTTTTGTCACGAGGCCGGCTGCACCCTGCTCAGCGATCCCTGCACGGTGCAGATGGGCGGTGAAAAGGTGCTGCTGATGCACGGCGACAGCCTGTGCACCCTGGATGTCGGTTACATGAAGCTACGGCGCTGGCTGCGCAATCCGTTGTCGCTGCTGATTCTGCGCAACCTGCCACTGGCCACCCGGCAGAAGCTGGCGCGCAAACTGCGCAACGAAAGCCAGGCGCAAACACGGATGAAGGCCAGCGCAATCGTTGATGTCACGCCGCAGGAAGTGGTCAAGGTGATGGCCGCGCACGGCGTGCGCACGCTGATCCATGGCCACACTCACCGCCCTGCGGTGCATGAGCTGGAGGTCAACGGCCAGCCGGCACGGCGCATCGTGCTGGGCGATTGGGATCGTCAGGGCTGGGCCTTGCAGATAGACGGCGGGGATTGGCAGCAGGCCCCCTTCCCGCTCGCCTGATCACAGCGGGCAAACTACCTGCTAGCCCAACCGATATTGCGGGCTTTCCTGAATAGTCTGCGCCAGGCGCCGGGTCGCCTCGTTGGCCTGATCCGCGACGAACAGGGTGATGTCCGTGGCGGGTAACTCGGGCAAGCCCTCCTCGATCACCTTCAGATCCGGCTCCAGCGTCGAACGTGGAATGACGCCTACACCGATTCCCGCGCGCACAGCGGCGAGAACGCCGGCACGGCTTTGACTGGCGAAGGCGATCCGGTAGGGAATCCCAGCTGCGGCGAGCGCCAGACAGGCCGAGTCACGGTGCAGACACCCCTCGACGAAAACCGCCAACGGCAGAGGTGTGCGCTGCTGGGGCGCATGCACCTCGGTGCGCACCCAGATCAGTTGGTCACGAAACAACCGGCAACCGCCGTCCGAGCCTGCCGGCATCTCCGCCAGCGCCAGATCCAGCTTGCCCTCTGCAACGCATGCCGCCAGGTACTCGGGACGATGATCGCAGAGCACCTCCAGGCTGGCCTCGGGATAACTCAGGACGAAGGTTTCCAGCAACGGCGTGAGGGAGCGGGTAGCGTACTGATCATGCGTACCAAAGCGCACCCGCCCCACCACCTCGGCATGACGAAAGCTTCCCAGAACGCGGTCGTGCAGGCTCAGCAGCTGCTGGGCATGGGCTTTCAGCTGCTCTCCAGCGTGGGTCAGCCTGACACCATACTGGCCCCGCTGCAGCAAATCGACCGCCACCAAAGCCTCCAGGCGATTGAGCTGCATGCTGATGGTCGACGGCGCGCGGTGCAGGCGCAGCGCCGCACTGGTCAGGTTGAGCGTCTCGGCGACCACCACGAAGGTACGCAGCAGAGCGATGGGCAGGTCGCGCATGACAGAATTCAGCTTTATTGAACGTGACGATCAAAATTTATCGTTTCCGCGGATTCTGGCAAGCCTCTATGTTAGGCGCCATCCGCTTCTTGCGGATGTCCGATACAACCTCGCGGAGCCCGAATCCATGCGGATGCCCACCACGTTCGGTATGAACCAGATCGTCAGCCACGGATTTGGCATGTTTCTCTTCGCCGCCTTGTTGCCATTCATGCGCGAGGCCATCGGCTTCAGCCCCTGGCAACTGGCAATAATCGGTGCACTGACCCAGCTGGCCTATCTTGGCGGAGCCTTGCTGCTTGGCACGCTCGGCCACCGTATCGGCACCAGTCGCCTGGCCTTGGTGACCGGTATCACCTCTAGCGGTCTGCTGTTCTTGATGTCGCAGCTCCGCGATCCTCTGACCATCACGCTGGTGCTGACCTGCCTGGCCGCCAGTGCTGCGATCAGTTGGGGCTGCATCGTCGAAATCGTGAGCCGCTGCGCCCGCGCCGAGGACCGCGCCACCTATCTTTCCTGCGCCTCCAGCGGCACAGCCTGGGGCTACGCGATAAACGGCCTGCTGATACTGCTGGTGGTACCTGCGCTCGGCTGGCAGACGAGCTGGCAGCTCGCGTCGCTGTTCGGCGTCCTGGTGGTGTGCCTGACCTGGCACCTGCTGAAGCACCTGAAGACGCTGCCAACGACTTGTACAGACAGCCACGAGGCCATGATCGCTCCGCGGCGTCTGCTGGCGATCGTGTTAGGCGAACGCACCGCCCTGATTGCCTGTCTGATCTGTCTGTTAGTGGGATTCACCACCATGCCCTTCTCCTACTGGCTCAACACCTATCTGGATGAGCTCGGTCTGCCAGCCACACTGGGCGGCTACACCTGGGCGATGGTCGGTGGCAGCGGCATGATCGCTGGCCTTGTGATCGGCAAGCTGGCTGATCGCAAGGGTCATGGCGCAGCACTGGCGCTGATCTTCGGCGGCTTCGCCATGGGTCTGTGGGCGTTCGCTCATGATCCGGGACGCTGGGCGCTGTTCGCAGGGTTCGGCTATGGCCTGATGTACTTCCCGATGTGGGGCATCGTCGCCGGCTGGGTCAACTGCCGTTACTCATCCACCGCCACCATGCAAATCAGCGGTATCTGCATGGTGGCCTTCGGCCTGGGCGGTGCATTGGGCAATCTGCTGGCAGGTTATGTCCGTGAAAACATCGGCTCGTTGCAGGGCGTATTCTTTGGTCTGGCGGGGGCGTCATTACTTTTGGTGCTGCTGGCGTTGATCATCCTGCGCGGCGACAAGGCATCGGTCACGCCGCCGACTGCGGCCGGAGCCTGCTGAACACGGCAGCCGGTAAAGTGCACAACCTACAGCGGCACACCGCTGTGAAAGCGGAACTGCTCGTCCGGCAAGGTGATCAGTTCCTGCTCCACCGCGCGCACCACCTCGATACGCGTGTCCACGTCCGCCGCGTCACCATACCGATAGGCGAGTTTGAGATAGCCACGGTAGTGGCGCCCTTCGCTCTCCAGCAACCCGGCGTAGAACTTGGCCAGCTCGGCATCCAGACGCGGCACCAATGCGGCGAAACGCTCGCATGAGCGCGCCTCGATGAAGGCGCCCACCACCAGCACGTCCACCAGCCGCTCCACTTCGCCACCGCGCAGCAGCGCCCGCAGTCCCGCCGCGTAGCGCGACGCTGAAACATGGCGAACTTCGATGCCACGCGCGCGGATGATCTTGCTCACCTGTTCGAAATGCACCAGCTCCTCACGGGCCAAACGCGACATTCTCGCGGTCAATTCGGTCTTGGTCAGGTAGCGCCCCATCAGGCTAAGGGCGGTCTGTGCTGCCTTGTATTCCAGGTTGCGGTGGTCGAGCAGGAGGATTTCCTGCTGACGCAAGGCCTCGTCCAGCCAGGCATCCGGTGTGGCGATGCCGCCGAGGAATTCGAGAATTTCCTGCAGGATCGATACCGATTCTTCGCCGTTACCGGGATTATGCTGGGCATTTGACATCATATGTGAAGCGCTCTTGGTGCTGGCGAGGTTGAAAATGGCGGGCCATTATACGAGTGGCAGGCCCGACGACCAGCGCGCCGTTGATGCAGGTCAACGAGCTGCTTGAACCGACGCCCCTATAGTTGGCTAAGCGCTATTCATTCTCAGGGAGACGACCATGCAAGCGATCCGTAGCATTCTGGTGGTGATGGAGCCCCAACACCCGGAAGGCCTCGCATTGAAGCGGGCAAAACTGATAGCTGGAGTCACCCAGTCGCACTTGCATCTACTGGTGTGCGACAAGAAAGGCGACCACAGCGCCTGGCTCAACGACCTGAGCAGCAGCCTCGCAGCAGAGGGCTTCGGCGTATCCACGCAACAGTCCTGGCATGACAACCAGCACCAGACCATCATCGCGGTGCAGCAGGCCGAAGGCTGTGGTCTGGTGGTCAAGCAGCATCTGCCGGACAACCCGTTGAAGAAAGCCCTGCTCACGCCTGAGGACTGGAAGCTGCTGCGTTACTGCCCGGGCCCCGTGCTGATGGTCAAGACGGATCGCCCCTGGACTGGCGGAACCATCCTGGCCGCTGTGGATGTCGGTAACGCCGATGGCGAACACCGCACCCTGCATTCCGGCATCATCAGCCACGGTTACGATATCGCCGGCCTGGCCAAAGGCACACTGCACGTGACTACCGCACACCCGACGCCGATGTTGTCGGCAGCCGACCCAACCTTCCAGCTCAAGGAAACCATCGAGGCGCGCTACCGTGAGCAATGCCGCAGCTTCCAGGCCGAGTACGACATCAGCGACGAACGCCTGCATGTGTTAGAAGGCCCGGCCGACGTAGTGATCCCGCAAACGGCTCACCGGCTCGGCGCAGCGGTCACGGTGATCGGCACCGTGGCCCGCACGGGGCTGTCCGGTGCGCTGATCGGCAACACCGCTGAAGTCATACTCGACGCACTGGAAAGCGATGTACTGGTCCTCAAGCCGGATGAAGTCATTGCTCACCTCGAGGAACTGGTGGCGCAGCGCTGAAGCACCTGCACAAATGAAAATGCCGCTCTGGACAGAGCGGCATTTTCAGCAATAACTGACCCGCAGCTAGACCCGCACCTCCAGACCTTCTCGCAGAAACCTGGGCGCAATGTAGCGCTCGTAGTGCGCCTCGGACAGCAGGAAGAACTCGCGGTCGATGGCATCGCGCAGCTCGGGCAGGCCCCAATCGCGAAACTCCGGCAGTAGCACCATGCCGTAGGCTTCCAGCTGATTGATCATCCGCGCCCCGCGCGCGATCAATTGGTACGCCCAACAGTAAGGTGACTGCTGCGGCACGAAGCGAATCTGCCGCTGCTCCAGCTGGCTGCGCAAGCGCTGCTCATCGAATACTTCCAGCTTGGCCGCCATTACCTGTACCAGCAGCACTTCCAGCCGCGTCCAGACCGCGCGCTTCTCATCGTCGTTGTAGCTGTTCCAGTTGATCACCTCATGATGAAAGCGCTTGCAACCGCGGCACACGACATCGCCGTATACGGTCGAACACAGCCCCACACAGGGCGTCTTGATGCGCTGATTGGACATGGCGAAACAACATAAACAGCAAAACGGCCGAGCATCTTAGCCCTTTGTCTAATCCTTATCACCCCCACGGATGCGGGGACATCGGCTTAACTTTATCCGCGCTTTCCAGTAGAATCAGCCCGCCTTTTACGGCGCCAATGTCCGTTGGAAGCTGTTTTCAAAGCGTCACGAGCACAGTCGATCCTGCAGGTACGATGGCGGCGCAGCCACTCGGAGTCCCCCCGAGCGTCTGCGTCGGCTTCATCAGAAACCGTCCTGCCGGCGTAAAACTTTGAAAGCAGCTTCTACAAGAGATCCATGAAACCTCGGCTGATCGGCTCATAAAGTCGAAAAGCGCCTGGTTCGTGGGTATCTGGATCGCGTCCCGGACAACCCTTTGGGACCACTGATGAGGGTAATAACTGTGCTTGAAGCCTATCGCAAACACGTAGCAGAGCGTGCCGCTCAGGGTATCGTGCCCCAGCCGCTGAACGCCGAACAAACCGCAGGCCTGGTCGAGCTGCTGAAGAACCCGCCGGCTGGCGAAGAAGAATTCCTCGTAGACCTGATCACCAACCGCGTACCGCCAGGCGTGGACGAAGCCGCCTACGTCAAGGCCGGTTTCCTCTCTGCTGTCGCCAAGGGCGAAGCCAAATCCCCGCTGATCAGCCAGCAACGCGCCGTTGAGCTGCTGGGCACCATGCAGGGCGGCTACAACATCGCCACCATGGTCGAGCTGCTGGACGATGCCGCTCTGGGCACCGTCGCCGCCGAGCAACTCAAGCACACCCTGCTGATGTTCGATGCCTTCCACGACGTGGCTGAAAAAGCCAAGGCCGGCAATGCCAACGCCAAAGCCGTGCTGCAGTCCTGGGCCGATGGCGAGTGGTTCACCAACAAGCCGGCCATCGCCGAAAAATACAGCCTGGCCGTGTTCAAGGTACCGGGCGAAACCAACACCGACGACCTGTCCCCTGCCCCGGACGCCTGGTCGCGCCCCGACATCCCGCTGCACGCACTGGCCATGCTGAAAATGGCTCGCGACGGCATCGTGCCGGAGCAGCAAGGCGCCATCGGCCCGCTGAAGCAGATCGAAGAGATCAAGGCCAAGGGCTTCCCGGTTGCCTACGTCGGCGACGTGGTCGGTACCGGTTCTTCGCGTAAATCCGCTACCAACTCGGTACTGTGGTTCTTCGGCGACGACATCCCGTACGTTCCGAACAAGCGCGCTGGCGGCTTCTGCTTCGGCACCAAGATCGCTCCGATCTTCTACAACACCATGGAAGATGCCGGCGCCCTGCCGATCGAGTTCGACGTATCGAACATCAACATGGGCGACGTGATCGACGTCTACCCGTACGCCGGCAAAGTGTGCAAGCACGGCACCGACGACGTCATCACCACCTTCGAACTGAAGACCGCGGTGCTGCTCGACGAAGTCCGCGCTGGCGGCCGTATCCCGCTGATCGTCGGCCGCGGCCTGACCGAGAAGGCGCGCGCCGAACTGGGCCTGGGCTCCTCCGACCTGTTCAAGAAGCCGGAGCAGCCGGCTGACAGCGGCAAGGGCTTCACCCTGGCACAGAAGATGGTCGGCAAGGCTTGCGGCGTCGAAGGCGTGCGTCCGGGCACCTACTGCGAACCGAAGATGACCACCGTCGGCTCCCAGGACACCACCGGCCCGATGACCCGCGACGAGCTGAAAGACCTGGCTTGCCTGGGCTTCTCCGCTGACCTGGTGATGCAGTCGTTCTGCCATACCGCGGCCTATCCGAAGCCGATCGACGTCACCACCCACCACACCCTGCCGGATTTCATCCGCACCCGTGGCGGCGTGTCCCTGCGTCCGGGCGACGGCATCATCCACAGCTGGCTGAACCGCATGCTCCTGCCGGACACCGTCGGCACCGGCGGCGACTCGCACACCCGCTTCCCGATCGGCATTAGCTTCCCGGCCGGCTCCGGCCTGGTGGCCTTCGCTGCTGCCACCGGCGTCATGCCGCTGGACATGCCGGAATCCGTTCTGGTGCGTTTCAAGGGCAAGATGCAACCGGGTATCACCCTGCGTGACCTGGTCCATGCCATCCCTTACTACGCCATCCAGAAAGGCCTGCTGACCGTCGAGAAGAAAGGCAAGAAGAATATCTTCTCCGGCCGCATCCTCGAGATCGAAGGCCTGGACAGCCTGACCGTCGAGCAGGCGTTCGAACTGTCCGACGCCTCCGCCGAGCGTTCGGCTGCTGGCTGCACCATCAAACTGCCGGAAGCGGCCATCGCCGAATACCTGCAGTCCAACATCACCCTGCTGCGCTGGATGATCAGCGAAGGCTACGGCGATGCCCGCACCCTGGAGCGTCGCGCTCAGGCGATGGAAGCCTGGCTGGCCAACCCGGTGCTGATGGAAGCCGACAAAGACGCCGAGTACGCCGAGGTCATCGAGATCGACTTGGCCGAGCTCAACGAGCCGGTACTGTGCGCCCCGAACGATCCGGACGACGCCCGCCTGCTGTCCACTGTGGCCGGCGACAAGATCGACGAAGTGTTCATCGGTTCGTGCATGACCAACATCGGCCACTTCCGCGCTGCCGGCAAGCTGCTGGACAAGGTCAAGGGCAGCATCCCGACCCGTCTGTGGCTGTCGCCGCCGACCAAGATGGATGCCCACCAGCTGACCGAGGAAGGCTACTACGGCATCTACGGCAAGGCCGGTGCACGCATGGAAATGCCGGGCTGCTCGCTGTGCATGGGTAACCAGGCGCGAGTGGCTGCCAACGCTACCGTGGTCTCGACCTCCACCCGTAACTTCCCGAACCGTCTGGGCGATGGCGCCAACGTGTACCTGGCCTCCGCCGAACTGGCAGCGGTCGCTTCGATCATCGGCAAACTGCCGACCGTCGAGGAGTACATGGCCTACGCGAAAGATATCGACAGCATGGCTGGCGACATCTACCGCTACCTGAGCTTCGACCAGATCGCCGACTTCCGTGAAGCCGCGGCCAACGCCAAGATCCCGGTCGTTCAGGCCTGATCCAAGCGTTGTAAAAAGAGCCCCGCCCAGTGCGGGGCTTTTTTGTGCACGCTGAAAAAGACCTTTTGCCGCACTGCCTTGCAGCCGCTACAGCAGCAGCTAACTTCATTCAGTGGGGATCCCCCGCACCTTTAAGGAGTACATCATGAAGCCATGGATCATCGTCGGCCTGTGCCTGCTCGGCCTGGTCGGTTGCGCCAGCGAGTACATCATTACCACCACCGACGGGCAGATGCTCACCAGCGATGGCAAGCCTGAGCTGGACGAGGACACCGGCATGCTCGAGTTCACCGACAACGAGGGCCGCAAGCAGCAAATCCCACAGAGCAGCGTCAGGCAAATGCTGGAACGCTGATGAGTGAATGCCCACTGGCATATGCCTTGCTTCATTTCGTGGCATAAGGCCCTTCCAACGCTGGAAACGGCTTGATCGACAACGGCGTCGTATGCAACTCCGGCTCTGCAGCCGGGGATTGCTACGACGCTTTTTTGTGACCGGTCATTGGTGGTCAACACTGTCGAGCCAAAGCAGGCGCTAGCGTGCCCCCAGCCGATGGTGAGCCAGAGTATTTGCGTAAACGCTAAGGACGCAGCATGAGCGAACATGACACCCCTCGCGACGACGCCCTGGCCTGGGCCTGGGGCAGCGATGCACCCGAGAAGAGCAGCTTGAACCTTGGCTTCATGGCCTTGAGCGATTCGGCTTCGGTGATCGTCGCCGCCACCCAGGGCTTCGCCGAAAAGTACGGCCTAAGCCTCAAGCTGCAACGTCAAGCTTCCTGGGCCGGCCTGCGTGATCGCCTGCTCAGCGGCGAACTGGATGCCGCTCACAGCCTGTACGGCCTGATCTACGGCGTACAGCTTGGCCTTGGTGGCGCTCCGGCAACCGATATGGCGGTGCTCATGGGGCTGAACCAGAACGGCCAGAGCATCAACCTGTCTCATACACTGCAAGCGGCTGGCGTGACCAATGGCGAGGCACTGCACCAATACGTGCACCAGCATGAGGCGCGCCTGACCTTTGCCCAAACCTTCCCCACCGGCACCCATGCCATGTGGCTCTACTACTGGCTGGCCAGCCAGGGCATTCACCCGCTGCGCGATGTCGACAGCGTGGTGGTACCGCCGCCACAGATGGTCGAGCACCTCAAAGCCGAACGTATCGATGGTTTCTGCGTCGGCGAGCCCTGGACCGCCAAGGCCGTCGATGAACAGCTCGGCTGCACGGTCACCACCATCCAAGCGATCTGGCCAGACCACCCGGAGAAAGTACTGGGCTGCACGCGCGACTTCATTCAGCAAAACCCCAACACCGCCCGTGCCCTGATCATGGCGGTGCTCGAAGCAGCCCGCTTTATCGACGAGAGCGAAGAAAACCGGCGCAGCAGCGCTCTGCTGCTCAGCGGCAACGAATACGTCAACGCACCGGCCTCGGCCATTACCCCGCGCTTCCTTGGCCAGTATCAGGATGGCCTCGGCCACAGCTGGCAGGACGAACATCCACTGCGCTTCCATGCCGATGGCCTGGTCAACCAGCCCTATCTGTCCGATGCCATGTGGTTCATGACCCAGTTCCGTCGCTGGGGCCTGCTGCGCAGCGACCCCGATTACCTCGGCGTCGCCCGCCAGGTCCAGCAGTTGGGGCTGTATCGCGAGGCGGCTACGGCGCTCGGTATCGCCGTACCGGGTGAAATGCGCAGCTCCATTCTGCAGGACGGCACCTGCTGGGATGGCAGCGACCCGGCCGCCTATGCCCGCAGCTTCCGCCTCCACGCCCTGGCCGACAGCCCGGCTGTCGCCCTGTAACTGCCGGAGAGCCACCGATGCTGCGTATCCTGCTGATCAACGACACCCCGAAGAAAGTCGGCCGCCTGAGGTCCGCACTGATCGAGGCGGGTTTCGAGGTGATCGACGAATCCGGGCTGACCATCGACCTACCCGAGCGCGTCGAGGCCGTGCGCCCCGACGTGATCCTGATCGATACCGAATCCCCCGGCCGCGACGTCATGGAGCAAGTGGTCCTGGTCAGCCGTGACCAGCCGCGACCGATCGTCATGTTCACCGACGAACACGACCCCGGCGTGATGCGCCAGGCAATCCAGAGTGGTGTCAGCGCCTACATCGTCGAAGGCATTCACGCCCAGCGCCTGCAGCCTATTCTCGATGTGGCCATGGCACGTTTCGAGAGCGACCAGGCACTGCGCGCGCAGTTGCAGGCCCGCGATGCACAGCTGGCCGAGCGCAAGCGCGTGGAGTTGGCCAAGGGCCTGCTGATGAAGATGAAAAGCTGCAACGAAGAGGAGGCCTACACCCTGATGCGTCGCCAGGCCATGAGCCGTCAACAGAAACTGATCCAGGTCGCCGAACAGATCATCGCCATGCACGACATGCTCGGCGGCTAAGCAACTGTACCGCTAAAACAGTTCACTGTACCGGTACGGACTGTATCAGCCAGACAACTGTTACAGCCGCCTTCGCCGACGCCTGTGTATGCCCCGTCCCGCCAGCCTCGGCTAGGGTAGACAGCCCCTAGCCGAGGATTCCCTTATGACCGAACACGACCTGCTGGCCGAAGCCGACCGCCGCGCCCTCACCTACCTGGATGGCATCCCCACGCGCCGAGTCTTCCCCGATGCCCCTGCCATCGCGGCTCTGGCTGCTTTCGACCAGCCACTGCCGGAACAGGGCCACGCTGCTGAGCAGGTGCTGCGCCAGCTCGATGACATCGGCTCACCGGCAACGGTGGCGAGCAACGGCGGACGCTACTTCGGCTTCGTCATCGGAGCGACGCTACCAGCGGCAGCCGCCGCCGAACGTCTGGTGCTGGCCTGGGACCAGTGCGCTTCGTCCTTCGACAATTCCCCTGTCGCCGATCGCCTGGAAAAGATTGCAGGGCGCTGGGTCTGCCAGGCATTGGGCTTGCCTGAACAGAGCGCCGTGGGCTTTGGCACCAGCGCGACCGCCTGCACCCTTGCCTGCCTTTGCGCGGCAAGGCGCACGCTACTGGCACGTCTCGGCTGGGACTTCGACGGCGATGGCCTGCTGGGCGCTCCACCGCTGCGAGTCGTTCTCGCGGAGACAGCACATATCACGGTGAAGAAAGCGTTGCGGGTACTGGGTTTCGGCATGAACCATCTGCATTACGCACCGACGGATGCATACGGCCGTATCGACCCGCAAAGCCTGCCAGCACTGGACGAGCGCACCTTACTCATTCTCCAGGCGGGCGAGGTCAACAGCGGCGAGTTCGATCGTTTCTCCGAGCTGCTTCCCCTCGCCCGCAAGGCTGGCGCCTGGGTGCATATCGATGGTGCGTTTGGCCTGTGGGCCCGCGCTTCCTCCTCGGCGCATTGGCTTGAAGGTGTGGAACTGGCCGATAGCTGGACGACCGACGGTCACAAGTGGCTGAACACACCATACGACAGCGCTATGGCTATCTGCCGCGACGCCGACGCACTCGCAGCGGCGATGAACAGCGACGCCGCATACGCCAGTGCCAGCAAGGAGGCGCAGAAGAACCTCACGCTGGAGTTTTCCCGGCGCGCCCGCGGCATTGCCATCTGGGCGGCACTGGCTAATCTGGGGCGCACGGGGCTGCAAGCCATGATCGACCGACATATCCGCCAAGCGGCAGAACTGGCCGAAACGCTGCGCAGCGCGGGCTATCAGGTGTTGAACCGGGTAGTGCTCAATCAGATCCTGGTGCGCGGCGATTCTGACCAGCAGACCCACGCCATTCGCCAGGCTGCACAGGCATCGGGCGAGGCCTGGTTCGGCCCAACGGTTTGGCAAGGGCGCCCGGCCTTCCGCTTGAGCCTGTCCTCCTGGCGCACGGAGGATGCCGATGTACAAGCCCTGGGCGCATTGTTGCTGCGCTTGAAAGAGCAGCATGGCGAGTAACTAACTGCTTTGCTGTTTTCCCCCGGAACTGCACTGGACAGCCTGGCGAGCACGGGCGTATCGTCGCCGCCAGGTCACAGCAGTGACCAACGTCGCTCGGACGGTTCCGGGCGCTTACGTACTTCGAGGAAATCATGGCTGATAACGCCAAGCGCCGCTTTGCGCGCATCGATCGTCTCCCCCCTTACGTCTTCAATATCACCGCTGAACTGAAGATGGCCGCGCGCCGTCGCGGTGAAGACATCATCGACTTTTCCATGGGCAACCCCGACGGTGCGACTCCGCCGCACATCGTCGAGAAGCTGGTGCAGGTCGCCCAACGCGAAGACACCCACGGCTACTCCACCTCCCGCGGTATTCCGCGCCTGCGCCGTGCCATCTCGCGCTGGTACCAGGACCGCTATGACGTGGAGATCGACCCGGAAAGCGAAGCCATCGTCACCATCGGCTCCAAGGAAGGCCTGGCGCACCTGATGCTGGCCACCCTCGACCATGGCGACACCGTGCTGGTGCCCAACCCCAGCTACCCGATCCACATCTATGGCGCGGTGATCGCCGGCGCCCAGGTGCGCTCGGTGCCGCTGGTGCCGGGCGTGGACTTCTTCGCCGAGCTGGAACGGGCTATCCGCGAGTCGATTCCCAAGCCGAAGATGATGATCCTCGGCTTCCCCTCCAACCCCACCGCGCAGTGTGTGGAGCTGGACTTCTTCGAGCGCGTGGTGGCCCTGGCCAAGCAGTACGACGTACTGGTGGTGCACGACCTGGCCTACGCCGACATCGTCTACGACGGCTGGAAAGCCCCGTCGATCATGCAGGTACCGGGCGCCAAGGACATCGCGGTGGAGTTCTTCACCCTGTCCAAGAGTTACAACATGGCCGGCTGGCGCATCGGTTTCATGGTCGGCAACCCCGAACTGGTCAACGCCCTGGCGCGGATCAAGAGCTACCACGACTACGGCACCTTCACCCCGCTGCAGGTCGCGGCCATCGCGGCCCTGGAGGGCGACCAGCAGTGCGTGCGCGATATCGCCGAGCAATACCGCCAGCGCCGCAACCTGCTGGTCAAAGGCCTGCACGAGATCGGCTGGATGGTGGAGAACCCCAAGGCTTCGATGTACATCTGGGCCAAGATTCCCGAGGCCTACGCCCATCTGGGTTCGCTGGAATTCGCCAAGAAGCTGCTGGCCGAAGCCAAGGTCTGCGTGTCGCCAGGGCTGGGCTTCGGTGACTACGGCGACGATCACGTGCGCTTCGCCCTGATCGAGAACCAGGACCGTACGCGCCAGGCGCTACGCGGGATCAAGGCGATGTTCCGGGCAGACGGACTGCTGCCTGGAAAAGCCGTCAAATCCGAAAATCAGTGACAGCTCAGGGGCGCCGCAAGGCGCCCTTTTTCATGGCCGGCAAAGCAGATAAGATCTGCGACAATTCAAGACGTTAGCCAACACCACTTGCAGGTTCCAGGCAATTGCCGGAAAGAGTGAACGTCCGTACACTGCGCGCCCCTCCTCTTACGGTTCCTGCAAATGCTCTTCGTTTTGCGCATGCTACTGATGGGCGTGCATTTTCTCGTGGCCGGTGTACTCGGACTGCTGATCGGCCTGTGCCGCCCATTCAACCCTGACAACAGTCGCCTTTGCGCACGCCTTTATTCGCGCCCGGCGCTGCGTCTGCTACGCCTGAAGCTGAAGACCGATGTAGGCCCGCTACTGGCACACCAACGCTCCTGCGTGATCATCGCCAACCATCAGTCCAACTTCGATCTGTATGTGCTGGGTCGTGTCGTCCCCAAGCGCACAGTGAGCATTGGCAAGAAGAGCCTCAAATGGGTGCCATTCTTCGGCCAACTCTACTGGCTGGCGGGCAACGTACTGATCGACCGCAGCAACGCCCTGGCCGCCAAACGGGCCATGCTGACCACCACCGAAACCCTGCGCAATCGCGACACCTCGATCTGGGTCTTCCCGGAGGGCACACGCAACCTAGGTCGCGGCCTGTTGCCGTTCAAGAAGGGGGCCTTCCAGATGGCGATCAATGCAGGTGTTCCGATCATCCCGGTGTGCGTGAGCAACTACGCCAAATCGATGCGCTTGAATCGCTGGAACAGCGGCGACGTCCTGATCCGCTCGCTGCCGGCGATCCCCACTGCGGGCATGAGTCTGGACGACATGCCGGCATTGATGGAACGCTGCCAGCAGGCCATGAATGAGTGCATCAGCAAGATGGACAAGGAACTGGCGACTGCGTGAGCGGTTGTCAGTAGGCGCTTTGAACCGCATCAATCATCAAAACGATCGATAGTTACTCTAAAAAACATCCATTACTCAATCGAAATGCCTTGAGCGATTCTGTGCCCACGCCCATTCCAGACCTGGAGCACAGACATGTCACGCCTCTCACAAGCGGCCCGCAACGGCGCACTTGCCGCTATCGGCCTGTATCTGATCAGCACGTCCACCGTGTTGGTATTGAGTTATGCCAGCCTGAAGCCAAGTACGCCGACCTTCGAGCAATCCGCGTCCCTGCAGAATTTGATCAGCCATCTGCCGGCACTGCTGCGCGCCCTCTCGCTGAGCTGAGGTGCCGCCATGATCAGAACGCAACGCACCCGCCTGCTCATGCTCGCCGGCATGGCCCTGCTGACCACCCTACTGGCGTTGATCGGCATCGGCAAAAGCTCGGCTGGAGCTGTGGCACGCAATATCGAATGCAGCCATAAGCTCGCCCATCATCTCAATCTGGCCGAAAGCCTGAAACTACAGCGCAGCAGCCCACCGCCCAGCCCCAACAAGTTGTTCTCGCCGAACTTCCTGCCTGCCAGACAGGCATAAAAAAGCCCGGAAACCGGGCTTTTTTATGCCAAACAAAATCAGATCAGGCCTTGGCCTGCTTGCCCTGAGCGACGAAGCGCATCATCCACTCGCCCACCACACTGCCTTGCTGTGCGTGCTTGAGGCTGTCCACCCCTTGCTGATAGATCTCATCTCCCAGGTGCTGCTGACGCAGATCGAGCAATGCCCGTGAGTAATCGTGAATGAACTCGGGATGCCCCTGGAAGCACAGCACCTGATCCTCGATGTGGTAGGCGCCAATAGGACAGAAATCACTGGAAGCCAGCAGCGTAGCCTTTTCCGGCAAGCGGGTGACCTGATCCTGATGACTGATCAACAGTTGCAGGTCATCCAGCGCAGGACTCATCCATTCAGGCTTGCCCTGCAGACGATAGCTGTGCACCCCAACGCCCCAGCCCTGCTCTGCCCGCTCGGCCTTGCCGCCCAGCAGCAGCGCCAGCAACTGGTGACCGAAGCAGATGCCCAGCAGCTTGTCGCCGCGCTGGTAACGCTCGAGCAGGTATTGCTTGAGGGTCTGAATCCATGGGTCGCTGCCGAAGGAGTCCGCCTTGCTACCCGTCACCAGGTAAGCATCGAAATGCTCGCTGTCAGGCGGGTAATTCCCTTCCACCACGTTGTAAACACTGAACTGCGCCGCAACCGGCTGTTGAGCGAAGAGTTGCTCGAACATACGCCCGTAGCCCTGATACTGGTCGACCAGTTCGGGACGGAGGATGTCAGTTTCCAGGATGCAGATACGCAGTGACATGGGGTTTCCTGTGTGGGCACGAAGGGAGAACGATTTGTGTGTTTTTCTTAACACATGCCCCTACACAAGGAAATAGCCAAGCCAGATTTCCACGCATATTCGACGTTTCGGAACGCTGTGCAATGCCGCGAACAATCGTCAATTAAAATTGACAGACCATGCCCGCAATGGTGCCGGGCGAAGCGTTATCAGCCGCTTCGATAGTTACCATGCACACCATTCACTTCTGTGATTGCAAGCCTGCGGCGACTATCACCACATCGGGCAGTCGCCCTCATCGCACAGAAGGAAATCCACCATGAGCATTTACGCCGCACTCGCCAGCTTTGCCGCTGCATCCGCCTTCCAGACTTCTACTCCGGTTCGCCCTGCCCCGACTGCACCGGCAGACCGCGACATCCGTTCCAGCTGAAAGCGGCCAGGAGAACAGCCATGCACAGCCAACTCAGCCTGGACGCCTATGGTGTCACCTACGTTCACCTGCAGGATGACGGCTTGCAGTTCGAGACCGAAGCCGCCCTGCAACTCGATGACGGCAGCATGCTGACGCTGCGCATGCCGACCCGCTACAGCGAGATGCTGGCGATTCACGAAGCGGTCTGCATCAAGCAGGGCTGGTGCCGTGCAGCCTGAGGCCGACTCTCCGCAAAGAAGAAACGGCCCATTGGGCCGCCTTCTTTACAGAGCCTAAAGCGCCTTAGAAACTCTCGCCCTTGGCTGCCTTTTCCAGCAATAGCGCAGGCGGCAGGAAACGTTCGCCGTACTGTTCGGCCAGGTACTGGGCACGCGCGACGAAGTCCTTCACCCCGTACTGGTTGATAAACTGCAACGCACCGCCGGTCCAGGCGGCGAAACCAATACCGAAGATCGACCCGACGTTGGCGTCGGCCACCGACTTCAGCACACCTTCTTCCACACAACGCACCGTCTCGATGGCCTGGATGAACAGGATGCGGTCGCGCACGTCCTCTTGCGAAATCTGCGCGTCAGCCTTCTCGAAGCGTGCCTTGAGTTCCGGCCACAGATGCTTCTTGCCACCGGCTGGGTAGTCGTAGAAACCGCCACCGGCCGCCTTGCCCGGCCGTTTGTACTCATTGAGCATCAGGTCGATCACGGCAAAGGCCGGGTGCTCGGGAATGGATTTACCCTCAGTGGCCAGATCCCTGATGGTCTGCTGACGAATGTGATTCATCAGGCTCATCGACACTTCGTCACTGATCGCCAGCGGCCCGACCGGCATGCCGGCCTTACGCGCTTCGTTCTCGATCATCGCCGCACTGACGCCCTCGCCGAGCATGGCCAGACCTTCGTTGGTGAAGGTACCGAACACCCGCGAGGTGAAGAAGCCGCGGCTGTCGTTGACCACGATGGGCGTCTTCTTGATCTGCATGACGTAGTCGAAACCACGCGCCAGCGTCTCGTCGCTGGTCTGCTCACCCCGGATGATCTCCACCAGCGGCATCTTGTCCACCGGGCTGAAGAAATGCAGGCCGATGAATTTCTCCGGTTTGGCCACAGCAGTGGCCAGGCCGGTGATCGGTAGTGTCGAGGTGTTGGAAGCAATCACCGCATCGCTCAACGCAGCGGCCTCGGCGGCGGCGGTGACCTTGCCCTTGAGCGCACGGTCCTCGAACACTGCCTCGATGATCAAGTCGCAACCGGCGAAATCCGACTCGCTGTCGGTCGCCGTGATCAGCGCCAGGAAGGCCTCGCGCTGCTCGGCGCTCATATGACCCTTGCTGACCTTCTTGTCGAGCAGCTTGGCCGAATAGCTCTTGCCCTTCTCCGCCGCCTCGACGGACACATCCTTGAGCACCACTTCGATACCGGCAGCGGCAGAGACATAGGCGATACCGGCGCCCATCATGCCGGCGCCGAGCACGCCGACTTTCTTGGTCTGGGTTTTCGGATAGCCCTGTGGACGCGAGCCGCCGGCATTGATCTCGTTGAGCTGGAACCAGAAGGTGCCGATCATGTTCTTCGCCACCTGACCGCAGGTCAGCTCGGTGAAGTAGCGCGCCTCGATGATCTGCGCGGTGTCGAAGTCGACCTGCGCACCTTCGACGGCCGCGCACATGATTTTCTCCGGCGCAGGGAAGCAGCCCTTGGTCTTGTCGCGCAGCACGCTCGGGGCGATGGCCAGCATCTGCGCCACGTTCGGCGAACTGGGCGTACCGCCTGGGATCTTGTAGCCCTGCACATCCCACGGCTGCATGGCGGTCGGGTTGGCGGCGATCCAGGCGCGGGCCTTGGCCAGCATCTCGTCGCGGTCGCTGGCCAGATCGTGGATCAGACCGACCTTGAGCGCCGCCTCCGGGCGCACCTTCTTGCCTTCGGCCAGATACGGCAGCGCCTTTTCCAGGCCTAGCAGGCGCACCATGCGTACCACTCCGCCACCGCCCGGCAACAGGCCCAGCGTGACTTCCGGCAGACCGAGCTGCACATGCGCTTCATTGAGGGCGATGCGGTGGTGGCAGGCCAGGGCGATTTCCCAGCCGCCGCCCAGCGCCGCACCGTTGATGGCGGCCACCACCGGCTTGCCAAGGGTTTCCAGGCGGCGTAGCTGGCCCTTGATCTTCAGGATCATCGCGTAGAAACCCTGGGCCTCGGCCTGAGTGACCTTGATCAGTTCATTGAGGTCGCCGCCGGCGAAGAAGGTCTTCTTCGCCGAAGTGACGATCACCCCGGCAAGCGAGTCCTTCTCCGTCTCCAGGCGATCGACGATCTGCCCCATGGTCTCGCGGTACGCCGCGTTCATGGTGTTGGCGCTCTGGCCGGGCATGTCCATGGTCAGGACGACGATATTGTCCTGGCCTTTTTCGTAACGGATGGCGTCAGTCATTCTTCTTATCTCCGCCTCAAACTCTTTCGATAATCGTTGCGATACCCATGCCACCGCCGACGCAGAGCGTGGCCAGGCCGTAGCGCAGATCGCGCTTTTCCAGTTCATCGAGCAGCGTGCCGAGGATGGCGCAACCGGTGGCGCCCAACGGGTGGCCCATGGCGATGGAGCCGCCATTAACGTTGACCTTGTCCTCGCTGACGCCCATGTCTTTCATGAACTTCATCACCACCGAGGCAAAAGCCTCGTTGACCTCGAACAGGTCGATGTCGTCGATGGACAGCCCGGCCTTGGCCAGTGCCTTGCGCGTGGCCGGCGCCGGGCCAGTGAGCATGATGGTCGGGTCGGTGCCGGTCACTGCCGTGGCGACGATACGCGCACGCGGTTTCAAGCCCAGTTCCTTGCCCTTGGCTGCCGAGCCCATCAGCATCAAGGCGGCGCCATCGACGATGCCGGAGCTATTGCCCGGCGTGTGCACATGCTCGATACGCTCGACATGGCTGTATACGCGCAGCGCGGTGGAATCGAAGCCCATCTGTCCCATCATCTCGAAGCTGGGCTTCAATTTGCCCAGGCCTTCGAGGGTGGAGTCGCCACGAATGAATTCGTCATGCTCAAGCAGCACGATGCCGTTCTGATCAGTAACCGGCACCAGCGACTTGGCGAACGAACCATTGCCGCTGGCACGCGCGGCCTTCTGCTGTGAGCGCAGGGCGAAGGCATCGACATCGGCGCGACTGAAGCCCTCGAGGGTAGCGATCAGATCGGCACCGATGCCCTGCGGCACGAAGTTGCTGTGCATGTTGGTTTCCGGATCCATCACCCAGGCGCCGCCGTCGGAGCCCATGGGCACACGCGACATTGACTCCACACCACCGACCACCACCAGATCCTCGAAGCCGGAGCGCACCTTCATCGCGCCGATATTCACCGCCTCCAGGCCCGAAGCGCAGAAGCGGTTGAGCTGCGCGCCCGCGACGCTGACGTCCCAGTCCGCGACCATGGCGGCGGTCTTGGCGATATCGGCACCCTGATCACCCACTGGCGTGACGCAGCCGAGGACGATGTCATCCACTTGGCTGGTGTCCAGATCATTGCGTGCCTGCAGAGCATTCAGCAGCCCGGAAACCAGTTGTACGGGCTTGACGCTGTACAGCGCGCCGTCCTTCTTGCCCTTGCCACGCGGCGTGCGCACCGCGTCGAAAATATATGCTTCGGTCATGGCGTCCTCGGAGACTAATACGGCGCTGGCGGAACAGGTTGTCCCGACCACGCATGTTCATATTGAGCTTGCCTACCATAGCGCCGAGGCCGTGCGGCTCAATGACCGAAGCGCTCAGCGCCATTGACACCTGAGCTCAGACGAACGGTCGTTTGTTCGTCGTCCGACGGCGAGAAGCAACGGAGTGTCTGCCTCAAGGCATACGACGCTTGGCAGGCCAGTATTCATAGCTCGAGTTTCCTAGCAGCAGGCCACTTGCAACCAAGTCATCTAAGGAATCTGCGATGGCGCCCCTAGAGTTAGTCGTGTACCGACGCAAAAAATGGTGCAAGGAGCCGCTGCTGGGTCATGCCGGGGCGGTGATTCAGGATCACGCCCTGGCAACGGGCAACCAGACAACACAGTGGGCGTCCAACGCCAGATCAATAACAACAAAAGGCATATGACCATGTTGAAGCAGCCGAAATACCGTCAGGCTGGCGTCATACTTTTCGCCACGGCGGTCATACTGATCCTTCCCAATCTGACCCGTCTGGTCAGCTAACTCTGGATGCCCCGACTCTGTGCAGACGCCGTGGTGTGCTCGGCACAGAGCGGGCGAGACTCTAGGCCAACGCCGAGGCAGTTCTTCACGGCTTGCTAGACGCAGCGCCGACCTCAGGCAAAGATAGAGCGTTATCTCTCTACTCCGGAGCCGGACATGCGCCTCGCCATTCTTTTCCTTGCAAGCCTGCTCGGCGCTTTCGGCGTCCAGGCAGGCGACGTAAACCAATCTGCCGCCCTCGACCTGCTGAAACGTGACGACAGTCTGCTGATCGACGTGCGCAGCGCGGAGGAATTTAGCGACGGCGCCCTGCCTGGCGCCATCCGCATTGGCCATGAAGAGATAGCGCAACAGATCGCCAGCGTAGCCCCCGACAAGGATCGTCCTCTGGTGCTCTATTGCCGCAGCGGTCGCCGCTCGTCACTCGCGCAGCAAACACTGGAAGAGATGGGCTACAGCCAGGTAATCAACGCCGGCGCTTACGAAGATCTCCTGCCCCTGCTGGAGAACGTCGAGTGAAGGCACTGCTGATCGCCCTGCTCACTCTGAGCTGCTGGGTGCAGGCTGCCGAACTCGACGTGCAATTGAACGAAAGCAAACGTAGCTGGAGCAGCAGTCAACTGCTGAATCACCCTCAGGCCCGCGATATCGAAATCGCCGAGGACGTCAGCTACAAACGCACCATGCACTATCGCGCCGTACCCATCAGCGTGCTGTTGGAGGGTGTAACGCCGGGTGACCATTTGCAGGCTATTGCTCAGGATGGCTTCGCCGCCGAGCTACCCGCAGCCATCTTGCTTGCCAGTGAAGGCGCCAAGGCCTGGCTGGCCATCGAAGACCCTCGCCACCCCTGGCCGCCACTCGGCCAGGGTAAAGCCAGCGCCGGGCCGTTCTATCTGGTCTGGACCGATCCGACTGCCAGCCAGATAGGTCCGGAGCAATGGCCTTTTCAGGTCGCCAGCATTCGCCAATTGGCGTCGGTAGCGAAACGCTTTCCTGCCCTGCTCCCGGCCAGCGACGCCAGCAGCGATGTGCAGGCCGGCTTCGCCCTGTTCCAGAAGAATTGCATGACCTGCCACCGCCTCAATGGCGCGGGTGACTCCGAGTTCGGCCCCGACCTGAACATTCCGCACAACCCGACCGAATATTTCACCGGTGACTTTCTACGCCAGTACATCCGCAACCCGCAGAGCCTGCGGCGCTGGCCGCAGGGGCGCATGCCGGGGTTCAGCGAGCAGGTCTTGCCGTCGACCGAACTGGAGCGATTGATTGCTTACCTGGAGCATATGGCCCAGCGCAGGAACAACCCCAATCTGTAGAACGATTCGGGTAGGGTGCGCCGTGCGCACCGGGACTTGACTGGTACCGAGGTGCGCACGGCGCACCCTACGAAAGGCCCACAGCGCCTTACTGTTGCCGCACCTGCAGCAACGGCGCCACCTGCACCTGTGCATGCATCTGCTCGCAGCCACCGCCACGGCGCATGCCACGCACCGGGCAGGCATCGAGATAGTCCAAACCGACTGCCAGCTTGAGGTGGCGCTCCGGACGTGCCAGGCAGTTGGTCACGTCGAAGCTATACCAGGCATCGCCCACCCAGGCTTCGGCCCAGGCATGGCTGGCCAGGTGTTCGGAGTCATCGGTGTAGAGATAACCGGACACGTAGCGCGCCGGTACACCCAGACTCCGGGCGCAGGCGAGGAAGGCGTGGGTGTGGTCCTGGCAGACACCACGACGACCGGCAAAGGCTTCCGCAGCGCTGGTGTCGACTTCAGTCACCCCCGGCTGATAGGCGATGTGGGCATTCAGTGCATGCATCAAGTCGATCAGACCGTTGCGATCGCTATGCGCCTTGCCGTGCTGCGCAGCGAACTCACGGATGGCATCGTCCGCCTGGGTCAGACGAGTGAAGCGCAGGAAAGGCAGCGCAGACTGGCGCTCGTGCTCGGCTTCGCAGGTTTCATCGATGTCCACCTGGCCACGTGCACCGATGACGATGGACTCGTGCGGCTCGTCCAGGGTCAGCACGTGCAGGATGTTGCCGTAGGGGTCGATCTGGGCGTGCACCGGGCGCGGCAGATCGAGCTGCCAGCTAAGTACCTGCTGGCGCTCGCTGTCATGCGGGGTCAAGCGCAGATACTGAATGCTCGCGCGCACCTGATCATCGTAACGGTAGGTGGTGTCATGACTGATCGAGAGTCTCATGCGACCTCCAGATAGGACGTATGGATGGTGTTGCCCAGCTGGCGCACCAGCAGGATGAAGTCGGTAAGCCAGGCGTGCAGGCCTTCGTCGAGCACTTCGCCGATGCTGGTGTAGCGCAACCGCGCATCCAGCTCGGCAGCCAGGCGCTGCGCAGGCCTGCCGTTCTCCCCCGGTAGACCGGCCAACATGTGGTTGAGTTCTTCCATGCAGGCACGCAGCGAACGCGGCACGTCCGGACGCAGCAGCAGCAGTTCGGCGACTTTGCGCGTACGGGGTGAGCCGCGGTAGATCTCGGCGAAGGCTTCGAAGGAGGACAGCGCCCTTAGCAGTGCGCTCCATTGGTAATAGCTGCGCGCGGTGCGCTCCTCCAGCTCGTCGATCTCTTCGCCGAGCATTTCGTAGCGGGCATCGAGCAGGCGCAGGGTGTTGTCGGCGCGCTCGATGAAGGTGCCCAGACGGATGAAGCGATAGGCCTCGCCGCGCATGATGGTGCCGAAGGTGGCGCCGCGGAACAGGTGCGAGCGCTCCTTGACCCACTCGCAGAAACGGCTGATGCCGTAGCGTCCCAGGCCTTGCTCGGCAATCCCGCGCATCTCCAGCCAGGTGGCGTTGATGTTCTCCCACATGTCGGCGGTGATTCGCCCGCGCACCGCGTGGGCGTTGCTGCGCGCCGCCTGCAGGCAGCAGTAGATGCTGCCCGGGTTGCTCGCATCGAGGGCGAAGAAGTGCAGCATGCGTTCGGCGTGCAGCGGACCATGACGCTCCAGATAATCATCCAGAGTGCCGGTAATCAGCAGCGGCATGGCCAGCTCATCGAGGCCGTCGCCACGGCCGTCCTGCGGCATCAGCGACAGCGAATAGCTGACGTCGAGCATGCGCGCCAGATTTTCCGCACGTTCCAGATAGCGGGACATCCAGTACAGATCGGAGGCAGTACGACTGAGCATGATTAGTCCTCCACCACCCAGGTGTCCTTGGTACCGCCGCCTTGCGACGAGTTGACCACCAGCGAACCTTCGCGCAATGCCACACGCGTGAGGCCTCCGGGCACCAGGCGGGTTTCACGACCGGTCAGCACGAACGGGCGCAAATCGATATGACGCGGGGCGATGCCGCGCTCGACGAAGGTCGGGCAGGTCGACAGGCTCAGCGTCGGTTGGGCGATATAAGCTTCCGGCTTGGCCTTGAGGCGCTCACGGAAGGCCTCGATCTCGGCCTTGCTCGCCGCCGGGCCGACCAGCATGCCGTAGCCGCCAGAGCCCTGAGTTTCCTTGACCACCAGTTCGGACAGGTTGGCCAGCACATGAGACAGTTCCTCGGGCTTGCGGCACTGCCAGGTCGGTACGTTCTTGAGGATCGGCTCCTCGTCGAGGTAGAAGCGGATCATGTCGCCGACATAGGGGTAGACCGACTTGTCGTCGGCTACGCCGGTGCCAATGGCGTTGGCCAATACCACATTGCGTGCTCGGTACGCCGACAGTAGGCCGGCGACGCCGAGCATGGATTCGGGATTGAAGGCCAGCGGATCGAGGAAGGCATCGTCGAGGCGGCGGTAGATCACATCCACCTGACGCGCACCGGCGGTGGTACGCATGTACACCTTGTCGTCACGGACGAACAGGTCGGCGCCCTCCACCAGCTCCACGCCCATCTCGCGCGCCAGGAAAGCGTGCTCGAAATAGGCGCTGTTGAAGCGCCCCGGCGTCAGCACCACGACCGTGGGGTTGTCCAAGGGGCTGGAACTCTTCAGCGCGTCGAGCAGCAGATTCGGGTAGTGATCCACCGGCGCCACGCGCTGCGCGGCGAACAATTCGGGGAACAGGCGCATCATCATCTTGCGGTCTTCGAGCATGTAGCTGACGCCGCTGGGGGTGCGCAGGTTGTCCTCGAGTACGTAGTAGCTGCCATCACCGTCACGCACCAGATCGACCCCGGCGATGTGCGCATAGATGTCGCGGTGCAGGTCGAGGCCCTGCATGGCCATCTGGTAGCCCTCGTTGGCCAGCACCTGCTCGGCAGGGATGATGCCGGCCTTGATGATGCGCTGGTCGTGATAGAGGTCGGCGAGAAACAGGTTGAGTGCCTGCACCCGCTGGATGCAGCCGCGTTCGACGATGCGCCATTCGCTGGCGGGGATGGAGCGGGGAATGATATCGAAGGGGATCAGGCGCTCGGTGCCCTGATCGTCACCGTAGAGGGTGAAGGTGATACCGGCGCGGTGGAACAGCAGGTCGGCTTCGCGTCGGCGCTGGGCCAGCAGGTCTTCTGGCGTTTCCGCCAGCCAGCGGGCGAACTCCCGATAGTGCGGGCGGACAGCGCCGCTCGCGTCATACATCTCGTCATAAAAGGTGCGGGCCATGCCGTACTCCTTGTCACCCGGACTTGCAGCATCCTCTGCAAGGCCCGAGCCAGAGAAATTAATCCTTCAATTTCAAATACATACCAACAACACCCAAACAAAATGCACCGAATCGGTGCGCATAAATCTTTCTGTCATGAAGCGCCGCCCCATTGCGTGGCAGCGCCGGCCATTCTTACGCCTGGCCGAGGCTCGATAGAGGCAAAACGCCTGTAATACAGCCCTACAGGCCAAGTGCTCAGATGTCACATTGCGTGACCACTCGGTCAAGCGCAACCGCTTTTGCAACGGCCTTACCGCTAAATAAAGCACTCAGCCTCCGCGGATCATTCGCTACGGATCTCTCGGATTTCATCCGGGCTGCGTGAGCCAATACGCCCCGTCAGCTTGCTCCGAGAAACTCCGCGACGACCTGCACCGCGGTTTCGAGATGCTGCTCGTGTGTGAAGCCGGAAGCCTTCAGCGGCTTGAGGTCATGATCGGCTGCAGCCAGCCAGTGCAGCTCGATGGCCGCCGACAAGCTGTAGCCGGTGACGGCCTCGCGGTTACCCAGTGCATCGCGCTCGCCCTGCACGATCAGGGTCTTCGTGCGCAGTTCGGCCAGGTGCACGACTCTGGGTTTTTCCGGCTTGCCGGCGGCATAGAAAGGGTAGCCCAGGCAAACCAGAGCATCCGCCCCCAATTCATCGACGAGCAGACTGGCCATGCGCCCCCCCATGGATTTGCCGCCAATCGCCAGTGGCCCTGCGACCCGTTGGCGCACCTGGACATGCACCTCACGCCATTGCTGCAGCAGTTGCGCCTGCGGATTGGGCGGCCGTTTGCGTCCATCCACACGGCGCTGGGCCATGTAGGCGAACTCGAAGCGCACCACGCGCACGCCCCGCGTTGCCAGCCCTTGCGCCATGCACTGCATGAACGGGCTATCCATCGGTGCGCCTGCCCCATGCGCCAGGATCAGAGTGGCCGTTGCCGCCTGCGGCGGTTCGTCCCACCGCCAGGGCTGCCCCTGCTCACATTGACCGGCGTCAATAAACCCAGATGGCCCTTTGCTCATGCTTGCCTCGCGTCGATATCCGTGGTGTTCATGGCCTGCTCATGCCTAGGGGTGCCACGGATATCGGCCGCTCTGCCATAACCGTGGATGGAAGCCCAGACATGAACACAACAACCCGTTCCGCCTACAACTACAGGGTGGTTCGCCAGTTCGCCATTATGACGGTGGTTTGGGGCATCGTCGGCATGGGACTCGGCGTATTCATCGCCGCCCAGCTGGCCTGGCCCGAACTGAACTTCAACCTACCCTGGACCAGCTTCGGCCGGCTCCGCCCGCTACACACCAATGCGGTGATCTTCGCCTTCGGTGGCTGCGCCTTGTTCGCCACCAGCTACTACGCGGTGCAACGCACCAGCCAGACCACGCTGTTCGCACCCAAGCTCGCTGCCTTCACCTTCTGGGGCTGGCAACTGGTGATCCTGCTCGCAGCCATCACCCTGCCCCTGGGTTGGACCAGTTCCAAGGAATACGCCGAGCTTGAGTGGCCGATCGACATTCTCATCACCATCGTGTGGGTGTCCTACGCCATCGTCTTCTTCGGCACCGTCATGCAACGCAAGGTCAGCCACATCTATGTGGGCAACTGGTTCTTCGGCGGTTTCATTCTCACCGTGGCGATCCTCCACCTGGTCAACAACATGGAGATTCCGGTCACGCTGACCAAGTCCTACTCGCTGTACGCAGGTGCGACCGATGCGATGATCCAGTGGTGGTACGGCCACAACGCCGTGGGCTTCTTCCTGACCGCCGGCTTCCTGGGCATGATGTACTACTTCGTGCCCAAGCAGGCCGGACGTCCGGTCTACTCCTATCGCCTGTCGATCGTCCACTTCTGGGCATTGATCGCCGTGTACATCTGGGCCGGCCCGCACCACCTGCACTACACCGCACTGCCGGATTGGGCCCAGTCCCTCGGCATGGTGATGTCGCTGATCCTGCTGGCACCGAGCTGGGGCGGCATGATCAACGGCATGATGACCCTCTCCGGCGCCTGGCATAAGCTGCGCACCGACCCGATCCTGCGCTTCCTGGTGGTCTCCCTGGCCTTCTACGGCATGTCCACCTTCGAAGGCCCGATGATGGCCATCAAAACCGTCAACGCCCTGTCCCACTATACCGACTGGACCATCGGCCACGTACACGCTGGCGCGCTCGGCTGGGTGGCCATGGTGTCGATCGGCTCGCTGTATCACCTGATCCCGAAAGTGTTCGGTCGCGAGCAGATGCACAGCATCGGTCTGATCAACGGCCACTTCTGGCTGGCCACCATCGGCACCGTGCTGTACATCGCCTCGATGTGGGTCAACGGCATCACTCAGGGCCTGATGTGGCGCGCAGTCAACGAAGACGGCACCCTCACCTATTCCTTCGTCGAAGCGCTGGAAGCCAGCCATGTCGGCTTCATCGTGCGGGTCATCGGCGGCGCCATCTTCTTCAGCGGCATGCTGCTGATGGCCTGGAACGTCTGGCTGACCGTGCGTAGCGCCGAGTCGACCGAGATGGAAGCCGCTGCGCAGTTCTCGGTAGAAGGAGCCCACTGATGAAACACGAGATTCTCGAGAAGAACATCGGCCTGATGGCCCTGGTGATGATCCTGGCGGTCAGCATCGGTGGTCTGACCCAGATCGTTCCGCTGTTCTTCCAGGACGTCACCAACGAACCGGTCGAAGGCCTCAAGCCCTACACCGCTCTGCAACTGGAAGGTCGCGACATCTACATCCGCGAAGGCTGTGTCGGTTGCCACTCGCAGATGATCCGCCCGTTCCGTGCCGAAACCGAGCGCTACGGCCACTACTCGGTAGCCGGCGAGAGCGTCTGGGATCACCCCTTCCTGTGGGGTTCCAAGCGTACCGGTCCGGATTTGGCCCGTGTCGGTGGCCGCTACTCGGACGAGTGGCACCGCGCCCACCTGTACAACCCGCGCAACGTCGTACCTGAGTCGAAGATGCCCGCCTATCCCTGGCTGGTGGAAGGCATTCTCGACGGCAAGGACACCGCCAAGAAGATGAGTGCCCTGCGCACCCTTGGCGTGCCCTACAGCGAAGACGACATCGCCGGTGCCAGTGACGCGGTCAAGGGCAAGAGCGAGATGGACGCGCTGGTTGCCTACCTCCAGGTGCTCGGCACCGCCGTGAAGAACAAGAGGTAAGGGCCATGTTCGAATTCATCGATGTGGGTACGTTGCGCGGCTTGGGTACCGCACTGGTACTGATCGCCTTCACCGCAGTCACCTTCTGGGCTTACAGCGGCGACCGCCGCGACGAGTTCAACGCAGCGGCCAACCTGCCGTTCGCCGACGACAAGCCCGATGTCTGGAGTAATGAAGCATGACAGCCTTCTGGAGCCTATACATCACCCTGCTCACCCTGGGCACGCTGATCGCGCTGTTCTGGCTGATTTTCGCTACCCGCAAGAGCGAAGTGCACAAGAACCCGACCGAGCAAACCATGGGCCATGCCTTCGATGGCATCGAGGAGTATGACAACCCGCTGCCGAAGTGGTGGTTCATGCTGTTCCTCGGCACCCTGGTGTTCGGTGCGGCTTACCTGCTGCTCTATCCAGGCTTGGGCAACTTCAAGGGCCTGCTGCCGGGCTACGAGGACGGCTGGACTCAGGTCAACCAGTGGCAACGTGAGATGGATCGCGCCGATGAGCTGTACGGCCCGATCTTCGCCAAGTTCGCCGCCATGCCCATCGAAGAAGTGGCCAAGGACGAGCAAGCGCTGAAAATGGGCGGTCGCCTGTTCGCGTCCAACTGCTCGGTATGCCACGGTTCCGACGCCAAGGGCAGCTACGGCTTCCCTAATCTGGCTGACGACAGCTGGCGCTGGGGCGGTGATGCAGACACCATCAAGACCACCATCCTCAAAGGACGCCATGGCATGATGCCCCCGCAGGGCGCGGTGATCGGCGAAGATGGCGTACGCAACGCTGCAGCCTATGTGTTGACCCGACTAGGCGGTCGCGAACTGCCGGAAGGTGAAGTGGCGGATATCGCCGCAGGTGAGAAGATATTCTCCACCACCTGCTTCGCCTGCCACGGTGCCGACGGCAAGGGCACCGCCGCTCTGGGCGCACCGGACCTGACTCGTCCGAGCGCGTTCATCTACGGCAGCAGCTTCGCCCAACTGCAACAGACCATCCGTTATGGTCGCAGCGGTAACATGCCGGCCCAGGAAGATTTCCTGGGTAACGACAAGGCCCACCTGCTCGCCGCTTACGTGCTGAAACTGAGCCAGAGCGAGAAGCAGTAACCCCCGCTTTGCCGGCGATCATTCACGGATCGCCGGCTCCTCTCCAAACGCATGCGACTCAGTGTCGCACCTGCCGACCAATAGCCCTGCAATTTTCTTGAACTGGGCTAAGCTGCCTTTCAGTCGCCATCTGTCATAACTCCAAGGCGATCCCCTCTTAGCGCTGCGCAAACTGGTTGCGCCAAAAGCAGCCAGAGCACTTTCAAGGCCTGCCCGCAGGCCCTGTAAAAGGCTCTGAAACCCTATTCGCGCCGGCATGTTGCGTTGCAATGGCTACTTGCTTTCTCCATACTTGCCGCCGATTTTTGCCCCATAAAAATCCATTAACCGTGGAACCCCTAGCATGAGCACAGCAATCAGTCAGACTGCTTATAACTATAAGGTGGTCCGCCAGTTCGCCATTATGACGGTGATCTGGGGGGTCATTGGGATGGGTCTAGGCGTGTTCATCGCCGCACAGCTCGTGTGGCCAGAACTCAACCTGGGCCTGCCGTGGACCAGCTTCGGCCGTCTGCGCCCGCTGCACACCAACGCGGTGATTTTCGCCTTCGGCGGATGCGCCCTCTTCGCGACCTCGTACTACGTGGTCCAGCGCACCTGTCAAACGCGCCTGATCTCCGACGGTCTGGCTGCCTTCACCTTCTGGGGTTGGCAAGCGGTCATTGTTCTCGCGGTGATCACCCTGCCCATGGGCTACACCAGCTCCAAGGAATACGCCGAGCTCGAGTGGCCGATCGACATCCTCCTTGGCATCGTCTGGATCACCTACCTGCTGGTGTTCTTTGGCACCATCGTCAAGCGCAAGACCAAGCACATCTATGTGGGCAACTGGTTCTTCGGTGCCTTCATCCTGGTGACCGCGATGCTGCACATCGTCAACAGCATGGAAGTGCCGGTCAACCTGACCAAGTCCTACTCCATGTATGCTGGCGCCACCGACGCGATGATCCAGTGGTGGTACGGCCACAACGCCGTAGGCTTCTTCCTGACCACCGGCTTCCTGGGCATGATGTACTACTTCGTGCCCAAGCAGGCCGAGCGTCCGATCTACTCCTATCGCCTGTCGATCGTGCACTTCTGGGCACTGATCACCCTGTACATCTGGGCCGGCCCGCACCACCTGCACTACACCGCTCTGCCGGACTGGGCGCAGTCCCTCGGCATGGCGATGTCGGTGATTCTGCTGGCACCGAGCTGGGGCGGCATGATCAACGGCATGATGAGCCTGTCCGGCGCCTGGCATAAGCTGCGCACCGACCCGATCCTGCGCTTCCTGGTGGTATCCCTGGCCTTCTACGGCATGTCCACCTTCGAAGGCCCGATGATGGCGATCAAGACCGTCAACGCCTTGTCGCACTACACCGACTGGACCATCGGCCACGTACACGCCGGCGCCCTCGGCTGGGTAGCGATGATCTCCATCGGTTCGCTGTATCACCTGATCCCGAAAGTGTTCGGTCGCGAGCAGATGCACAGCATCGGCCTGATCAACGCGCACTTCTGGCTGGCCACCATCGGCACCGTGCTCTACATCGCCTCGATGTGGGTCAATGGCATCACTCAGGGTCTGATGTGGCGCGCAGTCAACGAAGACGGCACCCTCACCTACTCCTTCGTCGAAGCGCTGGAAGCCAGCCATGCAGGCTATGTCGTGCGCATGATCGGCGGCGCCTTCTTCGTCACCGGCATGCTGCTGATGGCCTACAACACCTTCCGCACCGTGCGTGCCGCCAAGCCGGCTGAATACGATGTGGCTGCGCAGATTCCCGCCGGAGTAGCTCACTGATGAAACACGAAATCATCGAGAAGAATATCGGTCTGATGGCGCTGCTGATGGTGATTGCCGTCAGCATCGGTGGCCTGACTCAGATCGTCCCGCTGTTTTTCCAGGACGTCACCAACGAGCCGGTCGAAGGCCTCAAGCCCTACACCGCCCTGCAACTGGAAGGTCGCGACATCTACATCCGTGAAGGCTGTGTCGGCTGCCATTCGCAGATGATCCGTCCGTTCCGCGCCGAAACCGAGCGCTACGGCCACTACTCCGTCGCCGGCGAAAGCGTCTGGGATCACCCCTTCCTGTGGGGCTCCAAGCGTACCGGTCCGGACCTGGCCCGCGTCGGCGGCCGTTACTCGGACGAGTGGCATCGCGCTCACCTGTACAACCCGCGCAACGTCGTCCCCGAGTCGAAGATGCCGGCCTATCCCTGGCTGGTGGAAGGCACTCTCAACGGCAAGGACACCGCGAAGAAGATGGAAGTCATGCGTGGCTTCGGCATCCCATACACCGACGAAGACATCGCCGGTGCTCGCGACGCTGTGAAAGGCAAGACCGAAATGGACGCACTGGTTGCGTACCTGCAGGTCCTCGGCACTTCCATCAAGAACAAACGGTAAGACGCCATGGATATCGGGACTATTCGCGGAATCGGCACGGCAGTGGTGTTCATCGCCTTTATCGGCGTAGTGCTCTGGGCCTACAGCAGCAAACGCAAGTCGAGCTTCGACGAGGCCGCCAACCTGCCCTTCGCCGACGATCCCGAAACCAAGCGCGACCAAGACTCTTCCAGGAGCAATA
Source organism: Pseudomonas pichavaramensis (assembly GCF_050473265.1). NCBI lineage: Bacteria > Pseudomonadati > Pseudomonadota > Gammaproteobacteria > Pseudomonadales > Pseudomonadaceae > Pseudomonas > Pseudomonas pichavaramensis. Next base: position 94,802 of record NZ_JBJKFJ010000004.1, on the reverse strand, counting down.
ACCAATGACCACGTTCTGGAGTTGGTACGTAACCATCCTCTCCCTGGGCACCATTTTCGCCCTGACCTGGCTGATCTTCGGCACCCGCAAGGGCCAACGCCAGGAAGTGACCGAAGAAACCGTCGGTCACAGCTTCGATGGCATCGAGGAGTATGACAATCCGCTGCCCAAGTGGTGGTTCATGCTGTTCGTTGCCACCATCATCTTCGCCCTCGGCTACCTGGTCCTGTACCCAGGCCTGGGTAACTGGAAAGGCCTGCTGCCGGGCTACGACTACGTCGACAGCGAAAAGGAAACGCCTTTCGCTGCTGGCGTGCAGATCGCCGACGGCTCCATGCGTCACTCCGGTTGGACCGGCGTGCACCAGTGGGAGAAGGAAATGGCGCGTGCCGATGAGCAATACGGCCCGCTGTTCGCCAAATACGCCGCCATGCCCATCGAGGAAGTGGCCAAGGACGAGCAAGCCCTGAAAATGGGTGGCCGTCTGTTCGCCTCCAACTGCTCGGTCTGCCACGGCTCCGATGCCAAGGGCAGCTATGGCTTCCCCAACCTGACCGACAGCGAATGGCGCTGGGGCGGCGAGTCGGAAACCATCAAGACCACCATCCTCAAGGGCCGTGAAGGCGCCATGCCTGCTCAAGGGCCGGTTATCGGTGAAGACGGTGTACGTAACGTCGCCGCCTACGTTCTGACCCAACTGGCCGGTCGCGAACTGCCGGAAAGCGTGGAAGCCGATATCGAAGCGGGCCAGAAGGTCTTCGCCGGCACCTGCTTCGCCTGCCACGGCGCCGATGGCAAGGGCACCCCTGCCCTGGGCGCACCAAACCTGACCAACCCGGCAGCGTTCATCTACGGCAGCAGCTACGCGCAACTGCAGCAGACCATCCGCTACGGTCGTCACGGCAAGATGCCAGCCCAGGAAGAATTCCTCGGCAACGACAAGGTGCACCTGCTGGCCGCTTACGTCTACAGCCTGTCGCACAAGGCGCAAGAGCAGTAAGCGCAGAACGACTCTTTTGACAAGGGTCAATGAACGCCCGGGTCGCGACTGCTGGTCGCACCCGGGCGTTGTCTTTCAGGCGTACCATATAGCCACCGTGAACTGACCCTGACCGGCACGCATCGGCCCGGGCTGCCAACTAACCGCCGTGGTATGCATTGATGAGCGAACAGATTCCCGTCCAGGACATCACCCCTCCTTCAGCCAAGAATGCCAGCGTCGATCTGTACGCCAGCCGCGAGAAGATCTACACCCGCGCATTCACCGGCCTGTTCCGCAACCTGCGCCTCGCAGGCGGAGCACTGCTGTTCATTCTGTTCTTCGGCACCGCCTGGTTGAACTGGGAGGGTCGTCAGGCCGTCTGGTGGAACCTGCCGGAACGCAAGTTCCATATCTTCGGCGCCACCTACTGGCCGCAGGATTTCATGCTGCTGTCTTGGCTGCTGATCATCTGCGCCTTCGGCCTGTTCTTCATCACCGTGTTCGCCGGCCGTGTCTGGTGTGGTTACACCTGCCCGCAAAGCGTGTTCACCTGGGTATTCATGTGGGCCGAGAAGGTCACCGAAGGCGACCGCAACCAGCGCATGAAGCTGGACAAGCAGCAAATGAGCGGCAACAAGCTGGCGCGCAAGGTGGCCAAGCATGGCATCTGGCTGGGCGTGTCCCTGCTCACCGCGATCACTTTCGTCGGCTACTTCACCCCCATCCGCGACCTGATCCCCGAATTGCTGACGCTGCAGGCCAGCGGTTGGGCGCTGTTCTGGGTGGGTTTCTTCACCCTCGCCACCTACGGCAACGCCGGCTATCTGCGCGAGCAGGTGTGCATCTACATGTGTCCTTATGCGCGCTTCCAGAGCGTGATGTTCGACCAGGACACCCTGATCGTGTCCTACGACCCGCGTCGCGGTGAAGCACGCGGCCCACGCAAGAAGGACGCCGACTACAAGGCCCAAGGGCTCGGTGACTGCATCGACTGCAAGATGTGCGTGCATGTCTGCCCCACCGGCATCGACATCCGTGACGGCCTGCAGATCGAGTGCATTGGTTGTGCGGCCTGCATCGACGCCTGCGACAGCATCATGGAGAAGATGAACTATCCGAAGGGGCTGATCAGCTACACCACTGAACACAACCTGTCCGGCCGCCAGACCCATCTGCTGCGCCCGCGCCTGATCGGTTACGCTGTCGCGCTCGTGGCCATGATCGGCCTGTTCGCCTGGGCCGTGGCCAACCGCCCGCTGGTGGAACTGGACGTGCTCAAGGACCGTGTGCTGTTCCGCGAGAACGAGCGCGGCCATATCGAGAACGTCTATACCCTGAAGATCATGAACAAGGCGCAGCACGACATGACCTACGTGATCACTGCCGATGGCCTCGACGGCCTGGTCTACGAAGGCAAGCGCGAAGTTCGTGCCCTGGCGGGCGAGGTCTATTCCTTCCCGGTGGAACTCTCCATCGCACCAGAGAAACTGCCGTCGAGCGCCAACAACATTGTCTTCCACGTACAATCCGCGGACGACCCCAGTATCAAGAACGACGCCGACAGCCGCTTCATCGGCCCAAGCGTCCGCTGACAACGGAAAGAGCATGACCGAGCACGCACCATCGCCAGCCAAACCCTGGTACAAGCAGTTCTGGCCCTGGTTCATCATCGCCCTGCTGGGCTATTCCGTGGTGCAGGGCCTGGCCCTGCTCACACTGGCCACACGCAATCCACCAGGCCTGATTTCCGATGACTATTACGACGTCGGCAAGGGCATCAACCAATCTCTGGAACGCGAGAAACTGGCCGAGCGCCTGCAACTGCATGGCGAACTGGTGCTCGACGGCAGCACTGGCGTCGCGACTCTTGCGCTGGAGGGCAATAGCCGCCCACAGCAGATCGTCCTCAATCTGATCTCGCCGACCCAACCTGAGCGCGATCGCCGGGTGATTCTGCAGCCCGGTAGCGATGGCAATTACCGCGGCCAGATGGTCGACCAGGTCAGCGGGCGTCGCTTCGTCGAACTGCTGGGTCAGGAAGGCAGCCAGAGCTGGCGCCTGTTCGAGGAGGAGAACGTCGCCGATGGCCAGGCCATCAAGATCGGTGACAATCCCTCCTACTGATCATGCCCGCCCCTACTCCCTGCTATCACTGCGGCCTGCCGGTTCCTACCGGTAGCCGCTTCCATGCCGTGATCCTCGGCCAGACTCGCGATCTGTGCTGCCCCGGCTGCCAAGCCGTAGCCGAAGCCATCGTTGCCGGTGGCCTGGAGCACTACTACAGCCACCGCAGCGAGAATGCCGCCAACCCGCAGGCCCTGCCCAAGGCATTACCCGACGAACTGGCACTATACGACCGCAGTGACGTGCAACAGCCGTTCGTCCAGCACGAGGGCGAGCTGAGCGAGACCCAGCTGCTGATCGAGGGCATCAGTTGCGCCGCCTGCGGCTGGCTGATCGAAAAGCACCTGCGCGGCGTTCCGGGCGTAGCCGAAGCACACCTGAACCTGTCCAACCACCGCCTGCAGGTGCGCTGGCAGGACAGCCAGATTCCGCTGAGCAAACTACTCAACGAGCTGCGCCGCATCGGTTACGCCGCCCATCCCTGGCACGCAGACGAAGCAGCCGAGCGGCTGGCGGCGGAGAACCGCAGACGCATGCGCGAGCTGGGCGTGGCCGGCCTGCTGTGGATGCAAGTGATGATGGCGGCCATGGCCACATGGCCGGAATTCAATGTCGACCTGACTCCGGAGCTGGACAAGATCCTGCGCTGGACCAGCCTCTTTCTGACCACCCCCATCGTCTTCTACTGCTGCGGCCAGTTCTTCCGCGGTGCCCTGCGCGACCTGCGCACCCGCCACCTGACCATGGACATCTCCGTCTCCCTGGCCATCGGCGGCGCCTATGTCGCCGGCATCTGGTCCACAGTGACCGGCGTCGGCGAACTGTATTTCGATGCTGTAGGCATGTTTGCCTTGTTCCTTCTGGCCGGCCGCTATCTGGAACGCCGCGCCCGAGAACGCACCGCCGCGGCGACGGCGCAGCTGGTGCAACTGCTGCCTGCCTCCTGCCTGCGCCTGGCCGAAGACGGTCAGAGCCAGCGCATCCTGCTCAGCGAGCTACAGGTCGGCGAACAGGTGTTGGTGCAGCCCGGCTCGCTGATTCCCGCAGACGGACGCATTGTCGCCGGGCAATCCAGCGTCGACGAATCGCTACTGACCGGCGAATACCTGCCGCAAGCCCGCGCCATCGGCGACAGCGTCACCGCCGGCACACTCAACGTCGAAGGCCCGCTGACCGTCGAAGTCCAGGCGCTGGGCGATGCCACCCGGCTGTCCGCCATCGTGCGCCTGCTCGAACGCGCACAGAGCGAGAAGCCACGCCTGGCGGAGATCGCCGACCGCGTTTCGCAGTGGTTTCTGCTGTTCATCCTGGTGGCCGCAGCCCTGGTTGGTTTCATCTGGTGGGAAATCGACTCCAGCCGCGCCTTCTGGGTCGTGCTTGCCCTGCTGGTGGCCACCTGCCCCTGCGCACTGGCCCTGGCGACGCCGACGGCGCTGACCACCGCAACCGGCAGCTTGCACAAGCTGGGTATGCTGCTGACCCGCGGCCATGTACTCGAAGGGCTCAACCATATCGACACGCTGGTGCTGGACAAAACCGGCACGCTCACCGAGGGGTGCCTGACCCTCAGCGCCATTCATCCGCTACGCGAGCTCGATCAGGACAGTTGCCTGGCCCTGGCCGCCGCTCTGGAGAATCGCTCCGAGCACCCCATTTCCCGCGCCTTCGGCCAGGCGCCAAGAGCCGCCGACGCGGTCGACAGTCACCCAGGACTAGGCTTGCAGGGCAGTGTCGACGGCCACCTGCTGCGTATCGGCGAGGCCCGCTTCGTCTGCGCGCTGAGCGGCCAAGACATACCGGAGATTGCAGGAGCGCACGGCCAGTGGTTGCTGCTGGGCGACGAACAGGGGCCACTGGCCTGGTTCGTCCTCGATGATCGCATGCGCGACGATGCCCCCGAGCTGATCGCCGCCGCCCGCGAGCGCGGTTGGAATATCCATCTGCTGTCGGGCGACAGCTCACCGATGGTCGGCGAGGTCGCGAACCAGCTCGGCATCGAGGACGCCCGTGGCGGCCTGACACCGGATGCCAAGCTGGCCGTACTCAAGCAGCTACATGCCGAAGGGCGCCGCGTGCTGATGCTTGGCGATGGCGTCAACGACGTGCCGGTGCTAGCTGCAGCCGATATCAGCGTGGCCATGGGCTCCGCCTCTGATCTGGCCAAGACCAGTGCCGATGCCGTGCTGCTCTCCAACCGCCTGAGCAGCCTGGTGCAGAGCCTGAGCATGGCCAAACGCACACGCCGTATCATCATCGAGAACCTGGGCTGGGCGACGCTGTACAATGGCTCGATACTGCCATTCGCCGCCCTTGGCTGGATCACCCCGATCTGGGCGGCGGTTGGCATGTCATTCAGCTCGTTGCTGGTCGTGCTCAATGCCCTGCGCCTGAGCCGCTAGCCACAATGGTGGCAGCAAGCCCGACCGGGCGGACTGCGCAGGGTGGATCACGCCTTGCCGATCCACCAAAGCCACCACCGCGATGGCGGCAACAAGCACCATCACCCGCTCCGGAGAAAGCATGCCTGCGCTCTACATCCTGATTCCCGTGGCCATCGCCCTGGTCGCCTTCGCCATCTGGCTGTTCTTCTGGGCGGTGGACAGCGGCCAGTACGATGACCTCGACGGTCCCGCACACAGCATTCTCTTCGATGATGAGGACCCGCTGCACAAAGCAGGCGTCGAACAGGCCGAAGAGCAGAGCAAGCAGGACAAGCCCGATGCTTGAACTGGCACCCCTGCTGGTGTCAGCCCTGATTCTCGGCCTGCTCGGCGGCGGCCATTGCCTGGGGATGTGCGGCGGTCTGATGGGCGCACTGACCCTGGCTATCCCGCCAGAACAACGCGCTCGCCGGCTGCAGTTGCTGCTGGCCTATAACCTCGGGCGCATTCTCAGCTACAGCGCCGCTGGGCTGCTGCTCGGTCTGGCGGGCTGGGCCGTGCGTGGCAGTGCCGCCGAAGTCGTGATGCGCAGCCTGGCAGCCCTGCTACTGATCGCCATGGGCCTGTACCTGGCAGGCTGGTGGAGCGGCCTGACCCGTATCGAGGCGCTCGGCCGTGGCCTGTGGCGGTACATCCAACCGCTGACCCGCCGCTTCATGCCGGTCAGCAGCGTGCCACGCGCCCTGGTGCTCGGCGGCTTGTGGGGCTGGCTGCCTTGTGGCCTGGTCTATAGCACCCTGCTGTGGGCGTCCAGCCAGGGCGATGCTCGGATCAGTGCTCTGCTGATGCTGGCATTCGGCCTGGGCACCTGGCCGGTGCTGCTGGCCACCGGCCTCGCTGCCGAACACATCACAGCCCTGCTGCGCCAACGCGGAATCCGTATGGCCGGCGGCTTGCTGGTCATTCTGTTCGGCATCTGGACCCTGCCTGGCCCGCACCAACACTGGCTGATGGGTCACTGAGCACTCACCCAGCACGCATTCAGCCCGGTTCGGACAGCGACAACCCACCACACCCCGCCTGCTCTTGATTCAGATCAAGCCCCCGATCAGCAGCATCCCTAGACTGGCCACAAAGCCTGACCAGGATTATTTCCCATGCTCGACGCCATCCAGTGGGACGCCGATCTGATCCGCCGCTACGATCTCGCCGGCCCACGCTACACCTCGTACCCGACCGCCGTGCAATTCCACGACGACATCGGTCCGTTCGACCTGCTGCATGCCCTGCGTGACAGTCGCAAGGCTGGTCGCCCCCTGTCGCTGTACATCCATATCCCGTTCTGCGCGCACATCTGCTACTACTGCGCCTGCAACAAGGTCATCACCAAGGACCGTGGTCGCGCTCTGCCCTACCTGGAAAAGCTCGAGCGCGAGATCGAGATGGTCAGCCGCTACATCGGCAAGGAACAGGTCATCGAGCAACTGCACTTCGGCGGCGGCACACCCACCTTTCTCAGCCACGATGAACTGCGTCGACTGATGCAGCACCTGCGCCAGCATTTCAACCTGCTGGACGACTCCGGTGATTACAGCATCGAGATCGACCCGCGCGAAGCGGACTGGTCGACCATGGGGTTGTTGCGCGAACTGGGCTTCAATCGGGTCAGCCTGGGTGTGCAGGATCTCGACCCGGAGGTGCAGCGCGCGGTCAATCGCCTGCAAACGCTGGAGGAAACCCGCGCCATCGTCGAAGCCGCGCGCACCCTGCAGTTCCGCTCGGTGAACATCGACCTGATCTACGGCCTGCCCAAACAGACACCGGAGCGCTTCGCGCGTACCGTTGGCGAAATCATCGCGATGCAACCGGACCGGCTTTCGGTGTTCAACTACGCCCATCTCCCCGAGCGTTTCATGCCACAGCGGCGCATCAACAGCGAGGATCTTCCCTCTCCGGCGAACAAGCTCACGATGCTGCAGGCCAGCATCGAACAGTTGGCCAAGGCGGGCTATCGCTATATCGGCATGGACCACTTCGCCCTACCGGACGACGAGCTGGCCATCGCTCAGGAAGAAGGCACGCTGCAACGCAACTTCCAGGGTTACACCACCCACGGCCACTGTGACCTGATCGGCCTGGGCGTCTCCGCCATCAGCCAGGTCGGCGACCTGTACAGCCAGAACGACAGCGATATTGCCAGTTACCAGCAAAGCCTGAGCAACGGACAACTGGCCACACGACGTGGCTTGCACTGCAACGCGGACGACCGTCTGCGCCGCGCGGTGATCCAACAACTGATCTGCCATTTCCGGCTTGAATTCGCCGATATCGAAAAGGCCTATGCCATCGACTTTCGCGATTACTTCGCCGCGCTTTGGGACGACTTGCAACAGCTTGATCGTGACGGCCTGATTGCCCTCGGCGAAGACAGTATCGAGGTAATGCCTGCCGGAAGGCTGCTGGTGCGCTCGCTATGCATGCTGTTCGACCGTTACCTGAACGAACAGGTGCGTCAGCGCTTCTCGCGGGTGATCTGACAGATCAGGGCATCGCCAGGCTTGCGACGGCAGTCATCTGCTCATTGCTCAGGCCGTTCTCGTGCATGAGTTTGATCAGCGTGGCATTGGCCGACGTAAGCGCAGCATTGAGCGAGGCCAGTTCGGTTCGCAACGCGTCCAGACGCAGGCGCCGGGTATCGTCATCCAGAGACCGATCACCCGCCACCGACTCCAGCTCAGCCTGTTTCTCGGCGATCTTTGCCTGCAGTTCACGGATCTGCTTGAGCAGGTCCTTGATCGCCGCAGGCAGATCGCTGTCGTCGATGTCCTGATTCTTCTCGGACTTGGAGGCCAGCTGCTTGCCTAACTCGGACAGGCTCACCCGCAGCCCCTCGCGCACCTCTTCCGGAGTCGGCTCTGCTGCGGTGAATTGTCGCTGGACACCCTGAACCAGATTGCGCAAATGACCACTTGGCTCGATACGCATCGCGCTGCTCCCTGCATTGGACGAAACTCTACGACTCTCAATCGGCACCTACGGGCCAAACTTGAGCAGATGGTCAGGCCTCATATGGCTAGCCCCTGCCCGCACCCTGCGGTACCCTTACGAGCATTGCGTGTATATCGGGAAGCCCAACGATGTCCGAGAGCATCAAGTTGCGTACGCAACATCAAGCCCATTGCAAGGATTGCAGCCTGGCTGCCCTGTGCCTGCCCATCTCCCTGAACATGGAGGACATGGACGCGCTGGACGAGATCGTCAAGCGTGGCCGTCCGCTGAAGAAAGGCGAGTTCCTGTTCCGTCAGGGCGATGCCTTCGGCTCCGTGTTCGCCGTTCGCTCGGGGGCATTGAAAACCTTCAGCCTGAGTGACGGTGGCGAAGAACAGATCACCGGCTTCCACCTGCCCAGCGAACTGGTAGGCCTCTCCGGCGTCGACGGCGAGCGCTACCCGGTTTCCGCCCAGGCATTGGAAACCACATCAGTCTGCGAGATTCCCTTCGAGCGCCTGGATGACCTGGCCCTGCAGTTACCTCAACTACGCCGCCAGCTGATGCGCATCATGAGTCGCGAGATTCGCGATGATCAGCAGATGATGCTGCTGCTTTCGAAGAAGACCGCAGACGAACGTATTGCAACCTTCCTGGTCAACCTCTCCGCGCGCTTCCGTGCCCGTGGATTCTCAGCCAACCAATTCCGCCTGGCCATGTCGCGCAACGAAATTGGTAACTATTTGGGCCTTGCGGTCGAGACGGTGTCTCGCGTATTTACCCGCTTTCAGCAGAACAAGCTGCTCGAAGCCGAAGGCAAGGAAGTGCACATTCTCGATCCCATCGAGCTGTGTGCCCTGGCCGGTGGCAATCTAGACGTCTGAGTTCGCACCGGTGTCGCGGGCTCAACGCATTCAGGACCCGACGATGATTTTCGACGAATTCAGCATCAAGACCCTGATCCGCCCGGTACCGGACTTTCCCAAACCGGGCGTGATCTTCCGCGATATCACTCCGCTTTTCCAATCGCCACGCGCGCTGCGCATGGTGGCCGACAGTTTCATCCAGCGCTACGTCGAAGCCGAGTTCACCCACATCGGTGCCATGGATGCACGCGGCTTCCTGATCGGCTCGATCATCGCCTACGAACTGAACAAGCCGCTGGTGCTGTTCCGCAAGCAGGGCAAGCTCCCTGCCGACGTGCTGAGCGAGGGCTATCAGACCGAGTATGGAGAAGCCTTCCTCGAGGTTCACGCCGACAGCCTGTGCGAGGGCGACTCGGTGCTGATCTTCGATGACCTGATTGCCACCGGCGGCACCCTGATCGCCGCAGCCAATCTGGTGCGACGCATGGGCGCGAATGTCTTCGAAGCCGCCGCCATCATCGACCTGCCCGAACTGGGCGGCTCGCAGAAACTGCAGGACGCAGGCATCGCCACCTTCACCCTGACCGCCTTCGCACTAGACGATCATTGAGCCTTTGGACCCGCTGCTCGCAGCGGGTCGCTCTCTGATGCCCATCGACTTTCTCGCCGAACTGACCATGCAAGAATTCCAACTCGACCAATCACCCGACTGGCGCCAGCGCCTGGGCGCATTCATGGACGGTACACCCGTACAGCGCCTGGTCACCCTGCTGATCATCGTCAACGCCGCCATTCTCGGCCTGCAGACCTCACCCTCGATCATGGCCGACTGGGGCAAACCGCTGCTGATCCTCGACAGCCTGATTCTCGCCTGCTTCGTGATCGAGCTGGCACTGCGCCTCGCCGCTCACGGCATCGCCCTGCTGCGCAACCCATGGGCCGTGTTCGACTGCCTGGTCGTGGGCATCGCCCTGGTACCGGCAAGCGGTCCTTTTGCTGTTCTGCGCGCCTTGCGCGTACTGCGGGTGCTGCGTCTGGTGTCGATCAACCCAAGCATGCGCAAAGTGGTGCAGGCGCTGCTCGCTTCGCTGCCTGGCATGGGCAGCATCGTCATGCTGATGGGCCTGGTGTTCTATGTCGCGGCGGTGATGACCACCCAACTGTTCGGCGCGAGCTTCCCCGAGTGGTTCGGTAACATCGGCGCCAGCCTGTACACCCTGTTCCAGGTGATGACCCTGGAGAGCTGGTCGATGGGGATAGTACGCCCGATCATGGAGCAACATCCGCTGGCCTGGCTGTTCTTCGTGCCCTACATCCTCATCGCCACCTTCATGATGCTCAACCTGTTCATCGCGGTGATCGTCAACGCCATGCAGAGCACCCATGAGCCCAACGCAGAGGAACAAGCCGCTGCAGCACGTGAGCAGGCCATTCTCGACGAATTGCGCGCGCTGCGCAGTGAAGTGGCCGAACTGCGCCGCAATACACCCTGAACCGCAACCCCACGCCCCGGCATCTCTGGCCGGGGCGTACCTTCCTCTGGCCGCCCTGCGGCACACCCGCCTTAAGTTGGCGGCGCTAGGCGCTGCCACGTCCGATAGTTACATCGTTCAATGACACAGTTGGCCTGTCGGGGTCCGACGACCTCTACCCGAATGCTGTCACCTGGAGCCGTACAACAATCGGGAGCGCCAACTCCCCATAAGAGGACTCGAACGATGAGCGCCAGCGCCACCCTGCCCCAGCCAAAATCCAGCTTTCCGGTTCGTCGCATGGATTTCAGCTTCAGCGAAACGCCGAAGTATTGGTTCTACGGCGACCCCTTCATGAGCCAGTTCATGAACAACCTGTCGTCGCTGTTTCCCTACGGCGAGAAGTTCTTCGTCGACAGCGTGCGCGCGGTGCGCGACCAGGTCAGCGAGCCGCAGCTGAAGAAGGACATCAGCGCCTTCATCGGCCAGGAGGCCATGCATTCCAAGGAGCACGCGGCGTACAACGACTACGCCAATGCCCACGATATCGACCTGGAACGCCTGGAGCTGCGCATCAAGGTCCTGCTGGAGTGGGTCACCCGCTTCAGTACCAAGAAGCAGCGCCTGGCGGCCACCTGCGCGCTGGAGCATTTCACCGCGACCATGGCCGAGCAGTTGCTCAAACGCGAAGACCTCACCACCCAGATGAACGATCCCAAACTCTATCAGCTGTGGATGTGGCACGCGATCGAAGAGAACGAGCACAAGGCGGTTTGCTACGACGTCTACCAGAAAGTCTATGGCGGCTACTTCACTCGAACGCTGGTGATGATGCTGACCACCGTGATTTTTCTCGGCGTCATCGGCTGGTTCCAGATCCACCTGCTGCGCAAGGATGGTCAGTTGTTCAACTGGCGCAGCTGGGGGTTCGGCCTGAAGAAACTGTTCGGCCCGCGTAACGGCTTCTTCACCAAGTTGATCGGGCCTTACCTGGATTACTATCGCCCCGGCTTCCACCCTATGGATCACGACACCGAAAAACTGGAGAACCGCTGGCGCGAACGCCTCGGCTTCAATAACTGATGTTCCTTCGGGCGGCTCAAGCCGCCCGTGTTCCTTCCCTCGTAGGGTGCGCCATGCGCACCACGGGCGAGAGCTCGGTGCGCACAGCGCACCCTATGGAGAAACGAGCGTCCCGGGCGCGTCAGCCCAAGCGCAGCTGTCCCATGCTCTGCAAGACGCTGGCGCCGGTGAACAGCATGACGATCTGCTCCTCGGCCAGCGCACAGATCGCTTCGCGCCGATGCGGCTGGCCGATGTAGTCCAGCGACTGCTCGAACAGACTGCGACTGATCAGCCCTGAAACCTGGCGCACGGCGGCCTCGCTGACGAGCCCCGGCAGCAGCTTGAACTCGATGATGTCCTCAGCCATGTCCTCGGCAAAATCGTCCATCACCTGACGCAGGGCCTCACGCAGCACCAGTGAGGCACCGTGCAGTTCGCGCACGCCGATGATGAACGCCTCGGGGTGGGCGGCCACGAAATCGAAGAACAGCTGTACCGTCTCGTGACACACCCGCCGCCCGCGCCCAAGGTCGATACCCAGTAATGTGGGCAGCATCGCCCCCTGCTCCTTGACCGCGCGCTGCGCTGCCTCGCGCCGCAGGTCACGCAATGGCTGACGCAACAGGCGGGTGATCTCGCCGATCACGCTCAGGCCAAGATCGTCGACATCGCGAAAGTGCCGATAGAAGGTATTGGGGTTTAGGCCCGCCTCGCGCGCCAGCTCGCGCAGGCCCAGGCTGCTGAGGCTGCGACTGGTTGAGGTGAGGCGTAACGCCGCCTCCATCAGCAGGCGTTTGCCAGGCGCCTCGCCAGCCCTGTCGCGCACCTGCGCTTCGTCTCTGTGCATCCCTTCCCCTATCTAAAGTTGGCTTGTCGGTCCGACACCTTGCCGCCGAGTATACATCTGTCTACCTTGGCATACAGATGTAGACCCCAATAAGAACGACAAGCAGGAGTCCGGCCATGAATGCGCCCGTGTCACCCCCTACCGCTGCCCGCCACTGCAAGATCGCCATCCTCGGCAGCGGCTTTTCCGGCCTTGGCATGGCGATGCGCCTCAAGCAGCAGGGCGAGCAGGACTTCCTGCTATTCGAAAAGGAGGCCGGCATCGGCGGCACCTGGCGGGTGAACAACTACCCTGGCTGCGGTTGCGACGTGCAATCGCACCTGTACTCCTTCTCCTTCGAGCCGAATCCGAACTGGACGCGGATGTTTGCCAAGCAGCCGGAAATCAAATCCTACCTGGAGGGTTGCTGGGAGAAATATCGCCTGCAGGACAAGACCCTGCTGGGCACCGAGGTGGTGGAGATCCGCTGGGACGAACAAGCCGAGCGGTGGCACCTGCTGGATCGCGCCGGCAACCGCTACAGTGCGCAGTTTGTGGTGTCGGGGATGGGCGCCTTGTCCACGCCATCGATTCCCGCGCTCAAGGGCCTGGAGAACTTCAATGGCGAGGTGTTCCACTCGCAGCAGTGGAACCACGACTACGACCTGTCCGGCAAACGTGTGGCGGTGATCGGCACCGGCGCCTCGGCCATCCAGTTCGTGCCGCAGATCCAGAAGCAGGTCGAGCACCTCGATCTCTACCAACGCACCGCGCCGTGGATCATGCCCAAGCCGGATCGCGCCATCCGTGACAACGAGCGCAGCCGCTTCAAGCGCTTCCCGCTGGCGCAGAAGCTCTGGCGCGGCGCCCTGTACAGCATCCTCGAGAGCCGGGTGATCGCCTTCGCCTTCGCCCCACGTCTACTGCGCATGGCCCAGGGGATCGCCAAACTGTACATCAAGAAGCAGATCAAGGACCCGCTGCTGCGCGCCAAGGTCACCCCGGACTACACCATGGGCTGCAAGCGCGTGCTGATCTCCAACGATTACTACCCGGCGCTGACCCAGGCCAACGTCGAGGTGATTACCGACGGCATCGCCGAGATCCTGCCACATGGCGTGCGCACCGCCGACGGTCAGGAACGCGGCGTCGACGCGATCATCTTTGGTACCGGCTTCACTCCCAGCGACCCGCTGCCGCGCGGCACGGTGTTCGGTCGCGGCGGTGTCGACCTGCTCGACACCTGGCCGCAAGGTCCGGAAGCCTACAAAGGCACCATGACAGCCGGCTTCCCCAACCTGTTCTTCCTGATGGGGCCGAATACCGGGCTTGGCCATAACTCCATGGTCTACATGATCGAGTCGCAGATCACCTACGTGCTCGGCGCGCTGCGCCAAATCGACGACGGTCACCTGCAGAGTCTGGAACCCAAGCGCGAAGCGCAGGACGCCTTCAATAGCAAAATCCAGGGCACTCTGGGCAGCACGGTATGGAATGCCGGGGGCTGCATGAGCTGGTACCTGCATCCGGTCAGCGGGCGCAACTGCACGGTGTGGCCCGGCTTCACCTGGCGTTTTCGCATGCTGACTCGCCACTTCGATCCGCATGCCTACCACTTCAGCCGCCAGCAGGCTGTTCACCCGGCGCAGAGCAACGCCATCTCCCTCGATGTACAGGAGGCCACCGTATGAAGTCCTTCGAGAACAAGGTAGCCGCCATCACTGGCGCCGGCTCCGGCATTGGTCGCGCCCTCGCCTATCATCTGGCGCGTCAGGGTTGTCATCTGGCACTCTCCGACGTCAACGTCGAGGGGCTCAAGGAGACTGCCGAGCAGGCGCGCAAACTGGGTGTCACCGTCAGCGAGCAGCGTGTCGACGTTGCCGACCGCGCCGCCGTCGAAGCCTGGGCGGAGCAGATCGTCGTCGAGTTCGGCCGGGTCAATGCCATCTTCAACAATGCCGGCGTCGCTCAGGGCGGCACGGTGGAAGGCAACGACCACGCCGACTACGAGTGGATCATGAACATCAACTTCTGGGGTGTGGTCAACGGCACCAAGGCGTTCCTGCCCTATCTCAGGAATGCCGGCCAGGGCCATGTGATCAACGTGTCGAGTGTCTTCGGGCTGTTCTCGCAACCCGGGATGAGCGCCTATAACGCCAGCAAGTTCGCCGTGCGCGGCTTTACCGAGTCGCTGCGCCAGGAGCTGGACATGGCCAACTGCGGGGTTTCCGCCAGTTGCGTGCACCCCGGTGGGATTCGCACCAATATCGCCAAAACCGCACGCATGAACGACAGCCTGGCCAAGGTCACCGGCCAGGAAGCCGAGCAGGCGCGCCAGCAGTTCAACGACCAGTTACTGCGGACCACGGCGGAACAGGCGGCCAAGGTCATAGTGGGTGGCGTGCTGGCCAACAAGCGGCGCATCCTCATCGGCGCCGACGCCCATGTACTGGACTGGATGCAGCGCAGCATGCCAGCGCTTTATCAGCGCCTGGTAACCGTGTCGATGCGTCTGGCCGCACGCTTCGCGCCCAAGCCACGTAACGCCGGCAAGACCAGCCAGGCAACCGAATAGCACGCAGCGATCGAGCAAAGGGCCGGCCAATGCCGGCCCTGTGCGTTTGTCGGGTAATGCTCAGGAAGCCAGCATCTGCGCTAGGGTAAGGTAATAGACGCACCACTCATCCACGCGGCGCCGCTACCGGCTCGTGGCTGGAACCTCGGTGTGGCGTCGACACCGAGGGGCGGCACCCTGATCAAGAAGGTGGCCTCATGAGCGTACTGACCTGCACCCACCGCGACCACACCATTCAAGCCAGCGTGATGGAGCATCCCGGCCTGCCAACCCCTTGGGCTGGTGGTTGCCAGATCACCGATCCAGATGGCAAAACCAGCAAACGCCAGACCTTGCCGGTGGACTATGCCTTCATGGACGACCTGAGCAAAGCCCAGCACGCGTCCATCGCGCACGGTAAATGGTTGGTAGACCAGAAGCTCGATCACGGTCGCAACTGGCACTGACGCCAACCCAGGCGTAGGGTGCGCCGTGCGCACCAAAGGCCTGCAGGGGTACTGACATTTTCTGTACGCGCAGTCGTAGGGCGGGTGCAACCCGCCCTACGAGGCGTCGGAGCTTAATGTAGCCGGATGCAACCCGGGCAGATCTACGAACGGTCGCGCAGCGGATCGAGCAACGGCTTGAGGCCGTTGTGGTCGATCTCCTGCATCAAAGCCAACAGCTGGCCCAGCTCGCCCTTGGGGAAACCCTCGCGGGCGAACCAATTGAGGTAGTGGCCTGGCAGGTCAGCAATCAGCCGGTCCTTGTACTTGCCGTAGGGCATGCGGCGGGTCACCAGGAGTTTCAATGCTTCGGGATTCATCGCTTGCTCGAGTCGTCGAAAAACAGTCCGCCCATTGTGCCAGGCCTCAACGACTCAATGCCTCACGCACGAACTCCAGACGATCCTGGCCAAAGAACATCTCGTCACCGACGAAACAGGTCGGGGCGCCGAACACGCCACGCTTGACCGCCTCCTCAGTGGTCGCCTTCAGCGCTTCCTTCACCGCCGCTTCGGCAATCTGCTGCTGCAGCACCAAAGCATCGAAGCCGGCCGCTGCCAGTGCTTCAGCGACCTTGAGAGGGTCGCCCATGTTGACCCCGTCGACCCAAATCGCCCGGAACAGCACCTGCAGTGCATCGTCGAGACGCTCGGGCTGATGCAATTGCACCGCCACCAGCAGACGCATCAGCGTCAGGGTGTTGATCGGAAAATGTGGATTGAAACGCATCGGCACGCCATAGCGCTCGGCGTAACGCGCCAGGTCGCGAATCATGTAGCGCCCCTTTGCCGGGATCATCGCCGGCGAGGCATTCCCCGTCGCCTGAAATACGCCACCCAGCAGCATCGGCCGGTAAACCAGCGCAGCACCACAGTCGCGGCACAGCGCCGGTAGCTGGGTATAGGCCAGATAGGACGCCGGACTGCCCAGGTCGAAGAAGAACTCCACCGTTTTGCTCATCAGCTTCACTCACTCGTTATTTTGGTTATCGGCTTGCACAGGTTACCAGCGCTCCATCCACGGACGCAGGTCCAGCTCGAAGGTCCAGGCATCACGCGGCTGGGTATGCAGGAACCAATAGTTGTCGGCGATATGCTCGGGATCGAGGATGCCACCCTGATCCTTCCGGGCATACAACTCGGGAAAACTGTCACGGATGAAGGCCGTATCGATGGCGCCATCCACCACCACATGGGCCACGTGGACGTTCAACGGCCCCAGTTCGCGCGCCATGCTCTGTGCCAACGCACGGATGCCGTGCTTGGCACCAGCGAAGGCGGCGAATCCGGCCGCCCCTCGCAAACCAGCCGTCGCCCCGGTGAACAGGATGGTGCCGCGACCACGTCCGACCATGCGCTTGGCCACCGCCTGACTGGTCAGGAAGCCGGCGAAGCAGGCCATTTCCCAGATCTTGAAATACTTGCGCGCGGTTTCGTCGAGAATGCTGCAGGGCACATTGGCGCCGATATTGAACACCATCACTTCGATGGGCCCGATATCACGCTCGATACTCTCGACCAGTTCCGCCACCTGCTCTTCGCGCCGCGCATCGGAGGCGAAGCCATGAGCCTCTCCGCCGTCACCGCGAATCTCGTCCAGCAGCGGTTGCAACT
Organism: Pseudomonas pichavaramensis; assembly: GCF_050473265.1. Lineage (NCBI taxonomy): Bacteria > Pseudomonadati > Pseudomonadota > Gammaproteobacteria > Pseudomonadales > Pseudomonadaceae > Pseudomonas > Pseudomonas pichavaramensis. The sequence continues at coordinate 77,425 of NZ_JBJKFJ010000004.1, read as the reverse complement.
TGTCCAGGCTGCGCCGGGTGACGCAGGCCACATAACCTTCCCGGGCAAAACGCCGGGCGATTGCCCCACCCGTAGCGTCGCCGGCACCGATGATCAAAGCGACTTTCTTGTTCTGGTTCATGGCGCTCTCCGTTGAGTAACGGCCGTCAGCTTAGCCGAACGCCACACTCGAACACACATTGAGACCTGTCGACTGAGTGCGGATGCCGTTAACCTAGACAGGTTCTTTCTGCCAGGATCGGTCCATGTCCCACGCCCCCTCTCCTCTGGTTGGTGAAACTCCGCTGCATGCCGTCGAAGTGCGAATTCTCGGCTGCCTCATAGAAAAGCAGCTGACCACGCCGGAGACCTACCCGTTGACGCTCAATGCCGTGCAACTGGCCTGCAATCAGAAAACCAGCCGCGAACCACTGATGAACCTGGAGTCCGGCGAAGTCGGCCGTTACCTGCGCAGCCTGGAAGGCCGTAATCTGGTGCATCTGCAGATGGGCAGCCGCGCGGATCGCTGGGAGCAGCGCTGCGACAAGCAACTGGAGCTGGTCAAGCCACAGACCGTACTGCTCGGCCTGCTCATGCTGCGCGGACCGCAAACGCTCAATGAGCTGCTCACCCGCAGCAACCGCATGTACGACTTCGATGACGTGGCCGAAATCCAGCACCAGCTGGAGCGCCTGATCGCGCGCGGTCTGGTCATGCTGCTGCCACGTCAGAGTGGCCAACGCGAAGACCGTTACATGCACTTGCTGGGGGAATCCGCCGATCTGGAAAACCTGCTGGCCAGCCGCCCGAGCGGCCGTGGCGAGGCCGCGGCACCTAACGAAGATCGACTGGTCGAACTCGAAGCGCGCGTTGCGGCGCTCGAAGAACGCCTGGCACGCTTAGAAAGCCCGCAATGACGGCTATATCCATGCAAAAGGAGCCCACAGCTTTGAACCTAAATACCCGCCTCAGCCTGATCGTCACCGCTGCCCTGTTCGCTGCAGGCTGCAGCAGCACCGCCGAACAATCCGAACCGGCCGCCAAGCCTGCCGACCCCAGCCTTGGTTGCACGTCCTCGGCGGTAGAACATCTGAAGGGCCAGACAGCGACACCTGAACTGCTCGAGCAGGCGCGCCAGCAGGCAGGCGCCAGCACAGCTCGCGTACTGACACCCAACAGCGTGGTGACCTTGGAATACAATGGCCAACGCCTTAATCTCAACGTCGATGCCCAGCGCGTGATCACCCGCGTGTCCTGCGGCTGATAACGTCGGTGGTGCGAGTTGACTCGCACCACTTAATCGACAGAACCGACCACCCTTGCACAGGCCAACGCCATGACCACCCCAGTGGAACCCTGCGCCGAACTCATGCTGGACAACCAGCTGTGCTTCGCCCTTTATTCCACCTCGCTGATGATGACCAAGACCTACAAGCCGTTGCTGCAGGCGCTGGGTCTTACCTACCCGCAATACCTGGCGATGCTGGTGCTATGGGAAAACGAGGGCATTACCGTCAGCGAGATCAGCTCACGCATGTTGACCGACCCTGGGTCATTGACGCCGTTGCTCAAGCGCCTGGAAAGCGAGGGCCTGTTGCAGCGTCAGCGCAGCAGTCAGGATGAACGCGTGGTGCAACTGTACCTGACCGACAAGGGGCGTGCCCTTCATGAACAGGCCAAAGCTCTGCCAGCCTGCATTCTCAGGGCCTCGGGCCTGAACATCGAACAGCTGGGCGAGCTGCGCGATGATCTGGTTGCCCTGCGCAAGCACATGCAGGATGCGCTCTGAGGCAACACCCGCGCGTATCGAACAAGACCCCGCGACCGTCACCGGTCGCGGGGTTTCGTTGTTCTTGTGGGAGGGGCTTTAGCCGCGAGCTTTTCCTGTCGTAGCTAAAGCCCCTCCCCGCGAACCAAGAGCTCAAGCCTGACTACGTACCTGCTCCCAGGTCAGATCCAGGCACTTGCGTGCCTTTTCCACCAGCTCGTCCACTTCCGCCTGGCTGATCACCAGCGGCGGTGCGATGATCATGGTGTCGCCCACAGCGCGCATGATCAGACCGTTCGCAAAGCAGTGACCGCGACACACCATACCCACGCCCACATCACCAGAGAAACGTTTACGGCTGGCCTTGTCCTGCACCAATTCAATGGCGCCGAGCATACCGAGACCGCGCACTTCGCCCACCAGCGGGTGATCCACCAGCTCACGCAGACGCTTCTGCAAGTACGGCGCAGTTTCTGCCTTGACCCGTTCGACAATGCCTTCTTCCTTGAGAATGCGCAGGTTCTCCAGGCCCACCGCCGCCGCCACCGGATGCCCGGAATAGGTGAAGCCGTGGTTGAAGTCGCCATGCGCCTCGATGGCCTCGAACACCTTGTCGCTGACGATCAGCCCGCCCATCGGCACGTAGCCGCTGGTCAGGCCCTTGGCGATGGTCATCAGGTCCGGTTTGAGGTCGTAGTACTGGCTGCCGAACCACTCGCCGGTACGGCCGAAGCCGCAGATCACTTCGTCAGCCACGAACAAGATGTCGTACTTGGCGAGGATTTCCTTGATCCGCGGCCAGTAGCTATCCGGAGGAATGATCACACCACCGGCGCCCTGCACCGGCTCGGCAATGAACGCGGCGACCTTGTCTTCGCCCAGTTCGAGGATTTTCTTCTCCAGCTGGTCGGCGGCCCAGATGCCGAACGCTTCCGGCGACTGCTCGCCACCCTCGCCGAACCAATATGGCTGCGGGATATGGGCGATGCCGGGGATCGGCAGGTCGCCCTGCTCGTGCATGAATTTCATGCCGCCGAGGCTGGCGCCGGCCACGGTGGAACCGTGATAGCCGTTCTCGCGGCCGATGACAATCTTCTTCGCAGGCTGCCCCTTGCATGCCCAGTAGTGGCGCACCAGGCGCAGCATGGTGTCGTTGCCCTCGGACCCCGAACCGGTGAAGAACACGTGGTTCATGCCGGCCGGCGCCAGCTTGGCAATCGCCGCAGCCAGCTCCAGCACCGGCGGGTGGGCGGTCTGGAAGAAGGTGTTGTAGAACGGCAGCTGACGCATCTGCGTAGTGGCAGCTTCGACCAACTCCTCACGGCCATAACCGACCGCCACGCACCACAGACCGGCCATGCCATCGAGGATCTTGTGTCCCTCGCTGTCCCACAGGTGCACGCCTTTGGCCTCGGTGATGATACGCGGGCCATTCTCGGCCAGCTGCTTGTAGTCACTGAACGGCGCCAGATGGTGGGCCTGGCTCAAAGCCTGCCATTGGGCGGTCTTGGGGTTGTTTACGGCGTTGTTCATGGCGCCTCCTTCTATCCGTGACATCACAGGTACCAGCGGTACTCCCGCGGGCTGATGTCGTGCATGAAGGCCAGGTGATCCTGGCGTTTGTTCTCGCAATAAACCATGACGAACTCGCTGCCGAGGCCAGCCGTCACACGCTCGCTGGCCTGCATGCGGCGCACGGCGTCGAGCATGTCGTTGGGAAAATCGACGCCGCTTGCACGGTCGTCATTCAGAGGTGCAATGGGCTCGACCTTGGCATCAAGCCCCTGCTCGATGCTGGTCAGCAGCGCCGCCAGCACCAGATAGGGGTTGGCATCGGCGCCCGGCAGGCGGAACTCCAGGCGCAGGTTGCGCGTATCCGACTCGGGAATGCGCACGCACGCATCGCGATCCTCGAAACCCCAGCTGGCCTTGCTCGCCGAGTTCACCTGAGCACCAAAGCGGCGGTAGCTGTTATGGTTCGGCGCGTAGATCGGCATCAGTTCCGGCAGCAGTTCCAGGCAGCCGGCCACGGCGTGGCGCAACGGACGCTGCTCATCGCGCGCCAGCAGGTTGTCACCCGCCTCGTCGTACAGGCTGACATGAATATGCATGCCGCTACCCGGATACTGCAGGTAGGGCTTGGCCATGAAGCTGGCGCGGTGGCCGTGCTTCAGCGCTACACCACGGGTGAGCCGGCAGAACAGCGCCGACCAGTCGGCCGCCTGCATCGGGTCGGTGCTGTGGCTGAAGTTGATCTCGAACTGCCCCGGGCCGATCTCGGCGGTGATCACCGTGGTTTCGATACCCTGCAGGCGCGCAGTCTCGGCAATGTCGTCGAGCACGTCAGCAAAGCGCGACAGGCGCTCAATGTGCATGTTCGGCTGATCATCGGCATCGCCGCTCACGTCATCGCGCGGGTACTGCGGCAGACCTTCCTTGAGCGTTTTATCGAACAGGTAGAACTCCAGCTCGAATGCCACCACCGGGCGAATGCCGCGTGCAGCCAGGCGCTGCACCACGCGCGCCAGAACCTCGCGCGGTTCGAACTCGATCGGCGCGTCGGTACCATCGGAGCTGATCAGCATCTGCCCCAGAGGCTGGCGCTCCCAGTTCACCAGCTTCAGCGTGCCGGGAATCAAACGCCGTGGCGCGTCCGGGTCACCATCATGGAAGCAGTAGTCGCCGATCTCGTAGAGCCCGCCCTGGGCGCCGAGCAGCACGCAGTTCTGCGGCAGCTTGAGGGCACTGCCGGCAGCGACCTTCTCCAGCATCTCGATGGGATAGCGCTTGCCGTAGAAGTGCCCGGGAATATCCAGGCAGATCAGATCGACGAAGCGCACTTCGGGGTGGGCCTGGCGAAATTGGCGGACTTCGTCGAGCAGCTCGACTCGGGTGGCATTCATGATGGTCATTTCCGGTCAACGGGAAGGTTCAGTTGTAGATCCACAGCACGCGCGCAGGCGTGTCGCCCTGGTTGGCGTAGCGCAGGCCCGCGTAGCTCGGCACCTGGAAGGCATCACCGGGGTACAGAGTGGCGCTCTGCTCATCCTCGCCCAACCACAGCGTCAGCTGGCCTTCGAGTACGTAACCAGCCTGCTCGGAGCGGTCGCTCATCTGCCGTTCGCCACTGCTGGCGCCTGGCTCGAGCAGGCTGTCGACGACCATGAAGGCGCCCTGCAGGCTCGGCGATGCCATGATGTCGGTGATGCCACCGGCCAGGTACAGAGTACGGCGCTCATCCGGCCGGGTGACCCAGTCCAGCGCCTTGGGCTTGGGCAGGCTGTAGAAATAGGTGGTAGGGACGTCGAGCGCCTCGCTGATTGCGGTCAGATCCTCCACCGTCGGGCGCGACAGGCCGCGCTCGACCTGCGAGAGGAAACCCACGGAACGACCGATGCGCTCGGCCAGCTCATTGAGGGTGACCCTCTTGTGCTTACGCAGGTCGTGGATGAGCACGGCCAACGCGGCCATTTCCAGATTCTTGTCCATCTCAGGGCTGTCCATTTCAGAAGCTGTCTCTCAGTCGGTACCAGGCCTTGCCGATGGCCTCGAGCGGTGCAGCCAGGCGTTCGCCAAAAGGGAAATCGGGATTGCTCAGCTGCCGGTACAGCGCCAGCTCATCCTCGTTGCCAAGGATGGCGTCGCTCACTGCCCGTGCCGCAGCCAGGGTCGGCAGCACGCCATGACCGGAGAAGCCCTGCATCCAGTAACGGCCACTCTCACCGCCTATGTCCGGCGTGCGTGCGCGCGTCACGTCAATGTGGCCGCCCCAGGCGAAGTCGATGGCCACGCCGGACAGCTGCGGGAATACACGTTCAAGAAAGGGCCGGGTCGCTGCCACCATGTCCTTTGGCAGGCCGCCCAGATAGGTGCAGCCACCGCCGAACAGCAGGCGGTGATCCGGCGTGCGGCGGAAGTAATCGAGGACGAACTGGTTGTCGGTCACACAGGTATTGCGCGGCAACAAGGCTTCGGCGAGCTCCGCCCCCAGCGGCTCGGTGGCGACCTGATAGGTGCCGACCGGCAGAATGCGCCGTGCCAGGCGTGGTTCCAGGTTGTCGATATAGGCGTTGCAGGCCAGCACCAGATTGTCAGCCTGCACGCTGCCCTGCGCGGTGTGCACCCGATAGCCGCCATCACAGGCGTCCTGGCGCAGCGCGCGGCTCTGCTCGAAGATCTGCCCGCCGGCGCGGACGAAGGCCTCGGCCAGACCGATTGCCAGTTTGAGCGGGTTGAGATGCCCGCCTTCGGGGTCGTATAGCCCGGCCTGATAACGCTCGCTGGCGATCCAATCCGGCATCTGCTCGCGGGAGACGAACTGCAGCGTGCGATGCCCCCATTTGCTCGCAGCCTCCTCCTGCCATTGATGCAGGTGCGCCACGCGTCGGGGCAGCACAGCCGTCCACAGATGACCACGCTGGTAATCACAGTCGAAACCTTCGCGCGGCGGCAACTCGCGCAGCTCGTTCGCGGCCCAGGCCATGCCGTCCCACAGACGCCGGGCGCGCTCGATGCCAAGGGCCTGTTCCAGCGGAGGCATGTCGCACGACCAGCCCAGGATCGCCTGCCCACCATTGCGCCCAGAGGCCGCCCAGGCCACCCGACTGGCTTCCAGCACGATGACCCGCAAGCCCGCGCTGGCCAGGCGCAGCGCGGTGTGCAGGCCACTGAAGCCCGCGCCAACCACCGCTACATCGCACCGCAAGTTACCCTGCAGAACCGGCTGATGCGTCAGCCTATCCCCACAACTATGGGCGTAGTAGCTGTCAACGTGCTCACTGGCGTGGCAAAACATAGACGACTTATGAAATTTAAAATAATTAATTTCATGAAAATCTATAGATATAAATTCACGAAGGCAAGCCAGGAGACAATCAGGCGACTTGTTGCTGCAATTCCATTGCACACTCGAGATGGGTGAAAAGCCCCTCTGCTATAGCTTGCGCGAACACCTGGCGCAGGCCCTCACTACCCAGAAAGGCATCTCGTGCAGCCGCCGAGCGCCAGTGCCCCTCCACCTCCCAGGTCAGCGAGTCGCCATGCCGCGGAGAGACCCGCAGGCCATGGCAACCGGGAATATCACGACCGATGTCATCAAGCCGGGCCAGACACTGTCCCAACCGGACGGAACGGTCGTGACGGGCGCGAACGGTCATACGGTGAACGATGCTCATGGCAACCTCCGGAAACTGGATCAAGACATAGCGGCAGCATCAAGCTGCCAAGCAATGGGCGATGCGTCGGGCCCCTCGAAAGCATCATCGCCGGCCCAAGCGTCTAGCCAGGCTGTAGCAAGAAGTAGCAGCACCAGAGGTACGATCAGCCATCTGCCGAGCATAGCGGTGCACCTCATGAACAGGTGAAGCAACATCGAGCGGGCGACATCGTCAAAGCACGCCCCATGAGGACATAAGGCGCAACACGATGACTGCAAAGGTTAATTGCCAGGTCATCGCATCGTTAGTCGATTAATGGCAAGTTATTGCCTAAAACTGCACCATCCGATACGAGCTCAGTTATCGAAATAAACGGTGAGAACCTTTTGAAATACTCTGTATCACTGGCTATTTGCCCATTACTGGCAAATATTTGCCTAATCCTGCCACCCCTCATGACTTGCCTGAAAAACCTGGCTAGGCTTCGCTGACTTTCTGGAGGCGCGCCATGCAGTCACCCATCCATAACGCCACGACACTAGACACTCCCCTCGCCGAACTCAGCCACGAAATGGCGCGTCTCGTTGAGCGTTTCGTACCCGAAGATGGCCTGCATCTCACCGCCATTCCTGGGCTGAAGCTCGCCCGGGCGACAACGCCTAGCCTGCCAATGCAGACGGTCTACGACCCATGCCTGTGCATCATCGCTCAGGGGCGCAAGGAAATACGTCTGGGAGAAGAGCTGTACGTCTACGACCCGCTGAACTACCTGGTGGCATCCGTAATGCTACCGGTCACCGGTCGTGTTATCGAAGCCAGTCGGGAAGCCCCCTACCTGAGCCTGGCACTGGAGATCGACCCGGCACTGATCAGCAGCCTGCTTACCGAAATGCCGCCAATCCCCGCGCCCGACGCGGCCTCACAGCGCGCGCTGTTTCTCGACCGCCTCGACCCGAGATTGCTGGACGCGGTGATCCGCTTGCTGCGCCTGCTGGAAACGCCCCGGGATATCGCCATGCTGGCACCGCTGGCAATACGCGAGATCTTTTATCGCATGCTGCTCAGCCCACAGGGTCATCGCCTACACGAAGTGATAGTCGCTGACAGTCAGAGCCAGCGCATTTCCCGGGCTATCGAGTGGCTACGCAAGAACTTCGACCAACCCCTGCGTATCGAAGAACTGGCCCGCGAGGTCAACCTGAGCCCATCGACCCTGCATCACCGTTTCAAGGCCGTCACTGCTTTCAGCCCGCTGCAATATCAGAAGCAACTGCGCCTTCAGGAGGCTCGTCGGCTGATGCTTTGTGACAACCTGGAAGCGGCTGCAGCCAGCTATCGCGTGGGTTACGAGAGCCCCTCGCAATTCAGCCGCGAGTACAGCCGCCTGTTCGGTGAGCCGCCACAGCGTGACATCGCCCGCCTACGCCAGGCGGCGCAGAATCAGCAAGCCTCCTGATCAGCGATTTCCGTGGGAGGCGCTTCAGCGGCGAGCTTTTTCGTCTCGTGTAGGCTGATCGCGGCTGAAGCCCCTCCCACGCCAGCAGCTACAACCCCATCTGCTTGGCGATGATTTCATTCATGATCTCGCGAGTGCCACCGCCAATGGAAAGAATGCGGTTGTCGCGATACAGGCGCTCGACCAGGGATTCACGCATGTATCCCATGCCTCCCAGGATCTGCACCGCATCATAGGTGAGGCGGTCGGCAATATCGGTGGCGAAGTTCTTGGCCATGGAAACCTCCTTGACCACACTCCTGCCGGCCGCCATCTGCGCCGCCTGGCGATAGGTGAACTCGCGGGATACTTCCAGCTGAGTGGCCATCTCGGCCAGGCGATGCTTGAGCACCTGGAACTTGCCCACCGGTTTGCCGAACGCCTGACGCTCGCGAGCCCACTTCATCGACTCATCCAGAGCCAGCTGCGCCGTCATGTTGGCCATTATCGCCAGGCTCAGGCGCTCACTCTGGAAATTGGCCATGATGCAGGCGAAACCGGCGTTCTCTGCGCCGATCAGGTTCTCCACTGGCACCTTGCAGTCGTCGAAGAACAGCTCGGCGGTATCCGACGCCCACCAGCCCATCTTCTTCAGTTTGCGGCCGACGCTGAACCCCGGCGTACCCTTCTCGACCAGCAGCAGACTGACACCACCAAAACCCTCGCCGCCAGTACGAACCGCGACGGTGTAAAAGTCGGCACGAACGCCGCTGGTGATGAAGGTCTTGCTGCCGCTGATGCGGTAGTGATCACCCTCACGCACTGCGCGCGTCTTCAGGCTGGCCACATCCGAACCACCGGACGGCTCGGTGACCGCCAGCGCCATGATTTTCTCTCCAGCCAGCACCTGCGGCACCACGCGCTCGCGAATCTCCGGCCTGGCCCACTTGAGCACTGGCGGCAGGCCGATATCCAGGGAGCCAAGCCCCGCCACCAACCCACCCGAACCGCAGCGCATCAGCTCCTCGCTGGCCGCCACCTTGGCGAATACGTCACCTTCGTGGCTGCCGCCATACTGCTCGGGATAACCGATGCCGAGAATGCCCGCCGCACCCGCCTTGAGATACAACTCACGGGGGAACTCTTCGGCCTCCTCCCATTCGTCAATATGAGGCAGGATCTCACGCTCGACGAAGCGTCGAACGGAATCGCGAATCAATTGGTGGGACTCATCGAAATACGACGGAGCGGCGGCCATGCGGGTACTCCCGTTATTGTTTTGGCCACCCTAACCTAGCGCTTGCTTGGTTTACAAGCGAACACCTATTGCTGCTCGCGCAGAACGCCTCTAACCCGTGCCTGCATCTCGTAAGCCGGACCCTCAACCGCCTGGAAGTCACGGGTGTAACGCTGGGCGAACCCAGCGCTGCCCCACTCGCGATATTGCTGTACATGCCAGAGCTCGTGCGCCCAGAGCGCGGCATCACTGGCGGCGGCATCGGCATCGCGGAACACCACCACATCGATCAGGGTGACCGCCTGCACGTCCGGGTTCTGCAGCATGACGGTAGCGGCGTCCATCTCGTCGGTGATACCCACCCGATAACGCACTTCGTCGAGCAGCACATCGTCATAGAAGGATGCCAGCTGCACGCGAATCATCAGGGGAATGGGTTCAGTTCCGCTCCGCAGCGCGGCCTGTCGTGACTGCAACAACCAGGCTTCGAGGCGGGCGGCAGCCAGGTTGAGGCCATCTTCTCGCATGCGTACAGGGTCGGGGACGCACAAACAGGAGGCACCAAGACAGACCGGGACTTGCCCGACCGGGCATTGTGAAGCCTGGCCGGCAGCGGACATCAGCAGCAGAGGCAGCAAAGCGATACGGCTGACGCGCATGGGCATAGCGAATCGTATGGGTGATGACTTAGAAGGTGATTGGACGTCTGCCAGCCAAGGCATGCGCCAGAGTCCCACCATCGACCAGCTCCAGCTCGCCACCAAGCGGCATACCGTGGGCGATGCGTGAAGCCAGCAGGCCCTTGCCGGCAAGGATCTGAGCGATGTAATGCGCCGTGGCCTCACCTTCCACGGTGGGGTTGGTGGCCAGGATCACCTCGGCAAAACCGCCAGCGTCGATACGTTCGAGCAATTCGGGAATGCCAATGGCTTCAGGGCCAAGGCCATCGAGTGGTGACAGATGCCCCTTGAGCACGAAGTAACGGCCGCGATAACCGGTGTGTTCCACCGCATACACGTCCATCGGCCCCTCCACCACGCACAACAGGCTGTCATCGCGGCGCTCGTCCGAGCACAACTGGCAGATTTCGTCCTCGCTCAGGCTGCGGCAGCGCTTGCAGTGCCCGACACCTACCATCGCGGCACTGAGCGCCTGCGCCAAGCGCTGACCACCACTGCGATCACGCTCGAGCAGCTGCAGCGCCATGCGCTGCGCAGTCTTCTGCCCGACACCGGGCAGGATGCGCAGGGAGTCGATCAACTGGCGAATCAGAGGGCTGAAGCTCATGGCGTTCCTACAGGTTGATGCCCGGACAAGCTCCGGGAAACGGGACAGATAACACGCCCGGATTGCATCCAGGCTACGCGCTTAAAGTCGCGCACACTCAACGCCACCCTGTCGAGGGGGCGACCAGACAGTATGCAGCACAAGGCGCGAAAGGCCCCGAGCACCGGAGTTTACGTCTGTAAATGAGGATGCTCGGGGCCTTTCGCAACGCCGTAATGCGTGCCGGCTGGGCGTCACATGCTCAGAAAGGCATTTTGAAGCCGGGGGGAAGCTGCATGCCTGCCGTCATGCCAGACATCTTCTCCTGGCTGTTCTGCTCGACCTTGCGCACGGCGTCATTGACCGCTGCAGCGATCAGGTCTTCCAGCACTTCCTTGTCTTCCTGCATCAGGCTGTCGTCCAGGCTGATACGTTTGACGTCGTGACGACCGGTCATCACCACACTGACCAGGCCGGCGCCAGACTGGCCGGTCACCTCGGCATTGGCCAGCTCTTCCTGCATTTTCTGCATTTTTTCCTGCATCTGCTGAGCCTGTTTCATCAGGCCTGCCATGCCACCTTTCATCATGTCGGTATCCTCGGTGTTCGCGGGGTTAACTGGGAGTATCGATAGGCTCGATGCTGTCGTCGCGCACTTTGGCGGCGAACTGCTGAATCATCTGTTGCACCAGCGGGTCGGCCTGGATAGAAGCCTCGGCACTGCGCTGACGCTCGGCACGGCGACGGGCTGCTGCCTGGGCCGGCGTTTCCTGCTCGGGCTTGCGCAGCTCGATACGCAACTTGATGCTGCGTCCCTGCTGCTGATTCAAGGCATCGTTGAGACGACGCTGCTGGGTCGGATTGAACAACGCACTGTGCGCTGGGTCCAGGTGCAGCAGCCAGTCATCGCCATTGGCCTCGATCAACGTGCAGTTGGCCGCGATGCTGCCAGTCATACCGCCAAGGCCAAGCTGCGGGAACAGTGCCAACCATTCCGCCGCCAGACCAGTAGCGGGCTTGGCCGCTGGCAACGGTTCCTCGACCACAGGTGCTTCAGCTTCGGCCTGACCAAAATCGTAGTCGAGCGTTTCGGCGTCCATCTCGACGTAGTCATAATCACCGGGCGGCGGCTCGTCGTCGCCACCCTCAGCATCCACCTCTGCCTGGACGATCTCATTGACCAGCGGCGCTGCTGCCTCAGGTACAGCGGCTTCCACGACGTTTGCGTTTGCTTCGGGCGCCGGCGCGACCTCCGGCAGAGCAGGTGCAACGGCAGGCTCCGCCGACTTGGCAGTCTCCCAAGGCACATCGACAACGGCCGCAGAAGCCACTGATGCCTCTGGCTCTGGCTCTGGCTCTGGCTCTGGCTCTGGCTCTGGCTCTGGCGACAGGCTGGCAACCGGCGCTACAGAAGCGTCAACAGTTTGGGCAGGCGCACTTGCAACTGCCTCGACGGCAGTTGGTGCGGCGGCAGTTGGTGCGGCGGCACTTGCTGCAACGGCAGCCGGCGCCACAGGCGCAGGAGTGGCCTCGGTGACCGCGGCAGCGGGAGCGGAAACGACAGGAGCCGGCATAGCGGTGCCGGCCACTGGGTTCGGTTGGGGATCAGCAGTGGCCTGGCTGATCCCCAAGGGCTTTAGCACGACCTTGGGCGCATCGTCCGCCCCCGCCGGGCGGAAGGCCAACATGCGCAGCAGGACCATTTCGAAGCCGCCGCGCGGCTCAGGTGCCAGCGGCAGGTCGCGACGGCCGATCAGGCCCATCTGGTAATAGAACTGCACATCCTCGGCGGGCAGCGCCTGGGCCAGTTGCAGCACCCGCTCGCGATCACCCTGACCGTTGTCCACCGCATCCGGCAGCGCCTGGGCAATCGCCACGCGGTGCAGCACGTTGAGTATTTCCGCCAGCACGCCATTCCAGTCCGGCCCTTGCTCGGCCAGGTGGCGCACGGCCTCGATCAATGCCTTCGCATCACCCTCGATCAGCGCATGCAGCACGCCATAGACCTGGCCATGATCCAGCGTACCGAGCATCGCCCGCACATCGGCGGCCAGCACCTTGCCCTCGCCGAAGGCAATCGCCTGATCGGTAAGGCTCATGGCATCGCGCATCGAGCCATCGGCGGCGCGACCGAGCAGCCACAGGGCGTCGCTCTCGAACGGCACGCTCTCGGCAGTCAGTACATGACTGAGATGCTCGACCACCCGCTCCGGCGGCATGTTCTTCAGCGAGAATTGCAGGCAGCGCGACAGCACGGTAACCGGCAGCTTCTGCGGGTCGGTGGTGGCGAGGAGGAATTTCACATGGGGTGGCGGCTCTTCCAGCGTCTTCAGCAAGGCGTTGAAGGAGCTGGTGGAGAGCATATGCACTTCGTCGATCAGGTAGACCTTGAAGCGCCCGCGGGTCGGCGAGTACTGCACGTTGTCGAGCAGCTCGCGGGTGTCCTCGACCTTGGTGCGGCTCGCGGCGTCCACTTCGATCAGGTCGACGAAGCGCCCCTCGTCGATCTCCCGGCACACCGAGCAGGTGCCGCAGGGCGTGGAGCTGATGCCGGTTTCACAGTTCAGGCACTTGGCGATGATCCGCGCGATGGTGGTCTTGCCCACGCCGCGCGTGCCGGTGAACAGGTACGCATGATGCAGGCGCTGGCTATCCAGGGCGTTGATCAGGGCTTTGAGCACATGGGTCTGGCCGACCATTTCGCGGAACGAGCGCGGACGCCATTTACGTGCAAGAACCTGATAACTCATGGAAAACCGTCATGTGAGGAAAGCAAAAGTGGGCTAATCCTAGCGGAGCAACCAGCAAATTGCATCCGCCAACGGAGCACCTGAAAAGCGCGCGCACCCGGCTGAGAAACAGCTCTGTTCATTTCTTGCACAATACAGTATGATTCGCGCCGTTCGTACCAAGCTGTAAGTCATTCAGGCCCTTGCGCCTCCTCCTGGTTTCCCGGTTCAACGTCTAGCGCGTCCCTGCGCTGCCGCCCTCCCCGATCCCATCTGCTGACTGATCAGGCCGACTCGCCACTCATCCTGTATTGGCGCTGTTTCTCTGCCTGCCTCCGACGTACTGACCACGCCGAAGAACCGTAACAATGGAACTTTATCGTGTTAATCAAGCTCCGATCGGTTGATTGCTAAGGCCGCTTTTCGGCCAACCCTATGGAGCGACAAAACGCGCAACGAAGCGCACAAGTTTTAAAGGAAACACTTAGAAAAATGCATACTCAACATCAAATTCAGAAAGCCATCAGCACGCTGACTCATGCTTTTGCCCCTTTCGACTGCCGCATTCAGGCAACCCGCAAAGGCAGCTTCAGCTTCACTCTGGTAGACAAGACCGGTATTGCCCAGTACAGCCAGCGCCTGTACCCCGGCCAATACGGCGATGAGTCGCTGCAAGAAGTGATCGAACGTACCCGTCAATCACTTGTAGCCTGAACCAATCCCCCATCCAGCGGTCAAAACTGGCCAACCTCAGGATGGAGTAGGACATGGAACTCAATAACCAACAGCTCGTCGATCACCTGTTCAACCCGCTTCGTGCCAGCTTCAGCTCACCTCGGCCGGACGGCAGCATCATCCTCGCCTTGCACGACGAGAGCGACAGCACCGTGTACAGCCGCGTCCTGGCGAAGCCACAGCTCGACGACCAAGACGCCTTCGCCCAGAGCCTGGAAGAAATTCGTCTGGAGCTGGCCGTACGCGCCGGCAACATCCCAGCCGACCTGCGCAAAACCCTGAAAGAGCAGGACAGCGTGCTGAACTACCGCATCGCCTGAGTTCACCAGAACCACGAAAGCCCGCCGCCCGAGCGGGCTTTTTTATGGCCGCCCCCTGACAGCCAGTCTTCACGCCGCTGCCGCACAACGTTAAACATGACTCCCGACTATTTTTATAGCGCGCAGGAGCAATCCGCCGCTATGGGCAGAAAATCGATATGAAAATGAGGAAGTGGCGAAAGCCCGGGAAACTGGAGGTGGACCCTACCAGCCACACCCCGGCACTCGATGTCACCGCTGCGGCTGCTCCCTTCCGGGCCTGACCGGGTTCACGGCTGATCAATGCGAGGGGACCGGCAGGGCCACCATAACGCTGCCCGCCATTGCGACGGGCCGCGCCATTGTAACGACTAAACGCAAAGTTACAACCGCTTCAATCACTTAGATGCATCAAGCGGCCGTTTCACACACGAAAACGCCCTACCAACTGCGCCAGACCATGGGACAACTCGGACAGGTGCTGGCTGGCGCGCGTGCTTTGCTCCGAGGTTTGTGCCGCCTCGTTGGACAGGTCACGAATATCACTGATGTTGCGCGCGATCTCTTCGGTGACGCTGCTCTGCTCTTCGCAGGCCGTGGCAATTTGCGCGGCCATGTCGTTGATGCGCTGCACCGAATCCCCCGTTACGCTCAAGGCCTGATCCACACCGGCGGCCTGCTCGACACTCTGCCGCGCTCTTGTGCTACCTGAATGGGTTGCCTTGACAGCGTTCTGCACACCGGCCTGCAAGCGCTCGATCATCTGCTGGATGTCCTTGGTGGACTCCTGAGTACGTGCGGCCAGCGCCCGCACCTCATCGGCGACCACCGCGAACCCTCGCCCCTGCTCACCTGCACGAGCCGCCTCGATGGCGGCATTGAGTGCCAGCAGGTTGGTCTGCTCGGCAATACCCTTGATCACCGCCAGCACCGCGCCGATGTTGGCGGTCTCCTGCTCCAGGGTCTGGATGGTGTCGGAGGCGCTCTCCACTTCCTGGGCCAGCTGGCGAATCGAATGAATGGTCGCACCGACCACCTCAGCCCCTTCACGCGACTGCACCTCGGCGTGACGCGCTGCATCGGCGGCATTCTGCGCGTTGCGCGCCACTTCATGCACCGCCGCGCTCATTTCCGTGGCCGCGGTGCTGACCTGATCCACCGCGGCATGCTCACTGCTGATCAGTCGGTCATTGGCGGCAGCCATGCCTGCCAGACTCTTGGCGGAATCCGCGACCTCACCGGTGACGCGCCCTACTTCCTTGATCAAGGGCTGCAGCTTGTCGAGAAAGCGATTAAAGGCATGACTGAGCTTGCCCAGTTCATCCTTGGTCAGCACATCAAGACGCACTCGCAGATCGCCATCACCATCGGCAATCTGTTCGATTCGATAGAGCAGACTGTGCAGCGGTTTGGTGACCAGTAGAGGAAAACCAACCACCAGCACCAGACACACCGCCAACCCTACGGCAATGATCACGCCTTGCTGCCAGGTCAGTGCCTCGCCGTGAGCGATGGCAGCCGTACCGACCGCATTGGCGGCGCTGTCTTCCAACTCGCCCAGCTTGTCGATGGCACTGCGCGCCTCCTCGAATTGCGCCTCGCTGTCGCCGAAGCTCAGCACGCTAGCGGCATCCGGATCGTTGACGGAGAGTTCAAGCACGCGCAGCGATGTCGCCTTCCAGCGCTCGAAACCACGGTCGAAGTCCGCCACCAGCGCCAGCGCCTCGCTGCCCGGCTGCATATCGGCGAACGCGTGCACGCGATCATAGGCCTGCTGCAGGTTCTCGCTGTGCGATTCGCGCAGTTGCGCGGCGTGGTTGCCAGAGTCTTCATCCAGCAGACTGCGCTCGGCCACGAAAGCCTGATAGAGATCACGATCGGCGTTGAGCAACAGACTGATTGCCGGCAGATGACGCTTGGTCAGCGTCGTGCTCGATTCTGCCACCTGATAGATACCGCGTACGCCCAGCACACCCATGGTGATCAGCAGCGCGGCCAACAACAGGATGGGCAAGGCAATTTTCCAGCGGAAGCCGAGATCAGCGAATGCGCGCAGCATAATGGCACTCCAACATTAGGCATGTCTCAATAGCTTAGTCGACCCTCGCGAGGCCGCCGCCTGAGTACACAAAAAGCCCTGGTGAAGCGACCTACTGAGCTAGCCTTGAGCAAAACACCCCAGCGCAACTCGTCGCATCCCGCAGTCAGGCCCTGATGAGCAGTCCCGAGGCACGCGCAAGCCCCTGAGGAGCAGCCATGGCCAATGCAAACAGCCCTTTTCACCCGATCATCTATGTCCGCGGCTATGCCATGACGCCCGGAGAGATCGACCAGACCAGCGCCGATCCCTTCTGCGGTTTCAACCTGGGCTCCACCGTCTACCGTGCGGTGGCGGAAAAGACACGACAACCGCGCAAGTTCGTCTTCGAATCACCGGTGATCCGGTTGGCGTCGGAGTTCGGTTATCAGGACGTTTACGAGGAGGGATACGACATCCTCGATCCGGAATGGGCAGCCAACTCGGACAATCGTCTAGCAAGCCGCTCGATCATTGTCTACCGCTACTACGACGAAGCCTCGCGCCTGCTCGGTATTGGCAGCACGCCGAGCCTCGAGGTTTTTGCCAGCAAACTCGGCGAGCTGATTCTCAAGGTGCGTGAGCTGATTTGCGCCAACCCGAAGAATGCCATCACCCGGAACGACTTCCGCTGCTATCTGGTGGCTCACTCCATGGGCGGTCTGGTGTGTCGTGGCCTGTTGCAGAACCCGAAACTGGATCCGGGCGGTGCAGCCAGGCTGGTGGACAAGGTCTTCACCTATGCCACACCACACAACGGCATCGACCTGCTGGGCATCAACCCACCAAGCTGGTTGAGCCCCGGCGATATCAGCAACTTCAATCGCCAGCGACTTGCCTCTTTTCTCGACCTGGAGGCCAACTACAAGCTCACCGACCGGGTCGACTGGCTGCCCGAAGCGCGTTTTCCTTCCGATCGTTTCTTCTGCATGGTCGGCACCAACCGCACAGACTACGAAGCAGGCCTGGGCCTTTCCCGCACCTTTGCCGGCCATGGCAGCGATGGTCTGGTGCGTATCGACAACGCCACCCTGTGCGGCCTGGATGCCAACGGAAAGCCTGCAGCACCCTGCGCCAAGGCCTTTGCATACCGATCCCACTCCGGCTATTTCGGCATCGTCAACAGCGAAGAGGCCTACCAGAACCTGACACGTTTCCTGTTTGGCGATGTTCGCGTGGACGTCTGGGCCGAAGTCGATGCCATCACCCTGCCCAAGGAACTGCGCAAAGCCGAGCGCGAGGGACAAGCGGTCAACGCCCTGTATCAGTTCGAAGTCCTCGCGGCCCCACGCGGCAAACTCTGGTACCTGAGCCGGCGTACCGCAGAAGAGGACTCGGTGGCCTGCCTGGCTCATCAACATTGGCTCAAGGCGCCCGAGCAGAACGGCAAGTTGTATCTGGGCAGTCTGTTTCTTGCTGATCGCGCCAGGGTCAACAGCAGACGCAAAGGGCTGGCCTACACCCTGACCTTCAACGTGCGGGTGCCGGACTATGAGGTGGAGCGCAAACTCTGGGTCAATCAGCATTTCGAGGGCAGCTATCTGTTCCGCAACAGCCTCGTTCTGGAAATCACCCCGCCCACCAACGATAGTGGCTGGAAGGTCAGCCACGCCTGGCAGAACCAAGGCGTGCACAGCGCCGATGAGCTGCTCGACGGCCAACAGCGCGGCGACGGCAGCCTGCAGGCCGAGATACCGTTCGACAGCGCCAGCGAACCCGGGATACGCGGCAGGCTGCGTTTTTTCATCTCACACTGGAACAACGCCGCATGATGCGACACTAAGCCCTATCGGAAGTGTCTGCCACAGCACTCCCGGGCTGTACCTTTTGTGCTAGTTTCCCCTCGTTCTCGGCTGCCGCGGGAATAACCGATGCCGCCGAACCTATTACCTGCAAACGGAGTTACATCATGGCAATCACCAAAGACCAACTGATCAGCGACCTGGCCGAGGCCGTTTCCCTGCCCAAGGCCACTGTCCGCACACTGATCGATCAGTTGGGCGAAATTGTCGGCGACGCCCTGGAAAACGACGGTGAGATCACCCTTCCGGGCATCGGCAAACTGAAGGTGAGCGAGCGCCCGGCGCGCACCGGCCGCAACCCGCAAACCGGCAAGAGCATCGAGATCGCTGCCAAGAAGGTGGTCAAACTGGTGCCGGCCAAGGCCCTGAGCGACGCCCTGAACTGAGTGTCTGCCGGCCCGCAACGCGATGTTCGGGCCGGCCTTCCCTGTTTACTTCACTCTGTGCAACTCGGTAACGACATAGCGGCTACCTTGTTGTTCGACCTGAAAGCTCACCTTCTCACCTGCCGCAACACCTTCCAGCAATTGCGCTTCAGCCACCTCGAACACCATGGTCATCGGCGGCATGCCGACACTGGCGATGGGGCCATGACGCAAGGTGATTTTCTGGGCAGCAACATCCACCTTGCGCACCTCGCCCTGACTCAGCGGCGCCGGCTCGGCGGCCTGCAGCGGCCAACTGAACATGGCGGCCAGCGACGCGATCATCAATCTGTTGTTCATGCTTGCTCTCCTTTCGCGAGTCATTCGGCCAGCACCTGTATGCGGCCCGTCATACCGGCCTGGTAATGGCCAGCGATCAGGCAGGCAAAATCGAATTCGCCTGCGCGGTTGAAGGTCCAGACCATTTCACCACTCTGCCCAGGTGCAACATGCGCCATATAAGGCTCGTCATGCTGCATGCCGGGGAACCTGGCCATCATCTCGGCATGCTCTTTCAGCGTGGCCTGGGTACCAAGGACGAACTCGTGAAGCACCTGCCCAGCGTTATGCTGGACGAAGCGAATGGTCTCGCCCTGCCGGACCTGCAGGTTGTCCGGCGTGAAGCGCATCTGGTCGCTCATGCTGATCTCGATGGTGCGATCGACTTTCGTCGCCTCTCCGGCGATTCCCCAGGGCATCTGCTCCATGAGCATTGGCATCGAATGCGCCATGTGCTCCTCGCTGTGCGCCAGTGCTGCCGGGCTGCTCAATGCGCTGCCCAATGTCAGGGCCAGCGCCAGAAACGTCTGTTTATTCATCTCAGAACTTCCTCGATAGGTATTAGGGCCGGGCCACGCTCGGCAGCCCGGTGTCGTTTCAATGGCCGGCATGCCCGCCGGGTTTGCGCACCTGCACTTCAACCGCTGTCTCAATCGGCTGCTTGAGCGACATCGACTGCCCTCCGCCATCATGCGAGCGAGGCGCGGCCGCAAGCGCTCCCTTCCATTCGTACGCCACGGTGCCTGACGGGTGCTTGAACCAGCCAGGATCGCGGTAATCACCCGCCGTCTGCTCTTTGCGCACCTTGAGCACGGTGAACATGCCGCCCATCTCCACCGAGCCGAAGGGCCCGTCACCGGTCATCATCGGCACGGTGTTGTCCGGCAAGGGCATCTGCATCTCGGCCATGTCAGCCATGCCGCGTTCGCCCATCACCATGTAGTCGGGGACCAGCTTGGCGATCTTGCGAGTCATGTCGCTGTGATCGACACCGACCAGTGTCGGCAAGTCGTGACCCATGGCATTCATGGTGTGGTGGCTCTTGTGGCAATGCAGCGCCCAGTCGCCCTCTTCATCGGCGATGAACTCCACCTGGCGCATTTGCCCTACCGCCACGTCGGTGGTCACTTCAGGCCAGCGCGCGCCAACCGGCGTCGGCCCACCATCGGTACCGGTCACCTCGAACTCGTGCCCGTGCAGGTGGATCGGATGGTTGGTCATGGTCAGGTTGCCGACACGCAGGCGCACCCGGTCGCCCTGACGCGCCACCAGCGGATCGATACCGGGGAACACGCGGCTGTTGAAGGTCCACAGATTGAAGTCGAGCATCTGCATGATCTTCGGCGTGTAGGCGCCGGGTTCGATGTCGTAGGCGTTGAGCAGGAAGCAATAGTCGCGATCCACCTCGCTGATCAGCGGGTGATGCGCTTTGGGATGGGTGACCCAGAAGCCCATCATGCCCATGGCCATTTGCACCATTTCATCGGCGTGCGGGTGGTACATGAAGGTGCCGGGACGGCGCGCGACAAATTCGTAAACGAAGGTTTTGCCCACCGGAATCGCCGGCTGGGTCAGCCCCGAAACGCCGTCCATGCCATTGGGCAGGCGCTGACCATGCCAATGAATGCTGGTGTGCTCAGGCAACTTGTTGGTGACGAAGATACGCACCCGGTCCCCCTCCACCACCTCGATGGTCGGCCCCGGCGACTGACCGTTGTAGCCCCACAGATGCGCCTTGTAACCGGGCGCCAGTTCGCGCACCACAGGTTCGGCAACAAGGTGGAACTCCTTGACGCCGTTGTTCATGCGCCAGGGCAGCGTCCAGCCATTGAGAGTCACCACCGGGTTGTACGGGCGCCCATTGCTCGGCTGCAGCGGCGGCTGGGTATCGGCACTGGCTTGCAGCACCGGCTCGGGCAAGGCAGCCAGCGACACCCGGCTGACCGCCGAACTGGCCACCGCGGCGCCGATGGCACTGGCACCGAGAAAGAAATCACGTCGTGAAACCATGTCAGCAGATCCTTGTTCAGTGGCCACCAGCGGCCGGCTCGGTACTGGCCGCTGACGCGGCGACGAGCGAGGGATTGGGGGCGCCCAGCAGGGCCATGTCGAGATCGGCGCGCGCCAGCCAGAAATCGCGTTGCGCCTGCATGGACGCATCCACCGCCTGCACCTGGCGGCGCGCATCGGCGAGCAGTTCGAAGGTGCTGATGAACATGCCGTTGTAGCGCAGCAGGTTTTCCTCAGCCATGCGCTGACGCAGCGGCAGCACCTCGACGCGATAATGACGCGCCAGTTCGAAGGCATTGCGATAGGTCTGGTAAGCCTCGCGCACTTGTGAGCGGGCGTTGATCGCCGTCTCGGCGGCGCGATTGAGCGCCTGACGATACTGCGCCTCGGCCCGTGCCACCTTGGCCCCGCTCCAATCGAACAACGGCAGCTCGACGCTGATCTCGTAACCGCGCTGGGTGGGTTCCTCGTTGGAGCGGTTGTTCAGCACGCCAAGCTCCAGCACGTTGATGAAGCGCGTGGTGCGGGTCAGGCCGAGGTTCTGTGCCAGACGCTGGGCATCCAGGCGCATGGACTGGATGTCCTGGCGCTGGCTCATGGCCAGACGCTCGACATCCGGCAGTTCGTCAGCCGCCTCCGGCAACTGCGGCAGGCGTTCAGGCAGGCGATAGGCGATCTGTTCGCCCCACAGACCGAACAGCCGGGTCAGACGCTCACGACTGGCCACCCGAGCCTGTTCGGCCCGCAACAACGCGATACCGGCCTCGGCATAGAACGTCTGCTGCTCGGCCTGCTGCAGCTTGCTGAAATTGCCCACCGCCGCCAGGCGCCGAGCCAGTTCGGCAGCGGCTTCGGCAGCCTCCAGCACTTGCCGCGCATAAACCAGGCTCTCCTCGGCGGCCACCGCCTGATACCAGGCCTTTCGCGTCTCGCTGGCAAGCTCGTATACCGCCAGGCTGGTGCGGCGCTGCAACTGCTCGAAACGCCGGCCTTCGAGGCGCGAGGTCATCGGCAAGGTAATCATGCGCGCCAGGTTCAGGTGCAGACCGCGCTCGTACTCAACCTCGCTGCCCTTTTCCAGACGGCCGTATGAGAAACCGGGATTGGGCAGGCGCCCGGCCTGCACGCGCTCGGCTTCGCCGATGCCCAACTCGTCGAACGCAGCCTGCAGACCGCGATTGTTGAGCAGCGCCAGCTGGATAGCGGCGTCCAGGCTCAGAGGCTCGGCCAGCAACTCGGCGACGCGCGCATCGATCTGGCTGCGCCCGGCCTGATCACGCGCCCAGAGCAGTTGCTTGTCCAGCTGGCGCTCGGCGCCTTGCTGCACCGGAGCAAAAGCGCCGTCCTCGCTGAAGCTGGCACAGCCGGCCAGAGCCGCCAGGACGCAGAGCAACGTCAGGGGCCTAATGATGCTCATGACCACCTCCCATCGCAGGCTCGACACCCTGCTCGGCTGGCTGCTCCCAGCCCTCCATGCTGTAGGTACGCCAGCCGCCGATACGGCCAACCTCTTCATTGGCTGCACGCCAGTCCTGCAGGGTTTCGTCGCGTTGCCCGCGATAGTCGTTCAGTGGCGACTGGTAATCCTGCGCTGGCACGGCAGCCTCGGCATCCAGTGGGTCGGACTGGACGGCCGGCAGAGCGCTGGGCAGAGCCAGGGCAACGACGCCCAGCCACCACCCGGCATTCGGATGAAACTTCATGATGTGTTCTCGCATAGGGCGGCCAGGCGGCCGCATGAGCTACAGGCGCCGGTCTACAGCGCTACCTTGGGGGCTCAGGCGAGAAAGAAACGCGGGGGACGTTCGGGCGTGTCAGCAACGCCCAGGACAAGACGCTCGGGCCAGGCCAGTGCCGGCTCGATGGTTTGCACAATGGAATGATTCAGAAATGGCTCGCTGGGAGCAGCGACACCGACGCAGAACGCGCACAGGTTACAGAAACCACTATCACCGCCGGTATCACTGGCCGTGACGGTCATGCCGTGATGCTCAGAACCAGCGTTATCGGCTGCGGCCATGCCATGGCCCATGCCGTGCTCGGCGTGCTCGCCGGGGCTCATCTGCAACGCACTGCTGCTGTGGACCTGCTGGCAAAGTTGCATGCCAAGCGCCGCCATGGCCTGTGCCGGCAAAGCCAGCATCAGCATCCAGATAAGGGCGGTCCGCAGGGACTTGCGCATAGCGGTCATCAAGCCAAGGTTACGAAGCAATGGTCGGAAATTATCCTCAAGCTGAGTACGTTGTCCAGTGCTACAGGCTGAGATAGCCAGCGTACAAGCCATAACCCGCGAGCAGCGCGGTCAACGCCACGGCCGTGAATATCAGCCATTCGTAGCGCCTGAACAGGCGTTCGCCCCGTTCGTGCTTGGCCTGGTAGAAAAGCAGCACGCCAGGGGCATACAACAGGGCAGAAAGCAGCAGGTACTTCACGCCCCCGGCGTACAACAGCCAGATGGCATAGAGAGTGGCCAGCAAACCGACCAGTAGATCCTTGCGCCGCAAGCCGACTTGCCTGTCATAGGTCTCGCCACGCCAGACCAGCAGCAGCGCGTAAACCGACGACCACAGGTAAGGCACCAGAATCATCGACGAGGCCAGATAGATCAGCGACAGATAGGTGCCCTGCGCAAACAGGATGATCACCAGGAACAGCTGGATCATCGTGTTGGTCAGCCATAGCGCATTGACCGGTACCCGATTGGCATTCTCCCGGCTCAGAAATGCGGGCATGGTGCCATCCCTGGCCGAGACGAAGAGAATCTCCGCGCACAGCAGCGCCCAGGACAGCAATGCGCCAAGCAGCGAAATCGCAAGGCCGACACTGATGAACAGCGCTCCCCAGCGCCCCACCACATGTTCCAGCACGCCGGCCATCGACGGGTTCTGCAAGGCGGCCAGTTCGGGCTGGCTCATCACGCCCAGCGACAACAAATTGACCAGCATCAGCAACGCCAGCACACCGAGAAAGCCGATCACCGTAGCCTTGCCGACATCGCTGCGCTTCTCGGCACGCGATGAATAGACACTGGCCCCCTCGATGCCGATGAACACGAACACGGTGACCAGCATCATGTTGCGCACCTGCTCCAGGACGCCGCCGAACTGCGGGTTGCTGCGCCCCCAGATGTCGCGCGTGAAAATGTCGCGGTCAAACGCCACAGCGACGATGACGATGAACAGCACGATTGGCACCAACTTGGCCACGGTGGTGATCAGGTTGATCAGCGCGGCCTCCCTGATACCGCGCAGCACCAGGGCATGCACGCACCACAGCAACACGGAAGCGCAAGCGATTGCCAAGGGCGTATTGCCCTCGCCGAAGGCCGGGAAGAAATAACCCAGCGTCGAGAACAGCAAAACGAAGTAACCGACATTGCCCAACCAGGCGCTGATCCAGTAACCCCAGGCGGAAGAGAAGCCCATGTAATCGCCAAGGCCCGCCTTGGCGTAGACGTACACGCCGCCGTCCAGCTCCGGCTTGCGGTTAGCCAGATTCTGGAATACGAAGGCCAGCGCCAGCATGCCTACAGCGGTGATCACCCAGCCGATCAGCACCGCACCGACATCGGCCCGCGCGGCAATATTCTGGGGTAGGGAAAAGATGCCACCCCCGACCATCGAACCCACGACCACTGCGGTCAGCGACCCCAGGCCCAGCTTGTGGCCATCCCTTGCCATGCACACCTCCTCAGACATACCGCCATCACTCTAGCAGCCTGACGCCATCGCACGGCCGTGAGAAGTCCGCTCGCTCCGCCTGGCCTGTATTCGACACATCACCACCGCCAACGGCTCAAGAATGGCTGCAGGTTTCACAGCCCTATACCAGAACCGCAGTTCCATCCAATTCTGCGCGTAGCTGCTCTGCAATAGTGCTCCGGCCTACCCGACGGCAACGACCGAAGGGATACGTATAACGACTACCGCCCACCGACAGGTAACCGCTATGAGCAATCCAAAAACCGAAGTTCTGACCCCGCACAACAGCCAGCTGATCTTCATCGACCAGCAACCGCAGATGGCCTTCGGCGTACAGAGCATCGACCGGCAGACCCTGAAGAACAACACCGTGGGTCTGGCCAAGGCGGCGAAGATCTTCAACGTCCCGACCATCATCACCACGGTCGAGACCGAGAGCTTCTCCGGCCACACCTACCCCGAGCTGCTTGCCGTATTCCCTGACGCGCCGCTGCTCGAGCGCACCTCGATGAACTCCTGGGATGACCAGAAGGTACGCGACGCGCTGAAGAAGAACGGCCGCAACAAGATCATCGTCTCCGGCCTGTGGACCGAGGTGTGCAACACCACCTTCGCCCTGTCCGCCATGCACGATGCAGGCTACGAGATCTACATGGTCGCCGACGCGTCCGGCGGTACTTCGCAGGCCGCACATGACTACTCCATGCAGCGCATGATCCAGGCCGGCGTGGTGCCAGTGACCTGGCAGCAGGTGCTGCTGGAATGGCAGCGCGACTGGAAGAACCGCGACACCTACGACGCCGTCATGGCCCTGGTCAAGGAACACTCCGGTGCCTACGGCATGGGCGTCGACTATTGCTACACCATGGTCCACAAGGCGCCAGAGCGTGTAGAACACGGCCCGACCCTGGCGCCAGTCGCCGCGCCCATCTGAGCAGATGACGGACGAGCGACGCTCAACCCGACCAGCGTCGCGCATCAGTGCGCGCCGCTGGGTCGACCAAACCAAGGCCTCGAACAGAGTCTCCAGCATGAGCGAGACGCAGTCGGATACCGTCACTCTGGTCGTGCGTCATCAGGTTCGACCAGGCCATGTACCACGCTACGAAGCCTGGCTACGACGCATGATCGCAACGGGTAGCCATTGCCCAGGCCATCTGGGCGTGGATGTGGTGCGCAACCGCCACCCCTGCACAGTGCAATTCACCTGTGTGTTGCGCTTCGCCAGCCTGGGCCTGCTGCAGGATTGGCTCGAATCAGAGCAGAGACGCCTGTTGATCGCTGAAGTCGAGCCGCTGTTGCGTGCTGGCGATCAGCTGGAAATTGCAGAGGGCAGCGCCTTCTGGTTCGTACCCCAGGGAACGCAGGAGCCACCGCCACTCTGGAAACAAGCCTGCGTGAGCTTTCTGGTGATCCTGCCGCTCAGCCTGCTCGTACCACTGCTTTGGCAGCCCGCGTTTCAGCTCATTCCCTGGCTCGGTGGCTATCTGCCTAGCAACGTGCTGATCACCCTGAGCATCGTCCTGCTCGTGGTGTACCTGTTCATGCCCATGGCCACGCGGCTGTTCGCTGCCTGGCTGAGCCCAACCACAAACGAGGACCGACCATGAGCCAGGATCCCTCCGACCCCAAACGTCGCCACTTTCTCGCTACCAGCAGCGTCCTCGGCGCTGCTGGCGCGTTGTGGTCCGCCTTACCCTTCGCCGCCATGGCCAACAGTTCTTCCGCCAGCTCATCCGGAGGCAACATGAGTGCCGATCTCATTCTGTATAACGGCCGTCTGCACACGGTCGACCCCGAAAAGCCAAACGCCAGTGCCGTCGCCATCAAGGACGGTCGCTTCATCGCCGTTGGCAGCGACGCCGAAGCCATGGCCCAACGCGGCGATGCCACCCAAGTCATCGACCTGCAAAAACGTACAGTCATTCCCGGGCTCAACGACTCGCACCTGCACCTGATCCGGGGCGGCCTCAACTACAACCTGGAACTGCGCTGGGAAGGCGTGCCATCGCTGGCCGAAGCCCTGCGCATGCTCAAGGCCCAGGCCGACCGCACACCAACCCCGCAGTGGGTCCGTGTGGTCGGCGGCTGGACCGAATTCCAGTTCGCCGAAAAGCGCATGCCGACCCTCGACGAGTTGAACAAGGCCGCACCGGATACGCCGGTGTTCGTACTCCACCTGTACGACCGCGCCCTGCTCAACCGCGCGGCCCTGCACGCTGTCGGTTACGACAAGAACACCCCCAACCCGCCTGGCGGCGAGATTGTCCGAGATGCCAACGGCAACCCCACGGGCATGCTGATCGCCCGCCCCAACGCGATGATCCTTTACGCCACCCTGGCCAAGGGACCGAAGCTGCCGCTGGAATATCAGGTCAACTCCACCCGCCAGTTCATGCGCGAACTCAATCGCCTCGGCGTCACCAGCGCCATCGATGCCGGCGGCGGCTACCAGAACTATCCCGAGGACTATCAGGTGATCCAGGAGCTGGCCGACAAGGATCAGCTCACCGTGCGTATCGCCTACAACCTCTTCACCCAGAAACCCAAAGAAGAGCTGGCCGACTTCAGGAACTGGACGAGTAGCGTCAAACTGCATCAAGGCGATGACTTTCTGCGTCACAACGGCGCCGGCGAGATGCTGGTGTTCTCGGCCGCCGATTTCGAAGACTTCGTCCAACCGCGCCCGGACCTGGCGCCAAGCATGGAAGACGAGCTGGAGCCGGTGGTGCGCCACCTGGTCGAACAACGCTGGCCATTCCGCCTGCACGCCACCTACGACGAATCCATCTCGCGCATGCTCGACGTGTTCGAGAAGGTCGACCGCGACATCCCCTTCAACGGCCTGCCTTGGCTGTTCGACCATGCCGAAACCATCAGCCCGCGCAATATCGAACGGGTGCGGGCACTCGGCGGCGGCATCGCCATCCAGCATCGCATGGCGTTCCAGGGCGAGTACTTCATCGATCGCTACGGCGCCGAGGCTGCCGAACAGACCCCGCCGATCCAGCGCATGCTCGCCGAGGGGGTGCCGGTCGGTGGTGGCACCGACGCAACTCGCGTGGCCAGCTACAACCCCTGGACCGCGTTGTACTGGCTGGTCAGCGGCAAGACGGTCGGCGGTACCTCGCTCCACCCACAGGGTCTGTCGCGCGATACCGCGCTGCAGCTGTTCACGCACGGCAGTGCCTGGTTCTCTTCGGAACAGGGCAAGAAGGGTCAGATCAGAGTCGGCCAGCTGGCCGACCTGGTGGCGCTCACTGCGGACTTTTTCAGCATCGACGAAGAGCAGATCAAGTGGCTGGAATCGGTTCTCACCGTGGTCGGCGGCAAGGTCGTGCACGCCAGTAGCGAATTCGACAAGCTGGCTCCGCCGACCCTGCCGGTGATGCCGGACTGGTCGCCAGTGGCCATGGTGCCTGGTCACTGGAGCCCCACAGCCGCACCGCTGGCAGCCAGCATCCACCAATGCGTCGGTCCCTGCGCCGTGCACCAGCATCAGCACGACCGGGCGCGCCGCAGCAATATGCCGGTCAGTGATCACCAGGGCTTCTGGGGTGCCTTCGGGTGTTCCTGTTTCGCGTTTTGACCCGGCCCTGCAGACGGCCAGCCCGCCTGGGCTGGCTGTTGGGCATGGTGGTTACCGGCACGAGTCAGCAAACCCTGGCCAGCACGCTTGAAGAAAGCGGACGCTGGAGCCTGCTGCTACGCAACTTCGCCCTGCACAATGACCTGCGCGACGCACCAGGGAATGCCTCCAGCTACCAACGGGAATGGGCGCAGGGCTTCATCGGCAATCTGCAGTCGGGCTTTACCGAAGGCGATATTGGTTTGGGTGTCGACGCTCATGGCTTCGTTGGAATAAAGCTCGACGGGGGTCGCGGCCATGCTGGAACGGGGCTGTTGCCCGTCGATGCTGACGGGCGCGGACAGCATTACGCCTCGGCTGGTGCCGCCATCAAGTTACGCGCAGGCAAGACGCTACTGCGCTATGGCGAGATGACCGTCGAGACGCCGGTATTCGACACCGGAGACAAACGTCTGCAGCCGGAATATGCGACCGGCGTGATGCTGGAAAGCACCCTGTCACCTGACCTGCAAGTGCAGGTTGGTCGCTTCAATCGTTTCAAGAACCAGAACGGCAGCTCGTCCCATGACGACTTCAGCGGCTACGGCGCTTCCACCCATGGCAGCGCCATTACCCTGGCAGGCGCTCGCCTGTTCGAGTCTCGCGAGGTCAGTGCAGCGTTCTATACCTCGCAACTGGAAGACACCTGGCGCCAGAGTTATCTGAACCTCAAGTTCCAGAAAGCCGGCCTGACCCTGGATGGCAATCTGTATCGTACGCGCGAACACGGCTCGTCTAATGCAGGCGACATCGACACGCTGGCCTACAGCCTACTGGCGAGCTACCGGCACGCGGGTCAGGCTTTCACCATTGCCTATCAGCGCGTCGATGGCGACACCCCCTTCGATTTCATCGGCGGGGACTCGATCTATCTGGCCAACTCGATCAAATACGCTGACTTCAATGGCGCCCAGGAACGATCCTGGCAGCTTCGTTACGACCTGGATTTCACCACGCTCGGACTACCCGGTCTGAGCCTGATGACGCGCTATGTACGCGGGCACGGAATCGACGGCACACGTGCTCCGGCCGATGGCGCCTACGCAGATAGCCGTATGCAGGGACGTGGCCGCCATTGGGAGCGTGATATCGACCTGCGCTATACCGTGCAGCAGGGGTGGGCCAAAGGCCTGCAAATGAGCCTGGCGCACGTCAGCCACCGAGGCAACGACGCCCAGCCGCAACGTGATATCGATCGCTTCTATCTCGTCGTCGAATACCCATTACAAGGCCTCCTCTGACCATGAACACCGCCAAGCAATCGCCTTGGGGCGCTCTCAATTACCCGACCTTCCGCTGGCTGTGGTTGGCCAGCATCGCGTCGAACATCGGCACCTGGATGCACGAGGTTGGTGCTGGCTGGCTGATGACCAGCCTGTCCAGCAACCCCATGCATGTCGCGCTGGTACAGGTCGCCGGCTCGGCGCCGATGTTCCTGCTGGCGCTACCAGCCGGAGCCATGGCCGATATCGTCGATAAACGTCGCTACCTGCTCGCCGTACAACTGTGGATGGCGGCCGTGGCCACTACGCTGGCAACGCTGACCCTTCTCGGGCTGACCAGCGTCTGGCTGCTGCTGGGCATGACCCTGGCCATGGGCGTCGGTACCGCCTTGATGATGCCGGCCTGGTCGGCGCTGACGCCGGAGTTGGTAGACAAGCGCGACCTTCCTTCGGCAATTGCCCTGTCCAGCCTCGGTATCAATGTCGCACGGGCACTCGGCCCGGCCATCGCCGGCGTTCTGGTCAGCTTGAGCGGTCCGTGGGCGACCTTCGCCCTCAATGCACTGTCGTTCTTCGCCGTGATGGCAGTGCTGATGACCTGGAAGCGTGAGCGCCAGCTCGCCAGCTTCCCGGCAGAACGCCTGCTGGGCGCCATCCGCGCAGGTTGGCGGTACAGCCGGGCGTCCAAGCCGCTGCAAGCGGTACTGGTGCGCGCCGCAGCATTCTTTCTCGGCGCCAGCGCCGGCATGTCGCTACTGCCCTTGATCGTACGCGGCGAGCTGCAGGGCAGCGCCAGCGACTTCGGCCTGATGCTCGGCAGCGTCGGCGTCGGGGCGGTACTCGGCGCCACTCTGTTGCCGCGCATCCGCGATCGCATCAGCAGTGATCGCCTGGTCCTGCTGGCCAGCCTGCTCTACGCCCTGGTATTGCTGGCCCTGGCCAGTCTGCGCCAGTTCGCTGCCTTGCTACCGGTGATGCTGCTCAGCGGCGCGGCGTGGATCGCCGTGCTGTCAAGCCTGCAAGTCGCCGCACAGACCTCGGTGCCGGACTGGGTACGGGCACGGGCGCTATCGGTATACATCCTGGTATTCTTCGGCAGCATGGCCGCTGGCGGTGCGCTCTGGGGCTTCGTTGCCAGTCATACCTCTATCCCGGTCGCATTGTTCGCTGCCTCGGGCTGTCTGGTACTGGGCCTGCTGCTGAATGCCAGATTCCCTTTGCCGGTCACCGAAAGTGAGGACCTGGCACCATCGCTGCACTGGCCAGCGCCAATACTGGCCGACGAAGCCGACCTCGAGCGCGGCCCGGTGATGGTCACCTTGCACTACGACATCGCCCCAGAACACGCGGCGGCTTTCCGTCAGGCGATGAGCGAGGTCGCGCGCATGCGCCGGCGTAACGGCGCATTCTCCTGGGGGCTGGTGCAGAACAGCGAGAATTCTCGTCACTGGCAGGAGTTCTTCTTCGATGAGTCCTGGCTCGAGCATCTGCGTCACCATGGGCGAGTGACTCGTGCCGAACAGCGTATCGAAGCCGCCGCCAGGCGCTACCAGACAGAGGGTGTAAGTATCCAGATAGAGCACTACCTGACGCCTGCCAAGACAGAGTCGCTGCCACAGGCCCGTGGAGACCGCGACAAAGATGAGGCCCACCGCTGACTCTGACGCGTGGCGGTTCTGCATACCCGGCTGCCTACCCGCCCTTTCACCGCATGCCCATACCAGAACAGCAGGCCTGTTCAAGACAGCCTCGACTGAACAAAAGAAGCTGCAGCCATAGCAAGGATCGCCTCCGCCAGCAGAGACCGCACCGTGAGCAAGAGCGTTGTTTTCATCCATGGAACCTGGCTGACACCCGCCATCTGGCAGCATTTTCAGGGGCGCTTCGCCGCCTGCGGCTACCACTGCTGCGCCCCTGCCTGGCCACAAGGTGAAAGCCGGGGTATCGCTGCACTGGTCACCCATTACCGCCGTTACCTGCTGGAGCAGGCAACGCCGCCGCTGCTGGTCGGCCATGATCTGGGGGCAACCTTGGTACAGCTGCTGCTCGACCAGGGGCTTGGTCAGGCAGGTATCGCTATCGCACCGCTACGCCGCGGTCTGGTGGGTCTACGCAGTACTTGGCCGTGGTTGCTGGGGGGGTTCAGTTCATGTGCGCAACGGCACATGACAGCGCGGCAATTCGCGCGCACCATGGCGCAGACACTGACGACAACCGATCAGGTCAGCGAGTATGCAAGGCATATCGTCCCGGCTCCCGCCCGACTGTTCATCGAGACGGCTCTGGGTATTGGTAATCACATCGACTTCACCAACCACCAGCGCGCACCGCTGCTGCTTATCGCCGGTGGCAAGGACCGACTGGTGCCCGCCAGGCAAATCGCTTCCCTGTATCGTCACCACCGGCGATCATCAGCCCCAACCAGTTTCAGGGCCTTCACCGGCTACAGCCACTGGCTGATCGCCGAACCTGGCTGGGAAGCGATTGCCGATTACTGCATTGAGTGGGCACAAGACCAGCTTGGACCTTTTTGATCATTCGATTTCCCGCTGCATCCGGCGACAGTTGCGGTACAGGCTTCGCCCCCTCTTGACGGCCTGGCTGCTGTACTGCGGTGCCGCTCTGGCAGATGCTGATATTTTCCAACAACTGGAGCATCGCCGCTGGGCCGAGAGCGACGATATTCCCGGACAGATCGGCGCTTTGGCCGAAACCCTTGACGGCTACCTGTGGCTGGGTACCGGCGACTCCCTTTTTCGTTTCGACGGCCTGCGCTTTCGCCGTTACCTCAGTCCTAACGGCCAGGCACTGGGAATCGTCTCCAGCCTGCTGGCAACCGACGCAGGCCTGTGGGTCGGCCTGCGCAACGGCAGCGTAACGCTGATACCTCAAGACGGAGCACTCGCTCAGTTCGACCTGCACCAAGGTGTGATCTACGCCCTGGCAAGCACACCGGATGGCTCGCTCTGGGCTGCCGCCAATGACGGGCTGATGCGATTCGATGGTTCGCGCTGGCAACGCGTCGCCAAAGAAGCCAATTTCGCTGGCGACAATGCCTACAACCTCTTCGTCGACCGTCAGGGCCTGCTCTGGGTGGCCAGCGAGCGAGGCCTGCACTACCTGCCGCCGGGTGAATCGCAGTTTATCGACACGGGTATCGAGACCGCTCAGATACGGCAAATCGCCCAGGCCGCCGATGGCAGTCTGTGGCTCGCCCAGCGTGACGTCGC
The DNA here is from genome assembly GCF_050473265.1 of Pseudomonas pichavaramensis. NCBI lineage: Bacteria > Pseudomonadati > Pseudomonadota > Gammaproteobacteria > Pseudomonadales > Pseudomonadaceae > Pseudomonas > Pseudomonas pichavaramensis. The sequence goes on along the minus strand of NZ_JBJKFJ010000004.1, from coordinate 44,446 downwards.
AGAACTGTTGCAGGTTCGTCTGCAACAGGGTCAGACCACCGTGCGCCGAGTGCAGGTGGACGAGGAAATCAACGGCTTGCTGCCTGACCGCCTTGGCGGCCTCTGGCTGGCGAGCGCTGGCGCAGGGCTGATGTACGCCCCGCAAAGCACCCAACTGGAAAAGGCAGGCGCTCGATACGCTTTCCAGCGAATCGAGCGCTTCAGTTCCCGGGATGGGCTGAGCGCCGACTATACACTACCGCTGCTGGAAGACAGTGAAGGCAACCTCTGGGTCGGCACGCAGAATGGCCTTGATCGGTTCAGCAACAAGCGACTGACTCCCGCGCCGTTTCTGCCTGCAGCTAACAACATGGCACTGGTCGCAGGCGGCGACGGCAGTCTCTGGGTCGGCAGCAGTGACCAACCGGTGATGCGTCTGGCCGATGGCTTGCTGCACGAATTTCAGTTGCAAACACCGATCAACTCGGCAATGCGTGATTTGCGGGGCAATGTCTGGATGGCCGGCCCGGAGGGCGTCTGGCGTTCGCAAGGTACCGAACTAAGCAAAGTGGCCTCTCTGCCTGCAAACCATGAACTGGACTCAGCGGTGCGCGCAATGGCTGTAGACAGTCAGGGAGACCTGTGGCTGTCGCTGAATCGCCAGGGTCTGTTCGTCCTGCGTCAGGGCCAGTGGCAGGCACAGCCTCCGGTCAGCGACAAGCCCTCGCAACGCATGCCGGTCAGCGCGGCGCTGGCGCCTGACGGGCGCTTGTGGCTCGGTTACCGCGACAACCTGATCGTCACTCGCGATGCCAGCGGTGAACGCCGTTGGGGAGAAGCTGACGGCCTGCAGATTGGTCATGTCACCGCCATGGCTCATCTGCAAGGACATAGCTGGGTTGCCGGCCAGCACGGTATAGCCCGTTTCGATGGCCAGGGCTTTCAGATGCTGCCACTGCCGGACAACGGCTTCTTCGACAATATCTACGCGCTCATTGCCGTCCCAGCCGAACAGGGTGAAGACCTGTGGCTGCATGGCAAGGGCGGTATTTTCCAACTGCCGGCCAATGAAGTCCGTCGGGCCCTGCAAGCACCCAACCGGCACATTCGCTATCGCAGCTTCGGTAACGCCGGCGGTCTGGCCAATGATCCGTATCAGGTTCTGCCGCTCCCCACGGCCGTACGTGACGAGGCCGGACGACTGTGGTTCGTCACTCGCAACGGCGTCAATTTGCTGGATCCGCAGCGGCAGACTCAGGACAGCACACCGCCCAGAGTCAAGGTCGACCTGCTCATGGTCGACGGTGAAGCCATGCCCCTCTCTGCTCCGCCGCAGCTGGCGGCCGACAGTCATCGCCTGGTCATCGGCTACAGTGCGCTCAGCCTGTCAGCGCCGGAAGGCTTGCATTTTCTCTACCGGCTGGACGGCTTCGACGAAGCCTGGCACCCGGCCGGAACTCAGCGCGAAGCCATCTACACAGGGCTAGCGCCAGGCGACTACCGTTTTCGCGTACAGGCGGTCAACCAGAGCGGTGTTCCCAGCCAGCACGAGGCCCAATTGGCATTCAGCATCGCCCCGGAGTTCTATCGCCGTCCGCTGTTCATCGTACTCGTCAGCATCCTGTTACTGGTCCTCATGCAGCGGCTTTATCAAGGCAACATGCGCCGCGCCGCCGAACGCCTGCGCACTCGCCTGGAAGAGCGCCACGCCGAGCGTGAGCGCATCGCGCGGGAGCTACATGACACGCTGCTGCAGGGTGTGCAGGGGCTGATCCTGCAGGTTCAGGCCGTCGCAGATAACCTGCCCGCCCCTCAGCAGCCTAGTCGTGAACAACTGGAAAAGGCCCTGGATCGAGCCGAACAGATGATCGCCGAAGGCCGTGATCGGGTTCGCGACCTACGCGACGCCCAGCGCGCCGGACAGGACCTGCCTGTGGCTCTGCTTGCTCTGGACCGGCAACTGGAACACAGCGCCAGCACCTACCGCATTCAGGTGCTGGGCAACGCCACGCTCCTGCACCCGGTGGTGCAGGATGAGCTTTATCAGATCGCCCGCGAGGCGGTAGCCAACGCCTTTCGCCATGCCCAGGCACGCAACGTGCGAGTGGTGCTGAACTACTCCAGTCGCCAGTTCGAGCTACGGATCAGCGATGATGGTAGCGGCCTGGCGACCGAGAGCCTGGCCAGCATCACCGCCAGCGGTCATTGGGGCCTGCAAGGTATGCATGAGCGGGCGCACAAGATCGGCGCCCTGCTGCACATTCACAGCGAACCGGAACGGGGCTGCGACATCCGCGTGTCCTTGCCTGCCGAGCTGGCTTATCGCGATGGGCAAGGCTGGCGCCGCTGGTTGAGACGACTGAGGAAAGATAAACGATGACATCCGCCAAGCGCATACGCGTCCTGGTCATCGACGACCACCCAATACTGCGAGAAGGCATCGCCGCCGTCATTGCCAATCAGGCGGATATCGAACTGGTTGGTGAGGCCGGCGACGGCGCCGAAGCATTGGAGTGTTTTCGGCGCCTGCGCCCGGATGTGACGCTGATGGACCTGCAGATGCCCCGCGTGAATGGCATCGAGAGCATCCAGGCCATTCGCCACGAATATCCGGATGCACGTATCGCCATTCTGACGACCTATCGCGGCGATGTACGGGCCCTGCATGCCATCCAGGCGGGCGCTCAGGCGTACCTGCTGAAGAGCAGCTTGCGCAAGGAGCTTGTCGAAACCATTCGCGCGCTGGCGGCAGGCAAACGACATATTCCCCCGGAAATCGCCGTCGAACTGGCCGAGCACCTCGGCCAGGAGACTCTCACCCCGCGTGAACTGGAAGTCCTGCAAGCTGCCGCACTTGGTTACTCCAATCGCGATATCGCCCAACAACTGGGGGTCGGCGAAGACACCGTCAAAGGCCATATGCGCGTGATCATGGGCAAACTCGGCGCCAATAACCGTACTCATGCTGTCGCCATCGGCGTGCAACGCGGGATTCTCGAAGTCGGCCCCCCACTTTAGTGGGGCTACCCTCTCCCACCTTGTGAGCTGTGCGCCTTCGCTGGCGCCGAGCATCCTTTACATCCGCTCGGACAAGGAGGCTTGCAGATGGGTTCGCTCGGAGGACTTCGCGCAATTACGCTCTGCGAACATCAGAAGGGGCAGGATTCGCACACGCTCGCACAGATCGCCCGCTTGCTCGGTGAGGCAGAGACTGTTTTGCAGGAAGACGCGCAAAGCGCCTACTTCTACCTGGACCAGGCCATGGAACTGCTACGCAGGACCCATGCCTGCCAGGACTGTACGGCCCAACATAGCGGATGCGGCCTGACCCACTGGCAACGAAGACGACTGGACCAGTACATCGGCCAGAACCTGGCTGCTTCCATTCGTACCTGTGACCTGGCCAAACAGCTCAGCCTGAGCAGCAGCCATTTTTCCCACGTATTCAAACAGACCTTCGGCATCACACCATTGGCTTACGTCGCACGTAAACGCATCGCAGCCGCCAGGGAGATGATGCTGACCACCGATCAGCCTCTCACGCAGATTGCCCATGCCCACGGGTTCTGCGATCAATCGCATTTCACCCGTACCTTTCGCCGCGAGACCGGTTTGAGCCCAATGTCGTGGCGGCAACGCTGCACTCAGGGCAAGCCGCCAGCCAGAGGGCAATGATCAGCCCAGCATGGTGACATGTCGCGGATGGCTGGCCACACGTTCGATCCAGGCACGGATCGCCGGGAACTCGTCGAGGCTGAAGCCGCCTTCGTCCGCCACGTGGGTGTAGGCATACAGGGCGATATCGGCGATCGAATACTGCTCACCAACCAAGTACGGCGTGCGCTCCAGCTGCTTCTCCATCACCTTGAGCGCCTTGTAGCCGAGCTTCAGGCAACGCGCGTGTTCCTCGCGGCGCTCCTCGGGCATGCCCTGATAGAGCTGGATAAAACGCGCCACGGCCACATAAGGCTCATGGCTGTACTGCTCGAAGAACTGCCACTGCAGCACCTGGGTGCGCAGACGCGGCTCGCTGGGTAGGAACTCGCTGCCGTCGGCGAGGAAGTTGAGGATGGCGTTGGACTCCCACAGGCAGGTGCCGTCTTCCAGCTCCAGCACCGGAATCTTGCCGTTGGGGTTCTTGGCGAGGAAGGCGTCGCTCTGGGTTTCACCCTGGAGAATGTCGATCGGAATCCATTCGTAGGGTTTGCCCAGCAGATTGAGCATCAGCTTGACCTTGTAGCAGTTGCCCGAGCGGTAGTCGCCGTAGACCTTGAACATCGTATTGCCCTCCCCTTGTTTCCTTCTTTTCCCCGTAGGAGCCGGCTTGCCGGCGATCCACCTTAGCAAGAGCATCGCCAGCAAGCTGGCTCCTACGCTACAAGCCTCTACTTCGCTTGTGCCTCTTGAATCACCGCCGCCAACCGGCGCAGCCCTTCACCGAGACGCTCCGGCGCCACGTGGCTGAAGTTCAGCCGCAGGTGGCCGGGGTTGGCGTCCGGGTCGATGAAGAACGGCTCGCCCGGCATGAACGCAACGTTCTGCGCCAGCGCCGCGTCGAGCAGCGTGCGGGTGTCCAGCGGCTGCTTGAGGGTCAGCCAGAAGAACAGCCCGCCCTGCGGAATCTGCCAGTCGGCCAGGTCGCCGAAGTGCTCGACCAGTGCGCTCTGCATCGAATCGCGACGGACGCGGTAGAAGTCGCGCAGCTCGGCCAGGTGCCCACGGTACTGCTCGCTGTCCAGCCACTGCAGGGCCTGCCACTGGCCGATGCGGTTGGTGTGCAGGTCGGCCGACTGCTTGAGGCGCAGCAGGTGCGGGAACAGGTCCGGGGTGGCGATCAGGTAGCCGACGCGCAGGCCCGGCAGCAGGGTCTTGGACACGGTGCCGGTGTAGATCCAGCTGGCCTTCTTCAGGCGGGTGACGATGGGCGTGGCGCTGCCGGCATCGAACACCAGCTCGCGGTAGGGTTCGTCTTCGATCAGGGTCACGCCGAACTCGTCGAGCAACGCCGCCACGGCATCGCGCTTGGCCTCGCTGTAGCGAGTGCCGGACGGGTTCTGGAAGGTCGGGATCAGGTAGGCGAAGGCCGGCTTGTGGTTCTCCAGGCGCTGACGCAGCGCAGCCAGCTCGGGGCCGTCAGCCTCCTGCGGGACGCTGATGCAGTCGGCGCCGAACAGCTGGAAGGCCTGCAGCGCGGCCAGGTAGGTCGGTGCTTCGAGCAGCACTTCGGTGCCGCGGTCGATGAACAGCTTGGAGGCCAGATCGAGGGTCTGCTGCGAACCGCTGACGACCAGCACCTGGCTGGCTTCACAGGGCACGCCCAGCGCGCGCGCTTCGGCGGCGATGGCTTCACGCAGGGCCGGCTCGCCCTCGCTCATGCCGTACTGGCCCATGCTCGCCGGCATCTCGGCCCAGTCCACCTTGGGCAGCATCGGCTCGGCCGGCAGACCACCGGCGAACGACATCACCTCCGGCCGCTGCGCCGCAGCGAGAATTTCACGGATCAGGGAGCTTTTCAGGCGGGAGATGCGTTCGGAGAACATGGGGTGTCCTGGTCGGATTATTTAAGTCAAACTGCTTGACCGAAACTACGCCGACGCCCAGGGATACGTCAATATGCCTGACCTAAAAAATCCAGCCATTCAGCAGGCCGCCATGCAAGCCTTCTTCTTTGGCTATCAGGCCTTTACTGCCAAACCCGACGAAATGCTCGCCAAGCGCGGCCTGTCGCGGGTGCATCACCGCATCCTGTTCTTTATCGCCAAGTACCCGGGGCTGAGCATGAAGGAGCTGCTGGGCTATCTGGGCGTGAGCAAGCAGGCACTTAACACGCCGCTGCGCCAGCTGATGGAAATGCACCTGGTGCAGAGCGAAACCGCCGCCGACGACAAGCGCAAACGCCTGCTCGGCTTCACCACCGAAGGCGCCAAACTGGAACAGGCCCTGCGCCGCGAACAGGTGCGCCTGCTCCAGCGGGTGTTCGCCGAGGTTGGTGAAGAGGCCGTACAGGGTTGGCTACAGGTCAACCATGCACTGGCCAGCGGACGCAATTAAGCCTGCACTCGGCCAGGGGCTCGTGTGCAACGCACTGGCCCTTTGCAACCATCCATCGCCCATCCGGCGCAGCGATTGCACCACAGGTGTCATCTTTGTCATCATATGCGAATCATTATCACCTTAACTTAGATCTCGCGAGGTGCGCGTGTCGGTTCAGGATTCCAGCAATCAGCAATTGGTCGGCCTGCTCTACCGTGAGCATCGCGACTGGCTGTTCGGCTGGCTGCGGAAAAACCTGAATTGCACCCAGCGCGCCGAAGATCTGAGTCAGGACACCTTCGTCCGACTGCTCGGCCGCAGCGACCTGAACGCGCCGCGTGAACCCAGAGCCCTGCTCACCACCATCGCCAAAGGCCTGCTGGTCGACCAGTTTCGTCGTAGCGCTCTGGAGCGCGCCTATCTGGAAGAACTGGCACGGGCGCCTGAGACCGTGCAGCCCAGCCCGGAAGAGCAGACCCTGGCCTTGGAGCAACTGGCCGAGATCGACCGCTTGCTCGGGCAGCTGTCGAGCAAGGCTCGAGCGGCTTTCCTCTATAACCGCCTGGATGGTCTCGGCCACGCCGAGATTGCCGAACGTCTCGGCGTGTCAGCCTCACGTGTACGCCAGTACCTCGCCCAGGGCCTGCGCCAGTGCTATGTCGCGCTTTATGGGGCACCGCAGTGAGCCAGGTTTCTGCTCGCGCTCTGGACGAAGCCATTGCCTGGCAGTTGTGCCTGGATTCAGGTAACGCCAGCGAACAGCAGCGCCGCGAATTCGCCACGTGGCTGACCGCCCATCCCGAACACGACCTGGTGTGGCGCCGGTTGGGCGGTATCGATCAGCAACTTTCTGCCGCCAATGCGCCCATGGCAAGACGTGCTCTGCTGCAGAGCAGCGTCAATCGGCGGCGCAGCTTGCGTCGTATCGGCGGCACCAGCCTCAGCCTGCTGCTGGCCGCCGGGGTTGCGCTTGGCCTGCTGGCTCAACAACGTCCGCTTGGCGACTACCTGGCCGACTACCACACAGCCAGTGGCGAACAGCGCAATCTGCTGCTGGCTGATCGCAGCCAGATTCGCCTCAACAGCCGCAGCGCGCTGGACGTGGAATTCGACACAGAAGAACGCCGCCTGCGTCTGCGCAGTGGTGAAGTCCTGATTCAGACAGCCAAGGGCGATACACGCCCGTTCATCGTCGAGACTGATCAGGGCCGCATGCGCGCACTCGGCACCCGTTTCCTGGTACGCCGCGAAGGCGCGACTACCGAGCTGATCGTCCTGCAATCAGCGGTAGCCGCCAAACCGCAGGCGGCGGCTGAGGAGCGCATCGTCCACAGTGGTGAGCGAGTCCGCATGGACAGTCAACATCTGAGCGACAGCGCCCCTGCACCTATCGGGGCCGATGCCTGGAGTCGAGGCATGCTGGTAGCGGACAACCTGCCCCTGCAGCGTCTGATCGACCAGCTCGGCGAATACCGCAGTGGTTATCTGAGCCTGGACCCGAGCCTTGCGCAGCAGCGCATCAGCGGCAGCTTCCCGCTGCACGACAGCGACAAGGCGCTGGCAGCCCTGGCCCTGAGCCTGCCCGTACGCACCGAGCAAATCGGGCCCTGGTGGACCCGCGTGGTGCCAGCGGAAAAATAATTTGCGGCGCCCCTGTCACTTTTTCTTTCTGCTTCGGCAAAAGGGCATTGAGATACATTAACTCTTAGGAGAGGTTCGCAATGTCCTTCCGCCCTGCCCCGTTTCGTCACACGCTGCTGGCCCTGACAGTGGCTTTCGCCGGTCATATTGGCCTGACCCATGCCGAAGCCTACCAGTTGCCTGCCGGCCCATTGGCCCCCACGCTCAACCAGATCGCCAGCCAGGCTGGCGTGACCCTGAGCATCGACCCGGCCCTGACCGAGGGCAAGCTCTCGGCACCGGTCAACGGTGACTACGAAGCCATCGAAGCGCTCAATCAGGCACTGCGTGGTACCGGCCTGCAGTTGCAGGGAAACGGCGGAGCCTACAGCTTGGCGCCCGCAGCAGAAGCGGCGATGGCATTGCCAGACGTGACCGTAACTGCCAGTGAGCAAGCCGCCGAAACAGCCTGGGGCCCGACCCGTGGCTATCTGGCCAACCGCACAGCGACCGGCACCAAGACCGACACACCGCTGCTGGAAACCCCACGTTCGATCTCCGTCGCCACTCGCGCGCAGATGCAGGACCGCAAGGTGCAGAACCTCGATGACGCCGTACGCTACATGCCCGGCGTCACCGCCAGTAGCTTTGGCAGCGACAGCCGCGCCGACTGGATGAAGATCCGCGGCTTCGAACCGATCCAGATGCTCGACGGCCTGCCACTGCCCAAGGGCAGCTACACCATGCCCAAGCTGGAGACCTGGAACCTGGAGCGCGTCGCCGTACTCCGAGGGCCAGCCTCCTCGGTGTACGGCCAGACGCCGCCCGGCGGCCTGGTGGATGCTGTCAGCCGCCGCCCGCAGGCTGAGAGCAGCCATGAGGTGCAGGTGCAGATCGGCAACTACAACCACAAACAGATCAGCTTCGACAGCACCGGCAAGATCGATGACGATGGCGTTTTTCTCTACCGTTTCAGCGGCACCGGCCGTGATAGCGGCACCGCCATTGAGCATATCGACGACCAGCGCTTCAACCTCGCGCCGAGCCTGACCTGGAACATCGCCGACGAGACCAAGCTGACCTTCCTCGGTCAATTCAATCGCGACGATACCGGTGCCACCAGCCAGTTCCTGCCTCTGCAGGGCACCAAGATAAGTACGCCGGCTGGCAAGGTCGACTACCACAAGAACCTTGGCGACCCTGACTGGGAGTTCTACGACAAGACCTACTACGCCCTGGGCTATGCTTTTGAGCACCGCCTCAACGAAATGTGGCAATTTCGCCAAAACCTGCGCTACACCAAGAGCGATCTAGAGTTCCAGACCATCACGGCAGGTGGCATGTACTGGCCGGCGGCGCCAGACACCTCGGTGTCTCCGGACGGTACCGTACGACGTGGCGCCAACGTCGTGGATGAAGACATCAGCCAGTTCGCGGTGGATAACAACTTTCAGGCTGATTTCAAAACTGGCGCAATAGACCACATTTTGTTGCTGGGCCTCGATTATCAGCGCGTTAACACCAACTATCGCTGGCTGTATGGCGAAGCGCCGACTAGCAACATCATCACGCCGATCTACGGCCAAGACTTCAGCGGCGTGAATTATGGTGCCTCGCAGGATTACAACCAGAAACGCCGCAGCATCGGTCTTTACATCCAAGACCAGTTGGCGCTGGATGCCTGGCGCCTGACCCTCGGTGGCCGTTGGGACAAACAACGTACCAAGTCAGAGTTCTACAACTGGAATGCAGAGGACGACCGTCGTGATAGCGCATTCAGTGGCAACGCTGCCCTGAGCTACGTATTCGAATCCGGGTTCACTCCCTACATTTCCTACGCCGAGTCCTTCCAGTCAGAAGCAGGCGGTCAATTCCAGACAGGCGAAACCTTCCGCCCGAGCCGAGGCAAACAGTACGAAGCTGGTATCAAGTATCAACCGCCCGGTAGCGATCTGCTGCTCAGCGCGGCTATTTATGACCTGACGCGCCAGAACATGACAATCACGCGCAACAACGTGACCGAGGCGGTGGGCGAAGTCGAGGTACGTGGCCTGGAGCTGGAGGCTACCGGCAACGTCACCGAGAACCTCCAGCTCACGGCTTCGTACACCTATGCCAATAGCAAGATGATCGAGGTCGCCGATCCGCTGGATCAGAACCGTCCCCTGCCACTGATGCCCGAGCACCAAGCCTCCGTGTGGGCAGACTACGACTGGAGTGTGGGTCCGTTTGCCGGCTTTGGTATTGGTTTCGGCGCTCGCTTCGTTGGCTCAACAGACAGCATTAGCGTGGGCAGTATTCCTTCGGTCCCAGACAAGTCATACGGCCACAGCAGCGCTTACACCATCTACGACGCAGCCGTGCGCTACGACCTCGGCCAGCTCGATGCCAGCCTGCGTGGCGCCAGCGTGTCGCTCAACGCCAATAACCTGTTCGACAAGGAATACCTGGCCACCTGCGACGGCTTCTACTGCTACGCCGGCGACCCACGCCGGGTGACCGCAAGCCTCGACTACAAGTGGTAACAGGCTGAAAACCAAGAGCCGCCCATTGGGCGGCTCTTGTCGTTTATCGCTCCGTCAACGCGAGGCTCCCTGCAACTCGGCGGCGCCCCTGAAGAACACCAGCACCAGCGCTACTCCGGCGCCAAGCAGCGGTAGCAGCGCGACCAACATCAGTATCACGCTGGCCAGCAATACCCCGCCGACGATATTGAGCCAGGCCATCACCTTCAGCGCCGGATAGGGCAATGGCAACTTCAGCAACCTTACTCCCAGCCAGGTCGTGCAACTGCCCAGCATAACCAGCAACAGCACATAGCCAATGGTTGGCCAGTCCAGCGCGCCAAACAGCTGCTCACCGAAGAAGCTGTCCGCCAGCTCCAACAGCAGCGTCACAACCAACACGCTCCAGATCGGCGCACCAAGACGCCTGGCCGCGAAGCGTGCTTCGACGAACGTCTTGAAGCGCAGCAGCAGGTAGCAGCCGAGCAACGTCAGCACCAGGCTCAGCCAGCCGGTAAAGGTCTGCAGCCGATCTGCCTCATGCGGCTCCAACCATGCTGCGGCAAACGTCAGCGCTACCAGCAATGTATTGACCAACACGGAAACCAACGCCAGCCAACCAAGCAGACGTAACTGGCGAACGCTCCAACCCGGCAATGACGGCGGTCCGGCAGAATCGAGCAGTTCCGCCTGCGGCGCACTGTAGGGGTTGTCCGGCTGCATGGGCCTGTCGTCCTTCCATTGAAAACCGCAGGCTAACCACCCTGGCAGTGCTTGACCAGACTGTACGGTTCAACCCAGCCGTGGCTGTATCGCGACTTCATATCGGTAGCGCAATAGGCTTTGCCAGTCACCGGAGAACGACCATGTCCACCGAACTGCTGCTTGCCTTTATCGCCTTTGCCTTCGTCACCTCGGTGACGCCTGGCCCCAACAACATGATGCTGCTCGCCTCCGGGGTGAACTTCGGCGTGCGTCGCAGCATTCCGCACATGCTTGGCATCAGCCTGGGGTTCATGTTTCTTGTCGCCGCCGTGGGCCTCGGCCTTGGCCAGGTATTCCAACGCCTGCCGATATTGCACGATGTGCTGCGCTACGTCGGCGCCATGTACCTGCTCTACCTGGCCTGGAAGATCGCCCAGTCCGGCGCGCCGCAAAGCCGTGAGAATCCCGAGGCCAAGCCGTTCACCTTCATCCAGGCGGCCGCCTTTCAGTGGGTCAATCCCAAGGCGTGGATCATGGCCATCGGCGCCATTACCACCTATACACCACAGGACGGTTTTGTCAGCAACGTACTGCTGATCGCAGCGCTGTTCGCGCTGGTCAACGGCCCGAGCGTAGGCTTGTGGACCGTCGCTGGCAGCATGCTGCGCAAGTGGCTGGACAACCCACGCGCACTACGCGCATTCAACATCGGCATGGCGCTGCTGCTGGTCGCCTCGCTCTATCCCATCATCGTCGACACTGGAATGTTCTGATGCAAGACGCTGCCCCTACCCGCCTGCGCCCCCTGGCGGACACCTCCACCTCGGCTGTGGTCGCTGGCTTCATCGCCATGCTCACGGGCTATACCAGCTCCCTGGTGCTGATGTTCCAGGCCGGCCAGGCTGCCGGCCTCAGCAACGGACAGATTTCTTCGTGGATCTGGTCCCTGTCGATCGGCATGGCGTTGTGCTGCATCGTCCTTTCGCTGCGCTACCGCGCGCCGGTGATGATCGCCTGGTCCACCCCCGGCGCGGCACTGCTGATCACCAGCCTGCCGCAGGTGTCCTACGGCGAAGCGATTGGCGCCTACATCCTTGCCTCGGGGCTGATCGTGTTGATTGGCCTGACCGGCACCTTCGACCGCCTGATGCGCCGTATCCCGGCCTCCATCGCTGCTGCCCTGCTGGCCGGTGTGCTGTTCAAGATCGGCCTGGAAATCTGCGTGGCCGCCGAGCAGCAGCCGATTCTGGTGGTTGCCATGCTCCTGGCCTACCTGCTCGGCAAACGTCTGTGGCCGCGCTACGCGGTGCTCGCCGCGCTGATCGTCGGCAGCGTGCTGGCTGGCGTCTTCGGTCTGCTGGACTTCTCCGGTTTCGAGCTGCAACTGGCCACACCGCAATGGACCACACCGAGCTTCTCGCTGGCAGCAGCGATCAGCATCGGCATTCCGCTGTTCATCGTCGCCATGGCCTCGCAAAACCTGCCAGGCATGGCCGTGCTGCGCGCCAATGGTTACGACGTGCCGGCCTCACCGCTGCTGACCAGCACCGGCCTGGTATCGATCCTGATGGCGCCGTTCGGCAGCCACGGCATTCACATGGCGGCCATCAGCGCGGCGATTTGCGCCGGCCCCGAGGCACACGAAGACCCGCGCAAGCGCTATACGGCAGCGGTATGGTGCGGGGTGTTCTACGGTATCGCCGGTGTCTTCGGCGCCACCCTGGCTGCGCTGTTTGCGGCACTGCCGGCAGCCCTGATCCTGTCCATCGCGGCGCTGGCCCTGTTCGCCTCGATCATCGGCGGCCTGACCCAGGCCATGAGCGAGCCGAACGAACGTGAAGCAGCGCTGATCACCTTCCTGGTCACTGCCTCGGGCATGACCCTGGCTGGCGTCGGCTCGGCATTCTGGGGCATCGTCGCCGGCCTGCTGACCCTGGCCGTGCTGAACTGGGGCAAGCGCTAACTCCGATGCAATCCGGGCTACGAGCGGTAGGGTGCGCCGTGCGCACCACTGGATAACAGCGTGTTCAAGCGGTGCGCACGGCGTGCCCTACTGTTCAGCCACCGTTTGGTGAGCCAGTTCGGTGCCGTGCACACGGTTGACCCACAAACCGAACAGCGCCGCCGTGACGAACATGATCAGGCTGTAGATGGCGGCCGGAATGGCCATGGTCGGGTTGTTCAACAATGCCGGGCTGAGGGCCAGCGCGATAGCCAGGGTGCCGTTGTGAATGCCGATTTCCATGGCAATGGCGATGGCCTGGCGCAGATTGAGTTTGAGCAGCCGTGGCACGCAGTACCCCACCGCCATGCTCAGCAGGTTGAAGGCCAGCGCCGCCCCGCCGACTGAAGGCGCGTAATCGACGAACGTACGCCAGTCCTTGGCCACCGCCAGCAGGATGATCAGCAGCAGAAACAGCGCCGAGATGATCTTCACCGGTTTCTGCATGCGCTCGGCGAACGCCGGAAAACGGCTGCGCAACCACATGCCGATGGCCACCGGCCCCAGGACGATGACGAACACCTGCACGACTTTGGCGAACTGCAGCGGAATGGCCTGATCCGCGGACATGAAGTACGCCAGCGACAGATTGACGATCAGCGGCATGGTCAGAATCGCGACGACCGAGTTGACCGCAGTCAGCGTGATATTCAGCGCCACGTCACCGTGAGCCAGGTGGCTGTAGAGGTTGGCGGTGGTCCCACCGGGAGACGCCGCCAATAGCATCAGACCGACGGCCAGTGCCGGCGCCAACCCGAACGCCTTGGCCAGGAAGAAACACGCCAGCGGCAACAGCAACAGCTGACAGGCCAGGCCGATCAGCACCGGTTTGGGGAATTTGGCCACGCGGGCGAAGTCGGCCAGGCTCAGTGACAGGCCAAGCCCGAGCATGATGATGCCCAGCGCAGCGGGGAGGAAAAGGGTCAGCAAGGGATCGGCGGTCATTATTGTTATCGCTCCTGTTCAACCTCGCAGGATTCTGCGCAGTCAGGACCACTGCTGACAGTGGCCCTGCGTGCCAACCTTCGCGCGTCTGAGCGATCAGATCGCCGTAGCGCCGCCATCCACGGCCAGGGCCTGGCCGGTGGTGAACGCAGCATGATCGCTGCACAGATACAGTACGGCGGCGGCGATCTCCTCGACCTTACCGATGCGCCCGACCGGGTGCATGGCCGCGGCAAACTCGGCCTTGCGCGGGTCAGCCTCGTAGGCGCGGCGGAACATGTCGGTATCGATCACCGCCGGGCATACCGCATTCACACGGACCTTCTTCTTCGCATACTCCACCGCGGCGGATTTGCTCAGGCCGATCACCGCGTGCTTGGAAGCAGCATAGATGCTCATCTTCGGCGCGGCACCAAGGCCCGCCACCGATGCGGTATTGACGATGGCACCGCCGCCCTGAGCCAGCATCAGCGGAATCTGGTGCTTCATGCACAACCATACGCCCTTGACGTTGACGCCCATGATCGCGTCGAACTCGGCCTCGGTGCCGTCGGCCAGCTTGCCCTGCTCGATCTCGATGCCGGCGTTGTTGAAGGCGTAGTCCAAGCGGCCATACTGGCTCAAGGTCGCGGTCATCAGCGCCTTGACCTCGGCCTCACGCGTCACGTCGCAGGGTACGAAACAGGCATCACCGCCGGCCGCGCGAATCAGCTCGACGGTGCCCTCACCGCCCGCCACGTCGACGTCGGAAACCACCACCTTGAGACCTTCGGCAGCAAATGCCAGGGCGGTGGCGCGGCCAATGCCGGCCGCACCGCCAGTGACCACGACTACCTGGCCAGAGAACGTCATGCTCATGTCTGCTTCCTCGCAACGATTCTTGTTGAATTGGCGAGGAGTCTAGCCAGCAAGCCAAACGACGAGCAGCACTATCAGGCGCTGGAGTGACGGATCATGCAGGGCGCTGATGGCGAGCCCACCAGCGCGCTGCCGCGATCAGCGGGTAGCCCGGATGAAATCCGCGCTACCCGGCTCAGGCGCGAAGTTCGGCAACCACGGCGGCCAGCGCCTGCGCCGGGTCGGCGGCCTGGCTGATTGGGCGACCGATCACCAGATAGTCGGCGCCGGCATCCAGCGCCTGGCGCGGGGTGAGGATGCGCTTCTGATCATCGGCATTGCTGCCGGCCGGACGGATGCCCGGCGTTACCAGTTGCAGACCCGGCTGCGCCACCTTCAGCGCCTGTGCTTCCTGCGCCGAGCAGACCAGCCCGTCGAGCCCGGCCTCGGCGGCCAGACCGGCCAGGCGCAGCACCTGCTCCTGCGGCGGCACATTCAAGCCAATACCAGCCAGGTCCTGCTGCTCCATGCTGGTCAGTACCGTCACACCGATCAGCAGCGGCTTGTCGCCAGCCAGCTTGTCCAGTTCGTTGCGGCAGGCCGCCATCATGCGCAGGCCACCGGAGCAGTGCACGTTGACCATCCACACGCCCATCTCGGCAGCGGCCTTGACCGCCATCGCAGTGGTGTTGGGAATGTCGTGGAATTTCAGATCGAGGAACAGCTCGAAGCCCTTGGCCTGCAGGGCCTCGACCACTTGCGGGCCGCTGCGGGTGAACAGTTCCTTGCCAACCTTGACCCGGCACAGCGCCGGATCGAGCTGATCGGCCAGCGCCAGGGCGGCGTCACGGCTGGGAAAGTCGAGGGCGACGATGATCGGAGTTTCGCAGGCGGGCATGGGCAAGTCTCGGACAGATGAAAAACGCCGCGCATTGTAGCGCAAAGCATCCTCGCACTGGTCGCGGCTGAAACCCTGCCATCAGCAGCCCGTAGCCCGGATGTAATCCGGGGCAACCTTGCACAGCGTCCCAGGTTGTACCCGAGCTAAGGAAGACCGCGTAGCTGGCGGTGCGCACGGCGCACCCTATGCACCAATGCCGTAGCCCGGATGCAATCCGGGGCCTTGGCTTCGGCACAAAGGCATCGCGGCTGAAGCGGAATGCCGCCCAGCCGCTCCTACAGATAGCCACAGCCTCGTAGGAGCGGCTTCAGCCGCGAAAACGCTTAAGGGCAGCCAGCCGATCAGGCAATCAGACGCTCACGCAGACGGCCGAGCATGCCCATCAAACTGCCCACCTTCTCCTGCTCGCGCTCGTCACGCGGGGCCTCGGCCAGACGGCTGACCACCTGCTGCGGCTGCGCGCGCCAGATCAGCGCCTGCTCGGCGGCGGCCTTGAGCCCTTTCTCGAACAAGCCACGGCGAATCGGCTTGGGCAGATAGCGGAAGATCTGCGCCTCATTGACCAGACGCAGCAGCGCCTGTGTGTCCTGAAATGGCGTAACCACCAGGCTCAGCAAACGCGGGTGAGCCTGCGCCAGGGTCTTGAGCAGCGGTGCGGTCTCTTCGCCGGCCAGCTTGAGGTCGCTGACCAGAATATCCACGCTTTCGTTGTTCAGGTGCAGCATCGCCTCGGCCAGGTTGCGTGCACGCAGCAGCCGGTGACCGCCGGCAACACAGAACTCACCGACTACGCCAAGCGTGTCCGGATCGTCATCCAGCAGCAGCAGTGAAAGCGGCGCACTCAGGGCTTCGTGCGGGGCGCTATGCAGAGGCTGTGCCTGACGCACGGCCAGTTCAGCGGCCTGGCGCAGGGTGAAGGCCATTTCCTGCTGATCCCAGGGTTTGGTCAGGTAACGGAAGATGCCGCCATTGTTGAGTGCCTCCACGGCCGCATCCAGATCGGAATAGCCGGTCAGCAGGATACGCAGCGTATTCGGGGCAATGTCGCGCGCCTCGGCAAGTAGCTGCGCGCCACTCATCTGCGGCATGCGCTGATCACTCACCAGCACATGAACGGGCTCTTCACGCAGGCGCTGCAAGGCGCGCAACGGATCGCTCTCGGTCAGCACCTCGTAGTGACGACGAAATTGCAGCGCCAGGCTGCGCAGAATGCGTTCTTCGTCGTCGACGAACAGAATACGAACGGGTGCGGACATCAGGCGCTCCTTTTCATGGCGACAGCAGCAGGCAGTGGCAGGCTGATCAAAAAGCGCGTGCCACGCCCCGGTTCCGAGACGACGCGAATCTGGCCGCCGTGGTCCTGGATGATCTTGTAGCTGATGGACAGACCCAGGCCGGTGCCCTGGCCGACCGGTTTGGTGGTGAAGAACGGGTCGAAGATCTTCGCCAGAACATCGGCCGGCATGCCGCTGCCGTTGTCCTGCAGGGAAACGTGAACACCCTGCTCGTCCGCCCAGCTGCGGATCTGAATGCGACCTGCGCCCTCGATGGCCTGCGCCGCGTTGGTCAACAGATTGAGCAGGACCTGATTGATCTGCGACGGCGCACAGGCGATGCGGGGTAGTTCGCCAAGTTGCTGCACCACCTGAGCCTTGTCCTTGATGTGGTTGCGGGCGATCAGCAGCGCACTGCGGATGCAGTCGTTGAGGTCTACCTCTTCGCTCATGGCGCGGTCCAGGCGGGCGAAGTCCTTCAACCCGACCACCAGTTCAGCGATCTGCTCCAGGCCGTAGAGCGTATCGCCATAGAGTTGCTGCAGATCCTCGGCGAGCAGCTCCGGGGCGGCTTGCTGACGCGCCTGCTCGGCAGCCTGCAAGGCCTCGCCAAGCGTCGCCTCGTCACAGGCCGGATCGCTCAGGCACTGTCCCAGACGCGCTTGTGCAGCGGCCAGCTCGAACAGCGGATCGCTGAGTTCGCGCATCAGTTGCACGTTGTTCTTCACATAGCCCAGCGGCGTGTTCAACTCGTGAGCGACGCCCGCCACCATCTGCCCCAGAGACGCCATCTTCTCCGACTGCAGCAGCTGCGCCTGCGACTCTTTGAGATCCACCAGCGCCTGGCGCAGCACGCGATTGCGCTGAGCGACACGCGCCTCCATGGCCTTGAGCAGATCGAGCACCGTACCCAGACCGCAGTAGCGGCCCCCGTCATCGACGATGATGAAGTCCTCGGTAATCGGGTACTGCAGCTGCGCCGTGACCTGCTTGGCCGCGTCCTCGAGGCTGGCGCCGAGCCTGACCACCAGCGGCGCAGGATTCATCACCTCGCCAACCGGATGACGGCCACGCAGGTCACGCCCGAAGCGTTGCATGAAGATGTCCTGCAAGGTGGCGCGGCTGACCAGTCCCAATGGCAAGCCCTGATCATCGATCACCGGCAGGGAAAGAAAGGCACGATGCTCGGCCGCCAGAAACAGGTCGGCCACTTCGTTGATACTCATCGATGCAGCGAGTGGTTCGACCGCTCGCATAAGCGATTGCAGCGCTCTGGCTTGGGTCACGAACAGCCTCCCCCTGCTATCTGAAAGTCGCCATTCAAACAGCGGCAAGTTGCCATCTTGTGACAGACCTCACGATCAGCGCGCGCCAGCCTGGTGCAGCTAAGCTGCATATGCACTCTTTCAATCCAACGGCAGCACTGACACCTCGCGGCACGCCACCAATACTGCCCATGCGGGCCGCTGGCATGAGCACTGCACGGCCAGCACATCGTTCTTTGCAACCGGGTCGCACTCATGCCCTACCACACCACCATCGGCAGCCAGGTCTACCATTTCGCCGACCTCAAGACGTTGCTGGCCAAGGCCAGCCCGGCGCGCTCGGGCGATTACCTGGCGGGCCTGGCCGCAGCCACCTATGAAGAACGCATGGCGGCCAAGCTGGCCCTGGCGGACGTACCGCTGAAACGCTTTCTCGAAGAGGCGCTGATTCCCTACGAGCAGGACGAAGTCACCCGGCTGATCATCGACCGCCATGATGCGACCGCCTTCGCGGCGATCAGCCACCTCACGGTAGGCGACCTGCGTGACTGGCTGCTGCTGGAACGCACCGACAGCGAGCGTCTGGCGGCGGTGGCCACCGGGCTGACGCCGGAGATGGTCGCCGCCGTTAGCAAGCTGATGCGCAATCAGGACCTGATCCTGGTAGCGCGCAAGTGCCAGGTGGTCACACGGTTTCGCAACACCATCGGCTTGCCGGGTCATCTGGCCGTGCGTCTGCAACCCAATCACCCCACCGACGACGTGCGCGGCATCGCCGCCAGCATGCTCGACGGTCTGCTCTACGGCTCCGGCGACGCCACGGTTGGCATCAATCCCGCCAGCGACTCGCTGCCAACGCTGATGCGCCTGTGGCAGATGATGGACGAAGTGCGCCAGCACTTCGAAATTCCCATGCAAAGCTGCGTGCTGACCCACGTCACCACGCAGATCCAGGCCATCGAGGCTGGCGCGCCGATCGACCTGGTGTTCCAGTCCATCGCCGGCACCGAGGCCACCAACGCCGGCTTCGGTGTATCGCTTTCGATCCTGCGTGAAGCGCACGAGGCCGCGCTGTCTCTGGGTCGCGGCACCCTGGGCGACAACGTCATGTACTTCGAAACCGGCCAGGGCAGCGCACTCTCGGCCGGCGGCCACCACGGCGTCGATCAGCAGACCTGCGAAGCCCGCGCCTATGCCGTGGCCCGCGAGTTCCGCCCGCTGCTGGTCAATACCGTGGTCGGTTTCATCGGTCCGGAATACCTCTACGACGGCAAGCAGATCATCCGCGCCGGTCTCGAGGATCACTTCTGCGCCAAGCTGCTTGGCGTGCCGATGGGCTGCGACGTGTGCTACACCAACCACGCCGAAGCCGATCAGGATGACATGGACAGCCTGCTCACCCTGCTCGGTGCAGCGGGTATCAACTTCATCATGGGCATTCCCGGCGCCGACGACATCATGCTCAACTACCAGAGCACCTCGTTCCATGATGCGCTCTACCTGCGCAGCGTGCTGGGCCTAAAACGCGCCCCGGAATTCGATGCCTGGCTGGCGCGCATGGCCATTACCGAACCGGGCGGCCGCCTGCGCGAAATCGGTCGCGGCCACCACCTGCTCAAGCAACTGCCGCATATCTCGGGAGCCGCGTGATGGCCGATGATCTGATTCAGCACAATCCCTGGGACGAACTGCGCGCGCATACCTCGGCGCGTATCGCCCTCGGTCGCGTCGGCTGCAGCCTGCCGACCAGCGAGGTCCTGAAGTTTGGTCTGGCGCATGCCCAGGCGCGTGACGCGGTGCATCGCCCGCTGGACTTCGGCGAGCTCAAGCATCAGTTGCACAGCGCCGGCTTTCGTACCCTGAAGGTGCGCAGCAACGCCGAGGACCGACAGACCTACCTGTTGCGTCCGGATCATGGCCGTCACCTGCATGCTGACTGTCACCTGCAACTGCAGCATGAATTACCAGCACCGGAACTGGCCGTCGTTCTGGCCGACGGCTTGTCGGCGATCGCCGTACAGCGCCATGCCCTGCCCTTGCTCATGGCGTTTCGCGAACGTTTCGAGACCGACTGGGCCAATACTCCGGTGGTACTCGCCGAACAAGGTCGGGTTGCCGTCGGCGACGGTATCGGTGAAGTCCTGCGCGCACGCCTGGTCATCGTCATGATCGGTGAACGCCCGGGGCTGACTTCGCCGGACAGCCTCGGCCTGTACCTGACCTACGCACCGCGCGTTGGCTGCGCGGACAGCGCACGCAACTGCATCTCCAACGTGCGCCCCGAGGGCCTGCCCTACGAGCTGGCCGCACACAAGCTCGACTACCTGGCACGCCAGGCATTGCGTCTGCAGTTGAGCGGCGTAAAGCTCAAAGACGACAGTAACCTGCAACCCATACAGGAACTGCCCGCCTGACAACCTGCTCGTGAGCGCGTATGGTGAAGGACCGTCCTGCGAGAGGAATCACTCATGCCCTGGTACGCCTGGCTCATCTTGGTTCTCGCCATAGGCTCCATTCTCGGTAGCCTGCTCATGCTCCGCGACACCGCGAAGAAGCTGCCGCTGACCGAGGAGCAGCTCAAGCGCATTCACGAACGCAACGCCGAACAGGACGCCAAGGACAGCCGCGAGCGCTGAGCGAGCATCACCTTCCCCCTGAAACGAACCAAGACCGCCTGTTAGACTGCGCCTCTGCCCAAGAGGAGGCGCCATGCCCCTGCACCTGCGTATGCTGTTTCCGGCCTTTACCCTGGCGACGGGCTTCGCACTGGGTTTCATCCAGCCAACGGGACTGTTGCTGGGCAGCGCCTTCGCCGCGTTACTGCTGGTCTGCGATCGCTATCTGCCGAACTGGCTGTGGTTGATGTTGACGCTGCTGGGAGGCATTGCCCTTGCTGCGCACCTGTTACCAGGCTTCAACCCCTGGCAGCTGTGGAAGCCGCGCCGGCTGAGCGTCGATGCCGCGCCCTATGCGCTACGCCTGTCGTGGGACAAGCTGCTGCTGGGTACGACCCTGCTGGCCTGGTGGCTGGCACAGGCGCCGAGGCCGGCCATCTCGCACAGGCGCGCCGGGCTGACCTGTGTGGTCACGCTGTTGAGCGTTCCCCTGATGGCGATTGCGCTGGGCCTGGTCGCCTGGCAACCGAAATGGCCGGAAGGTCTGCTGTTATGGCTGGCCGTAAACCTGGGTGTTGCGGTGATGGCCGAGGAGCTGTTGTTTCGCGGCGTATTGCAGCCAGCCCTGATCAAGCGCTTGGGTGTGTGGCCTGGAGTGCTGCTGACTGCCAGTCTGTTCGGTGCCGCCCACTTGCCCTTCAGCGCACTGTTCGCCCTGCTGGCAACCGTCGCAGGTCTGGGCTACGGCCTGGTGTTTTTATACAGCGGTCGTCTGAGCCTGGCGATCGCCTTGCACGCCGCCGTCAATCTCCTGCACGTACTGCTGCTGAGCTACCCGCTACGTCTGACATGACGGCGATACGATAAGGCGAGAAGATTCGCTCCAGTTCACCCTTGCCCCGCAGCCGTTCGAGAAGCTCGGCAAAACGCTCCGCGGTGATAGGAGCCCCCGAGCGGATCATAGCGTGATGCCGGTAGACCTGATCGATGCGCTCTGAAATCAGCAGATTACGGGCATGCTCGCGGTTGCGCTTGATAAAGTCATAGAGGTTCGAGCGAGTGACCAGCGCAATGTCGGCGCGCCCCCGCAGGACCATCAACAGGTTGCTGTCGTGAGAATGGCCGAGGTTGGCATTGAAGGTTCGGGTAAGAAACTCTGGATCACTGTTGAAGTCGGCAAACCCGTAGTGATAGCCGCGATACAGCGCCAGGCGCTTGCCGCGCAGTTGTTCGAAATAGGCCTGGCTGCGCAGTGCTTCGTCCCGCGCGACGAACAGCTCGGCATCCTCCAGCCCCATATCGACCGCCTCGGCATCGATGCCTTGCCAGCCCCACTGAGGATTCTCGAAGATCGCCATATCGATGCGCCCGCGCTGAAGATCGCTGAAACGGCGCACGATGGCCGTGGGCAACATGGTGAAGTGGTAATCGCCCTGCTCCCGATTGAGAGCCTCGAGCAGTTGCGGCAGCAGCCCGCTCTGCTCCTGCAGACTGGATTTGACCACATAGGGAGGGAAATACGCGCCGCCGACCTTGACGATCTCAGCAGCGGAGAGCGGGCCGACGAACAGTAGCGAAACGGCACACAGCCATCCCTGAATCCAGCGCCACGAATGCCGCATGTCGACTCCCCAAAAATTCCTTCTTCTAGTGTGCTGCCAGCCTAACGCAGTCTCTCCTGACCGACCAGATGGTTTTTCAGTCGACCGCAACTTTGCTGCCTATTGTCAGACGATAGCGTCGAAGTAGCGTGGATAATTCGCCGTTGGCTTGCAGCTTTTCCAGTAGATCAGCCACCTGGGCTGGGCTCAGCGCCCCATCGGGGCGCAGCAGAACCTGGTGGTGGTAAAGCTGATCGAAGCGCTCGGAAACCAGCAGTTCGGGCAGCAGTTCCGGATGGCGATCGAGGAATATCTGCAGATATGACCAGGTCACCACGGCCACATCGACACGCCGCGCCCGCAGCATTCGCAGGTTGCTGTTGTGGGAATAGGTCATCAGCGCATCGAAGTTGCGCCCCAGGTATTCCGGGTCCGCATTGAACTCCGCGAAGCCGTAGTGATAGCCGCTATACAGCGCCAGTCGCTTGCCCTTGAGGTCATCGAAATACGCCTGTCCCCTCCCCGGTTCAGCGGCAGCGACATAGACCTCGGCGTCGTCGATATCGAGATCCAGGGTCAGATGCGGCGTGTTCTGCCAGCCCCAACGACTGGATTCGAAGAAGATCAGGTCGAAGCGCCCACTCTGCAGATCCCGGTAACGACGCGTGGCCGAGGTCGGCACCAAGACGAATCGGTACTGTTGCTGGAGCGCATTCAGCGCGCGTAACAGGTCAGGCACCAGCCCCTGCGGATGCGGCTTATCAGGTTTGTCCAGATAGGGAGGGAAGTGATAGCCACCGACACGCACCTCCTGCGCCGCAACGGCCAACGGCACATTGAGCAGGGTGATGCATGACACCAGGCAAAGAAGTAGCGCGCGCAAACTCGACCTCTCGTCACGGAATGCAATGCGGCAAGCGCCTCAAGATCGCTCCTGATTAGTAACGAGCTTCAACCGGGCTAATCGAGCACCGTTGGAATAGCCCTGTAGCCCGGATGAAATCCGGGTCGGTTTGCTATGTTGCTCAATCTTTCCCGGATTTCATCCGGGCTACCCGCTTGGCTGAGCATCGTTGCTAATCAGAAGACCGCTTGGTCGTTAACGCCAGTCAGTTGAACCTCAACGTCCCGAATGTTCAGGAGCCGAGCCCTGCGGCAAACGCGAGCGACACGGACTTCAAGAACCTGCCCCTGAACGGGCTACCACGAAATTGCGGTTTGAGCGCTCTGCCTGGTTGGCGTTTAGAGTAGTGGTCTGTTTCTATCCTAGTTCAATATGCTCAGGGTTCCTTGCAAACCAGTGACAGTGCCTCTTCGGCCAACTGATCCAGGGTCATCGGCCCATGCGAACGAAACCAGGTATTGGTCCAGCTTAGAGCGCCGGTCAGGAAACGCCGCTGGATGAACGGGTCACCATTGAAGTAGCCAGCATCACGCGCCTCGCCCAGCACTGTCAGCCAGATCTGCTCGTAGGTATCACGCAGAGCCAGCACTTGCGCCTGCCCAGCGTCTGACAATGAGCGCCATTCGTAAACCAGCACCGCCATCGCTTCGCCGGTGCCACCCATGATCGACTGCAGTTCACAACGGATCAACGCCAGCAAACGCTCGCGAGTGCCTTGCGCTTCGGCCAACGCCGCACGCATCAAAGCGGTGTTATAGATGATGGTCTCTTCCATCACCGAGCGCAGAATCTCGTCCTTGCTCTTGAAGTGATGGAAGATGCTGCCCGACTGGATACCAATGGCCGACGCCAGATCACGTACCGTGGTGCGCTCATAACCCTTGCTGCGGAACAGGTGGGCCGCCATCTGCAGCAGCTTGCCGCGGGCACTGTCCGGATCGGTCACCTGGCCAGTGTCGACCAGCTCCTGCATCACGGCCTGAGCCTTGTGTTCTTCCACGCTGACTTCTCCCCTCATTGCCCTGCTCGGCAGTTGTTCTGATCAATTCTTGATGCAGCCGGCAAGTGCTTGTCTTACTTGATGAAATGTATGCGCCCGCCACCGACCAAGCAAGCGCTTGGCCGTACTTTTGGCCAGTTTGCCCTCCCTTCCCGCTTTTCAACCAAGCGCTTGCTTGGTAATGTCGAGCCATCTTTTCAATGTGTCACGGGCCACTCCAATGTCTAAAACCGTACGCATCGGCTGCGCCTCCGCATTCTGGGGCGACACCTCCACCGCTGCCGCGCAACTGGTGCGCGGGGCCGAACTGGATTACCTGGTATTTGACTACCTGGCCGAGATCACCATGTCGATCATGGCCGGTGCCCGTATGAAGAAGCCTGACGATGGCTACGCCCGTGACTTTGTCGAAGTGCTCACGCCTCTGCTCAGTGAGTTGGCGACCAAGCAGATCCGCGTCATCAGCAACGCCGGCGGGGTCAACCCGATGGCCTGCGCCGCTGCTCTCAGCGCTGTCTGCGAGCAAGCCGGAGTGAAGCTGAAAATCGCCGTGCTGCACGGCGATAACCTGCAGCCCAAGCTCGGCGAGCTGGTCAAGGCTGGCACCCGCGAAATGTTCAGCGGCGCCGCATTGCCGCCCTTCTGCGTCTCGGTCAACGCCTACCTGGGTGCTCCCGGCATCGTCGCCGCGCTGGCACAGGGCGCCGACATCGTCATCACCGGCCGCGTGGTCGACAGCGCCGTGGTCAGCGCCGCCCTGGTGCACGAATTCGGCTGGGCCTGGGACGACTACGACAAACTGGCCCAGGCCGCCCTGGCCGGGCACATCATCGAATGCGGCGCGCAGTGCACCGGCGGCAACTTCACCGACTGGCGCGATGTGCCGGACTACGAGCACATCGGCTTTCCCATCGTCATCGTTGAGGACGATGGCCGCTTCGTCGTGACCAAGCCGGAGTGTTCCGGCGGCCTGGTCACGCCTTTTACCGTCGGCGAGCAGATGCTCTACGAGATTGGCGACCCGCGCGCCTATCTGCTGCCAGACGTGATCTGCGACTTCACCCAGGTCGAGCTGAGCCAGGTCGGCGACAACCGCGTGCAACTCCAGGGCGCACGCGGCCTGCCGCCGACCGACCAGTATAAGGTCAGCGCTACACACCCGGACGGTTTCCGCTGCACCGCCAGTTTCCTGCTAGCCGGCATCGATGCCGTGGCCAAGGCCGAACGCGTCGCCCAGGCGATCATCAACAAGACCGAAGAGCTGTTCGCCGAACGTGGCTGGGGGCCTTACCAGGAAGTCAGCATCGAGCTGCTCGGTAGCGAGGCCACCTACGGCGCCCATGCGCAGCACAAGTACAGCCGCGAGGTGGTGGTGAAAGTCGCCGCTCGTCACGCCAAGAAGGAAGCGCTGGTGCTCTTCTCCCGTGAGATCGCTCAGGCCGCCACCGGTATGGCACCGGGTCTGACGGGTATCGTCGGTGGCCGCCCCACTGTCTACCCGGTGATCCGCCTGTTCAGCTTCCTGGTGGACAAGAGTGCCTGCGCCCTGAGCGTCGAGATCGGTGGCGAACGCCAAGCGGTCGCCCTGCCGC
Source organism: Pseudomonas pichavaramensis (assembly GCF_050473265.1). Taxonomy (NCBI): domain Bacteria; kingdom Pseudomonadati; phylum Pseudomonadota; class Gammaproteobacteria; order Pseudomonadales; family Pseudomonadaceae; genus Pseudomonas; species Pseudomonas pichavaramensis. The sequence continues at coordinate 18,669 of NZ_JBJKFJ010000004.1, read as the reverse complement.
AGGTCGATACCTTCGACCCGAATCAGCTCCGCGCTCCAGCCGCCCTGCCGGTGCCGATGGGCGAAGCCGAGGCTGCCGTGCCGCTGATCCACCTGGCCGTGGCCCGTTCTGGCGACAAGGGTAACCACAGCAACATCGGCGTCATGGCGAGAAAACCCGAATACCTGGCCTGGATCGCCGCTGCGCTGACCCCCGAAGCCGTGGCCAACTGGATGGCGCATACCCTGGACGCCGAGCAGGGCCGGGTCAGCCGCTGGTACCTGCCGGGCAGCCACAGCCTCAACTTCCTGCTGGAGAACGCGCTGGGCGGTGGCGGCGTCGCCAGCCTGCGCATCGACCCGCAGGGCAAGGCTTTCGCCCAGCAGCTGCTGGAGTTTCCGGTGCCGGTGCCAAGAGCGCTGGCCGACAGCCTGTAGGAGCGGGCTTGCCCGCGATCATCGACAACGCAAAAGCATCGCCAGCAAGCTGGCTCCTACATAAACCGATGCAGGTGCAACAAGGAAAACAACAATGGCATACGACTCGGTATTCAAACCCGGCCTGTTCGCAGGCCAGACCATTCTCGTCACCGGCGGCGGCAGCGGCATCGGCCGCTGCGTGGCCCACGAGCTGGCCCATCTCGGCGCCCATCTGGTGCTGGTCGGGCGCAAGCAGGACAAGCTGGAAACGACCTGCGGCGAGATCATCGAAGATGGCGGCAGCGCCAGTTGGCAAGTCTGCGACATCCGCGACGAGGATGCGGTGAAGGCCATGGTCAGCACGGTAGTCGCGGAGCACGGGCGTATCCATCAGTTGGTGAACAATGCCGGCGGCCAATTCCCCGCGCCGCTGATCGGCATCAACCAGAAAGGCCTCGAGACCGTGGTGCGCACCAACCTGGTGGGCGGTTTCCTGGTGGCCAAGGAAGTCTTCCTGCAGAGCATGAGCAAGCATGGCGGCGCCATCGTCAACATGCTCGCCGACATGTGGGGCGGCATGCCCGGTATGGGCCATTCGGGCGCAGCACGGGCCGGTATGGACAACTTCACCAAGACCGCCGCCTACGAGTGGGGTCATGCCGGTGTGCGGGTCAATGCCGTGGCGCCCGGCTGGATCGCCTCCAGCGGCATGGACACCTACCCCGAGTCGATGAAAAACATGATCCGCAACCTCAAGGATCACGTGCCGCTGCAGCGCATCGGCAGCGAGTCCGAGGTGGCTGCGGCCATCGTCTTTCTGCTCAGCCCCGGCGCCAACTTCATCAGCGGCAACACCATCCGCATCGACGGCGCCGCCAGCCAGGGCACCCGTGCCTGGACGCTAGGCAAGGCGAAAAACAGCGAGCCCTACAACGGTTTCCATCGGGCCTATGTACCCGACGTACTGAAAGATCAGGAGTAAGGCGATGCCCGTGATCCAATCGGAAATCGACGTGCATGGCGAGGCCTTCGCGCAGAACCGCGAGGCCATGCTGAGCGCCATCGCCAGCTTCCGCGAGGTCGAGCAGAAGGTGCTGGACAAGGCGTTCGAGGCCAAGGCCAAGTTCGACAAGCGCGGCCAGTTGCTGCCACGCGAACGCCTCAACCTGCTGCTCGATGCCGGCGCGCCCTTTCTCGAACTGGCTTCGCTGGCCGGCTACAAGCTGCACGACGACAAGGACGGCAGCCAGGCCGGCGGCGGTCTGATCGCCGGCATCGGCTATATCGCTGGGGTGCGCTGCCTGGTGATCGCCAACAACAGCGCGATCAAGGGCGGCACCATCTCCCCCACCGGTCTGAAGAAATCCCTGCGCCTGCAGCAGATCGCGGTCGAGAACAAGCTGCCGGTGGTGACCCTGGCCGAAAGCGGCGGCGCCAACCTCAACTACGCCGCCGACATCTTCGTCGAAGGCGCGCGCGGTTTCGCCAACCAGGCACGCATGTCCGCCATGGGCCTGCCGCAGATCACCGTGGTGCACGGCTCCAGCACCGCCGGCGGGGCTTATCAGCCGGGCCTGTCGGATTACGTGGTGGTGGTGCGTGGCAAGGCCAAGATGTTCCTGGCCGGCCCGCCTCTGCTCAAGGCCGCCACCGGCGAGATCGCCAGCGACGAACAACTCGGCGGCGCCGAAATGCACGCTCAGGTCGCCGGCACCGCCGAGTACCTGGCCGAGAACGACGCCGACGGTGTACGCCTGGCGCGCGAGATTCTCGCCATGCTGCCGTGGAACCAACAACTGCCCGCGCGTGAGAAACGCACCTGGCGCGAGCCGCTGCATCCAGCCGAAGAATTGCTCGGCCTGGTACCCGCCGATGCCAAGAAGCCCTACGACGTGCGCGAGGTCATCGCACGCATCGCCGACGGTTCGGAATTTCTCGACTTCAAGCACGAGTTCGACAGCCAGACCGTCTGCGGCCAGCTGCGAATCGAAGGCCAGGCCTGCGGCTTCATCGGCAACAACGGCCCGATCACCCCGCAGGGTGCGGCCAAGGCGGCGCAGTTCATCCAGCTGTGCGAGCAGAGCAACACGCCGATCCTGTTCTTTCACAACACCACCGGCTTCATGGTCGGCACCGAGTCCGAGCGCAGCGGCGTGATCAAGCACGGCTCGAAGATGATCCAGGCGGTGGCCAACGCCAGCGTACCCAAGCTGACCATCGTCGTTGGCGGCTCCTACGGTGCCGGCAACTACGCCATGTGCGGGCGCGGCCTCGACCCACGCTTCATCTTCGCCTGGCCCAACAGCCGCACCGCGGTGATGGGCGGCGCCCAGGCCGGCAAGGTGCTGCGCATCGTCACCGAGGAAAAACACGCCAAGGAGGGCAAGGAAGCGGACCCGAAGATGCTCGATATGCTGGAAAGCGTGACCGCGCAGAAGCTCGACAGCCAGTCCACGGCGCTGTACGGCACCGCCAGCCTGTGGGACGACGGCCTGATCGACCCGCGTGATACGCGCAAGCTGCTCGGCTTTTTGCTGGATATTTGCGCAGAAGCCAATCTGCGGCCGTTGAAATCAAACCGTTTCGGCGTTGCCCGTTTCTGACCCCACACAAAGATTCGGTGCGCACGGCGCACCCTACGGAGAACAACAACAATGATCTTCACCCAGGAACACGAAGAACTCCGCCGCACCGTCCGTAACTTCGTCGACAAGGAAATCAATCCGCACGTCGAAGAGTGGGAGAAGGCAGGCCGCTTCCCCATCCACGATATTTTCCGCAAGGCCGGCGAACTGGGCCTGCTGGGCATCTCCAAACCTGAACAGTTCGGCGGCATGGGCCTGGATTACAGCTACTCGATCGTGGCCGCCGAAGAGTTCGGCACCATCCATTGCGGCGGCATCCCGATGTCCATTGGCGTGCAGACCGACATGTGCACCCCTGCCCTGGCCCGCTTCGGCTCCGACGCGTTGCGCGACGAGTTCCTGCGCCCGGCCATCAGCGGCGAGATGGTCGGCTGCATCGGCGTCTCCGAGGTCGGCGCCGGCTCCGACGTGGCGGGGCTGAAGACCACTGCACGCAAGGACGGCGACGACTACGTGATCAACGGCAGCAAGATGTGGATCACCAACTCGCCGTCGGCGGACTTCATCTGCCTGCTGGCCAATACCAGCGATGACAAGCCGCACGTCAACAAATCGCTGATCGTGGTGCCGATGAAGACCCCGGGCATCAGCGTCAGTCCGCACCTGGACAAACTCGGCATGCGCAGCTCGGAGACCGCCCAGGTGTTCTTCGACAACGTGCGCGTGCCGCAGCGCTATCGCATCGGCCACGAGGGCGCCGGCTTCATGATGCAGATGCTGCAGTTCCAGGAGGAACGCCTGTTCGGCGCGGCCAACATGATCAAGGGTCTGGAGCACTGCGTCGACACCACCATCGACTACTGCAAGCAGCGCCACACCTTCGGCCAACCGCTGATCGACAACCAGGTCATCCACTTCCGCATGGCCGAGCTGCAAACCGAGATCGAAGCCCTGCGCGCGCTGGTTTACCAGGCCACCGAGCAATACGTGAAGGGCCGCGACGTGACCAAGCTGGCGTCGATGGCCAAGCTCAAGGCAGGCCGCCTGGGGCGTGAGGTGTCCGACGCCTGCCTGCAGTACTGGGGCGGAATGGGCTTCATGTGGGACAACCCGGTGTCGCGCGCCTACCGCGACGTGCGCCTGGTCAGCATCGGCGGCGGTGCCGACGAGATCATGCTCGGCATCATCTGCAAGCTGATGGGCATCCTACCCGGGAAGAAAAAATAGCCCGGTGTGATTCTGCGACAGCGCCCATGCCCTTCGACGCAGAGCGTGGAAACGATCAACGCACCGTAGGAGCGGCTTCAGCCGAGAACCTTCGAAATCAAAGGTGTATCCATGAGCGACCTGCCCCACTGCGAAACCCTGCGGCTGAACCTCGACGCAGGCGTGCTGCACATCACCCTGAATCGTCCGGACAGCCGCAACGCCATGAGCCTGGCCATGGTCGGCGAGCTGCGTGCGACCCTGGAGGCCGTGCGCCATGAGCCAGACGTGCGCGCTCTTGTCCTGCGCGGCGCCGGTGGCCACTTCTGCGCCGGCGGCGATATCAAGGATATGGCCGGAGCACGCGCCAAGGGCGGCGACGCCTACCGCGAGCAGAACCGCGCCTTCGGTGCACTGCTGGAAGAGGCCCAGGCTGCACCACAAGTAATGGTAGCGGTGCTGGAAGGCGCCGTGCTCGGCGGCGGCTTCGGCCTGGTCTGCGTATCCGATGTGGCCATCGCCGCCAGCAGCGCCAGATTCGGCCTACCGGAAACCACGCTGGGCATCCTCCCGGCGCAGATCGCCCCCTTCGTCGTGCACCGCATCGGCCTGACCCAGGCGCGCCGCCTGGCCCTGACTGCAGCCCGCGTAGGCGGTACCGAGGCCCTGCGCCTGGGCTTGGTGCATTACTGCGAGCACGATGAGACCGCCCTGCAGCAGCGTCTGGACGAAACCCTGGAACAGATTCGCCAATGCGCGCCCCAGGCCAATGCCCAGACCAAGGCCCTGCTGCTGGCCAGCGAACACGAAGCCCTAGGCCCACTACTCGACCGCGCCGCCGAACAGTTCTCCGCCGCTGTGACCGGCGCCGAGGGGGTCGAGGGCACCATGGCCTTCGTGCAGAAACGCAAGCCGAAGTGGGCGCTGTAGTAGCTCCCCTCTCCCCAAGGGGATAGGGAACAAATAGACCGTAGCCCGGATGCAATCCGGGGATCGCCCCACAGGAGCACAAAGATGCCCGCATTCAACAAGATCCTCATCGCCAACCGCGGCGAGATCGCCTGCCGGGTGATGCGTACCGCTCTCGAACTTGGCTACCGCACCGTGGCGGTGTACTCCGAAGCCGATGCCGACGCCCGCCATGTACAGATCGCCGACGAAGCCGTGTGCATCGGCCCGGCCCAGGTCAGCCAGTCCTACCTGCGTATCGACGCCATTATCGAAGCCGCGCGCAAGACCGGCGCCGACGCCATCCACCCGGGCTATGGCTTCCTCTCCGAGAATGCCGACTTCGCCCGCGCTTGTGAGGCAGCCGGCATCGTTTTTATCGGCCCGAGTATCGAGGCCATCCACCTGATGGGCAGCAAGCGCCTGTCCAAGATCGCCATGTGTGACGCCGGCGTGCCCTGCATTCCCGGCTACGAAGGCGCGGCGCAGGATGACGACACCCTGGCTAGCGAGGCCGAGCGCATCGGCTACCCGCTGATGATCAAGGCCAGCGCCGGTGGCGGCGGTCGCGGCATGCGCTTGGTACAGGAATCCGCCGAACTACTGGGTCAGCTCCGCACCGCCCGTTCCGAGGCGCAGAACGCCTTCGGCTCCAGCGAGCTGATCCTCGAACGGGCGGTGATCCGCCCGCGCCATGTGGAGATTCAGGTCTTTGGCGACCAGCACGGCAATATCGTCTATCTCGGCGAGCGCGACTGCTCGGTGCAACGTCGCCACCAGAAGGTGGTCGAGGAAGCCCCCTGCCCGGTCATGATGCCGGAGCTACGCAAGGCCATGGGTGAAGCGGCGGTCAAGGCTGCAGCCTCGGTGAGTTACGTCGGCGCCGGCACCGTGGAATTCCTCCTCGATACCTCCGGCGAATTCTTCTTCCTGGAAATGAACACCCGTCTGCAGGTCGAGCACCCGGTTACCGAGCTGATCACCGGGCAGGATCTGGTGGCCTGGCAAATTCGCGTCGCCGAGGGCCAAACTCTGCCGCTCAAGCAGGAGGATATTCACCTCACTGGCCATGCCATGGAAGTACGCCTGTACGCCGAGGATTCGGCCGCCGGTTTCCTGCCGCAAACCGGCCAGGTGCTGCGCTGGGAACCTGAGCTGCTGGCCGGCGTGCGTATCGACCACGGCCTGGTCGAGGGCCAGGCTGTCACGCCCTTCTACGACCCGATGCTGGCCAAGGTCATCGCCTACGGCGCAACCCGCGACGAAGCGCGGCGCAAGCTGGTGCGGGCCGTCGAGCAGTGCGTACTGCTGGGTGTGAACGGCAACCGGCGCTTCCTCGCCAACCTGCTCAAGCACCCGCAGTTCGCCGCCGGCAACGCCAGCACCGCCTTTATCGCCGAACACTTCGCTGATGACCCAAGCCTGCAGCCACACACGGCCAGCCTGGCCGAACTGGCCATCGCCGCTGCCCTGCTCTATCAGGTCTCGGCCGACGCCCGTGCGCACCAGCCAGGCCTGTCCGGCTGGCGCAGCGCCGGCAGCGCACCCTGGCGCTTTGTCCTCAAGCAGGGCGAACACAAGCACGCCGTGGAGCTGGATGTGCTCGCCAGCGGCCCGCAAGCGCACCTTTGCGTGCGTCGGGGCGAGGAGCAACTACCTGTGCGCCTGCTGGCCAGCGACGGTCGCTGGCTGACTCTGGAGCTGGACGGCGTGCGCCGCCGCCAGGCCTATCACATCGAAGGTGAGCGCCTGTGGCTGTACGGTGAACACGGCAATCTGGAGCTGCAGGATGTTACCCACGAGCCGGCCGGCGGGCAGAACGCCGCCAGCAGCGGCGCGGTGAAGGCGCCGATGGATGGCGCCATCGTCGACGTACTGATCGCCGAGGGCGTCAGCGTGAGCAAGGGGCAACTGCTGGTGGTGCTGGAAGCGATGAAGATGGAGCACCCGCTCAAGGCCGGCGTCGACGGCATCGTCCGCCGCGTTGGCGTGAGCCAGGGCGATCAGGTGAAGAATCGCCAGTTGCTGGTGGAGATCGAAGCTGCTTCGTAGGTGTCGCGGGGCCGCCTAGGCCGTGCGCACCAAAAAATCCGGCGGTGCGCACGGCGCACCCTACGCACATCAAAAACAACAAAAGGAACGTCCATGTCACTTTCCGGCAAAACCCTGTTCATCACCGGTGCCAGCCGCGGCATTGGCCGCGAGATCGCTCTCAAGGCTGCCGCCGAAGGTGCCAATATCGTTATCGCGGCCAAGAGCGCCGAGCCGCACCCGAAACTGCAAGGCACCATCCACAGCGTCGCCGCCGAGGTCGAGGCCGCTGGCGGCAAGGCACTGGCCCTGCAACTGGATGTGCGTGACGAACAAACCGTGGCCGCCGCCATGGCCGAGGCTGCCGAGCATTTCGGCGGCATCGACGCGCTGATCAACAACGCCGGTGCGATCAAGCTGGTGGGCGTGGAGAAACTCGAACCCAAACGCTTTGACCTGATGTACCAGATCAACACCCGCGCAGTGATGGTCTGTAGCCAGGCGGCGCTGCCCTATCTGAAGAAGAGCTCGAACGGGCACATTCTCAACCTTTCACCCCCACTCAACCTCGATACCAAGTGGTTCGCCCAGCACGGCCCCTACACCGTGACCAAGTACGGCATGAGCATGCTCACCCTGGGCATGCATGAGGAATTCAAGAAATACGGCATCAGCGTCAATTCGCTTTGGCCGAAAACCATGATCGCCACCGCCGCCATCGAGTTCGAGCTGGGCAGCCGCGACGCGTTCAAGCGTGCACGCACCCCGGCCATCATGGCCGACGCGGCCCACGTAATTCTGAGCAGCGAAGGTCGCAGCATCAGCGGGCGCCTGCTGATCGACGAGGACATCCTGCGTGAACAGGGCGTCAGCGACTTCGAACAGTACCGCTTCGATCCCGCGGGCGGCAGCCTGGTGCCAGACCTGTTCGTCGATTGAAGCCTCGGAAGCTGCCCGGATGCAATCCGGGCTACAGGTACCCCGATCCGTAGGGTGCGCCACGCGCACCGAGACAACCGTGGGATTCGCGCCTTGCCCGGTGCGCACGGCACATCCTGCGAGCGGTAATGCTATTTGCCGATCTGCCCGCCGCTGAGCGCACCAGAGCCATGGCTGGAGCGAACCACGCTGACTAGAGTCAGGACTCGCCTCCAACTCATAACAGCCAAAGTGCGAGCCCCCATGAGCCAAGCCGATCTGATTTCACCCTTCCGCTTTCTGGCCCACCTGCCACAGCATCTGCCACGTGTGCCACGCATGCTGCGCGGCCTGTACTACGCCGGTATCCGCAACCGCGAGAAGAACCTGTCGCTGGCTTGGGCCCTGCAGCGCGCCGCCGAATGCCACCCCGAACGTCCGGCGCTGATGGATGAAAACCGTCAACTCAACTACCGCGCGTTCAATGCCTGGGCCAATCGCCTGGCCTGGGCGTTCAAGGCCGAGGGCGTCGGCCACGGCGACGTAGTCGCGGTAATGCTGGAGAACCGTCTGGAACTGCTGGCGATCCTTGCCGCATTGAGCAAGCTCGGCGCGGCCGGCGCGCTGATCAATACCACCCAGCGAGGCAAGGTGCTGGCACACAGCTTCAATCTGGTCAAACCCGGCTTTCTGGTGATCGGCGACGAACTGCGAGGCGCCTTCGACGAGATCGCCGAACAGTTGCACAACCATCATGCCCGTCGTTACTGGATCGCCGATCAGGATTGCCTGCGTGATCCCGGCCAGGCGCCGGGCGGCTGGCTCAACCTCATGCAGACCGCCAGCGGCCAGGCCGAGGACAACCCGCCGGACAGCCAGCATGTACGCATGAAGGACGCCTGCTTCCTGATCTACACCTCCGGCACCACCGGCCTGCCCAAGGCCTCGATCATGAGCCATGGCAAGTGGATCAAGGCTTACGGTGGCTTCGGCCACTCCGGCCTGACCCTGAACGAGCACGACGTGCTCTACCTCACCCTGCCCTGCTACCACAACAACGCCGTCACCGTATGCTGGAGCGCGGCCCTGGCCGGCGGCGCCGCCATTGCCCTGCGCCGCAAGTTCTCCGCCAGCGCCTTCTGGAACGACGTGCAGCGCTACAACGCCACGTGCTTCGGCTACATCGGCGAACTGTGCCGCTACCTGCTCAATCAGCCGCACACTGACAGCGAAGAGAACAACAACCTGCGCTGCATGATCGGCAACGGTCTGCGCCCGTCGATCTGGGCCGAGTTCAAGCAGCGCTTCGGCATCGAACAAATCACCGAGTTCTATGCCTCCAGCGAAGGCAACATCGGCTTCACCAACGTCTTCAACTTCGACAACACTGTCGGCTATACACCTGCGACCTACGCCATCGTTCGCTACGACCTGGAGAGCGACCGTCCCGTGCGCAGCCGCAGCGGCTTTCTGCAAAAGGCCGACAAGGGCGAAGCGGGTCTGCTGATCAGCGAAATCAGCGCCAAGTGGCCGTTCGATGGTTACACCGACCCGGCCAAGAGCGAGGCGGCTATCCTGCGTGATGTATTCAAGAAAGGCGACGCCTGGTTCAATACCGGCGATCTGATGCGCGACATCGGCTGCAAACACGCGCAGTTCGTCGACCGCCTCGGCGACACCTTCCGCTGGAAGGGCGAGAACGTTTCAACCACCGAGGTGGAAAACGTGCTGGGTGCCTTCCCCGGCGTCGAGGATGCGGTGGTCTACGGCGTGGAGATACCCGGCACCAATGGCCGCTGCGGCATGGCCGCGCTGCGCCTGAGTCAGAGCTACGAGCTGGACGGTACCGCCCTGGCAATCCATCTCGACGCAGAACTGCCGGCCTATGCCGCGCCGCTGTTCGTGCGCCTGCTCGGCGAGGTCGAGACCACCGGCACCTTCAAGTACAAGAAGACGGACCTGAAGCAAACCGGCTATGACCCGAACCAAGTCGATGGCCCGCTCTACGTGCGCCTGCCTGGTTCGCAAGGTTTCCAGCGCTTGGATGGCGAACTGCATGCTGCCATCACAGAGCAACACTACCGTTTCTAGCAGTCTTCAACCGCGCGCGTGCGCCGCCCCTGCTACTGCTTGAACTCGAACTGCAACTCGGCCCCTTCGATGGAGTCCCAGTAGTCATCCACCCGCTCGTTACTGATCAGTCGACCGCTGATCTGAAATGGGCTCTGGACCTCGGGTTTCTCGCCAAACAGCGCCGGCAGCACGGGCGCGAGTTCCTCACGCGTCTCGCTCTCCAGCGCCTGTTCGAACAGCTCGTGCGGCACGCTCAGATCCAGCGCCGGCCTGGACTCGGGCTCTGCCGGTTTGGCGGGTGGAGTCTTAGCGGCTATTGGCGCCTTGGCGGGGGCTGCGGGCTTGCTTGCGACCACCTTGGCAGGCGGCGCGGGTTCCATAGGCTGGGGCTCGGCGGTATCGGCAACGGCCGCAGGTGCAGGCTCTGCAACCGCCGCCGCTGCCGGGGCTGACTGCTGCGCAACGGGCTCCGGCGTACGCTCACAGGCGCTCAACCCAGCCAGACACAGCAACAGAAAAATGAACTTACGCATCATGGGACAAGGGTAACTCGATCAATAACGCGCCCATGCTCCTCCGCATGGGCGCGCCTGACAAGCTGACTTACATGACTTTTACTTCGGCGCCTCACTCAGTCGGGGGCTCGGCGAGCAGATGCGCGAGCTCGGCGTCGATATCCAGCTGCGGATAATCGACCTCGAGCTGCTCCAGTAGCTGCTGCGCCTCTTCCTGTTTGCCGGCCTTGCGCAGCGCCAACAAACGTAACAACGCCTCGCGCGGCTCACTCTGCATGACCAGCTCGGCAAGAGGCTCGACTGCAGCGGGTGCGGGCATCATATCGGCCAATGCCGCAGGTGCGGCCTGACGTGCCCTGACCTCACTCTTCATGCGCTCTCGCGGCTCGGCCATGCGGGCCACCGACTCATTTTCCTCGGCGCGCTTGGCCGCCATCGGCGCCGGGGCTGGCGGGCTCATCATCACGCTGGGCGGTACGCTGTCGAAGGTCCCCGGGGCCTGCTCAAACGTGCGCCAGGTCAGGCTGACGCCAATGCCGACGCACGCCAGCCCGGCCACCGCCACCGACCAGCGCTGACGGCCGCTACCGAATAGCCACTGATGGAGCCGCTGCGCCCAACCGGCGTCACGACCGGTTGCTTCAGCCTGCCTCGTTTCACGGGCGGCGATGCTTGCCGCCTTCAGGATATGCGCATCCAGCTCAGCCGAGGGCTCGCCGCTGCCATGGGCACGGAAATGCGCCAGCAGTGCCTGCTCGTGGTCCAGAGGTTCTCGTTCATGGGTCATGCGGACAACTCCTCGGTGGCCAGCAGCCGGCGCAGTTTCTGCAGGGCATAGCGCAGACGACTTTTGACCGTCTCCGCCGGCGTGCGGGTCAACTCGGCAATCTCGTTCAGTTCCAGGTCGCCATGGGCGCGCAGCAGGAACACTTCGCGCTGATCTTCCGGCAGATCGGCCAGCGCCGCCTGCAGCCGTTCACTGTCGCGGCTCAGGCTCCATTGCTGCTCGGGGCCAGGCTGGGGGTCGGCCTGGGCATGCTGGCCCTCATCGTATTCGTCATGCCCGGCCTGATGGCTACCCGTCTTGCGCCAATGATCGATCAGGCGGTTGCGGGCGATCTGGTAGAGCCAGGTCTTGAACAGCACCGCCTCGCGCTGCTCGCTCTGACTGCGGATCAGGCTCATCCAGGTTTCCTGGAACACTTCTTCGGCCAGGGTGTTATCGCCACACAACCCGAGCAGAAAGCGGAACAGGCCCAGCCGGTGGCGCTGATACAACGCATTGAAGGCCGCAGCATCGCCGCGGCGGTAACGCCGCAGCAGCGCGGCGTCGTCATCCGTGAGAGGTGCGTTCACTGCTGAACTCTTACTGGTGTGGAGCCGGAAGTTTGCAGGCTCTGAGCAATTTCGGCCAGCTGGATAAACTCGCCACGCAAGCCGAAACGGTCCTCGCCCTTGGCCGAGCGCGCCAATTCGATGCTCTGCGCCAGGTCGAAGTCGACCGTATAGCGCCCATCCTTGAGCCGCTGGGCAAAGGCGGCAACTGCTGCGGCGAAACGCAGATCCTCGCTGGCGGCCGTAATCGGCTTGGCCTCGGCACGCGCGACGGGACGCTCCAGCAGTCGACTGCTCACCTCTCCTGGCGCCTTGTAGCGAATCCGCAACCAGGCCAGTTCGCCGCTCTTGCTGGCGGGCTGGGCAGCGGTCTGATAGCGCAGTGGTTCCAACCAGCCTTTGCCACCGGCCGGGACGATTTCGTACAGCGCGGTGACGGTATGCCCGGCGCCGATATCACCGGCATCGACCTTGTCGTTGCTGAAGTCTTCGCGTTTGAGCGCACGATTCTCGTAGCCCAGCAGGCGGTACTCGCTGACTTCACTCGGATTGAATTCCAATTGCAGCTTCACATCGCTGGCCACCGTAGCCAGGGTCGAACCGAGTTGATCAACCAGCACCTTGCGCGCCTCGCGCAGGTTGTCGATATAGGCGTAATTGCCGTTGCCGGCATCTGCCAACTGCTCCATCAGGCGCTCGTTGTAATTGCCCATCCCGAAACCCAGCGTGGTCAGCGAGACGCCGCTCTTGCGCTTGTCGGCCGCCAATTGCTTGAGGCTCTCGAAGTCGCTGATGCCGACATTGAAGTCACCATCGGTGGCCAGCAGGATGCGGTTGATACCGCCGTCGATCATATGCTTTTGCGCCTGCTGGTAGGCCAACTGGATACCCGACTCGCCGGCCGTCGAACCACCGGCACTGAGCTGATCGATGGCCACGCGGATCTTCGCCTTGTCGCTGCCTGGCGTGGAATCCAGCACCACCCGGCTATCACCGGCATAGGTGACCAGCGAGACGCGATCCTGCGGGCGCAGCTGTTCGACCAGTAGCTTCAGCGTACTCTGCACCATTGGCAGGCCCTCGCGGCGATGCATCGAGCCGGACACGTCGACCAGGAACACCAGGTTGGCCGGCGGCAGCTCATCCACACTGCGATCAGAGGCCTTGATGGCGATGCGCAGCAGGCGCGTCTCAGCGTTCCACGGCGTCACCGCCAGCTCGGTGCTGACGCCGAATGGCACATCCCCCTGCGGCAACGGGTAGGCGTAGGGGAAATAGTTGACCAGCTCCTCCAGGCGTACTGCGTCCTTCGGTGGCAGCTGCCCGCCATTGAGGAAGCGGCGCACGTTGGCGTAGCTGCCGGTATCGACATCGATACTGAAAGTGGAAACCGGCGTATCGGCGACGGCGAACACCGGGTTATCGGCGTAAGCCTGGTACTGCTCGCGCGACTCGTCGCGGTAACCCGGTGGTAAAGCATCGGCAATTGGGGCCGGAGCATAAGCCAAGGTCGCCATACGCTTCTGGCTGGCCTCTGCCGGCATCACGGCAGCTGCCGGTGTAGCCAGGCGTTCGCGCAAAAGTGGCGCAGTGGGCTCCGAACGGGCCTGGACTTCCGGTTCCGGGCCAGAGGCGCTGCAGGCGGCGAGCAGCAGCAAGGTTGCTACGGAAAAGCCGGCAGCGAACGGACGAACGAGCAATGCGGAATAAGCGGACATGGTGCACCTCCTGAGCAATGGCACGAGACCTTCGCTCAGGTAGACGCAGCCCTTTGCTCGTTCGGGTTAAAGCATCAGGCGATTTTTTCGCCTTCCCATGAGCCGCCCACTTCCTGGCACAGCTGCGTGGCGAGCATGCCGAGCGTCATCAGTGCCCGCTCCGCTTCGCGATTCCATGGGATGCCGCAGTTGAGCCGCACGCAGTGGTTGAACTGCTCGGTGTTACTGAAGATCAGTCCCGGCGCAATCGAGATGCCCTGCTGCAGCGCCCGCACATGCAGATCCTTGGTGTTGACGCGTGCCGGCAGGCTGACCCAGAGGATGAAGCCACCCTTGGGCCGGGTCATCTGCGTACCGGCCGGAAAGTACTGCTGCACCGCCAACTGGAAAGCACTGAGATTCTTGCGGTACTCCTGACGGATATGCCGCAGATGTCGGTCATACCCGCCATTCTCCAGATAGGCGGCTACCGCCATCTGCGTCACGCTGCAGGCCGAATGCGTGGAGAAGGTCTGCAGACGCTGGATCTCGTCCTGATACTTACCCGCGACGATCCAACCAATACGCACCCCAGGCGACAATGTCTTGGAAAAGCTCGAGCAATAAATCACCCGACTTTCACGGTCGTGCGACTTCAGCGCCTTGGTCGGCCCCTGCTCGAACATCAGCTCGCCGTAGATATCGTCCTCGACGATCTGGAAATCGTAATCGCCTGCCAGGCGCAGCAATTGACGCTGACGCTCCTCGGGGATGGTGCCACCGAGCGGGTTGGACAAGCGTGCGGTTAGCACCAGCGCCTTGATCGGCCACTGATTCGCAGCCAACTGCAGGGCTTCCAGGCTGATGCCGGTGGTGGGGTCGCAAGGAATCTCGATGACCTTGAGGTCCAGCAGATCGGCCAATTGCAGCAGGCCGTAATAGGTCGGCGATTCCACCGCAATCAGATCACCCGGTTTGGTCAGCACGCGCAGACTCATCTGCAGCGCATCGACACAACCGTGAGTGATCACCACTTCGGACGGGTCCACCACCACGCCCGCATCGCGCATGCGGATCGCCACCTGTCGACGCAGTGGTTCGAAACCGGGGCTGAACATGTAGCTGAACGCGCGCGGGCTGTGAAAACGAGTGACCTTGGCCAGTTGCTGGTGCAGCGCGCGCACCGGCAGGTAATCGACATGCGGCACTGCCGCGCCCAGCGGGAACACTCCCTCGCGCCGTGATTCGGTAAGCACCTGATTGATGATGCTGGCACGAGTGACCAGACCAGGCCGCTCGACCTTGGCGATATCCGGCGTCGGTGCGGTCAACGCTGGCGTCTGATGCACATAGAATCCGGACTGCGGGCGAGCGCGGATCAGCCCCTGATCCTCGAGATTGGCGTAAGCCTGCAACACCGTGGCGTGGCTGACATTGAGCTGGGCGCTCATCTTGCGCACCGAAGGCACGCGCTCTCCCGGCTGGTAGACACCACGACGAATATCTTCGGCCAACTGCTGGGCGATACGCTGATAGAGCAACAGATTGGTCATGGGGTCATCCTCCGAGGTACTGGAGCATAACAGTAAACTATTCTTACACAATTGTACCGGCACAGATCGCAACAGCCTGCGCCATACAGCACTTCGCCGAAATCTGTATCTGTGACGCATGAAAGAAAAACCCCGGACATGCCGTAATGTTGTTCACATAAGAAGTGGTCGGACGCGATTAGTCCCCTCGCCCCTTTGGGGAGAGGGTTAGGGAGAGGGGAAACTGGCAGTTTCGCGGCATTTTCAGCCCTCTCCCCCAGCCCCTCTCCCATGAATGGGAGAGGGGAGCCAACGTCTGTAACCTTAAATGAACAGCATTACGGGCATGCCGGGGTTTCGGGAAGCAGATCGAATCAGCGCTCGGCGCCGAGCTGCCCTCGCTCATCAGAGAAGACGATCTCCACGCGGCGGTTCTGAGCACGCCCTCGCACCGAGGCATTCTCAGCCACAGGGAAATCGACGCCATAGCCGGCGACCTGGATACGCTTGGCGTCGATGCCGAGGTCGACAAGCAGATCCGCCACCGCTTGCGCACGCGCGCGTGAAAGCTCCAGATTCTCCGCCGCATCGCCGGTATTGTCGGTGTAACCCTCGATGCGCACCCGGCGTTGTGGGTTGATCTGCAGGAACTGCACGAGCTTGAGCACCGTGCGATTGGCCGCAGGCTGAAGTTCTGCGCGACCAGCATCGAACAGCATGTCGCCCAGTGTCATCACCAGGCCACGCTCGGTTTCGCTGGTGGCGAGGCTGACCATCTGCTCCTCCAGCCAGCCGTTGTGCTGCTGCACACTGAGCAGCTTGGCTTCACGCAGGGTCAGTTGCAGGCGCTGACGTTCCAGCTCGAGCTTGGCTACGCGCTCCTGGTTGAGGCTGATATCGCTGTGCTGCCTGGCGATCTCGGCGTAGCGCTGACTGAGGTAGGCGTAATGACGCACATCCTCCCCACTGCCCCAGTAGCTGGACAGCCGCTCAGCACGGGCCAGTGACTCGCCCGCGCGAATGACGTCCTTGGGTGCGGTGCTCAGCACACCCGGATCTTCCTTGACCGACTGGAAGCTGAGACGTGCGGCCTCAAGAGCCTGCTCATTCGCCGGCTGATTGGCAGCGCAGCCGGTGAGCAACGTGCCGAGTAGCATCAGGCCACCCAGATAACCGGAAACCTTCATCACATGGCTCCCAATTGCTGGCGCAGTCGATTGATGCGTTGATTGACTTCCAGCAGTTGCTCACGCCCCTTGGCATTGACGTGTTCGGCCTCAGCCAGACGCGCATCCAGCTCGGCCTGCTCGGCAAGCAGGCGCGCCTCTTTGTTCTCGCCGTCCTGCAGTGCAGCCTGAGCTTGAACGAACTTCTCTTCTGCCTGGCGCAACGATGGCGATTGCTCGCCGACTACGCCCAGCGCCTGGGCTTGAGTCAGTGCCTGCTCGGTCAGGCGCAATTGCTCGATAGGCGCAGGGTCGCTGGCACAGGCAGCCAGACCTAGCGCCATGAGCAAGGTAAGGGTTCGATTGATCACGAAAATTTCCTACTGAGTAACGTCGCCAACCGGGTCGGGCTGCATCTGCTGTGCCTTCCACAACTCCAGGTTGCGTTGCAGGAACTGCTCAGGCAGTCCGGCAGCGACCAATTCTGTCATTTTCCGCGCCAGCTGTCCGCGCAACCACGGCTCGTTACAGGCCGAGTTGTGCGACAGGGTCAGATACAACCCTTCACTGGAGATCGGCGGATCCAATACCTCGAGGTCATCGTCCATGCCCAAGGTTTCGGCGAGTGCCAGGCCCGGGTAACGCTCATAGAGCACATAGTCGGTGCGGCCGAGCAACAGTTTCTGAAAAGCCTGAGTCAGGCTGGAAACGCCTTCCAGAGTCAGGTTTTCCTTGGCAAAGCTATCGAACTGCTGGCCAAAGCTGTTACCCACCAGGGTATCGCCCTTGTAGTCCTGCAGGTCGATCCAACTGCCATAGGGGAAAGCTTCTCCCTTGCGCACCCAGACCACGCTGGGCGTGAAGAAAAAGGCGGGATGCACGTAGTCCATGTTTTCCAGGCGCGGCAACGTGATGAAGGCTCCAGCGAGCAGATCGACACGACCGGTACGCACTTCGTCCTGCGCCCTTGACCAGGGACCGGTGTAGATCACGTCGACCACAACGCCCAGCTCCTTGGCCAGGTGCTTGAGCAAGTCGGCGTTGGCCCCGATCAGTTGCTGCGGATTCTGCGGATCACGCCATAAATATGGTGGATACTCCGGATTGCCGGTCGCCACCAGACGCTCGCACTTGCCGGCAGCCAGACCGGTGATCGGGATCAGGACCAAGGCGCACCATAGCAACAGCGACTTAAACGGGTAACGCTTAGGCATCGGTTACTCTCGGCTCATGCGTGGATCGGCAGGATGATGAAGCATCCCGGAAACCTTCTACGTTCATGCTAGCTTAATGGCGCCGCCATAATAATTCGCGATAAGGACGCGCCATGAAAAAACTGCTGTTCTTGCTGCTGGTGCTGCTCGTGGGTAGCGCAGCGATCCTGTACTTCTTTCCCGCAACCCAACTGGCAGGACTGCGCCTGATCGAGCAGCAGCGGGCGGGTCTCAGCCATGAACAACTGCGTGTCGGCGATCTTAACATCCATTACTACCGGGGAGGACCGGCCACAGCCGAAACACTGGTGCTGATCCATGGCTTTGCCGCGGACAAGGACAACTGGCTGCGGTTCTCGCGCTACCTGACCAATGACTACCAAGTGATCGCGCTGGACCTGCCAGGTTTCGGCGACAGTGATCATCCAGCCGGCAGCTATGACGTCGGCACCCAGGCCGAACGCCTGGCTAACATTCTAGAGGTATTGGGGATCGAGAAAGCCCATGTACTGGGCAACTCGATGGGCGGACATATTGCCGCACTCTACGCTGCACGCTATCCGCAGCATGTCAGCTCACTGGCGCTGTTCGACAACGCAGGGGTCGACGCGCCCCACAAGAGCGAACTGTTCCAGTTGCTGGAGAGCGGTGCCGGCAACCCACTGGTCGTACGCAGCCCGCAGGACTTCCAGCGCCTGCTGCAATTCGTCTTCGTCGAGCCGCCCTATCTGCCGGAGTCGCTCAAACACTACATGGCCGAACAGAGCATGGCCAACGCGGCGCATTACGATCAGGTATTCCGGCAGCTGGTCGAGCGTTACATTCCGCTCGAAACGGAACTGCCCAAGATCAAGGCGCCGACCTTGCTGCTGTGGGGCAAGCAGGATCGCGTACTGGATGTTTCCAGCATCGAGGTCATGCAACCACTGCTGCATGAGTCCAGCGTGGCGATCATGGACAACGTCGGCCACGCCCCCATGCTCGAACGCCCCGAGGAGAGCGCCCTGCTCTATCGCCGCTTCCTTGACAGCCTGAAGTAGTCGCTTGAACC